>JAUSMR010000069.1 GCA_030645955.1 Gallionella sp. | reverse complement strand
TGCATCTGGTAATCACTTCTTCGATTTGTTAATGCCAAGCGTATCTGCTTGTTGTTTGATCCTGGTTACAACTTCGATGAGCATGTGTGTTGCCCCGTCTGCGGCTTGCAGTGATTCCAGAAACAGTTCGGCCTCCACCATGTATTCATGAACCAGCAAGTTTCTGAGTTTTCTTGCTCCAACGAACTCTTCGGCGCTATCAATCCAGCCGGTTCTCTCGGCATACGCCAGATTGTCCAATAAGAATTTCGGTACGCTGCCCAACAGCGCAGCAAAACGAGGTATGAGTTTTTCTCCGATGTGATCTTGCAGCCGGCCAAATCTACCCACAAAGGCATCGATTTTTTCTGCAAGGTCTTCACGCTTTACTAGAGCTTGTACCCATTGCAGGTCAATGGGCTGTGCAAACAGTGTACGGTGGGTGTAAGCAAGGTGTGCTACTTCTTTTTCTGCCAACTCCAGCGCCAATAGGGCACTTTCCGCATGTTCCGGCAAATAGGTGAGGCTCACAGAATCACTCCCGTGCGTTTTGCGATGTTGAAGACAGGGGCGTCGCGGGTTCGCGCATCCTTGAGCAGGATGTCCAACTTGCGTTCACCCAGCGCATAAATTAAGGCGCCATGGAGACGGCAAAGGGTTTGTGCGCGATTTGGAAGCACGGCTTCAGTTTCGATCAGCAGATCAATATCCCCACCCCGCAGTGCGTCATCGACTCGCGAGCCGAATAACCAAACACGGTTCTCCGTACCCAGCACACGGTCTACGGTGCTTTTGGTGATTTGCTCTTGAGATGAGGTCAGTCGCATTTGGCCTGATTTATCTGTATCACGTTATTGAGGGGAAATGATACCACGCTGCGTCATTTCGCCGATAACCTGCTGCACGCAGATTTCCAGCTCTGCCGCACCGGTATTCACGGTGAATTCCGGATTTTGCAGGGTTTCATAGGGCGATGAGATGCCGGTGAAGTCGGCGATCTGGCCGGCGCGGGCTTTTTGGCCGTCCCTCGAAACTCGCCATTGGCTCGTTTTGTAGAGGCCTTTTACGTCGCATTGCATCTGGTAATCACTTCTTCGATTTGTTAATGCCAAGCGTATCTGCTTGTTGTTTGATCCTGGTTACAACTTCGATGAGCATGTGTGTTGCCCCGTCTGCGGCTT
>JAUSMR010000154.1 GCA_030645955.1 Gallionella sp. | reverse complement strand
GCCTAGTAGTCAGTCATGCTGCCGTTGATGGATAGAGCCGATGAAGCTTGCTGCGAGCATCGCGAATCGTGAATCGCCAGTTGATGGGATGGTGCTTGGCGTTGCGCTCGGCAACGTTGGCATTGATGCGTCGTCGCAGGGTGGCTTCATCGGGAACGCGGCCGGCCAGGCAGGTACGCGCCAGAACGGAGAATTCCATTTCAGCCATGTTGAGCCAACTGCCGTGTTTGGGGGTGTAGTGGAAATCCAGCTTCCTGGCGATGGCGCGGGCCTGTTCGGGCGGAAACGCCTCGTAGAGCGAAGCCGTCTTGTGCGTATTGAGGTTGTCCAGCACGACACGGATGACTTCGACGTCCGGGTACATATCGACGACATGCTTCATGGTCTGGGCAAACTCGATCTTGGTGCGCCGCTCAGTGACCAGCACTTTGCGCAAGCCGAGCTTTGGCTCGCTGATCATCATCAGATCGCGCACACCGTTGCGCTTGTACTCGACGTCAAAGCATTCCAGCCGACCAGGGGCGGCCGGGATGCGCTCGCGCACTTCGGCAATCAACTGCTTGGGGCTTTCGTCGAAACACACCATCGGTCGCTTCTCGTCGTAAGGTTCTTCGTACAGGTCCAGCACGTCTTCCATCGCTGCTACATATTCGGCGCTGACCTTGGGAATGCACCACATCCGCTTTTGCCACGGCTTGAGGTCGTTTTTTTCAGCGTCTGCCGCACCGCTTCGTGGCTATACGACTCGGCAAAGCCCAATTCCACTACCTTGTCGGCCAAGAGTCGCAAGGTCCAGTGGTCGTGGCCCTCCGGCGCTTCGCTACAGGCCACCGCGATCACGTGGGCGCACTGCCGTTCATCCAGTTTCGGCTTGGCTCCCGACCACGGCCCTTCTTTCAGGGCACCCTCCAGTCCTTCCTCGACAAACCGACGCCGCACCCGACCGACTGTCGCGTATCCCACATTCAATACCGCTGCAACGTCGTCGTCTTTCATACCCTCGTCGGCCTTCAGCAAAATGCGCGCTCGCGCCAAGGTTCGTGCCCCCCTTTTGCCCTTGCTGATCAGCCCCAACAGTTGCTCGCGCTCTTCATCCGTCAAATCAACTCGCCACTTGATCTGCATGTCAGCCTCCCGCCATGAAAGGCTTCAGCGTATGACTCCCCTCCATTCACCACTCGCCAGAACCGCAGCAGTTTCCCCTATCAATTCTTCGA
>JAUSMR010000144.1 GCA_030645955.1 Gallionella sp. | reverse complement strand
GTCGCAGCAACATCGTCGGCAAACCGATGGCGCTGATGCTGCTGCAACATAACGCCACGGTCACCATCTGCACCTCCAGGACCGTCGACCTCGCCAAATTCACCCGCGATGCCGACATCCTCGTCGTCGCCACCGGCAAGGCAAAAATGATCACCGGCGACATGATCAAACCCGGCGCGGCGGTGATCGACGTCGGCATCAACCGCATGCCCGACGGCAAGCTGTGCGGCGACGTGGATTTCGATTCCGCGAAAGAAGTAGCCGGCTGGATCACCCCGGTCCCCGGCGGCGTCGGCCCGATGACCATCACGATGCTGGTGGCGAACACCGTGCAGGCGGCGGAACGCGCAGCAAAGTAATCGCTGTCGTTCCCGCAATTAACCGTCGTATTTAGTCGCCGCTCATTGCATCGAGCTCCGCAGCGAATTTAATCTAAAAACCTCAGTTGAACGCTCCTATTTCAGTTGAAACCCTCGTGATGATTGACTTTATCTCTATTGATGCGATTCACCTTTTGGGTGAGTCCAGGAATGGATACTGGGAGCGCGGACATCCTGTCCGCCTGCGGGCTGGAAGCCCGCGTTCCAATCAAACCGTGGCTTGAACTGAGTTTTCTAGGTTTAATTCGACTCCGACACCTTTGTGTGTTGTATGTCAGCGGCACACTTTATTGCCAAAGGGATCCACGCCGCAACGCGTACGGACATTCTTGTCGTCGCGACCAGCCTTGCTGCCCGATTCGCCCGACGAACCCGTCGGCTTAACGGTTCCATGGTCATCTCCGGTCACCCGATCAGCCGGCACAGTGGTAACTACCCCGTCCTCATCCATACAGACAGTATTTCCGAAATCGTCCGTTCCGCAACGCGCGGCTGCGGCTGCAGCTGCCGGTATAGACATCGCGAACATCAACGCGAACAAAAGAATTACCCGGGGACTGAGCCCCATTCTTTTCGCCGACTGTGGTTCGCTTGTCATCATTCTGCCCATGCTCGTTTTGCCTCTTCCCAAAACCGCGCACTCGTCCGTGGCGAATTCAATTGTGCTCCGTCCCTGAGGTCTGCTGCCAAACCGCGCACTCGTCCGTGGCAAATTCAATTGGGCTCCGTCCCTGAGGTCTCTGCTTACAAGAACAGATCCTCAGGTAACTAACTCACTTAACAAACGGGAGCAAATCATGACAGCACAGATTATCGACGGTAAAACCATCGCCCAGCAGGTACGCGCCGAATGGAAAGTGCGCGCCGATGCGCTGAAGGCGCGCGG
>JAUSMR010000132.1 GCA_030645955.1 Gallionella sp. | reverse complement strand
GATGGCCGAACAAGCCGTGACCAAGAACCCCAACAACCCCAACGCCATCGACACGCTTGGCTGGGCCCTGTTTCAGGAGGGCCAAGGCGACCGCGCCCTGCAACTCTTGCGCGATGCCCGGCTGCGCGACCCCGGCAACCCCGAGATTCGTTACCACCTGGCAGTCGTGTTGACGCAGACCGGTCGCAAAATTGAAGCCCGTGAAGAACTTGAAGCAGCCTTGAAAGGTCGCCAGATTTTTGAAAATTCTGCGGACGCGGGCACATTGTTGAAAACGCTTAAATGACGATACAAACTGGCGAAGTATGTCGATTTTCTTTACACCATGAATCATGATGTCCGCAAGAATATATGTAACTCATTGAAACATATGTATAAATTTTATTTGGCATGGATCTCGCTTCTTTAGTTTAGATGTTCTGCACTGATAGTCGATGTGTTCCGCAGAACACACCTAGTCACGAGGGCAATAATCATGAAAACTATCAGTTCCAAATGCATCGCTCAATTGCTGACTGCTACGGTATTGGTAACACTGGGATCGTCGGTGTTGGCGGCATCAACTTGGACCTATTCGGGTGGCCCCGGAACCGGGACTTGCGCGAGCACTGCGTCGTCCGGCCTGGCTGTGGGAAATACACTCGGTTGCGGCACGTTGGCAGGCGTGACGCTGGACGCCAAAGCTTTTTCCACGTCAAATGGAGCGACTTCGTCATCAGGAATTACCTTTGCAGCAGCAGCACTTTACAACTGGAGCGGCGGACTAGGTGCTGTTAACAGCTCCGAAAGTGCCAGTACGACGGGCCCTCATGCCACCGACAACCGCTATGGGACTGATGCCATCCTGCTGCACTTTACTGACGCAGTTAGCCTCACAAATGTGGGCATTGGGTGGTCTGGCACCAGCCACACGGTTTCCGGACTTAGCGGAAATCAAGATTCGGACTTTTCGATCTTGGCGTACACCGGCAGTGCTACCGGTAGCAGTACGATTCTTGGCAAGACTTTAGATGGAACAGCGTCCTCGACACTGCTTACCACCGGCTGGCAGTCGGTAGGTAATTATGGTAATAAAGCTGATAACACCAATGTGGCCGTTTCCTCAACGCTGTATTCAAGCTACTGGCTGATCAGCGCATACAACGGCGCGTTTGGAGGTACGGGATTTGATGCTGGCAATGACTACTTCAAACTTGCATCTGTTACCGCGCAGGCCCAAACGAATGTCCCCGAACCCGGCTCAATTGCCCTGCTCGGCCTTGGCTTGGTTGGCTTGCTAGTCGCGCGTCACCGGACCCAGAAAGCCGCCTGATCTCACAACCGGTTACAAATTAGATAGCATCTCCAACTTCATTTTTCTTCGGAAACCGCCGCAACCAGGCCTTCCTTGCGAGATGGGGCACGACTTGATGCAAAGGCATGCGCAAAGCGTGCGAACGCACATACAGCAGCCAGCGGGCCAGGTCCGTCCATCGGGTGTCGCAACTGGGGTGATCGGGCCGGAGGGCCAAGCCGAGCAGCCAGGCCATCATGATTCTGGCAGGTGCAGAGGGTCTGAACCGGCCCACCCGCCCCATCCATTCGGCTGGCGCCACGACCCCAAACAAGCGTCGAATGTGAAACAAAGCATGGAACAAGGGGATTTTCAAGCCCAGTTCGTGCGCGCGATCGAACAGCCGCGGCCAGAACTCCGTTTGCAGCGAAAAATGCTCCAGCAAGTCCTTGAGGTCGAGCAGGTCACGCAAGCCGTGGTCGAACTCCCCTTCCTGAAATAGGTGCACGGCGCTGTGCAGCACCATGTCTTCGGGCGCCAAGACGAACAGGTCACCGGTGCCGTCTATGGCCTCGATGCGCTCAAAAAGCTTGGCACCATCAACCTTGAAGCGCGAGGTCGGGGGCGTGATGGTGTGATGAACATCGATCACCGTGCCGCGCTGTACATGCTTCAAGGGCGGGATCTCGTGCATCCATTCGCGGTAGTAATGCTCGTTGTAGGCATCGCGCTCCTCACTGATCCAGCCGGCCCGAAACAACGCGCCCTCGACTTCTGGCAGGCGCTCGCGCTTGACCATGATGTCTATGTCCGAAAAAAGCCGGCCATGCCGCGGCGGCAGGCCAGCCACGAAATAAGCCGCGCCTTTGAGCATGACAATGGGAGTGCCCACTTGCTTCAGTGCGCGCCTGATGCAGTCCACCTCCCACTGCACCTCATGGTGTTGGCGGTCAACCAGTCGCAGCGCCCCGTCGAGGTACTGCCGCGGTTTCGCAGGAACCGCTGACAACCAATCGTGCGCAGCATGATGCTGTGCGAGACGCCCCAGCAATCGTGCTTGCCTGGCCTGCCCCAGAAGTATTTCCCAGTCTGAATTCGTCAGTTCGGGTCTTTGGGCTGATTGCGCCCAGACGCCCGAAAGTAGATCTGGCTTCAAATCTTCTCCCTCTCGGCAAGCCGGTCGAACACGGACACGGCTTCATCCAGCTGGCTGTACCTGAAGTCATAGCAATCGCTTGCCGCAATAACATCAGCGAGCAATTCAAAGCCGGTCAGTCCGAGCACGGTGTAGTTGAACGAGTTACGGCCCAGTTCCAGCATGCTGTTGGCCTTGGACCGAGGCGTGAGTTCTGCCCGTGTATCGGGAACATATTTCGGGAATATCACCCATCTGGGTCGGGCCCGATCCTCGATGCGCTTCACATGCGCGGCAGGCGCCTTCATGTGGCTGACAGAACCTTTGGAGGTGTCATGGGTCACCTGATTCAACACTGCGCCCGGAACAAACTTCCTGATCACCTCAAGTGACTGATTTTTCAAGCTGATGGGCCGACCCAATGGCGCAATCAAGCCGTCTTCGAGTGAAATCAATGTCAGTTCATCCGACAGCAATCGCCAGCCTCGATTGACGAGGCCTGCGCACAACGTACTTTTCCCCGAGCCCGGTGGCGCCGGCATGATGACGGCACAGCCCTCTCGCTCAATGACGGCAGCGTGCAGGGTCAGGTAATGGTGCGCCTGGGTCGAAATACACCAGTTCATCGCCCATTCAAGTAAGGGAAATGCATGGTCAATGGGCAAAGCGGCAAATGGATGCGCTCCGTCATAAATGAATTTAACCTGCGGTCGCCACCATCTGCGTAATCCGCCGCTTGGGGCCAGAGTCACGGTGAAGTCGACAAACCCCTGATTGTCAACGAGTGGGTAGTCGGCATAAAGCAGCCTTAGACCATCAACAACGGACCCGATCTCTGAGATGATTCTGAAACTGAATGGACCGGTGCGAATGACCAGACCCTCACCACGAAGTCGACTGTCTAGTTCAAGGGCACGCAAATCAGAAAGAATCATGAAATGGCTGTCTGAATCAAGCCTGCCGCCACCAGCCGTTCCAGTACGCCACTCAAGGCTGCGGACATGTCCTGATCGACGGGAATCAGCAACTCCTCAGCCACCCGCGACACTAGCTCAGGGAGATAAACAGGAGTGGACACAACCATCATGAGGGTGACTGCAGTCAGCGTGTCCATCTGATGGGTTTGTCCAGACCCAACATCGAACACGGCCCACTCGTTGTTCCAGCAGCGCCAGTGCAACGAAGCGAGCGGATTCAGATGCCAGGCCACGACTCAGGGACTATCGGTAAGGAAAACCATGAAAAATCGCATTCCGCCTGAACAACCATGGAAATTACGCGATTCCTTCCATATAGGTCGTGAAGAACGCAAGCGCATCGACGTAGGTTGGGTTGCCCGAGCCCAAGTTGTAGTAGGCAAGCACTTGCGTCCCGGTGTAGGGAAAATGGAGTGACCCCAGGTGCTGCTCCTCCCATAGGGCGTTCAACCATGCGCAGATCCAGTGAGCTTCAGGCGAAGTCGGGGACAAGCGCATCACCCTAATCAAGGCACCCGTCAGACTGCTCGAGATTAAAACAAGGTTTGTAGATGTAGTGTGAGTCCAGGGCGAAGGAAGGGTAGGCCAAGGATTCGACGGAGGGCCGTTGCCGTTGGCGTTGCCTGCAGCCCAATGAGCGATGCTATAGCCGCCGCAGACAGTGGTCGTCGTCGTGGTCGAGTGCACGCCTGAATGCGCGCCCGAGATGGTGCACTGATGTAGTCCACCGGGTGTAAGCACACTCTGGCCAGCCAAAGTCTGAATGGGTACAGTCGCCGCCAAAACTGCCGCGCCCTTGCCGACGCCTTGGAGAAGAATACGACGACGCGCAATTGCAGCAAATGAATGGGTGTCCGGCTTCCCTTGCCCTGTCGGTTCAACATTTTCAGTGCCCATATCAGTTCCCTCACGTTGCCGCTAATCTTACGGTAGCCTCAGCATATTTCGTGCCGCGCTCGTTAAGCTCTTGATTCATATTGCTATTATTTTAGTGACGGTCCACATTGATCATTAGCTGTAAATAAATTCGACATATCTATAAATTCTTCAAAAGATTTGCAACCTCAGCCTGCCCAGCAAACTTGTCACCCAGTTTGCTCAGTTCATCCAGCTCTTTCCTGGCCAACTCCTTTTTCCCGCCCTTGATATGAATTTTTGCCAGGTTGAGTTTGAACAGGGGGTTTTGCGGCTGCAGACCTAGCGCTTTCACTTGAAGCTCTGTCGCCTTTGCATAGTCGCCTTTGTCAGACAGCAACATAGCCAGGGTGTCCATGAAAGCCGGCTGATTTGGGGCCAAGGTATTTGCCTTCTCGGCATAGGGAATAGCTTCCTCCTTGTTAAGTTTTGCGCTCACCCATGCCAGATTGTTGTAGGCGACCGCGTTACTGGGCTGTAGCTTGACTACCGTCGCATAGTTCTTTTCTGCATTACTGTAGTCTTTGCGTGCAATAGCGCTGTCGCCCAGATAGGACAGGAAGGCTGCATCTTTTGGGTTGTCTTTTTGCCAGGTGGCTGAAAACTTGTCTGCTTCCGCGCCTTTACCAGAAGCCCGCAAAACAGAGTGCAGCTTCAGCGCCAACTCAGACGAAGAACTTATCTGCTTCAGCCCGACACGATAGGCCACTGCGGCACTTTCCCAGTTTTTCTGAAAGACATTGATGTCGCCTTCCAGCACATAGCCCACGGCCTCTTTAGACCGTTGCTTCTGCACAGTGCGCGCCATCGTCAGGGCGTCCTGGAACTTCTTGCCATCCAGATCGAGCACGATCAAGGCACGCTGCGCTTCGAGCAGGTCGGGCTTGATCTCAAGCCCCTTGCGAAGGCTATTGCCCGCAGCTTCCTTGTTTTTTTCA
>JAUSMR010000125.1 GCA_030645955.1 Gallionella sp. | reverse complement strand
CGAAATCGAGGAATGTTTTCTTGGCCACAGAATGTCCTATAAGGTTTAAGACAGAACTTGCGCCATTGGCGCTGCGGTCTGTCCCGCAAATTTTCAGTACGCCACCGGCAGCGGATCCAGCGAGCGCCAAATATACCAAGTCGCCACGCTGCAATACGGCGCCCAGGCGGCGGCAACTTCGCGGGCATCACTGCGGCTGACCACGTCGCCAGAAAAATAACTCTTGCTGATGCCGCTGATCAGGCCCACATCGTCCAAGGGCAAGATGTTGGGACGCATCAGGTGAAAAATCAAAAACATCTCGGCGGTCCAGCGGCCAATGCCCCGAATGGCGGTCAACTCGCCAATGATAGTCTCATCGTCCATCGCCTCCCAGCCCTTGACGTGCACCTGGCCATTGTCAAAGTGCAAAGCCAGATCCACCAGGTATTCGACCTTGCGCACGCTCAAACCGGCGGCGCGCATGTCGTCTACCTTGAGCTTGAGCACGTTGCCGGCCGTGACTTTCTTGGGCAGCAATGCAAAGCGGTCCCACACCGTCTGGGCCGCCTTGACGGAAATTTGCTGCCCCACAATGCTGCGCGCCAGCGTGACAAAGGCATCGCCGCGGGTTTGCAGACAAGCGTCCCCGAACTGGGGGATGAGCCGCTTCATCACCCGGTCCTTTTTCATCAGGTGCTTGCAGGCGTCTTCCCAGTAAGCAGGTGTTGCAACTGAAGACGCTATTGTTTTAGTAGCTGCCATCACTCTACCTTCGCGGGCTGGAGGCCAAAATAACTGATAACAATATCACTGTACGGACTCCCAGGTGGTGCCGCTGGGTGAATCCTTGAGGACAATGCCTTTGGCCAACAGTTCCTGGCGAATCCGATCCGCCTCTGCGAAATCCTTGCCTGTCTTAGCCGCCGCACGTTGTGCAATTAATGCACTGATGGCCGCCTCATCGAGCGTGGCACCCGCCTGCAAAAACCCTTTGGGATCGCCTTGCAGCAGGCCGATGCAGTTGCCCAGCGCCTTCAGCAGGCCCGCCAGTTCGGCTGATCGGGTTTTGTTGACTTCAGTGGCCAGCTCAAACAGCACGGCCACCGCCTCCGGCGTGCCAAAGTCTTCATCCATTGCTGCCTTGAAACGAGCAGCGAAGGGCTGGGCCCAGTCGATGCTCGTTGCCACGGGCGTTACCAGATCCAGT
>JAUSMR010000108.1 GCA_030645955.1 Gallionella sp. | reverse complement strand
CCTGGCCCTCCCCCTGCAAGGGGGAGGGAATCAAACTCCTTCCCCCTTGCAGGGGGAAGGTTGGGATGGGGGTAGAAGCCAACAAAGGGACTGCTTATGCCCAACCCACAATTCAATAAAATCGTTATCTTCGGTACCGGCCTGATCGGCGGCTCGTTTGCGCTGGCGCTGCGCAAGGCGAAGGCCGTCGGCGAGGTGGTCGGCTTCGGGCGTAGCGAGACAACGCTGCAACAGGCCCGGCAACTCGGCATCATCGACCGCGTCGGGCAGGATGTGGCTGCCGAAGTCGGCGATGCCGATCTGGTGTTGTTGGCCACACCGGTCGGGCAGATGGCTGAACTGATGGCGCGCATCGCGCCGCACCTCGGCGCACACACGCTGGTCACCGATGGCGGCAGCACCAAGAGCGATGTGGTGGCTGCGGCCCGAGCGAATTTGCGCGACAAGATTGCGCAGTTCATTCCTGCCCATCCCATCGCGGGTGCGGAGAAAAGCGGCGCGGGCGCGGCGCTAGCCGATCTGTATCAAGGCAGGAAAGTGGTGCTGACTCCGCTGCCGGAGAATTCGAAAGATGCAGTAACGCGCGTGCGCCGTGCATGGGAGCTTTGCGGTGCAGTGGTGAGCGAACTGACTGCGCAACAGCACGATGCAGTGTTCGCTGCGGTGAGCCACCTGCCGCATCTGCTGTCGTTCGCACTGGTGCATGACCTGGCGCAACGCGACAACCGCGATTTGCTGCTGTCTTTCGCCGCCAGCGGCTTTCGCGATTTCACCCGCATTGCGGCCAGTTCGCCGGAAATGTGGCGCGACATCTGTCTGGCGAATCGCGAGGCGTTGCTGCATGAATTGCAAATCTATATCGCAGAGCTGACCCAAATGAGTGCGGCACTTGCGGCGGGCGACGCGGAGCAACTTGAACAGACATTCCGCACCGCGCGCGAATTGCGTGCCGGCTGGTCGGAAAAATAAAAGTAACGATGGATCATATTTCAACCAAGCGCATCTGGTGGCTGGTGATTGCGGTCGCGGTGATCTGGTTTGGCAATCTCGAATACCGCAAGCTGATCAAGCCTGATGAAGGACGTTATGCCGAGATTCCGCGCGAGATGGTGGCGACCGGAGACTGGGTGACCCCGCACCTGAACGGCCTCAAGTATTTCGAGAAGCCGCCGCTGCAATACTGGGCGACGGCCACTGCCTATACGGTGTTTGGCGAACATCAATGGGCTTCGCGTCTGTGGACTGCGCTGACCGGATTCGCCGGGCTGTTGCTGGTGTGGTTCGCCGGACTGCGCCTGTTCGGGCGCGAGGCGGCGGGCTATGCCGCGATGTTGCTGGGCAGCAGCTTTCTGTATATTGGCATGAGCCACATCAACACGCTGGATATGGGCGTGACGTTTTTTATCACGCTGGGCATACTGGCTTTGTTGCTGGCACAGACGCAGACGGATAGCAAAAAACAGCGCAACTGGATGTTGCTGGCCTGGGCCGGAATGGGCCTGGCGGTATTGAGCAAAGGCCTGATGGGCATGGTGTTGCCGGGGGCGGCGCTGTTCGTTTACATGGTCGTGCAGCGCGATTTTTCCCTGCTCAAACGCATGCACTGGTTGTCCGGCCTGGCGGTATTCATGCTGGTCACCGCTCCATGGTTCTATCTGGTGATGAAAGCCAATCCGGAATTTTTCGACAAGTTCTTCATCTACGAGCATTACACGCGGTTCACCACCACCGAGCACGGGCGCTATCAGCCCTGGCATTACTTCATCCCGGTTCTGCTCGGCGGCATGTTGCCGTGGTCCGTGCTGATGCTGGATACGCTGTTGCGCCCGGTCCTTGGCGCGAAGGCGGGCCGAGACAGCAAGCCGGTTGCCAAGGTTTTTAATGCCGAGCGGTTCCTGCTGGTATGGGTAGTGTTCGTTTACGTGTTCTTTTCGATGTCCGGCTCCAAACTGCCGTCCTATCTGCTGCCGATGTTTCCGGCGCTGGCGTTGCTGATGGGCAGGCAGGTCGCCGGAATGAGCGCGCGCAGATTGTTCTGGCTGGTTGCGCCGATGTTGCCGCTGATGCTGCTGGGACTGGGGCTGGCGCCCTTTACCGCCAAGCTGGCAGAAACGCCGGTGCGGGAGCAGATGTATGGCGAATACGCGCACTGGCTGATAGCGGCGATGCTGCTCTGGTCGCTGGGCGTGGCCGCCGCGCTGATATTGCTGCGCCGCCCGAATTCGGTCAAAGACCGCAAGCCGGTTGCGGTGTTGGTGCTGGCGCTAACTTCGTTGCTCGCCGTGCAGCTCGGCACGTCCGGCTACAACGCGCTTGCGAAGGAACGCTCCGGTTATCCCATAGCCGAAGCAATACGCCCATACGCCAAGGAGGGCATGCCGTTCTACTCAGTGCTTACCTATGAGCAGACGTTGCCATTCTATTTGAAGCGCACCTTTACCCTGGTGCAGTATCAGGACGAGATGGGATTCGGTATCATGCAGGAGCCGCACCTGGCGGTGCCGGACATCGCCAGTTTTGCGAAGGTCTGGCAGGCACAAGCGGAGGCGCTGGCAATCATGCCTCTGGATGTTTATCCGCTGCTCAAACAGCAGGGCATGGAGATGAAAATAATTTATGAAGATACCCAACACATTGTGGTGAGCAAACCATGAACCTGATCAGCTTCGGTCTGATTTTCACCGGCGTGATGCTTAACGCCGCCGCGCAGATACTGATGAAGGCGGGCACCAACAGCATCGGCTATTTCGAGTTCAGCGTTGAGAACGTCCTGCCCATAGGCTGGAAGCTGGCAAGCGAATGGCACATCATCGCCGCGCTGTTCTGTTACGCGCTGAGCGTGATCATCTGGATACTCGCATTGTCGCGTGTGCCGGTCAGCATTGCTTTTCCGATGCTGTCCATGGCTTACGTGGTGAACGCCATAGCCGCCTGGTATCTGCTCGGCGAAGCCTTCAATCCGACCAAGCTGGCCGGCATGGGGGTGATTATTCTGGGTGTCATCATTATTTCGCGGGCATAAATTTCAAAAGACGATTGTCCACGAAAGACACGAAAAGCACGAAATGGATAAGCCGGCAGATGCAGCGTTGTATCAGATATTGCCTATAATTCTTGTGTGAAATTGCAGCTCCAGAGCAATAAAGTTTTCGGTTTCTTTCGTGCTTTTCGTGTCTTTCGTGGACGGTTTATTTCATTTGTTATGAATTTTTTTAAGGGCATTACACATGGCCAACTTTCTTCCTTTCTCTCGACCAACCATAGACGAAGCGACCATCGCATCGGTGGCGGAGGTGCTGCGTTCCGGCTGGATTACCAGCGGCCCCAAGGTGCAGGAATTCGAGAAACAGCTGTCCGCTTACTTCGGCGGGCGTCCGGTGCTTACCTTCAACTCCGGCACCTGCACGATGGAGATCGCGTTGCGCATCGCGGGCATCGGCGCGGGCGACGAAGTCATCACCACGCCGATTTCCTGGGTGGCGACCTCCAATGTGATACTCGAAGTCGGCGCGACCCCGGTGTTCGCCGATATTGACCCGGCCACGCGCAACATTGACCTGGACAAGGTGGAAGCGGCCATCACGCCGAAAACCCGCGCGATCATCCCGGTCTATCTGGCAGGCAAGCCGGTCGATATGGACAGGCTGTATGCGATTGCGGCCAAACACAAACTGCGCGTTGTGGAAGATGCCGCGCAGGCCATCGGCTCAACCTGGAAGGGCAAGCCGATCGGCTCGTTCGGTGATTTCGTCTCGTTCAGTTTCCAGGCCAACAAAAACATCACCACCTCCGAAGGAGGCTGCCTGGTGGTGAACAACGCCGCAGAAGCCGCGCTCGCGGAAAAATACCGGCTGCAGGGCGTCACGCGCAGTGGCTGGGACGGTATCGAAGTGGACGTGCTGGGCGGCAAATTCAACATGACCGACATCGCCGCCGCGATCGGACTGGGGCTGTTCGCGCAACTGCCCGCCATCACCGCGCAGCGGCGCAAACTGGCGCGGCATTATTTCGCCACGCTCGGCAAGGATTTCGAAGCACAGACCGGCGCGCAATTGCCGCCTGCCGATTTCGAGAGCACCAACTGGCACCTGTTCCAGATCGTGCTGCCGGAGCGCATCAAGCGCGCCGATTTCATGGCGAAAATGAAAGACCGGAATATCGGCATCGGCTACCACTACGCGCCTATCCACCTGTTCAAACTGTACCGTGCGCTGGGATTCAGGGAAGGCATGTTCCCGGTCGCCGAGCGTGTCGGCAGGCAGATCGTGTCGTTGCCGATGTTCTATGCGATGAATGAGGCAGATGTCGAACGCACGTGTGCGGCGATGGTTGAAGTGCTGGCTGTATCGTCTAATTCACGTTGATACTTATGGCGCAGCCTCCCAAACTGAAAGCCCGCGTAGGATGCGGTGACGACGGAACCGCATCAATTGCGAACGATGCGGTTCGCAAGCTCACCACATCCTACGGCTCTTATTGCACCCTGCGACCGGCGATTTTGTAGAATGAAATTAGCGGCACAAGGAAGCTCGAAAAACCGTGACGAGCGGCTTGAGTGCAAGGCGCACGGAGCCTTGCATGGCCATTCGACTAAGCTGGCAACAAGACGCCAGCTAAGTCGCTGGTCAACGCAGCAGCCGAGACATATCTTTGGATAGGCGAGGTTGCGAGTACCGCGCAACGCCGCAATTGAGTCGCGCAGTAGGTTTTTCGGGACTTCCTGCGGTAAAATGCCAACCTATGAACACACCACAACTTTCCGTCGTCATCCCCGTCTATAACGAAGAGCAGGTCTTGCAGGCCTTGTTCGACCGGCTGTATCCGGCTTTGGACAAGCTCGGTATTTCGTATGAGATCGTGTTCATCAACGATGGCAGCCGCGACCGTTCTGCGGCGATTCTGCGCAAGCAATTCCAGAAACGCCCCGATGTCACGCGGGTGATTCTGTTCAACGGCAATTTCGGCCAGCATATGGCGATCATGGCGGGGTTCGAGCAGTCGCGCGGGCAGCGTGTGGTGACGCTGGATGCCGATTTGCAGAACCCGCCGGAGGAGATAGCCAAGCTGCTCGCCAAGATGGATGAGGGTTTTGACTACATCGGTTCGATCCGCAAGCAGCGCAGCGACAGCTGGTGGCGGCATATCGCCTCTCGCGCCGTGAACAATATGCGCGAACGCACCACGCGCATCAAGATGACCGATCAGGGTTGCATGTTGCGCGCATACGACCGCCACATCATCGACGCGATCAACAGTTGCAGGGAGGTGAACACCTTCATTCCGGCGCTGGCTTATACCTTTGCACGTAAGCCTGCCGAGGTGTTGGTGGAGCATGAGGAACGCGCACTGGGCGAATCGAAATATTCGCTGCATAGCCTGATCCGCCTGAACTTCGATTTGATGACCGGATTTTCCGTGATGCCGCTGCAGTTGTTCTCGATGATCGGCATGGCGGTCTCGATGTTCTCTGCGCTGTTCTTCGTGTTTCTCGTGATACGCCGCCTGATAATAGGCCCCGAAGCGGAAGGAATGTTCACGCTGTTCGCGCTGGTGTTCTTTTTGATAGGCATCGCCCTGTTCGGGATCGGCCTGCTTGGCGAATATGTCGGCCGCATTTACTTGCAGGTGCGCAGCCGCCCGCGCTATCTGGTCGAGGCGGTGCTGGAAAGCAGTGAAAGTGAAAAGTAGAAGCAACCCCCCTCTGCCCCCTCGCAAGCTCTCCCCCCTTGTCAGGGGGGAGGCTGGCACCTCCCCTGATGGAACTCCTAGCCATTCGACTAGGCTATCAAAAGACGATAGCCAAGTCGCTGGTTATGACAAGGGGAGGTTGGGAGGGGTTTGCGGCTCACCTTTGGTTGGGTCACCTTCTGTATGAGCCGAGCCGTTGTTTTTGCATATCACAACGTAGGCTGCCGCTGTTTGTCAGTCCTGCTGGCTCACGGAGTGGATGTCGCGCTGGTGGTGACGCATCGCGACAACCCGAAGGAAACCATCTGGTTCGATAGCGTCGCGGAACTGGCGGCGCTGCATGGCATCCCGGTAATCACGCCGGACAACCCGAATGCGCCGGAAGTCATTGCCCAAATCCGCGCGTTACAGCCGGATTTATTCTTTTCCTTCTATTACCGCGAGATGCTCAAGCGCGAATTGCTGGAAATCCCGAAAAGCGGCGCGCTGAACATGCACGGCTCGCTGCTGCCGAAATACCGTGGCCGCGTGCCGGTGAATTGGGCGATAATTCACGGTGAAACGGAAACCGGCGCAACGCTGCATTTCATGACGGAGAAGCCGGACAACGGCGACATCGTTGCGCAGCAGGCCGTGCCGATTCTGCCTGACGACACCGCGCTGCAAGTGTTCCAGAAGGTAACGGTGGCCGCGGAGATCGCGCTGAATGACGTGCTTCCCGGGTTGCTGGCAGGCAAGGCGCAGGCGGTGAAGCAGGATTTGAGCAAGGGCGCCTATTTCGGCGGGCGCAAGGCGGAAGACGGCATCATCGACTGGTCGCAGTCAGCACAGGCAATACACAATCTGGTGCGCGCCGTGGCTCCCCCTTACCCGGGTGCGACTACTCAGTTGCTTGGCAAACCGATGCGCATTTTGCAAACGTTAATCACTGGATGCACAGTGTCCGATGAAAAGCCTGCGTTCTACACCAAGGAAGACAAGGCTTACGCGATCTGCGGACAAGGTGTGATGCGCGTGGTGCGCTTTGAACTGGACGGCGTTGAAATGAACGCGGCAGAATTTGCGGCGCGTTTTGGCACACAAGAATTTGAATTTAATTGTTAAGGAAACGGCAATGAAAAAAGTATTGATACTCGGCGTGAACGGTTTTATCGGCCACCATCTTTCCAACCGTATTTTGAATACGACAAATTGGGAAGTGTACGGCATGGACATGAATACTGACCGCATCACCGAACTGCTCGACCAGCCGCGCTTTCATTTCTTCGAGGGCGACATCACCATCAACAAGGAATGGATGGAATATCACATACGCAAGTGCGACGTGATTCTGCCGCTGGTGGCGATCGCCACACCGGCTACCTACGTCAAGCAGCCGCTGCGAGTGTTCGAGCTGGACTTCGAGGCCAACCTGCCGATCGTGCGCGCGGCTATGAAATACGGGAAGCACCTGGTGTTCCCTTCCACTTCGGAAGTGTACGGCATGTGCCATGACGAGGAGTTCGATCCCGAAGAGTCAGAATTGATCTGCGGCCCGATCAACAAACCGCGCTGGATCTATTCCTGCTCCAAGCAGCTGATGGATCGCGTGATCTGGGGTTATGGCATGGAGGGATTGAATTTCACGCTGTTCCGCCCGTTCAACTGGATCGGTGCCGGGCTGGATTCAATACATACCCCGAAGGAAGGCAGCTCGCGTGTGGTCACGCAATTCCTTGGTCACATTGTGCGCGGCGAGAATATCAGCCTGGTGGATGGCGGGCATCAGAAGCGTGCCTTTACCTATATCGACGACGGCATCGCCGCACTGATGAAAATTATCGATAACAAGGGCGGTATCGCCACAGGCAAGATTTATAACATCGGTAATCCGGTCAACAATTTCGCGATTTGCGATCTCGCCGACATGATGCTCAAGCTGGCACATGAATATCCCGAATACCGAGAATCGGCCAAGAAGGTGAAAATCGTCGAAACCACCTCAGCCGCGTATTACGGCAAGGGTTATCAGGATGTGCAGAACCGTGTGCCCAAGATCACCAACACCTGCGAAGAGCTCGGCTGGAAGCCGACCACCAACATGGCCGATACGTTGCGCTATATTTTTGACGCGTACCGCGGTCAGGTCGGCGAAGCGCATAAGCTGGTAGATTAAAAACAGGATCGGGGATTGAGGATCGAGGATTGAGTTAAAAACAGAGCAGCGGGTTTTCCTCAATCCTCAATCCTCAATCCTCAATCCTCAATCCTCAATCCCCCGATCCTGATATGAAACAACTCGCCCTGAAAATCGATGTGGACACCTATCGCGGTACGCGCGAGGGGGTGCCGCGTATGGTTGAAACACTGCAACGTCATGACGCGCAGGCTACTTTCTTTTTTTCACTTGGCCCCGACCACACCGGTCGTGCCATCAAGCGCGTATTCCGTCCCGGCTTCATCGGCAAGGTGTCGCGCACTTCCGTGGTGGAGCACTACGGCATCAAGACGCTGCTGTATGGCACGCTGCTACCCGCACCCGATATCGGCATGAAATGCGCCGACATCATGCGCGGCGTGCGCGATGCGGGATTTGAAACCGGCATTCATTGCTACGACCACATCCGCTGGCAGGATTATGTGGCGAACAAGGATGCCGAATGGACGCGGCGCGAGTTGCAACGCGCGGTGGATCGTTACACGGAAATTTTCGGCGAAGCGCCGCATGCCCACGCCGCCGCCGGCTGGCAGATGAACCGCCATGCGCTGCGGCTGATGCAACGCTTCGGTTTTGAATACAGCTCGGATACGCGCGGCACGCACCCTTTCATTCCCACCTGGCAAGCCGAGATCGTCGCCTGCCCGCAACTGCCCACCACATTGCCGACGCTGGACGAACTGATGAACCGCGACGGCATCACTCTGGACAATATCGCGCAACACATATTGCGGCTGACCGAAGAACCGCTCGCAACTGGCCACGTGTACACGCTGCATGCCGAGCTGGAAGGTGGCAAGTGGATGCCGGTATTCGAGCAACTGTTGCAAGGCTGGAAGGCGCAGGGCTATGAACTGGTGTCGCTGCGGCAATACCTGCAAGGGCTGGCTGTTGGCTCGTTGCCGCGCCATGAAGTCGTGATGCGCGAGGTGGAAGGGCGGGTCGGCACGCTGGCGAGCCAGGGCGAGAAAGGCTGATTCTCTGACAATGATTCGAACAACCTGTAGGATGGGCTGAGCGCAGCGATGCCCATCAATCCGTTAATGTGAAACGATGGGCAGCTTTGCATAGCCATCTGACTAGGCTGTCCAAAAACGACAGCCAAGTCATTGGTTATCGCTGCGCTCAGCCCATCCTACGAACTACACATGGCGACAGAAATCGTAGCGAGCGGTTCGGGGGTGGGGGAGGCCAGCGCGCAGCGACCGGAGCATACACAGAGTATGTGAGGATCGCGAGCACTGCCCGACCCCGCCCCCGAATCGCGCAGTAGATTTATGTCGCTATGTATAACTTTCCCGGCCGATCCCGTGGTATTCGATCCCCAACGCGGCCACGCTGGCGGGCTCGAATAAATTGCGCCCGTCAAAAATCACCGGCTGTTTCAAACGTGCCTTGATAACGTTGAAGTCCGGACTCTTGAAGACTTTCCATTCCGTCACGATCACCAGCGCGTCAGCATCCTGCAGTGCGTCTTTAGAGTTCTCGGCATAACGCAAATCGGGGCGTTCACCGTAAATGTGTCTGGTTTCCTTCATCGCCACCGGATCATAGGCAGTGACGGTGGCGCCTCTGGCCCACAGACCTTCCATCACGACACGGCTGGATGCTTCGCGCATGTCGTCGGTGCCAGGCTTGAACGACAGTCCCCATAAGGCGAAGTGTTTGCCCTTCAGGTCTTCGCCGAAACGTCTGGTGATCTTTTGCAGCAGCACGGATTTTTGTGCTTCATTGACGAGTTCTACCGCAGCCAGCACTTTCATCGGCAAGCCATATTCCTCCCCGGTGCGCTGCAACGCACGGACGTCCTTGGGGAAGCACGAGCCGCCATAGCCGCAACCGGCATACAAAAAGTGGTAGCCGATGCGCTGGTCGGAGCCGATGCCCTTGCGTACGTGCTCGATGTCCGCGCCGACGCGTTCGGCGAGGTTGGCCAGTTCGTTCATGAACGAGATGCGTGTGGCGAGCATCGCATTGGCGGCATATTTGGTGAGTTCGGCGGACTTGATGTCCATCACCATCAGCCGTTCGTGGTTGCGCTGAAAAGGGGCGTACATTTCGCGCATGATGCGTATGGCCTGTTCGTCATCGGCACCCACCACGATGCGATCCGGGCGGTTGAAGTCGTCTATCGCCGCGCCCTCCTTGAGAAACTCCGGGTTCGAGACCACGCTGAACTCGGTCTTTACGTCGCGCTTGTCCAGCTCTTCCTGCACCGCCTGTTTGACTTTTTCCGCCGTGCCGACCGGCACGGTGGACTTGTCGACGATCACTTTGTATTCGGTCATGGTGCGGCCAATTGCGCGTGCAGCGGCAAGCACGTATTGCAAATCTGCAGAACCGTCTTCGTCGGAAGGAGTGCCGACTGCGATCATCTGCACCAGGCCATGCGCCACGCTCTCCGCCACATCGGTAGTGAAGCGCAAGCGACCGGCCGCGACATTGCTTTTGATGACGTCTTCGAGTCCCGGCTCGTAAATCGGCACACCGCCATTGTTGAGAATGTCGATTTTGCGCGGATCGACATCCAGACATAGAACTTCGTTGCCCAATTCAGCCAGGCAAGCGCCGGAGACCAGCCCCACATAGCCAGAACCAATTACAGTGATTTTCATCGCGGGAAACTTTCAAAAAACGGGGTGTTTATTATACGTGCAACCATAGTTGGATGGTGTTTTTGGCTTGTTGCGCCAAGTCGGGCGCGAGGCAATCCAGTTCGATGTTGTCCGGCATGGAGCGCAGCCAGGTGAGCTGCCGCTTGGCGAGTTGGCGAGTAGCCGCGACACCGGTTTCCAGCAGTTGCGCTGCGGTGATTTCGCCTTCGATGAATTGCCATGCCTGGCGATAGCCGACACAGCGCATCGAGGGCAGGTTGGGGTGCAGCGGATATTTTGAGCGCAGCGCGCGCAGTTCTCCCACCAGGCCGAGTTCGAGCATGGACTTGAAGCGGATGGCGATGCGGGCGTGGAGTTGCGCGCGGTCAGAGGGGATAAGGGCGATGGAGAGGATGCGGTAGGGCAGTTCGGTGCTCTCCTGTTGGGCAATCAGCGCGGACATCGGCTGGCCGGTGAGGCGGTAGATTTCCATCGCGCGCTGGATGCGTTGCGTATCGGCCGGTTTCAGGCGCGCGGCGGTTTCCGCATCCACCATAGCGAGCTGCCGGTGCAGGTGCTGGATGCCATGCTGTGTAATCTCGGCATCGAGTTCGGCGCGCACTTTGGGGTCAGCTTGGGGCAGGTCGCTGAGTCCTTCGCGCAGCGCCTTGAAGTACAACATGGTGCCGCCCACCAGCAAAGGAATCTTGCCGCGCCGGGTGATATCGTGCATCAGGCGCAGCGCATCGTGGCGAAAGGCTGCGGCGGAATAGGCTTCAGAGGGATCGATGATGTCGATCAGGTGATGCGGCGCGCGCGCCAGCGTTGCCGCATCCGGCTTGGCGGTGCCGATGTTCATGTCGCGGTACACCAGCGCGGAATCCACGCTGATGAGTTCCACCGGCATGGTTTGCGCGAGCTCCACGGCGACACTGGTTTTGCCGCTGGCGGTGGGACCCATCAGGAAAATGGCGGGGGAAAGAGTTTTCATCCCAATTAATGCCTTAAGTACAATCGATAAGGTGCAACACCCCCTCCCCCTTGAAGGGGGAGGGTTGGGGAGGGGGTAGAAACCGAGTGTCTACCCCCATCCTGACCTTCCCCCTGCAAGGGGGAAGGAACGGCTGTAGCGTTGGTAGTTAGGTTCATGCCAGCTCCGTGTCGCGTGTCTCGCGCATCAAGAACACCGCCAGCAAACTGATTGCAGCAGCGGCGGAAACATAGCCGCCCACCCAGGCGAGGCCGCCGTGCAGCACCAGTTGCTGCGCGATGTAGGGCGCGAGCGATGCACCGAGGATGCCGCCGAGATTGTAGGCCGTGCCTGCACCGGTGTAGCGCACGGCGGTCGGAAACAGTTCCGGCAGCAGCGCTCCCATCGGCGCGAAGGTAGCGCCCATCAGGAACAGTTCGATCGAAAGGAAGGCGGTGATCAGCAACGGCGAGCCGCTGGCCAGCATCGGCGCGAGCAGAAAGCCGGACAGCAATGCCGCGCTGCCCGCCACGAGCAGCACCGGGCGGCGCCCGTAACGGTCGCCTGCGATAGCGGCAAGCGGCGTGGCAGCCGCCATGAAGACGACGGCGACGCACAGCATGCCGAGGAATTGCGGGCGCGGGATGCCGAGCGTGGTGACACCGTAGCTCAGCGAAAACACCGTGGAGATGTAGAACAGCGCGTAGCACACCACCATCGCCAGCGCGCCCAGCAGCAGCGGTGCGGCATGATGCCTGAACAGTTCTGCCAGTGGCAGTTTCACCGGCTGGTGCGTTGCCATGGCTTTGGCGAACACCGGCGTTTCGGTGAGCCTGAGCCGCACGTACAGGCCGACGATCACCAGCACCGCGCTGGCGAGGAACGGGATGCGCCAGCCCCATGCGCGGAATTGCGCATCGTCGAGCAACTGCGACAGCAACAGAAAACTGCCGGTGGCCAACAAAAAACCGACCGGTGGCCCGAGTTGCGGGAACATGCCGAACCAGCCGCGCCTGCCCTTGGGCGCATATTCCGCCGCCAGCAACGCCGCGCCGCTCCATTCGCCGCCCAGACCGATCCCCTGTCCGAAGCGCAGCAGGCACAGCAGCGCGGGCGCGGCCCAGCCGATCAGGTCATGCCCGGGCAGCACGCCGATCAGCGTCGTGGAGATACCCATCACCAGCAGCGACGCGACCAGGGTGGTCTTCCTGCCGATGCGGTCGCCGAAATGCCCGAACAGCAACGCGCCGAGCGGGCGCGCGAGAAACGCGATGCCGAACGTCAGGAACGCATTCAATGCCTGCGCCGCCGGACCGCTGCCGGGAAAAAATATCGGGCCGATCACCATTGCCACCGCGAGGCCGTAGATGTAGAAATCGTAGAACTCGATGGCGGTGCCGATGAAACTGGCGAAGGCGATTCGGCTGGTAGATGTTTTAGTCATTTGCAGGAGGATGAGATTCCCGAAATTCTTGTTCCCAGTATCTCACCCTGCACTACTGATCCAAAGACGGTGAGCCCTCCATCGTGGGATACGACAATTGCACAAGCAGGTGCGAAGTTGCTGCAGAAGTCGATAGCGGAGCGGTGACGCGATCCTCCAAAGTCTGCGGGGCTGACTTCTATACTTCCATCGAATGGTTTAGTGGGGTCTGCTGGTTTCGTCACACGCAAAGTGGAAATTTCGAATTTGTTACAGACGACACCAAAAGCATGCACATCTGGGGTTGCTGTAGCAAGAATTGCTCCGTCAACTCTGGCAAGATCTGCAACATACGAACACACTGAGGCTTTTCTTCCGCGATCCCACTCCTGTGCCATCCATTGGATATCCTCCATGATTGGCAAGGATGTTACTGGTGGATTTAGTACTCGCAACATGCTTGTGCGTAACTCCCACTCCTCACGGAACGGCTCAGCCCATGCCGCATGCAGCTTGACTCGATATCCTAGTTGATCAAAGAGTTGTTTGTTGTGATAGGTCGCTGGCAGTATCCACAAGGCACCACCTGTGCCATTACGCTCGATGGTTCGAGCAATTGATAGAAATAAACGTGATACATCGCTCGCGTGTACATAAGAGGCGTGAGTTTCGTCTTCCTTTAAACTCCTTGAAAGAAGCATTGAAGCAACATGTTCATCGAACGACATGCCTTCTGAGATGCTAACGGTTCCTCGAGCAAATTCGAGCAATACTCTGTCGTTGTTTACCACGCGCACAACGCCAGCTCCGGTGCACTCAATGCACAACCATAAGGGGTGCGTGGGTTCGGTTGATCGGGAGCTTGCATAAATAGCCGCGATTTCAGGTTTGCCTGACTTTTCGATAATGACCAACCCACCATGTCTACCGTGGGCGGGAGAAAGCCGTCGGATGTGAGCATGGGTCAGTGGGACGGTGGAATCTAGCTGCACAATTGACGGGTGGGGATTATCCAACGCAGCGAGGGGGGCAAGATAGATACGAGCACGTAGTGGAACGTCTTCGTATTTATCGAGGCTTGACCAGAAAACAGCTTCAAGTACGGACTCGAGTGTCTCCTGACTGGGCATAAACCTCGGGCGCATAAGCTCAGGCAAGTTGTTCAAAACTTCTAATGCTTTGATAGCAAGGTTTGCAGCACTAAGCATTAATATCGCCCCTCATTCATTTCCCGCGCATGAACATCGCGTCCAGTTCCGCCAGCGAAATCTTGAACCAGGTCGGGCGGCCGTGATTGCATTGGCCGGAGCGTTCGGTCTGTTCCATCTCGCGCAGCAGCGCGTTCATCTCGGTGATGCTCAGGATCCGGTTGGCGCGCACCGCACCGTAGCAGGCGAGGGTGGCGAGCAGCTCGTTGCGCCGTTCAGTCATTGTACGGCTCGCGCCAAATTCGCGCAGTTCGTCTATCACATCGCGTGCGGCGGCTTCTGCTTCGGATTGCCTGAGCATTACCGGCATGGCGCGCACTGCCAGCGTGTTGGGCGACAGCGGTGCGATGTCGAAACCCAGTGTTTTGAGCGCGTCTTGTTCAGCTTCAACGGTAGCCACCTCCAGCGCGTCGGCATAAAAACTTACCGGGATCAGCAGCGGTTGTGCGGCAATCTGTTCGGCATCCAGTGAAGCCTTGAGTTTTTCATACACGATGCGCTCGTGCGCGGCATGCATATCCACGACGATCAAGCCATGCGCATTCTGCGCGAGGATGTAGATGCCGGAAAGTTGCGCGAGGGCGAAGCCGAGGGGGTGTTCGGTTTCTTGCTCAATCCCCGATCCCCGATCCTCAGTCTGCACTTCCCACAGGCGATAAGCGGCTTCTCGTTCTGCAACACCCAGCCGCATGGTTTGCTGCGCCGGAATAAACGATGCGGGCTGCTGTGCCGTTGGAGCGCGGGCATCCTGCCCGCTTGCCAGAACAGCGAGCGCCTGTTGCAGCGTATGAAAAATAAATTGGTGTATCCCCTGGCTCTCGCGAAAACGCACTTCGCTTTTTGTCGGGTGTACATTTACATCCACTTGTTGCGGCGGCAGGTCGAGAAACAGCACGAAGGCCGCATGGCGCTGGTGGTGCAGGATGTCCTGATAGGCCTGGCGTAGCGCGTGGCTGGCGACCTTGTCACGCACGAAGCGGCCGTTGACGAAGAAGTATTGCGCATCTCTGCTGGAGCGGGAATAGGCGGGGAGGGCGGCCAGGCCTTGCAGCGACAGGCCCGCCGCCTGGCGTTGCACTCCCACGGCGGCATGGCCGAATTCTTCGCCGAGGATGGCGGAAATGCGATTTAGTGCAGCTGCCCTCACCCCTGTCTCCTCCCCTGACAAGGGGAGGCCGGGAGGGGTTGCGGGCAATTGCCAGACAGTCTTGCCGTTGTGTTGCAGCGAAAAGGCGACATCGGGGCGCGACAAGGCGATGCGTTTGAAGGCTTCTTCGCACCAGGCAAATTCGGTGGTTTCGGTTTTCAGGAATTTGCGCCGCGCCGGGGTGTTGAAATACAGCTCGCGCATCTCCACGGTGGTGCCCGGCACGTGACTGGCTGGCGCGGGTTCGCCGACGAGGCCGTTCATTGCATCTACTTTCCAGCCGTGCGTTTCATGCACGGTGCGGCTGGTCAGCGTGAGATGCGCCACTGCCGCCATGCTCGCCAGTGCCTCGCCGCGAAAGCCCATGCTGGCGACTTGCTGCAGATCATCCAGCGAGGCGATCTTGCTGGTGGCATGGCGCATCAGCGCCAGCGGCAGCTCGTCTTTCGCGATGCCCCTGCCGTTGTCGCGCACCCTCAGCAGCTTTATGCCGCCGCCTTCCAGTTGCACCGCGATGTCGGTCGCACCCGCATCCAGACTGTTTTCCATCAGTTCCTTGAGCGCCGCAGCAGGGCGCTCGATCACCTCGCCGGCGGCGATTTGATTGATGAGCAGGTCGGGTAGCAGCCGGATGGCAGGCATGATGGTTGGACGGATGATGAGTTTAAAACTGCGCGGGATTATAGCGGAAACGCGGGAGCAGTCCTGTTTACCGATGGGTTATAATTATTTGCAATACCGTTCAGCTTTAAATTCTGGTTCGAATGGTAGTTATGATAAATTTTCAGGAAACCGAGGCGCTAAATGTATTACATGGTTGAAAGCAATAAATCATTCGAGCAGGCCGTAACCGATCTGGAAGCGGCGGTAAAGCGCAACGAGTTTGGCGTGCTGCATATTCACGATTTGGGAACTACCTTGCGCAAAAAGGGCATCGCCTTCGCCGAGCAATGCAAGGTTTTCGAGGTGTGCAATCCGGGACAGGCCGGCAAGGTACTCGCTATCGACATGCGCCTGAACATGGCGCTGCCATGCCGCATCTCGGTGTATACCGAACAGGGCAAAACCAGAATCGGCATGATCCGGCCTGTTCCTATGCTGATGTCATTGTCGCAGGATGCATCGCTGATCAAAGTGGCGCATGAGGTTGAAGCAGTAACCAAGAGAATGATAGATGAAGCCGAATAGATTTCCGGATTGCCACGCTTCGCTTGCAGCTGAAGGCTATTCGCAACGACAGTCTGGGTGATTGAATCAGTGCTTCTTTAGATACATTCGGGAAATACTCCGACGCTGCCGGTTGCATTCACCGCGAATACAATCGGAACCTCTCAGTGCCGGATCAATAGCAAGGTTTCCGCAGGCCCCACGCAAGGAATAGACATGTCTTTATCATTCGATTGGGCTGAGCAGATAAAATATTTGGTGGGTATCTTTGCCATCCTGAATCCGCTCGGAGCCATTCCCATTTACCTCAGCCTGATGGCTGATCGACGCCCGGAGGAGATGCACCGCACCGCGCTCAAAACCGCTGTTGCCGTGGCGGTGATTCTGATTCTCGCGGTCTGGGTGGGGGATGCTTTGCTGTCGTTCTTTGGTATCGGCATCCCGGCGTTCCGCATCGCCGGCGGACTACTGGTGCTGATCATCGCCATCGCCATGTTTGGAGCCAGAACCAGCCCGGCCCGGCACACCGATGCGGAGCAGGTCGAGGCAGAAGCCAAGAACGACATTGCCGTAGTGCCGCTGGCAATTCCACTGCTGGCCGGGCCGGGGTCTATCAGTCTGGCTATCGTCGATGCCCACCAGGCAGGTAGTCTGCCGGACAAGATCGTGTTCAGTTTAGGGATAGTCGGCGTGGCGGCGATAGTCTGGATCGTGCTGCGGCTGGCCGAGCCTATCGGCGAGCGTCTGGGCACGGGCGGGCTCAACATCGCCACCCGGGTCATGGGGCTGATACTTGCTGCGATGGCGGTGCAATTCATCGCAGATGGGATGCTGGAGCTATTTCCCGGTTTGTCTAGATGAACAAAAAATTCTAATTTGCGTTACATACGATAATGATTTCGCAGGGTGCGTTCCACGCACCATAACCAATGACCAGGTTGTCGTTTTTGGACAGTCTGGTCAGACGGATAGCAATTTCATCAGTTGGCAATGGTGCGTGGAACGCACCCTGCGTTATTCCTGTTTCTATTGCGAATTGGAATAACATCCTCACACCGGTATCAGAAGGCAGACGCCGTGGCACCGGAGTTTCCTGCTGCGACATAGCCAAAACCGCTGCTGACCAATGCATTCAGGTTGGCAGCGCCTGTGCTGATTGCGCCTGACCAAGTGACACCATCCGCGCTGGTGTAAGCATTGCCGCTGCTGTCGACAGCCACAAACCGGGAATTTGCGGCGATACCCGTGCTTGTGAAAGCCAGACCGGTACTATCGATAGTTGCTAGCTGCGAATTTGCGGCAATACCCACGAGATTGGGCACCCCGGATAGGGTTTGTGCAGTCCATGTGGCGCCAGCGTCAACGCTGGTCGCAATCGTGCCGCTGTCGCCTACCGACACATAGGTATTCCCGATGGAGCTCACTTGCCGCAAAATATTGGCAGTCCCTGATGCTCTGATTGTCCATGTGATGCCATCGGCGCTGGTGAGTATCGTGCCGCTGTCGCCTGCTGCAACATAAATGCTGCCATGAGTCACTCCATTCAGATTGTTGGTTGTGCCTGAAGCGCGAACAGTCCAACTGATACCGTCTGTACCTGAGAGTATCGTTCCCGCATCACCAACCGCAAAGAATGTACCCGCAACTTGTGTCAGGGAACGCAATGCTGGGTTGATCGGATCATAGGCTCTTCCAGCAGCCCAGATGACGCCATCGGTGCTATACACTGAGGCTCCTCCGGCGCCAACGGCCACCCAGCGCAGTGCCGGGGTCCCCGGATTATTCTGGTTTGCGGCGTAACCGGTAACCGCATAAAGATCGGATGTAAATCCAGCAGGTGCGGGTAGACTGGCCCAGCTTGTCCCGTTGGCACTGGTAAAGATTACGCCGCTTGCGCCAACGGCGGCAAAGCTGCCGGTGGCACTGGTTGCGTTATTCGAGCAAGTCGTCAGGCTGGCATATCCCACACCGAAAAGATTTTGGGGTAGTGGAGCGTTCGCGGTCGTCCAGACAGAACCGGCTTTGTACGGAATCGCGCTGATCGTCGGGCTGCTTGGTCCGCCGGGTCCGCCGCCTATCCTGCCATTGGCCGCATACCAGTACTGGGTTCCATCGAGCAATCCGCACATATAAAACGGCGAAACAGCAGACTGATAAACATGCGAATTAGGCAAATTTGTCCAGACGAAGGCAGTCAGGCTTGGATCGGTCGCGGTGAAAAGCCAGTAGTTGACTCCCGGGCTGGCTGTCCAGGTGAGCACTGCTCTGCCATCTCCCGCAGCGGACGTGAACGCCGCTGGAGGTTCGGCTGACGATCCGTTGTTGGAGCATCCGCCGAGCAGTGGTGATGCCAAAGCAACGATTAATATGCAGAACAATTTTTTCACAGTTGAGTTCCTTGAAGGGGGATTTATTCCGTTACGATAACCGCCGGTACCTGCTCTTTTTTTACAGCAGGCTGCCATTATAATTATTAAAGGGTGGATCGCACCTGATTTACTTGGCTTCGATCTTTCCTTTTTCGCCCTGATCGGGCGGAGTCACTGCCGGGGCTGTCGCCGGCACCGTCACTGTGGCGGAGGCTGTGGTTTGGTTGCCGGAAGCATCGGTTGCCGAATAGGTCACTGTGTAAATCCGATCAGTAATGCCATCATGTTTGGAGCGGAGTCTTAAATACCGGTCATCAAGACCATAGCTCGCGTCGCGGACATCGTCCGGTTCCAACGGCTCGTTGGCGGTGATGGACTCGAGTTTTATTTCTGGAAGGTTGTCGTAGTTATCTTCTTTCGCCGCGAAGGTCGCATTGACGGGTATGTGCTTGTTGTCCGGCGACCAGATCATGCTGGGAGTAAGAGTTACTGTGAGGGTGGGCGGGTTGTTGTCGAGGGGTTCGATGGGGACGGTAAGATTCACAGGAGAGCCTTTGGTAACAGTCGCAGCTGGACCATCAGAAAAAGTCACAAGCGCATGGCCGATCAAATAGTTGATGTCGGCTTTATCCAGTGCAATGCTCATTTTGGCCAGAGATTGGCCACCAGCAAGAACGGGCGATTTGTCATTGATGATTTCCCAGGTGATGGCGTGAGTTTTGCTCTCTTCTCCGGGGGTGGTCATGCTGACGCGCCAGCCCATGGGTGAGTTGGAACTTGTCGAGGGAATGCCAAACTTGATATTCCATCCCGACGGCAACTCGGTGAGCTCCCAGGCATCGTTGCCGGGATATTCATCGTTCCCGGTGTCGTGCCCGATTGAAACGGCGGTAATATCCTTTTGGCTGTTATTGACCACGCGATAGTAATACACGATCTTGTTGCCGGCGTGCTTGGCATACACGCCGACTTTGACGGCAGGAGCTGGCTCTGCCGCCATGCCGATGCCGGCAGACGCAAATGCCAGTCCCAATGCCAGCCCAAATGTTTTCCCAAATAATTTCCAGGCCACGCCGGTTAATCCGGGTATTTGAATTGCCATACTATGTTTCATGTTCGCCTTTTCTTCTTTGTTTGCACTGATGAATGATATGGGCAGCCTGTGCCGCAGTCCATACCAATCTTGCGTGCAGTGTTCCAGCATTCATGTTTATGGTCAATAGACTGTCGTGCCGGTCTGCATCCAATAGCGGCGATGCGTCTTGCGGTAGCGTTCCACCTGCAAGCCCTGCGCGTTCATTTCGACCAGAATTGCGCCGTCCTCGTCCGAGCGCAGCAGTTCCGCGCCGCTGCCGGCGTAGCGTTGCAGCACTTCTTCCTTCGGATGGCCGAAGCGGTTGCGGTAGCCGGCGGTGAACACCGCATAGTCCGGCCGCGTCGCGTCTACAAATTCGGGGCTCGATGAACTCTTGCTGCCGTGATGCGGCACGACCAGCAGGCTGGTGAACAGCTTATCGGCATGTTGCTTGAGCAGGCGTATTTCTGAATTCTTCTCGATGTCTCCCGCCAGCAATATGCTGTGTTTGCCGACGCTGATGCGCAGCACGCAGCTCTGGTCGTTGTCGTGCGCTTTTTTCGTACTGTCGTTGCCGTACGCAGGGTGCAACATCTCGAACTGCACTCCGTCCCAGTTCCAGCTTTCGCCATCCCGGCAGCGTCTTGATACCCTCTCCCCCGACCCCTCTCCCGCAAGCGGGCGATAACCAGCGACTTGTCCGCTTGCGGGCTTAGTCGAATGGCTAGGAGTCTCATCAGGGGAGTCATTTTGCAGCAGCGGGTGCGTGGCGGGCAGCGAAGACGAGACCCAGCCGATCGGCATGGCTTGCATGATCGAAGCTGTGCCGCCGGTGTGATCGGTATCGTCGTGGCTGAGAATCAAGCCGTCCAGCTCGGCGATGCCGAGTGCGCGCAGCGTGGGGATCAGGATGCGGTTGCCGCTGTCGGCCTCGCCGGAAAAATCCGGGCCGGTGTCGTAAAGCAGCGCGTGCTGCCTGGTTTGCGCGGCGACGGCCAGACCCTGCCCGACATCGAAAACGATCAGGCGCAACGCGCCTTGCGCGGGTGGTTCCGGCGAATTCAGGAACATCGGCAGCAGCAACAGAAAACCCAGCCAGCGTGCCGGAAAGCCGCGCGGCAGCAGTATCCATAGCACGCCCAGCATCGCGGCGACGACGCTCCAGGCGGGAGGCGCGTGCTGTGTCCATACCGCTTGCGGCAAGGCGTTCAGCCATTCGAGGAAGCGCATTACACCACTCATCACGAAATGTGCCAGCCACAGCGGCGTTTCCAGTGGCAACGCCGCGCCGATGAGTGTAAGCGGCACGACGACCAGGCTCACCAGCGGAATCGCGATGGCGTTTGCGACCGGCGAGACCAGCGAGACTTGCTGGAACAATCCCAGCAACAGCGGAATCAGCCCGATGGCCATCGCCCATTGCACGTTGATGTACTCCGACAGCCAGTTGGACTTTCCGACGCGATGCGCCGTGACATACAGGATGAGCGCCACCGCGCCGAACGACAGCCAGAAGCCAGCCGACATGACCGCCCACGGGTCGGGGATCAGCACGCCGAGCAGCGCGATGCTGAGGATCTGCCCGAGCGAAAAATTGCGGTTCAGCCACAGAGCGGCGGCGACCGCGCCGACCATGTACACGGTGCGTTGCGCGGGCACGGCGAAACCGGACAGCAATGCATAGCCGATGGCCGCCAGCAAAGCAGCCAATGCGGCGGCCTTGCGCGCGGGCAGGAATAAAGTCAGCCGCGTGCTGCGCCGCCACAGCCAGTAGGCGACGGCGAAAGCGAGGCTTGCGAGCATGGTGATATGCAGGCCGGAAATGCTCATCAGGTGGTTGACGCCGGTGCGCGTGAATACCTGCCATTGCGCTGGCGGGATGCTGCTCTGGTCGCCGATCGCCAGCGCGCTCAATATTCCGGCATAGGGCTCACTGCCTAGTGTGGTGTTGAATTTGTCGCGCACCGCTTCGCGCCATGTTTCGATGCGGTAGCCGAGACCGCTGGCCAGTTCGTCGATGCGCCGGTTATCGCCCTTCGGGTGCCCGGCCAAAAGTTTTTCGGAGTTGTGCACATAACCTGTTGCGCGTATATCGCGCTCCAGTGCCCATGCTTCGAAATCAAAGCCGTGCGGGTTTGCCGCGCCATGCGGCTGCTTGAGGCGCAGCGTGAGCCGCCAGCGTTCCCCGGCTTTTAGCGCCAATGGTTTTGCCTTGCTGTCGAACCAGGTGCTGAGATAGATATGTTCCGGTACGCTGGCTTGCGGCGTGAGGGTCTGTTCCACATCGAAGTTGAAGCGCAAGCCGCGCTCGTAGTGGCGCGGCAGTTCCGCAACCACGCCGACCACCTCGATGTCGCGCCCCTGCCATTCATCCGCCAGGCTCACGGCAAGGCGCTGTTCGGCCTGCCATGCGGCGTGATAGAAACCCGCTCCGCAGGCGAAGGCGGCGAGCAGCAGGAGGCGGAGGGAACGGGCAAGCAGGTTGCTGCGGCGCAGCAGCGAAGGGAAAAGGGTGAATGGATAAATCAGCAGCAGCCACGTCCAGGCAAAATCCGGCAGTGCGGCCTGCTGTTGCAGCAGCCACACGCCCATGGCAAAGAAGATGGCGAAGACGACCATGCGCTAGATTAGCGCAAATTCTTTCAGAAGCTGTCTAAAAAATGCTGCGCGACTGTGATGCGGGGTCGTGCGGTGCTCGGAATCCTCATGTACTCCTGTGTACACTCCGGTTCCTGTGCTTCGGACTCCCCCGCCTGACAGCCGCTCGCTGATTTTTTAAACAGCTTCTCAGGCGATGCGGTCCAATGTCTGATCGGACAGCGACGCGGGGTCTTCCAGAGGTTCGAGGTGGGTTGTCACATGGGCGTGGGGCACCGCATTCCGGATATCTGCCTCGATCCGTTCCAGCCAGTCGTGGCCTTGCTGTACCGTCCAGGCGCCGGGCACCATGACATGCAGCGTGACGAAGGCGCGCATGCCTGCCTGCCGGGTGCGCAGGGCATGGAAATCCAGCCCTTGGCGGCGATAGTTTTCCAGCACGGCTTCGACGGCCTTGATCCGTTCCTCGGGAATCGACTCGTCCATCAGGCCCGAAGCGGAGCGGTGCAGCAGTTGCCAGCCGGTCCATACGATGTTCGCGGCCACCAGCAGCGCAAGCACCGGGTCGAGCCAGAGCCAGCCGGTCAGCCACACCAGACCTACGCCGAGAATCACACCCGCCGAAGTCCACACGTCGGTGAGCAGGTGGTGGGCGTCCGCTTCCAGGGTGATGGAGTTGTGCTGGCGCCCCACCTTCATCAGGATGCGGGCGGTAGCGAGGTTGATCAGCGAGGCCGCCACCGACACGACCAGCCCGATGCCGACGGATTCGAGCGCCTGCGGATGGAGCAGGCGATCGATTGCCGCATAGCCGATGCTGACGGCAGCGACCAGGATGAGAAAACCTTCGAAGGCGCTGGAAAAGTACTCTGCCTTGCCGTGCCCGTGCGCATGGGTGTCGTCCGCCGGTGCCTCCGCCAGCGACAGCATCGCCAGCGCCATCAGCGCTCCCGCGAGGTTGACGAAGGATTCGAGCGCGTCGGAAAGCAACCCGACCGAACCGGTCAGCCACCAGGCCACGCCCTTGAGCAGGATGGTGGAGAGGGCGGCTGCAATGGACAGGTAAGCGTAGCGTTTGAGCGAGGTGGATAGCATGTTTGGTTAAAGATAAGCAGGTGGCCTGCGTATTATTCCACATTTACCGGGGCGGCTGCTTTTATGGAATTATGTAACCGGAGCGGCTGGTAGAATGAAGCCATGCGCAAATTCGTCCGCAAACTTCTGCCGCACCACGAGACGGTGAAAAGCCATCGCTGGCTCAAACCGTTTGGCGGCTGGCTGCACCATCCCAACCTGTGGCATTTGCATCGCCGCTCGGTGGCGGGCGGGGTGGCGATCGGCCTGTTTTGCGGGCTGATTCCCGGGCCGTTCCAGATGATTTCTGCAGCGTTGCTGGCGATATTATTCCGGGTCAATTTGCCGGTAGCGGCGTTTACCACCCTTTATACCAATCCACTGACCATCGTGCCGCTGTATGCGCTCGCTTATGAGCTCGGCGCATGGGTGAGCGGCGCACATACTGGCGCGCCTATGCCTCGACCGTCATTTGCGGACTTGCATTGGTATAACCTGATGAACGAATTGCGGGAGTGGCTGGTGATGCTGGGCGAGCCGTTCCTGATTGGCTTGCCGCTGCTTGCATTGGGTCTCGCGTTCATCGGATATTTCGCGGTGCGCCTGGCGTGGCGGGTAATGGTGATACGGAAGTGGCGTGCCAGAAGGCACGGGGCTCAATACAGGTAGCGTGCGCTGTGCGCACGATTCCGCCGGTTGCGAAGAGGATTCATATGGCTTACACAAGAGCATCATTCAATTTGCGGGAACTGCTGGAAGCGGTGCAGGTACTGCGCGCTGCAGTTGATGAAACGCAGCGCACGTTGCTGCGCAAGTGGCGACCGCATCTGAAGAATCGCACATTCATTTCCAGCGCGACCAATCTGGCCGCTTATGTCGGTTTGCGGCGCCATGATCTGCGCACTTTGCAACAACAGCTCGCGATGCTCGGCTTGTCATCGCTGGGACGTTGCGAGGCGCATGTGCTGCTGACGCTGGATTCGGTGATTCATGTATTGCAGCACATGGTCGGCGATGTCCGCCCATCGCGACACACTCCCAATTCGGCGCGTGCCATCGGGCGCGACCAGGCCCTGTTGAAACGGCACACCAGCACGTTGCTGGGCGCTGCGCCGCAGAAACGCTGGACGCGCTTCATGGTAACCATGCCGAGCGAGGCGGCCGAGGAATACCTGTATGTGCGCGACCTGCTGGTGCGCGGCATGGATTGCGCCCGGATCAATTGTGCTCACGATAACGATGTGGCGTGGCGCAAGATGGCCGAGCATGTGCGCCATGCGGAACGCGAGACCGGGCGGCCATGCAAAATCATGATGGATCTGGCAGGTCCCAAATTGCGCACCGCCTTTGTGGCTGCCGGCCCGGCCGTGCTGCATCTCAAGGCCAAGAGCGACGAGTGCGGCAGGGTGGTGCAGCCCGGCCAGGTGATCCTTGATGCGTCAGGCGCGCCCGGCTGCGGCGCGACGGTCAATAAAATCGGCCAGCGCGTCCCGGCGCGCCTGAGCGTTCCCGCCGCGTGGCTGGATAACATCAAGCCGGGCGACAGCATCCTGTTTGAGGACTTGCGCAAGCGTGAGCGCCGTCTGCAGGTTACGCAGCGATTGTCGCCCATCGAAGTAATGGCTACCTGCGAGGCGGGCGCGTATATCGGCATCGGCACGACCCTGCAGCATCAGGCCAAGCGGAACAAGGACGTTCAGGCCACGGCATTGAGCGGCGATTTCATTCCACCACCGGCGAAGATTCGCGTATTTCAGGATGACCTGTTGCTGCTGACGCGCGAAGATATCGCGGGCAAACCGGAAAAGCGCAATGCCGCCGGAAAGGTAGTCAAGCCGGCGCATATCGCGTGCAGCGAGGCGGGGGTGTTCGATTTTCTCAAGGCCGGGCAAAAGGTGTGGATCGACGACGGGCGCATCGGCGCGGTCATCGAAAAGCTGGACAAGAAAGGCGCGTGGCTGCGTATCACGCGTGCGCGCCAGCAAGGCGAGACCATCGGCGCCGAAAAAGGGCTCAATTTTCCAGACAGCAAAATCGCGCTGCCGATCCTGAATGACGACGACCTGAACGCGCTGGATTGCGCCGTGGAAATCGCCGACATCGTCGGGCTTTCGTTTGTGCAAAGCGCGGAGGATATGGACAAGCTGAGCGCCGAGCTGCAGGCGCGCGGCAAGCCGGACATGGGTATCGTCGCCAAAATCGAAACGCCTGCCGGGGTAAAAAACCTGCCGGAAATCATCGTTCACGGCGCCGGGCGGCATCCGTTCGGCGTGATGATCGCGCGCGGCGACCTAGCGGTGGAAATCGGCTATGACCGGCTTGCGGAAATCCAGGAGGAGATTTTGTGGCTGTGCGAAGCGGCGCATGTGCCGGTGATCTGGGCGACGCAGGTGCTGGAGAGCATGGTCAAGCAGGATATTCCTTCGCGTGCCGAAATCACCGATGCCGCGATGGCGGAACGCGCCGAATGCGTGATGCTCAACAAAGGGCCGTACATCTTCAACGCGCTGGATGTGCTGGACAGCGTGGTGAGCCGTATGCAGCATCATCAACTGAAGAAAACCGCGCAATTCCGCGCGCTGCATTGGTGATGCAATTATTCCCGGGAAGCGGAATCAAGAGGAATATGCGATAGACGGTAGATCAGGGATAGTCGATATCCAGTTCATTGCCCGCGTAAAAATTTTGCATCTCGGTGATGACTGTTTTAACGCTGGTTTTCGACAGGATCTTCTTGACGATGGTGCCTCTGTATTCCTCCATGCGTTCACGCAGGATGGAGTGATATTCAGCCGGGACTTTTTTCAGCAATGCGTTCCAGCCCGCTTCGATATCCAGCGGTGTTTTCCGGACACCCTGGATCAGGGTTTCGAGATCTTTTTGCCTGACCCGCGCGACGATGGACCCGTCACCGGCAATCGCGAAAATGACCGCGATCGCGATCACCGCCTGGGCATCGAGATCGGGATCTTTAACCGGGCCGGCGTAATGTTTTTTGCGCAGCCATTTCGCACACTCAACGATTCTCTGGTTGTTCTGCCGATCGTGCAATTCCCTTTCATAGACGTCATCGCCGGTCCATGCCGAGATCGGATCGGCGCGGCATATCTCGGCGAACAGCACCTTGATATCGCGTTGCTGCACGAACGGGTCATTATCGAAATCCGAAACGAACGCCGTATAGGGCAGGCCGGATAACTCCTTGATATGCCGAAATCCCATCTGGAATACATGTTCCGCACCGTGGTGCAGCAGAAAGGACAATTGCGCATCGCTGTCTTCCGGAATATTCGCCTGACTGATACCCAGCGAGACGCATCCGACAGTCAGGTAAAACGCTTCGAGCAGGCCGTCCGCCGTCCGGTCATTGGTGAATTTTCTGGCGACGAGCACGGTGATACCGCTTAGCTCATCGAACAGATTCTGCGCCGTCTCCCGGTGATCCGCGCGTTGTCCAAGCGCTTCGAGCGCTTGCACTAAATGGGGGGGGCGTATGGTGATGTGGGCGAGTTTCATGGAAGATTTTTAACTAAAATGCAATTTGCAACACTATTGTAGGAGCGCAATTCATTGCGCGAATAACACGCTCATCGCCCGATGAATCGTGCTCCTGCATAAACTACATATAGGTATGGTGTCTTTTATCATCAGAGGAAATTTGTTTGATTCTGGCTCGGATATCACTCGAAGATATCTTCACCCAGACTCGGGCGAGCAACTTTTTTGGGCACGCGGGCCGATTTGCTCGGCACTTGTTTGCGCAGGCGCAACAGCAAATCATGGGTGGTTCGGGCTAAAGCATATTCATGATGATGTTCGTCATCATCACCCTCTTCAGACCTTGCGCGCAATTGGTTTTCGCCGGGTTGCCAGTCGGGGAAAAGTTCAAACAACACCCGATCCCAGGCGTCTGTATCGGTTCTGGCAATTTCCAGCGCGAGCGGAATAACGTCGTGATCGGAAGTCGTATGGCCGCTGTTGTGTGCACCGCGAGCGTGGATTTCATTGGCGATTTCGATGATCTCAGTGGTGGCTGTCGAGAACAGCACGGCAAAAGCCGTCGTTCCCCAATCGGTCGACAACGCCTCATGGATCAGCCTGGCGCGCCGGCCCGGATCGTCGCTGGAGAAAATGACGCCATGGATATGCGCGAACAAAGATTCAGTCAACACCTCCGGCTCATCCTCGATCATATCCTCGCCCCAGGTGGCGGCGAAGAAGGCCAGGCTTTCTGCCCAGGCCTTGGGCGAGATCAGCAGCGTAGCCAGCGACAGCTTGCCGCCATCAAAAGCAGACAAGTGCATTGCAGCCACCTGCGGCTCCAGCGTGTCCAGCACCGCCACCACGGCCAGATCGCCGAATTGCTCCGCCGTGTCATTGATCGCCTCTTCCGCATGTTCGGTCGAGCCGGACAGAACCAGCTCGGTGACCTGACGGCTGATCGCGGGAAAATTGGTTTTAGCGTTCATTCTCATCCTCGCGCGCGTCGAACAGCTGCTCAAAATCGTGCCCCGGCGTGAGTTGATCTTCATCCTCAATATTATCTTCGTCTTCTTCTTTCTGCAGGGCTTCGAGAGTGTGGTCTTCAGCAGACCAGCGCTTGGCGTTCTTGAATAAAAAAGCCGTAATAATCGCCTTGCGCGCCAACTCCGGATTGTTGCCGAAAACGGTAGACAAAGCCTTGCCGGCCTCGGCATCCGCACACGACACCATCGCCATTACTTTCGCGGCATCACCCACATCGTATTGCTTGCATTGCGCCAGCAGCCCGGCGGGATCGTCAAAGCGCAAGTAGTCGGCAAGCGCAAAGCTCAACAGATTCACATCATCGATCTCCGCGCCCTTCGTGTATTCGCCGATCAACGATTGAATGACTTTCGCATAATTCTTCCGGTCGGGCGGATCGCCCAGGGTATCTTCGATCTGGGCGCCAAGTTCGCGTGACTGGTAAGCAAATTCGTGATGTATATTATTTTTCATGGGGTTTCGTATTTAAGGTGATGAGCTGTGCTGAAGAATAATTCCGCAGCGATCGAACAGTGAATGCCACAAAACACGCGCTTCATTATCAGGATCGATGATGATGCGATTGTTCAGGCTCTGGTTATATTCGGCTCTTTTTTTCGGGTCAGAAAGCAACTCGTACGCCGTCTTGATCGCATTGAATCGAATCTCCGAACCGGAATGTGCATTCCGGTCCGGGTGATGGCGCATCGCGAGAGAGCGGTATGCCTTCTTGATCTCTTCGGCAGTAGCGTTCGGAGATACGCCAAGAATGTTATATAGATTTTCCAACGGGTGCCTCCTGTGAGGCGCGGATTTTACACATTAGCCGGAGCGCGGGTATGGATAATTGCGGTAATTGCCTGATTAGACGGGTGGAAGGTGCCGGGTGCGAATGCATATGCTCAGTAGTGAGTGTGTCCCAAATTTTGGGTAGATGCGGTTATTCTGCTGTTGCGGCTGCATTACAGACGCCAGGCAACAACGATGGTCGGAAAATATTAACGCCGCATACATGCGGCGTTATGTGTCGGTATGGAATGCCGACCGTGCCAGTCATCGAATACTGACTTGGGTAGCAACTACAGATAATTAATCGTTGAAGGGTCGATAGGCGCCTCCTATTAATGGTTAACTTTTCCCAACCTGTATTCGACATCCACGACTATTTTATACACTTAATTTCTGGCAAATTCAACTCGAAAAAAATGAGCCAGCCACTTTCGAATCTCAAGCGTCCGGTTTGGGGCGTAAGACCTTCCGCCCCAACCGGTATGGAGGCTAATCAATCCTACAGCGCGCGCACCTTCACCGTCTTGCCCTTCAACTTGCCCGCCGACAATTTGCGCACGGCTTCATGGGCGATGTTGCGCGCGACGGCCACATAGGTGGACTGATCGGTCACCGTGATCTTGCCGACCTGTTCGCGCGTGTATCCCGCTTCGCCGGTGAGCGCGCCCAGCACGTCGCCGGGGCGGATCTTCTCCTTGCGCCCGCCGAGAATCAGCAGCGTCACCATCGGCGGCACCAGCGGTGCTTCGTCGGCGCTTGGCAGTTCGCCCAGCTCATGCCAATCAGGTTCGATGCGCATCATTTTTGCGATGCCGATGATGCGATTGCGCTCGTTCGGGCTGCACAGGCTCAGCGCCCAGCCGTTCTCGTCGGCGCGTCCGGTGCGTCCGATGCGGTGGATATGGACTTCCGGGTCGGGCGTGACATCGACATTGATCACCGCCTCGAGTTGCGCGATGTCCAGGCCGCGCGCCGCGACATCGGTCGCCACCAGCACCGAGCAGCTGCGATTGGCAAACTGGATCAGCACCTGATCGCGTTCGCGCTGTTCCATATCGCCATTCAGCGTCAGCGCCTTGATGCCCTGCGCATGCAGCACTTCCAGCAGCGAGCGGCATTGCTGCTTGGTGTTGCAGAACGCCAGCGTGCTGACCGGGCGGTAATGCTTGAGCAGTGTGGCTACGGCCTGCAACCTGTCCCCGTCTTCCATTTTGTAGAAGCGCTGGCGTATCTTGCTTTCCTCGTGCTGTTCCAGCAGCTTCACCTCCTGCGGAGCACGCATGAACTGGCGCGCCAGCCGCGCGATGCCGTCGGGATAGGTCGCCGAGAACAGCAGCGTCTGGCGCTCTGCCGGGCAACGCTTCGCGACATAAGCGATGTCATCAACAAAACCCATGTCCAGCATCCGATCCGCCTCGTCGAGCACCAGCGTGTTGAGCGCCTCCAGGTTCAGCGTGCCGCGCTCCATGTGATCCATGATGCGTCCCGGTGTACCGACGACGATGTGCGCGCCGTGCTCCAGACTGGAGGTCTGCGTGCGCATGATGCTGCCGCCGCACAGCGTCAGAATCTTGATGTTGTCTGCGGAGCGCGCCAGACGGCGGATTTCCTGCGTCACCTGATCCGCCAGCTCGCGCGTCGGGCACAGCACCATCGCCTGCACCGCAAAGCGGCGCGGGTTCAGGCGGGTCAGCAGCGCCAGCGCAAACGCCGCCGTCTTGCCGCTGCCGGTCTTCGCCTGCGCGATCAGATCGTGGCCTGCCAGAGCAATCGGCAGGCTGGCCGCCTGTATCGGCGTCATCGTCAGGTAGCCAAGCTGCTGCAAGGTGGCCAGCGTACCGGGCGACAAAGGCAGTTCGTTGAACGAGCGTCCGGTGGCGCTTGTGGCGGGGGAGGAGGGCGGATTGGTATGAGTCATAGTGATCATTCAGTTAACGGTGTTGTCCTAAATCAAGCGGTTACCACCCCGCTCATGCTTCGATACACCTTGCTGCGCAAGGCACTCAGCACGAACGGAGTGGTCACCAATTCGAGAGAGTCCGTTCGCCCTGAGTAGCCCGCACAGCGGGCATATCGAAGGGGAGGCTGTTCTCACCTGCCGGATTAAAAGTGCTTTTCGTGTCTTTCGTTAACCAATGACTTGGCGCATGTTTAACCGCGCTTAGTCAGATGGCTAGTTGGTTTATCAGGACAGAAGGTTTTAAAATCACCCTTCCTTGCGCCGTCGTGTTGCGAAAGACTTGAAAGGCTTGCGCTGCCCCGGACGTTTGTTGTCTTCCTCTACCGGTTTGAGTTTGGGCATCAGCAGGTTTTTGCCTGCGCTTCTTTTGGTGGCCTGATGTGCAGAAATGGCCGCAGCGATTTGTTCCACCGTCAACAGGATGATCGCGTTTTCGCCGTTCAGGTGGAAATCAGCGAGTTTCTCCTTGATGTCGTAGATGCGCTCCTGACTTTTGGCTTTTTTCGCATGACCGGACACGATCTGCTGCGCATCCGGCGTGAGGGCGTAGCCATCATCCTGCGCGCAGATCAAACCGTATTCGGAAAGTCGATAAAACGAATCCGATAATTTGGTTTCGGGAGGAATCGCGCCCTGGGCCAGATCGGCCGCAGCGATGATCTCGACCAGCTCGGCCGGACGCCGCTTGGCCGCAAGGGACATGGCCAGTAAAAGAATTGCATCAACATCGTGGACTGGGTACATCGGATAACCTTTGAATTAGAGAGAAGAACAACCAGCAGGCCGGGGGGTGCAATCGCGAGGACGAGATTGTAATGGTTTGCGGCGCAAAACCAAGCATAGTGATGCGTCGTTTGATAAATAATAGTCGCTGCTGGTGCAGTGATCGGTCAGTAGCAGTGGAAGATGAAATAGTTCTTCACCTGGGCATTTCCACCTCACTGCACCTTCTTTATCACTTCAACTGCCGTTTCCAGGATCAATAATTTTCCAAAAGATGTTCGCTGTCTTTTGACTCTGATTCTGGCCGTTCAATCAGGCGTTCGCAAAAACACCATCAGCATAGGCAAAAAAATACCCAAGTAAAAATACTTGGGTATTGATGGAGACTAAGGAAACGCAGATTTATGCACTCAATCCGTCATTGCGAGCGAAGCGTGGCAATCCAGTTGTTGGATATCAAACGAACTTCTGGATTGCCACGTCGCTACGCTCCTCGCAATGACGATTTAATCTGCGTTTCCCTAAAGCTGATCAGCGCATCGGACATTTGTCCATCGGCGCCCCCTTGTGATGCAGGGTTTTCAATTGAGTGCGCTGTTCGGGCGTCAATAATTCCTCAACGCGATTCTGGTTAGTGATCGTCGCTTCTATCATCTGGCGCTGCAGGTCAAAAATCTTTTGGTATTCCTTGCCGATAGCCGCCGGGTCACGCTTGTCTGCTGCGTAAAGATCGCGAAGTTTTGCAGATTCGTCCATGATCAAGCCCTTGGTTGCCCAATTATTATGTTTGAGCTCATCGGATAATTTGTTGATTTTGGAACGTTGCTCGTCATTGAGGTCGAGCGACATGATCATGTGCATATGGGGTGCTCCCATCATTCCGGCGCCATGGCCGCCCATCATGCCGCCCATATGGCCGCTCATCATGCCGCCTTGGTGATCGCCCATCATGCCGCCCATCTGGCCACCCATGTGGTCGCATTTCATGCCACCCATTTGATCGCACTTCATGCCACCCATCATGCCGCCTTTGTGATCGCATTTCATGCCGCCTTGGTGATCGCCCATCATGCCGCCCATTTGGCCGCCCATTTTGCCGCCCATCCGGTTACCCATCGGGCATTCCATCTGGTCATCAATGGGAGCGGCCTTGCCGGGAGCACCCGGCTGCAAGGCTGCCGGTTTCTTGGTGGGTGCATCTGCCGCGAAGGAGGGTGCTGAAAGTGCGGTGACTCCGATGATCAGCCAGGATGCCGAGATAAATGCCATTTTGCTTATGTTCATGTTAAATCTCCAAAAAATTAATTGATGCAATTTAAAAAATCAGAAGCGGCAACAACCGGCTTTTTCTAGTCGCCTGGCAGAGGCTGACAAAATGCCAGACTCATACACTCCAAATACATCTCCATCCGGAAAGAGACCATCCGAGTCACATCATGGACTCGTGTGCCGGTTTTTTCATTGCTTGACGCCGAAATTACCTTATGCTCAGAGTAAGCCGTCCAGTAATCGTTGTATGTGACATTGATCACAATGGGTAAATAATGGATTTCACAGAACGTTGAAAACAACTGCCCACGCTTTAACTACGTACGCGGTTAGTACGTGCAGTATCAATAAGGTTCATTCCGCTGCAGGAAAATACTTGCTGCACCCAGGTAGTGCATCAGGTCGTCATCGCGCGTGTAATTGGTGCCGAGACTCGGTACGATAATCCTAGGCGTTTTCTAATTGATTGTTTTTCAACATTAAATAACTTTGGCACGCATCGTGCGAAGAGAGAAAGCGGATGCCTTTAATCCCCCTTATCAACTTATGTAAAGGAAACATCGTGATGAAAACGAACGAAGTGAGTTTCTGCGGAGCTAAAAACAAATTATTGGGCTCGTTGATCCTTGCGGCCTTGGCCGTGCCCGGCGTTGCACTGGCAGAGGATGCCGTGTCCGCTTCTGATTACACCATCAGCAGCAACGTCGGTTTTACCAGCGACTATGTTTTCAACGGAATATCACAAAATTTCCGCACTCCTGCGCTGCAAGGCGGATTCGATTATGTCCATACCAGCGGCGTGTATCTTGGCACCTGGGCATCCAGCATCAGCGGCAACCAGTACACCAATGCCAGTCTGGAGTGGGATGTGTATGGTGGTTTCAACGGCAAGGTAACGGATGACTTCGGCTACAACGCCGGATTGATGGCCGTGTTCTATCCCGGCGGCAAAACCAACCCGGCTGGGGCAACCAATAAATGGGATACCACCGAGTTGATATTGGGCGGCACATGGAAAGGACTGAACATCAAGTACACACACACGCTGACTGACTGGTACGGGATTTCCAGCGCGTCTGGCGGCGGTTTCGAGCCAACCCTGTGGGCAACCGGAGCCACTACGGCGGATGGCGCGGGCAGCTTGAGCTCAAAAGGCTCAGGCTACCTCGAAGCAAACTATGTTCACGGCCTTGGAGAAGGTTTGACCATCACGGGCCACGCAGGACATCAAAAAATCAAGAACTTCAGCAAGCTTAGCTACACCGATTACAAGCTGGCCCTTAACAAAATTTATGCCGGATTCAATTTCGGTCTGGCTGTAACCAGCACCAACGCGACCGACAACAATCTGTATCACGTGATCGCCAACGGCGATGACAAGAAGCTAAGCGGCAGTATTGTTGCCCTGTCAGCGAGCCGTTCGTTTTAACTGAAATCATGGCGGGACTCATCCCGCCGCTACTTGGGAGAATGTCATGAAAATGGTTGTCGCTATCATCAAGCCGTTCAAGCTGGACGAGGTGCGTGAAGCCCTTTCTGCTATTGGTGTGCAGGGCATTACCGTCACCGAAGTCAAAGGCTTTGGGCGGCAAAAAGGGCACACCGAGTTGTATCGCGGTGCGGAATACGTGGTGGATTTTCTGCCGAAAGTGAAACTGGAAGCCGCCATCAAAAGCGACCTTCTCGATCAGGTGCTGGAGGCGATCGAGAAGGCGGCCAATACCGGCAAAATCGGCGACGGCAAGATATTCGTCCACGACCTTGAACAAGTGATCCGCATCCGCACCGGCGAGTCCGGCGCAGAAGCGTTGTGAGGAGATTGCCATGAAAACGGAACACAGTGAAGTTTCAGAGAAGGCTAATGCCCGCCTTGGCGGGCGTTACGCAGGAACTAAGAAAATGTTAGTGTTTTTTACGCTGCTGGCGGCGCTGTGCGGATTGTCTGTGCCGGTTTATGCCGAGCATTCTGCCGCAGCCGCTGAAACAACTGCCGCAGTGGCAGAAACTGCGGTACCTGCTGGCGAAGCTGTTCCAGCCGCTGCACCCGTGCCCAACAAGGGCGACACCGCGTGGATGCTGGTCGCCACGATACTCGTCATCCTGATGTCGCTGCCCGGCCTGGCGTTGTTCTACGGTGGCTTGGTGCGCGTCAAAAACATGCTGTCGGTGCTCGCGCAAGTGTTCGCCATCTTCTGCCTGATCTCGATTCTGTGGGTGGTGTATGGCTACAGCCTGGCGTTCACGGCAGGCGGCGGCATGAATGACGTCATCGGCGGTTTCTCCAAGGCGTTCCTGGCCGGGGTGAATACCGAAGCGGTAGTGGAAACCTTCAGCAAGGGCGTGGTGATACCCGAGATGCTGTTCATGGTGTTCCAGCTGACCTTCGCGGCGATCACCGTGGCGTTGACCGTGGGCGGTTTCGCCGAGCGCATCAAGTTCTCCGCGCTGCTGGTGTTCGCCGCGCTGTGGTTCACCTTCTCCTACCTGCCGATGGCGCACATGGTGTGGTTCTGGGGCGGCCCCTCGGCTTACGCCGATCCGTCCGGCTTCATTTTCGCCAAGGGTGCGCTGGACTTCGCGGGCGGCACGGTCGTGCATATCAACGCGGCGATGGCTGCCTTGATGGGCGCCATCGTGCTGGGCAAGCGCATCGGCTACCCTGACAACGTCGCGCCGCCGCACAACCTGCCCTTCGCGGTGCTCGGCGCCGGCCTGCTCTGGTTCGGCTGGTTCGGCTTCAACGCCGGCAGCGCGCTTGGCGCAGGCTCCCTGGCGACCGGCGCCTTCGTCGCGACCCACGTCGCGAGCGCGTCCGCGGGCCCGACCTGGTCGCTGATCGAGTGGATGCGCCACGGCCGGCCGACTGTCCTTGGCATCATCACCGGCGCGGTGGCGGGCCTCGTCGCCATCACCCCTGCATCCGGTTTCGTCAACCCGATCGGCGCGATCTGGATCGGCATCGGCGCCTCGGTGCTCTGCTACCTCTCGGCGGTGATCATGAAGGCCAAACTCGGCTACGACGACACGCTGGACGCTTTCGGAGTGCACGGCGTCGGCGGCATCTGGGGCGCGATCGCCACCGGCCTCTTC
>JAUSMR010000107.1 GCA_030645955.1 Gallionella sp. | reverse complement strand
CCACCACGAGGTGGCGCCAGCCGGCGCGGGCATCGGCGTAGGTGCCCTCCTCGCTCGGCTTGCCTTCGCTGCGGCCGTAGCCGCGGTATTCGAGCAGCAGCAACGAGTAGCCGAGGCGGTGGAACATGAGGGCGTAGTCCACCCGGTGCGAGATGTTGCCGGCGTTGCCGTGGGCGAGCAGCACCGCGCCGCGCGCCGCCGGCGCGGGGACATACCAGGCCTCGATCCGAACCCGGTCTTCCGTCGTCAGCCACACCGCCTCGTAGTCGAGCCCGGCGTCCTTGGGCGTTAGCAGAATCTGCCGACCCACGTCGGGGAAGTAGAGGAGGTGCCCCTGCAGCACGAACACGATGGCCAACAGCGCGGCATACGCCGCGCCGCCCAAGGTCAACACTTTTAGCAAGACTTCCATCGCCCGCGCCCCCTACGGTCGGGCGATATCGTGCGCCCTAACGAGTCAGGCCGCTGTTTGGACTGGAGCGTCTGTTGTATTGGCATGGTGTTCGCAGGCTTGACAGTACCACCCCGCCTTAATGGTGCCGGCGGCGGAAGCGCGAGACGGCCAGACCTATGGCCACGCCTGCCAGCAGGCCTAAACCGCCGCTCAGCAGAGCTTCGCTCATGAACGGTTGAGACGTAGACGGTGATTCGGGCAAGGCAGATGGCAATAGCGCTCTCCACTCGGTAGACGTGATCTGTGTCATTTTCGATGCATCGCTCAAGCCAAAGACGCAGATCTCACCGCCTGGCAGTTTGCAGAAGCGCTCGGTGGGGCAGCTGGTGAGTATGTCCTGGGGCGCATCCTCAGCACACTGGGCACCGGCGCTGCGCAGGACCTGCAGGGTAACCTCGGGATGCTTGGTGAGTTGCTCGGGCATTACGGGCTCCAGTACAACATGTGCGCGACGTAGTAGGGGTAGTGGTCAGGCACGATCGTCGCACTCGTTGAGCGGCTTAACACCTGAGTTAAGCCGCCGCCGGCCGGGGACAGTAGCTTATGAAATTGCATACACCCGGCGGTCGGCTTGAATGATGGGATAGACTTTCACAGCTGCGAACTAATGTGTTGGCCTCTCAGTTTCCACTCAGGAGCTTTTTCTTCTGCGCTTCAAATTCGGCCTCGGTCAGGATACCTCTCTTCCGCAGATCGTCCAACTTGATCAACTCCGCGTACACGTCCTTTGACTTTGCAGACTCGTCCTTGGTTCGAATGTCGGCAGAGATCTTCTCGGTCTTTTCGATCACCACGTCCGCCCGCGGAACAAGGGATGTTCGACGTACTTCGGGGTCGTTCTTGTCGACCACCCGAAACTGGTATTCAAACTTCGCCCACTTTGCCATAACGCCGATCGGCGTCTCATGCGCCGAGATTGGAATCGCAACTTTCCCTTGCTTAGCAGCGAACGCGTTTGCGTCGGAGATTACTCCCGCCTTCAACGCGCTCGCACTTCCAAAGATGCCGGCATGATCTTCTCTGGACAACATGTAGGTATCTGGTGAAACCTGCACGACGCCAGGGTTGGCGCAGCCAGCCAAGACGATGACTACAGCAGCACATGTTCGTTTCATAAGCGTTTCCTGACAGTGATTGGAGCTGGCCTGATGGAGCTGGAACGCCCTGTAAGGGAGGAAGAGAAAAAGCAGTTCGATTCAAGAAAGTGAAAGACAGCGTACATGTTTCTATCGCTTTTTCTTGGCTGGTTTTCCCGTTTTTAGGTCAATGTTCCAAATCGCTTCGGCGTCCATCATTTCCTTGGTTTGTTGGCCGGTTCTTATATCGCCATTGCTTCCCCCGCACAGCGGGCATTTCTTTTTGGATGTGCCGATGAGTGGCGCCACTTTGTGGCAACTGTGGCAATGAAAAAAATCAGCTATCTATGCACCTCCTTGGAACGCATAACGAATGAAAGGGACTTCCCCGTCCCGAGTTGGCCGCGTATTGCGGTGACCGGCAACCAAGTGCCACGATGGGAAGTGCGAATGTCTCATCAGCTCACTCAGAAGGGGAAACGCCGCTTGCAATCCGACCCCCGGGACGAAAGGCTAGGCATGGCCAGAGCGTAAGTCTTCTCTCGCACAAGCCCTGATTGATTCAAGTGCGGCTTTGTAATGCTGATAATTTTCCACATAGATTTCCCACGGTGGATTCGAGTGCCAGTCCAATTCTGGACGCCCAATCAATTTCTTTAGTACATCTGCGGCGCTCGGCGAAATGACGAATGCACCCATTTCGGCTGCTCGCTTGATTCTCCAGAGTGCAGCGCTGTAACGCCGTCCGAGTTCGTTCAACTTCTCATCCCCATACCCGGCCCCATCTCCGTAATCCTCTTTCTTAACCTCGCAGTACTGCAACAAATCGTAGAGAGCGTCAAGGAGTTCTGTGTATGCTTTTTCTCTTTTGTCCCACCATTTCTCTGAATAGAACTTCCGAAGTGACCAATGCGCGGTTAAGTACGATGCAACGACCGCAATTAGCAAATTGGGCAACAAATTTTCAAGAAACCCCATCGTCAATCCCCACTTGTTATTTCGACAGTGGCACCCGCGCAGTAGCAACCATGCTTGACACATAACGAACAGCGCTTATCTGCCGCGAGGCAGTGTAGAAACAAAGCACGGGAATCCTCCTGCGGCAGATAAACCCCGTTGAACTCAACCGCCGGAAAAGGCGACAACGTTTGGGGTTTGTAAGCCTCACCCTTCAGATTCTGGATGATAGCCGCGCCCCTTGCAAGTCCTGCAGCCCATGCGGCATGGCCGTGTCTTGGCTGTACGACGGGTAGGCGTCATTTTCCCCGTGCGCGGCGGCGCCCGGCTCAATGACGGCCAGGCCTGGAAGTAGTTGGGGTCAGGAAGAATAATTGCGGTCAAAATCCCATTGATCCATCAGGAACGTGAAGCGCAGGAAATAAGCAGCCGAACCCTGTCCGTATAAAATTTGCCTTCCCCGGCATGGAGAGATTGATGCTGCGGTCGGATAGCCCACCGATGACCGTCATCACCCTTGACCTGGATTCCAAAATGCTTGACATGGCTGAGCAGCTTGGCATCAAGCTCCCGGAGACGGTGGGCCGTTTGCTGTTGATCGAAGTGAACAAGCGTCTTCAGGAACGCAAGAATCCCAGCCCACAAGCTGTTAAGCATCCATGAACAAGCCTCTCGAAACCCACCCCATCCGCTCCCAGTACGAAGACTTCATGCGTCATGTGGTCGCCCACGGTGACAATTGCGGCCGGCATCACCGAAGACGGGCTTGGACGCGCTGCTGCCGCAGCGCCAGCAGACCGGCCTGGCGCAAGGCATTGCGGCCACCCTGCAGTTCTACCGGGCGCAGGCCACGCTGCAGCCATGACCTGAAAGGTATTCCATGAACACTTCCCGTCCCCTTCATGCCCTGGTGACCGGTGCCACCGGTGGCCTACCTCTCCAGTGCTGCGGCGTCCTATGTGACGGGCCAGAACTTGGTGGTGAATGGCGGCATTTCCGACCACATGCTGACCCTGATTCCAGGTCGGCCCGGCCAGCCACCCGTGGCGGACGCGCAAATGCCGTGAAGAAGGTGGCAAATGCCTTCTAGCCACCGTCCACAGGGCGTAAGTAGCTACTAAATAAATAGCAAATCTGATCTCGTCCCAAGCCTTTGAGGTGCAACATATCGCCGACATGCAGCGGGAGATCTTCGGCCCGGTGCTGCACATCGTGCGCTGGAGTGGCGACCGGCTGGCTGTAATCGAGCAGATCAATGCCCTGGGCACCGGCCTGACCGCAACCAGATCGCCGTCGGGTGGGCCTGCGCCCGTGGGGGCGAAACAAGCCGTGCGGGTCGGTCAGGCTGAGAGTCTTGATGGCGACTGCTGCCTCTGGCACTGAAAATACCAAGAAGATGACGCAGACCTCTTGCCTTGCCAGTGCATATGGCCTGAAACTCGCACCTGCGTGCACATCATTTTTTGAGGGAAATAAACCTATGACCGCTGTTGTCGACATTCTCAAATCCAAAGCCGATCCGACCGTCCACGCCATTGGGCCCGATGACTCGGTGTTTGAAGCGCTCCAGCGCATGGCTGACAAAGGCATCGGCGCCTTGCTGGTGATGGAAGGTGAGGCGATTGTCGGCATCGTGACGGAACGCGACTATGCCCGCAAAATTGTGCTCAAGGGGCGCACCTCGGCGCTGACGCTGGTGCGTGACGTCATGACCACATCGGTGCTGTTCGTCAAACCTGCACAGACCAGCGAAGAATGCATGGCGCTCATGACCAACAACCGGGTGCGCCACCTCCCGGTGGT
>JAUSMR010000100.1 GCA_030645955.1 Gallionella sp. | reverse complement strand
ATCAGCCAGTTTATTCAGACTTTCCTTGAAGAGAGTTTCGAAGGGCTGGACACCATGGAAAGCCTGCTGCTGTCAATCAAAGGCGATGACAGCGAATCCATCAATGCCATTTTCAGGGCAGCGCACTCTATAAAGGGGGGGGCTGGCACCTTCGGTTTCAGCGAAGTCGCGAGGTTTACGCATGGCGTGGAGACGCTGCTGGACGAGGCGCGCGCAGGTCGTCGTGATGTCACGACAGAGATGATCGCACTGTTGCTGGAATCTGTAGACTGCATCCATGCCATGCTGGAGGCTGCTCGCGACGGCAGTCCGGTGGATGCTGCACGCATTGCCACGATTGGCTCTGCCATCGAGGCATCACTGTGCAACGTCGACCACGTGATGATCGATTCCACTGTGCTCGATACACAGTTTCCCGAGCCCGTTTCGAATCCGCATGCCGCTGCCAAAGGTCCGCACGGCTGGCGAATAGTCTTTATTCCAGAACCCGATGTCATGCGCTCTGGCAATGACCCGCTGCGGTTGATTGCGGCTCTACGAGAGCTGGGTGTGCTGCAGGTGGCGTGCAACACATCGGCGCTTCCTCCATTCGACGACTTGAATGCCGAGGACTGCTATCTCTCCTGGGAGATGACGTTGCTGGGCGAGGTCAGTCGGGAGGCGATACTGGAAGTTTTTGAGTGGGTGGAGGGCCAGTGCGAACTGATTGTCGAGCCTCTGTCTGCCGCAGCGGAAGTGGTCGACGAGATGGTCGACGAGGTGCCGCATGGTGACAACAATTCAGCGCAGGCTTGCCCGAACCAATCTCTGGAAGCATCGGGATCCGAGCCCCCCTCTCTCCCTGTTTCTGCATCTTCTTCTGCCACGCCAGCAGCGCGCAATCGTGCCGACAATGGTTCCATTCGCGTTAACACGGACAAGATTGATGCACTGATCAATATGGTGGGCGAACTGGTCATCACGCAGTCGATGCTCAGTCAGCTCGGTTCACATCTGCAGGCTGGCAATAGTGATTACTGCATTGAGGGACTGCTTGAAGGGCTGGCGCAGTTGGAGCGCAATACTCGTGAGCTGCAGGAGAATGTGATGCGCATTCGCATGCTGCCGATCAGCTTTGCCTTTAATCGCTTCCCGCGCATGATTCATGCTCTCAGCGCCACGCTGGGATAGCAGCTCAAGCTCAAACTCTCTGGTTAGCAGACCGAACTCGACTAGAACGTATTGGTAAAAATCTCGGCCCCGCTCGTGCATCTGGTGA
>JAUSMR010000090.1 GCA_030645955.1 Gallionella sp. | reverse complement strand
TTTCTCGAGCAACGGCATGACCTGCCACGGGTCACTAACGATTCTGATCTGCGTGTACCCGTCGGCCTGCAACTGTTTGGAGATGTAGGCGACATCCAGGGCGGAATTTTCGCAAAGTAGTATGTTGCTTAAGTTATCAATAGTGAGCATAAACTTTACAAAAATTGACTAGACAAGCGTTTTCACCGACCAGGGGATGGTCACAACCGTCGATCCTTGATGTATTCCCAAACAATTCTGGAGTGTTCAGACTCGGCTGTCCAGCAAAAATGTCGGGTTGGCTTCAAGTAGCCCCCAGCGCACACTGTGGCTTCGGGAAAAGGAAATAGGCTGATCGTCAACGCGAGGTCTACTCGGGCCACGCCACCAGTGTACTCAGGGGCAACTGGTCCATCTCCGTCAGCAGCTGCGCCAGGGCGAGCCCGGCTGCGGCCATGACCACGCGCCCTTTGTCCGCTGTCGCGCCAGCCGCGTTGCCGACTGCGCCGGCCGGGTTGTAGTCCTGCATTTGCCAGCCAAGCTTGGCGCTTTTGCCATTGCCCAGAATTCCAAATTTTTTCGCGCGATCCCGCGAGCTTGATGCAAAGTTTTGGGCCTGCGCCATGTCCACATGCGCCGGATCCAGCGCCAGCATCATTGAGGTTTCGATATCGCCGGCATGAATGCCAAAGCGGTGTTCATCGGCACTGAACAGGGCATTCACGTCACCGCCCTGCGCATCCAGCAGCGGCAGGTTGAACCAGCTGACGCTGTACACCAGCATGTCCAAGCGCGCCCGCAGATCGCGCGCCACGATATCCATCACGCTGACCTGGCCACCATGCGAATTAAAGAGCAGCAGCTTCTTGATGCCCGCCGCCGCCACCGATTCGCCAAGGTCGGTCCAGAGCCGCAGAATCGTTTCGGCTTTGAGCGTGAGCGTGCCGGGAAAACGCGCGTGCTCCGGGCTCAAACCCACGGCTTGCGTGGGCAGCACCAGCACCTTCAAGTCCGCCGCCAGATGTGGCAGCGCCGCCGCCACCACGCCATCCACCAGCACCGTGTCCACACTCAGCGGCAAATGCGGGCCATGCTGCTCGGTGGCGGCGAC
>JAUSMR010000089.1 GCA_030645955.1 Gallionella sp. | reverse complement strand
CCTGGCGCAACGCTCGGCCGCCGCCGCCAAGGAAATCAAGACCCTGATCGGCGACTCGGTGGACAAGGTGGAGGTCGGCTCCAGGCAAGTGGACCAGGCCGGCGCGACGATGAGCGAAATCGTCCAGGCGGTGAAACGCGTCACCGACATCATGGCCGAGATTGCCGCCGCCTCCAACGAACAGAGCGCGGGCATCGAACAGGTGAACCAGGCGATCATCCAGATGGACGAAGTAACCCAGCAGAACGCCGCGCTGGTGGAAGAAGCCGCGGCCGCAGCCGAAGCGATGCAGGAACAGGCCAATGCCCTGTATGTGGCGGTGGGCATGTTCAAAGTGGTGGGTGGTAAAGAAGGCGCGCTGAAATTTGCAGCTAAATCCACTGCCCAACCTGCCGCCAGACCCGCCTACACGCATCGCGCTGCGACTGCGCCAGCCAGGAGCGCACGCAAACTCGCCAAAGCCAAAGAAGACAAGGATGGCGACTGGAAAGAATTTTAGATTGCGCTAAATTTCCAGGATTCTTCGGATGGGTTCACGCTCTTTGTAAACGTGGTTTGGCGGGTAATAAAAGACCAACCGGAAGGTTGGTCTTTTATATTATTGAACCCGAATAAATCATTAGATACAAACTGTTCCTTCCCCCTGCCAAGGGGAGGGGATATTGGTGCTAACGGACAATCCGGGTTGAATTCCTATCACTCGTGCAAGGAGCGATTTTTTCATTTCCGGTGACTATTCGTCGTGGTGTAATTCAGACACAGCTTTGTCATTGCATGGGCGATGTGGTTTAATCGCGACCATGAAATTCCCCTTCCAAAACGTCGCGTTGATCGGCAAACACAAGGCTCCGGAAATCGCCGAGCCTTTGTTGCGCCTGGCCGCATTTTTGTCATCCAGAGGATTGGCCGTGGTGGTGGATAGCCTGACCGCCGAGCATGTCAAGGATAGCCATTATCCGGCGATGAATCTGGATGAAATAGGCCAAACTGTTGATTTGGCGATCGTGCTGGGCGGCGACGGCACCATGCTGAATATCGCGCGTACTTTGTCGCCGTGCCATATTCCCCTGGTCGGGGTGAATCAGGGGAGGCTCGGTTTTCTCACCGACCTTACGCTGGACAACATGCAGGATAGTATCGCGGCAATGCTGGACGGCAAGTTCGTCACCGAGCAGCGTCTGCTGCTCTCCGCGCGGGTGTTGCGCGACGATATCGAAGTGTTCAGCGGCCTGGCTTTCAACGAAGTGGTGGTGCACCGCAGCAATATCAGCAGCATGATTGAATTTGAGGTGCGCATAGACGGCGAGTATCTTTACAACCAGCGCGCCGATGGGCTGATTGTCTCGACACCAACCGGCTCGACCGCTTACGCGATGTCTGCGGGCGGTCCGATATTGCACCCCAGTCTTGATGTTATCGAACTGGTTCCGATATGTCCGCATACATTGAGCAATCGACCCATCGTGGTGAATGGTTCCTCGGTGCTGGAAATCCTGACGCACCGCACCGGAGATTTTCGCGTGCGCTTCGACAGCCACACCAGCTACGACTTGCAGTTGCACGACAAGATCATCGTCTCACGCCATCCAGAAACGGCTTGCTTGCTGCATCCGGTTGGGCACAGCTACTACCATACGCTGCGCGAGAAACTGCTCTGGAATCAGACGTTATAAATGCTGAAGTTCTTGAGTATCCGCGATTTCGTCATAGTCTCCTCGCTCGAGCTGGATTTTTCCGCTGGCTTTACCGCGCTGACCGGCGAGACCGGCGCGGGCAAGTCCATTCTGATCGACGCGCTGTCGCTGGCGCTCGGTGAACGCGGGGATGCGGCCATGGTGCGCAATGGTTGCGAGCGTGCCGAGATTGCTGCCGAGTTTGATGTGAGCGCGTTGCCGCATTTGCAGGCATGGCTGCTTGAGCAGGAGCTGAAGGGCGATGAGGGTGTGTGCCTGTTGCGCCGTGTGCTGGATGCCGGGGGGCGTTCACGCGGTTTTATCAACGGGCGCAGCGCAACCTTGCAACAGCTGCGCGAAGCGGGTGAGCAGTTGCTGGATATTTATGGGCAGCACGCTCATCAATCGTTGCTGCGGCCTGACGTACAACGTTCATTGCTGGACGGCTATGCGGGCATGGCGGCTGACGCGGAGAAAGTTGCAGTCCTGTATCGCGATTGGCAGGCGTTGCGCCGTCGCCGTGTCAGCCTGAGCGAGAATGTCGAAGCGGTGGCTGCCGAGCGTGAATTGTTGCAGTTTCAGCGCAATGAGCTGGAAGGTTTGGGCTTCAACGTGGCGGAGTGGAACACCTTGCAGGAGGATTATGCGCGCCTGGCACACGCGGCGGGTTTGCTGGAAACCGCAGCGTTTGGAATCGAAACCCTGAGCGAGGCGGATAACGCCTGTCTGGCGCAGCTCAATTCGCTGACGGCGCGCTTGCGTGATGGCATGCAACATGATGCCAGTCTGGGCGAGACACTGCAGATGCTGGAAAGCGCGCAGGCAGAATTACAGGAGGCAGTTTACGCGCTGCGCCATTATCAGCAACGTCTGGACACCGATCCGCAGCGCTTGCGCGAACAGGAGCAGCGCATCCAGAGCGTGATGGATGCCGCACGAAAATATCGCGTTGCTCCGGAACAACTGGATCAGGCATTGCAGCACATTGTGGCGCGCCTGGCGGAGTTGGGCGGCGATGCTGATCTGGCCGAGCTGGAACGGCAGGAAAAAGCCGCGCAACAGAATTATCTGGCGGCGGCGCAGAAACTGGGCGCCGCGCGCAAAAAATCCGCCGGCAAATTGGGGCACGAAATCACAGCGGCGCTGCAAACACTGGCGATGCCGGGCGGCAGTTTTGCGGTGGCATTGTTGCCGCTGGCAGAAGGCAATGCTTGCGGATTGGAAACGATAGAATTCCAGGTCGCCGCGAATCCCGGTGTGCCGCCGCGCAGCCTGGCCAAGGTCGCATCGGGCGGCGAGTTGTCGCGCATCAGTCTGGCGATACAAGTCGCCACCACTCAAGTCGCCAGTGTGCCGACATTGATATTTGACGAAGTGGATAGCGGCATCGGCGGGCGTGTTGCTGAAATTGTCGGGCATTTGCTTAAAAAGTTGGGCAAGGATTATCAGGTGCTATGTGTCACGCATTTGCCGCAAGTTGCAGCGGCGGCTGACCAGCAGTGGCAAGTGAGCAAGGCGGTGAAAAACGGCATTACGCTGAGCCATATCGACGAATTGGATGGCGTGCAGCGTGTCGAGGAAATTGCGCGCATGCTGGGTGGAGTTAAGATCACCGAAACGACCCGCAAACATGCCGCTGAAATGCTCGCAGTCTCGTCTTGAGTTATTATGCGGCGGCTTTGAATTTATTGATTGATTAGGAATGTTATGCGTATCAAACTGATTTTGCTTTCCGTGCTGCTGGCTTCGTGCAGCGGCCTTTCCTTCCCCTTGTTGTCGCCATACAAGATGGATATCCGCCAAGGCAACTATGTGACGCCGGAGATGCGCGAAAAGCTGAAGCTCGGCATGTCAAGGCAGCAGGTGCGTTATGTGCTGGGCACACCCACGATCAACGATGCTTTTCACGGCAATCGCTGGGATTATGTGTACCGTCTGGAGCGTGGCGGCAAAGTGATCGAGAATCAAAATCTGACACTTTATTTCGAAGGCGACAATCTGGTGCGCATGGATGATGGCCAGGCAGGACAATGACCGGGTGATTGACGAAGAGCGTCCGGGTGAAAAGACTAGAGGCACAGACAAAGGAAGAGGCATGAGTAAAATAAAAATTGCCATCGCGGGTAGCGGCGGGCGCATGGGGCGGGCCTTGCTGGAGGGTGTGTCGCAAGCCGGTGATATGGCGTTGCACGCCGCGCTGGAACACAGCGGCAATGCGCTGTTGGGGCGTGATGCAGGAGAATTGTCCGGCGCTGCCTGCGGTGTAAAAATCAGTGCGGATGTGACAGCGGCGTTGCAGGGTGCGGATGTGCTGATCGATTTCACCCGTCCCGAAGGCACGTTGCATCACCTGGACATCTGCCGCAAGCTGGGTGTGAACATGGTGATCGGCACGACAGGTTTTAACGCGCAGCAAAAGGCGCAACTCAGCGCGGCGGCGCAGGACATCGGCATCGTGTTCGCGCCCAATATGAGCGTGGGTGTGAACCTGGTGTTCAGGTTGCTGGAAACCGCTTCGCGTGTGCTGGCGCAAGGCTACGACATCGAGATTATCGAAGCGCATCATCGGCATAAAGTGGATGCTCCCTCCGGCACGGCGCTGGGTATGGGCGAAGTGATTGCGAAAACCCTGGGGCGCGATCTCGCGCAGTGCGCCGTGTATGGCCGCGAGGGTGTTACCGGCGAACGCGATCCCTCCACGATAGGCTTTGCTACCGTGCGTGGCGGCGACATCGTGGGCGATCACACGGTGCTGTTCGCGGGTACCGGCGAGCGCATCGAGATCACTCACAAAGCCAGCAGCCGTGCCACGTTCGCGCTGGGTGCACTGCGTGCGGCGCGTTTTCTGAAAGAAAATCAGCCGGGCATGTATGACATGCAGGATGTGCTTGGGCTGAAATAGAATCACATTCATTCCGACGCATAACCGGCGACTTTGCTGGCGTTAACCAATGAATAGCTGTAGTTTCTCATATCAGTAGTTTCACCAGGCTGGAATGACACTGTTTTTTGGAAATTGTTATGGACTGGAAAATATTTGCATTATGCAGCCGGAGCAGGCTTCGTCATCATCGGCTTCTTGACACTGTGGAAGGCCTGATCAGGCGCAGGGTGCGGTTTTTGTTTTAAGCAATACATCCGGACATGAAAAAACTTCTTCCCCTGTTCCTTCTTTTTTATCTACCCGTCGGTATTGCAAAAACTGACCCGTCATTTTCCTGGATGACGCTGACTTCCCCGCATTTTCTGATCCACTTTCATCAGGGCGAAGAGTCTCTGGCTAGGCGTGCGTCCGTGCTCGCTGAGGATGTGCACAACCGGCTGGTGCCGCGCATGAAGTCGCAGCCGCGTACCCGCACCAATATCGTCCTCGTCGATGCGATGGACGATGCCAATGGCTGGGCGACGCCTATGCCCTATAACCTGATCACGCTCTATATCACTCCGCCGCTCGGCGAGCCCGGGTTCGGCGCGCATCCATACGATGACTGGATGCGCATGTTGATCACACACGAATATACGCACATCGTCCAGATGGACATGGCGACAGATGTTCCGGGCAAGCTGAGAAATATTTTCGGGAACTTGTATTTACCCAACATGTGGCAGCCGGTCTGGTTGATAGAAGGCCTGGCGGTGTATGAAGAAACGGAATTGACCGGCGGTGGCCGCAATCGATCGCCTGCTGCCGACATGGTGATGCGCATGGCATATCTGGAAGACAACTTTCCGTCCATCAGCCATGCCGCAAACTTTACCGAAAAATGGCCGGCCGGTGAGGTGCCGTATTTGTTCGGGGGCGGCTTTACCGGATTCATCGCCGAAAAATTCGGGCGCGAAAAGCTTGCTGATATTTCCGTTGAATACAGCGGGCGCAGTTGGCCATTTCTGGTGAGCAGCACGGCATACCGCGCGCTTGGAAACGATTATCCGGAGTTATGGGAAGAATGGAAAAGCAGGTTGGCCAGACGCTATGAAGTATCCAGACAGAAAGTGCTGGATCATGGCTTGAGCAGATCGCGCGCTTTGACCCATCGTGGATATAAAAATCTTGCGCCGGCAATTTCTCCGGATGGCAGGCAGATAGCCTATTCTGTGCACAATGCCGACAAGCATCCCTCGGTACACCTGATGAACATTGATGGCAGCGATGACCGCAAGCTCGTCGATAATATTACCTCGTCCGGGCAGAGCATTGCATGGGGGGGCGATGGCAAGGGTTTCTATTACACCAGGATAGAAATGGTGCGCAGCACCAATCTCTACAACGACATCTACTATTACGATCTCGAACGGCACAGGGAAATTCGCCTTACTCGACATCTGCGTGCCCGCGATGCAGCCCCTTCGCCGGACGGCAGCAAGCTGGTTTTTGTGACCAACCGGCTTGGCACAACGCGACTTGCGATGCTGCCGCTGATGCAAAAAACGCCAGCGAAGGAACAGGATATCAACTGGCTCGGCGAAGACAGCGCTAACCAGTTCGAGACGCCGCGCTTCAGCCCGGACGGGCAGAAAATCGCGGTCGGAGTCAGGCAGCCGGATGGATACAAGGACATCTGGATACTCGATAGCCAGGGCAACAAGCTCGAGGAACTTATGCATGACCACGCCATCGACGGAGGCGCGGTGTGGAGCGCGGATGGCCGCAGCCTGTATTTTTCTTCCGATCGTAGCGGCATTTTCAACCTCTACGCATATGATCTCGCCGGCAAACAAATCTCCCAGGTCAGCAATGTGCTTGGTGGAGCTTTCATGCCGTCGGCCACGCCCGATGGCAGCGGGATTGCGTTCGCGAATTACAGCTCGCTCGGCTATGACATTCATGTCATGGAAAACAGACCGTCCGCATGGGATGCGGTTGGCAAATATCGCGATCCGTACCCGGCGATGAGCTATGCCGATAAAGCGGTTGAAACTGAGCAGAGTTCATACAATCCTCTACCGACTCTGTACCCCCGTTTATGGCTCCCCTATTCTGGTTACAGTGTGTATAGCGGCACGCTTGGCGGTTTTCTGACGTTCGGCTCCGATGCGGTTCAGCGCCACAGTTATATTTTAAGCGCCTTGTATGGACCATCGAAGAATCGCGCCTGGTATGACTTTAATTATCGCTACGACGGTTCGTTCCCCAACGTACGCTTGAGTGCGCAGGATATGGACATGACCTATGCGAATCTTCTTGAACAGAAGACGAGTTTCATTGCCCGGGAGAATTACGTTGAGCGTGCCCGTGTGCTCGATGTTTCCCTGATATTTCCGCTGTTCGAACTCGATCAGCAACACGAATTGACTCTGGGCTACCGGCGCAAAATCATGGGCGGCCTGTCCCGGGTTCCGCCCTGGACCGGCTATGACGGCGTGATCCCGGCGCAAGGCGTGCTGGCATCCGGCAGGGGCAGTTATTTCTTCAATAACGCGAACAGATACGGCTATTCGATCAGCCCGGAAAATGGCCGCAGCATTGAACTCGGCTATGAACGGTTCAGCAAAAGAATCGGCAGCGATTTCAATCTGGAAAAATACAGTTTCGACTGGCATGAATATATCGATTTTCCATACGACCACCATGTGCTGTTGCTGCGCGCCTATGCGGGGAAATCGACCGGAGATATCCTTGCGCAGCGCGCCTTCCAATTGGGCGGCGATAATCCCGGCGACCTGACAATCAACGTAATCGAACAAAACGTCTACCTGCGCGGTTATCCGTTCAACCAATACCGGGGACAAAAAATCGGGCTGCTGTCATCGGAATACCGTTTTCCGGTCAAGAATCTTGAAAAGGGCTTCAGCAATACCCCCTTCTTCTTCAAGCGGGTACATGGTGCCGTTTTTGCCGAAGCCGGCAACGCCTGGGATGCCGCTTATTCCAGCAAGGATTTAAAGAGAGCGGTGGGGCTCGAAGCAAGAATGGACATGTCGTTTGCCTATGCACTGCCGATCACCGTGCGTCTGGGTATCGCCAGGGCGCTCGACTACCAATGTGATACCCCCTATTGCGATTACACCGTGATCGCCAATGCCTGGTTTACGCTTTAAGGAAATACCGCTTTTCCCAGGTTCAACCCGTTCGTGGATAGCCAGTCGGATCATGTGCTAGCATTCACCGCATGATGATGCCAGTCCTCTTCGTTTCACATGGCGCGCCCACCCTGTCGCTGGAACCGGGCGAGACGGGTGTGGCATGGCGGCAGCTCGGGGCGCGTATGACCAAGCCGTCCGCCATACTGGTGATCTCGGCGCATTGGGAAACGCGCATCCCGACTGTCAGCCGCGCCGCTCAACCGGAAACCATCCACGACTTCAGCGGTTTTCCGGCAGAACTTTACAAGTTGAAATATCCCGCACCCGGCGCGTCGGAGATGGCGCAGGCCGCAGCGCTTGCGTTGCAGCAGGCGGGCATCACGGTGCAACTGGATGACACACGCGGGCTTGACCACGGCGCATGGGTTCCGCTGAGTTTTTTGTATCCGGACGCAGACATTCCGGTCGCGCAACTCTCGATTCAGCCGGATAAGGATCCGGCATGGCACATCGCGTTGGGCCGCGCGCTGCGTCCGTTGCGAGAGCAGGGCGCACTGATCATCGGCAGCGGCTCGATTTCGCATAACCTGGGCGCGATATTCAAGCATCCGCAGGGTGAGTCCGCGCCGGAATGGGTGACGGAATTTTGCGATTGGATAGCGGCAAAAATCAAGGCTGGCGATCTGGAAGCGCTCAGCGCATATCGCACCCGTGCGCCACACGCCGTACAGAATCACCCCACTGACGAACATTTGTTGCCGTTGTTCGCGGCGCTCGGCGCGGCGGATAAAATTGACAGCGCAGTGCATATCAATCGCGTGATGACCTACGGAATACTGGCGATGGATGCGTGGGTGTTCGACCCTGTGTAGGGCGGGTCACACCCGCCGTAACCCACCGGATGCCGTACAACCATGGCGGGTTGGCTTTGCATAGCCATTCGGCTAAGCCTGCAAAAAACGCAGGCAAGCCGCTGGTTAACCCGCCCTACGGATTAACGGTGTTTATTAAAGTTCCGCTGCAATTTCTTTCAGCGCCTGCTGTGATAGGCTGACCAGTGGGACATGCCGTGCTTTGTCGAGTTGCGCAAAGTGCTGCGATGTTGCGCGGAAGTAGCTCGGGTCGTAGTGCAGTGTGAGCAGTTCGGCAACCATGGCGGCGAAGTCTCCGGCTTGAATCAGCGAACCCCAGTGTTCCAGTTGTTTCGTCCCGTGAAAGCGGTGCAGTGATTGCAGGCGAGCGATCAATATTTCCGGGTTGTCGAGGTAATGGCGGTAGTCTTCCAGCAGTCCGGCGACGCGTGTGGCCAGCGGCGTTTCCAGCAGCAGGCATTCGCTCGCGTGCATCGCGGTGATGAGGGCAGGGGGCAGCGTGATGAGGCCGATCTTGTTGCTCTCCGCTTCCACAAACACCGGCCGTGCCGGATCGAGTTTCTGCAAAGTTTGCAGCAGTTCGCTGTCGAACCATTTCTGCGAGGGTTGTGTTTGCTCCGGCAGATTGCCCAATACCGAGCCGCGATGCCGGGCCAGTATTTCCAGATCGAGGACTTGTTGTCCGTTGCCGGGCTTTCCGCCGTCCGCCAGGGCGGCGAGCAGGCGGCTTTTACCCGAGCCGGTCGGGCCGCAGATCACGCGAAATGTGAAATTTCGCGGCAGTGTCTCAAGTTTTTCCAACACATCGCGCCGGTAAGTTTTGTAACCGCCTTCCAGTTTATGCGCCGCCCATCCCACCTGTGCGAGGATGATGCACATCGCGCCGCTGCGCTGTCCGCCGCGCCAGCAGTAGATCAGCGGGCGCCATGATTTGGGACGGTCGTGAAAGCGCGTTTGCAGATGGTGCGCGATATTTCTGGCAACCAGTGCCGCGCCTGCCTTGCGCGCCTCGAACGGCGACACTTGCTTGTACAATGTGCCGACGGCGATGCGTTCCTCATCGGACAGCACCGGACAATTGATTGCGCCGGGAATGTGATCCTCGGCGAATTCCGCCGGGGTGCGCACGTCGATAATTTCGTCAAATTCGCCGAGCTGTGATAGGTTTGCGGTTCTGAAGAGCATTGTTGAAAGAGGAGAAGATGTGTCCGAAGTAAAGTTAACTCAATTGTCGCACGGTAGCGGTTGCGGCTGCAAAATTGCTCCGGCGATGCTGCAACAGATTCTGGGTGAGGTAAAAGGAAAACTGCCGTATGCCAACCTGCTGGTTGGCACGGAGACCAGCGATGACGCGGCGGTGTATCGCCTCAACGACCAGCAGGCCATCATCGCGACCACCGATTTTTTCATGCCGATAGTCGATGACCCGTTTGACTTCGGCCGCATCGCCGCCACCAACGCGCTGTCCGATGTGTATGCGATGGGCGGCACGCCGATCATGGCGCTGGCAATCGTCGGCATGCCGATCAACAAGCTGCCGGTCGAGACCATACGCGCCATTCTGCAAGGTGGAGAGTCGGTGTGTCTGGCGGCGGGAATTCCGCTGGCGGGCGGGCATTCCATCAATTCGACCGAACCAATCTACGGGCTGGTGGCAATCGGCATCGTGCATCCCGACCGGCTCAAGAAAAACAGCGACGCGCGGGCGGGTGATGTGCTGATACTCGGCAAGGGTCTGGGTATCGGCGTGTTGTCGCAGGCGATGAAGAAGGGCGCGCTGTCTGCCGATGGTTATGCGCAACTGATTGCCAGCACTACCCAACTCAACACGGTGGGCAGCACGCTGTCCGGCCTGAAAGGTGTGCACGCGCTGACCGACGTGACCGGCTTCGGGCTGCTCGGGCACCTGCTGGAAATGTGTCGAGGCTCGGGACTGGCTGCCGAGCTACGGTTTGATCAGGTGCCGATTTTGTCCGAGGCCTTGCCGTTAGTGCAACAAGGCTACGGCCCCGGCGCGATAGACCGCAATCTGGCGAGCTATGGGCATGAAGTGAATTTTGCAGCGCATCTGGAAAACTGGCAGCGCCGCCTGCTGGCCGATGCGCAAACCAGCGGCGGATTGCTGGCAGCCGTCGCAGCGGATACCGTTGATGAAGTGTTGTCATGTTTCCGTCGCGCTGGCTTCGGGGAGGTTGCCGTGATCGGCACAATGAAGAGCGGCGGGTCAGGTGTAGTGGTGATCTAATGAATTGCTGAACCAGTTTTATAGGGTGGATAGGTGCTTCGCACTTTCTCCGTCCTGCCACACTATTTGTAGCCCGGAGAAGCGAAGCGCGTCCGGGGTTATATGACTGCAAACCCGGATTCCACTGCGTTCCATCCAGGCCTATCTATGTCTCCCTGCAAAACTACGCGGAAATTATTAATCACCTGGATTGCCGCGTCGCTACGCTCCTCGCAATGACAGGCTAATGTACCGGCAATCCGAATGCTTCATCGCACCACCGCCAGTTCGTCCCATTCCGTGGTGTAGCGTTGCGACATATTTCCGCGCCGCATCGACCAGCTTTTCCTGACTCCTTCGCCGAGCAGTTGCACCGTTCCGCTGCCCATGCGGCGGTTGATCCGGTCGAGAGTGGCCATCAGCGACGCGGATTTTTGTTGTGCCGCGACATCGTCGAACAGCGTGCGCGGCCTGGCGGCGGCGGGGATGATTTCGGTGAGCATCACGCCCGCTTTCTGATAGGCATAGCCGCTGCGGTAGATGTGCCGCAGCCCGCTCAGGGCGGCACGGCACAGCAGGCGCGTGTCATTGGTGTGCTCGAACAGGGGCAGCAGCCTGGCTTGCTGGTATTGCGGTTCGCATTCCTTATGAGAATTGGCCTTGTGCGGATTGGTGCGGATATAAACCTGGATGCCGCCCGCGAGAGAGTGCTGGCTGCGCAGCTTCTCGGCGGCGCGGGAGGTATAGGCGATGACTGCCTGCTCCAGGTCCGGCAGCAGCGAAACCGGCACGCCGAACGAACGCGAGCAAATGATCTGCTGGCGGGGCGGGGTGACATCGTCCAGTTCCAGGCAGGCTTCGCCATTCAGCTCCGCGACGGTGCGCTCCAGCACCACGCCGAACTCGGCGCGGATGCGCTTGGCGGGCGCCCGTTTCAACTCCAGCACCGAGTTGATGCCCATCTGCTGCAAGCGGCTGGTGCTGCGCCTGCCCACGCCCCACACCTCGCCGGCCTCGATTTGCGCGAGCAGCGCATCCAGTTCCGGGGCTGACATCGCATTGAAGTCGCACACGCTGTCATAGCGCTGCTGCTTCTTGGCGATATGGTTGGCGAGCTTCGCCAGCGTCTTGCTCGATGCGATGCCCACACACACTGGAATGCCCACGCATTGCTTGATAGTGCTGCGCATCGTTTGCGCATACCGGATCAGATCGGACATGCCGGTCAGGTCCAGAAAGGACTCATCGATCGAATAGATTTCCTGGTCGGGGCTCCACTGCGACAACAGCCGCATCACCCGGTTGGAGAGGTCGGCATACAGCGTGTAGTTGGAGGATAGGGCGATGATGCCGTGACGTCTGGCAAGGTCTTTCAACTGGAACCACGGTGCACCCATCTTGATACCGAGGTCTTTGGCTTCCTGCGAACGCGACACCACGCAGCCATCGTTATTGGAGAGCACCACCACCGGCTTGCCTTCCAGCTTTGGCTGAAACAGCCGCTCACAGGAGACGTAGAAGTTGTTGCAGTCTATCAGCGCGATGGCGCGTTGCATGAATTGCTCCAATCCCATGTCATCTGGCGCGGTAAAATTCCCATAAAAAATCAGCCTCGCGCGAAGGCGCAAAGAACGCGAAGAAGATCGAAAAGCTGGATTTGCCTTGCGTACCCGTCAGGCGGGCATTGAAAAGAATCTTTCGCAATTGAGACTTTTCTTTCCTGGCGTTCTTTGCGCCTTCGCGCGAGCATTGGAATTAGATTTTGTGGATGTTCCAGCGCACTACCCCCCAGACCGAAAAATCCTGTTCCGGCTTGATATACAGGTCGGGATAATCAGGATGTGCGGCGCGCAATACCTGCCCCTCCGCCGTGTGCAGCAATTGCTTCACGGTGAATTCGCCATCCAGCACCGCGATCACCACGCGGCCGTGCGCGGCAGGCAGGGCGCGATCCACCACCAGCAGGTCGCCGTCGAAAATCCCGAGTCCGCGCATCGATTCACCCGCCACGCGCATGAAAAAAGTGCTCTCGGGATGCCGGACCAAATGCTCGTCGAGGCTGATGCGCTGCTCCACATAATCATCTGCAGGGGAGGGGAAACCCGCAGGTACGGCGCCGCGCAGCAGGGCGCACTGCCGGTGAAACAGTTCCTTGTTGGGATAGGTCAGCGACAGCAGGCCGTGCGCGGCACGCGGCACTTGCCGGCCTGCACATCCGGGATGAATGGCGGTTTGCATCCCGGCTACTTCCGGTACTTGCGGACCAGGCCGATCAGCACGCCGAAGATCTCCAGCGTGCTTTGCGGACGGATAACCGGGTAGGCCTGATTGGCGGGCCGCAGGATGAAATGACCGTGCTCTTTATCCAGGGTCTTCAGCGTGAACTCGTTGTCCACGATGGCCACCACGATATCGCCCACATTGGCAAGGTTGCGCTTTTCCACCACGGCGACATCACCATCATGGATACCCGCATCGATCATCGAATCGCCCCTGACCGGGATCAGTGTGGTTTTGGACGGCGTATCGACCAGCATCTCATCGATGAGGAAGAATTCGCCCTGGGTGGCGGTTACGGAAACCGGCATTCCTGCCTGGACTGAAGACTCCGCCAGTGGGCGGGCGTAAAATTGGCGGGCCGGCACCCAAACCCCGTCCGGGGTGCGCTCGATGAAGCCAGCCTCGCTCAAGCGGGTCAGAATGGCTTTGACCCAGGACTTGGAAGCAATGCCGAACACCTCGCATAGCTTGGCGTAAGAGGGAATGCTTTTCCAGTCGGCGTAATAGTCCTGCAGTTTGGCAAGATACTCGGCGTCTTTGGAATTGAAGCCGGGGGGAGAATTTTGGTCAGTCATGGCAAGATTGATACAGAACGAACGTGCTGTGAACTGTAAAGAACGAACGTTCTTTTGTCAACCGGAATAATTTTTGCCGTAAGGAGCAGACAGGCGCCAGTACGACAGGCGCCAGTACCGGAGTCGAATTCCTTAAGGCCGTTCGTGCTGAGCCAAGTAAGCCCCGCATTCGCGCGGCAAGGCGTGAGCATGCAATTCCCTGAGGCTCTCTTGAGTTATAGCGCAAGCAGTCCCAGCAATACCCCGCAGGCGATTGCGCCGAAGCCGATGGCGACCTGCCTGGCGAGTGTCCAACCGCCGATGAAAATGACCATGCCAAACTTGAACGCGAGATTGGCAAGGAAGGCGAGCGTAATCGCCGTGACAGTTTGCTGTTCGCTCAATTGGCCGAGATTGAACAGGCGCAGGCTGGACAGGGTGATCGCATCCACATCAGTCAGTCCCGATGCCAATGCCACGACATACAAGCCCTGGCTGCCGGCGATATCCTCCATCCATGCCGCACCCAGCAGCACGATGACATACAGCAGGCCAAAACCAATCGCGGTATGCAGTTCGGCCGGGTTGGAGGTTTCCGGGATGTAGAGTTCGGTTGACTCGCTCATCTTGTTGCGCCAGTTGTACAAAGCGACCATCAAACCAAACACCAGGCCGCCTGCCAGTACCGGCAGCAGGCTGGGCAGCGCACCATAGGCGACCACGGCGCTGACCACCAGCAGGCGCAGCAATACCACCATACTGGCAATTACGATTACCGATGCGGCAAGGTTCAGCATGGCCTGGTTGCTCTTGCCGTGTTTCGCATAAATCATCGTGGTTGCGGTGCTGGAAACGAGGCCGCCGAAGAAACCCAGCAGCGGCGCGCCATAGCGGGTTCCCACTACGTGCAGCGCGGCGTAGCCGGCCAGGCTGAGGCCGGAGATCAGCACCACCATCAGCCAGGCCTGATGCGGATTGAAGGCGTCGTAGGGGCCGTAATTCTGATCCGGCAGAATCGGCAATACGATAAAAGTCAGCACGGAAAATTGCAGCACGGCGACCAGGTCGCGGCGCGTGAGCCGCTGTGATATTCCGCGCAGTTCGGGCTTGAAATAGAGCAGGGCGGTAACGCCTATCGCCAGCATTACGGTCAGTTTGGCGAGGCCATACCAGATCATCGCGCCCAGCCCGTAACATAGCAGCAAGGCGATGACGGTAGTGGTGCCGGGATCGTTTTCCCTGTCCTGAGCCTCCTGAGGTAGCGAAGGGCGAGGTGGTTCACTGGGTTTGTTGAGGTAGGCGGCGATGATCGTGCCGGCCACGGCAAGCAGGCCGGCGATCAGCAGCCAGGGCGAGCCGAGTTTCGTGGAGAGCAGGGCAGACATAGTGCCGAACAAGGCGACCAGCGCGAAAGTGCGCAACCCGGCCTTGGCCGACGGGTTGCGCTCGCGTTCCAGCCCGATCAGCAGGCCGATGGCGAGGCTGGTGAGGAATTGCGGCAGAGATTCAAGGTTGTTGCCTTGCAAAAAAACGGTTTCCATCTCTTTACCTTTTTGTGCGATGCGGTGAAGCAGGATCGAGGATTGGGGATTGAGTTAAAAGCAGGGCAGTGGGTTTTCCTCAATCCTCAATCCTCGCTCCTCAATCCTCTCTCCCCCGCCAATGCCGAATGATGAGCTGCAAACTCTGCGTGCCATTGTATTCATTGACGCTCAGACTGTACACGGCATGTATTTGTTCGGGCAGCGGTTCGTTGTGCCCGAACAGTATCGCCTCGATGATCTTGCCTTTCGCGTTAAGGCGCAACTTGAGATGCTTTTCGCCGACCACACGCTGGTTTTGTACGACGAAGTTATCATTGAACTGCGGGGCAGGGAAGCCCTGGCCCCACACTTGTTCATCCAGCAAGTGCGCCATGTCCAGATTCATCCCGGCATGCTCCAGCGCGCCGTCGGTTTCGATGCGTTGCGCCAGGTCGTTTGCGCTGAGCAGTTCGCCGCAAACTTGTTCGAAGGCAGAAACAAAATTTTCAAAGTCCGCTTCGGCGATGCTGAGCCCCGCCGCAGCCGCATGACCGCCGAATTTTTTGATCAGCGCCGGATGGCGTTTGCTGACAATATCCAGCGCGTCGCGTAAATGCAGCCCTGCGATAGAACGTCCAGAACCTTTTATTTCGCCGTTCAAAGAGCGGGCAAAAGCGATGGTTGGGCGATGAAATTTATCCTTGAGGCGCGAGGCGAGGATGCCGATCACACCTTGGTGCCAGGTATCGTCGAACAGCGTGAGACTGAAGTTATCGCTAGCGTCGATTTGCTCCAGCGCCGCCAGCGCGCTGTCCTGCATGCCCGCTTCGATGCTGCGCCGCTCGCGGTTGAGGGCGTCCAGTTTTGCGGCGATCCGTAGCGCGGTTGCGGCGTCGTCGGTCAGCAGGCACTCGATGCCCAGGCTCATGTCGTCCAGCCTGCCTGCCGCATTCAGGCGTGGCCCGACGGTGAAGCCCAAATCCTGGCTCGATATACGCGCCTGTCCTGAGCCTCCTGAGGTAGCGAAGGGCGAAGCGGCCGGGTTTTTTCCCGCCACTTGCATCAGCGCGTTGATGCCCGCGCAGGCGCGCCCGGCGCGTATGCGTTGCAGGCCTTGCTGAACAAGAATGCGGTTGTTCTGATCCAGCTTCACCACATCGGCGACTGTGCCCAGTGCGACCAGGTCGAGCAGTTCGGCGAGCTTGGGTTCGGGTTGATCGGCGAATGCATCCCGTGCGCGTAATTCGGCACGCAACGCCAGCAGTACGTAAAACATTACGCCGACGCCGGCCAGATGCTTGCTGGGAAATATGCAGCCGGGCTGGTTGGGATTGACGATGCAGGCCGCATCCGGCAACGTATCGCCTGGCAGGTGATGGTCGGTGATGAATACCTGCATACCGAGGCGATTGGCTTCGGCAACGCCATCGACGCTGGCGATGCCGTTATCCACCGTCAGCAAGATATCCGGTTTACGCTCTGCGGCGAGTTGCACGATTTCTGGCGTCAGTCCATAGCCGTATTCAAAGCGGTTCGGCACGATGAAATCGACTTGCGCGCCGAAGCAACGCAACCCGCGCACAGCCACCGCGCAGGCGGTCGCGCCATCGGCATCGTAGTCGGCGATGACCAGGAGTTTTTTCCTTGCGGCGATTGCGTCGGCCAGCAAACGCGCCATTTCCCGCGCATTTTTCAGGCTGTCGAACGGCAACAGCCCGGTAAGCGAAGTGTCCAGTTGCTTGCTGTCGGTGATACCGCGCGCCGCAAAAATCCTTGCCAAGGCTGACGCATAACCGTTATCGAGCAAGTGCTGCACGGCTGAAGCGGGAATGCTGCGCGGAGTGATTTCTGGCATGGTGATAGTATAGCGGGTAGCGGGTAGCTTGTAGCGGGTAGCCAATCAAGTCCGGTAGGATGCGGTGATAACCGCATCGTTCGCGATCGATGTGGTTCGTGCCTCACCGCATCCTACGCTACTACTTGGGGCTAACAGTGCTTTTCTCGCCTCGTTTTTTTTGGTCAGTTGCGCTAGAATCGCGTTCACTTTTTAAGTCAGGCATAGAAAAATCGTGGCATTGATAGTTCAGAAGTACGGCGGTACATCAGTAGGCAGTCCGGAGCGCATCAAGAACGTGGCGCGTCGCGTTGCGAAATTCAAGGCACAGGGGCATCAGGTCGTGGTGGTGGTTTCCGCGATGAGCGGCGAAACCAACCGCCTCGTCGCGCTGGCCCATGAAATCCAGAAGCACCCCGATCCGCGCGAGTTGGATGTGGTCATCTCCACCGGCGAGCAGGTTACCATCGGCTTGCTGGCGATGGCGCTCAAGGATATCGGGCTGAACGCGAAGAGCTACACCGGCGGGCAGGTCAGGATTCTTACCGATAGCGCCTTCACCAAGGCACGCATCGTCAGTATCGACGAGCAAAACATCCGCACCGATCTGGCCAACGACTGTGTGGTAGTCGTGGCCGGATTTCAGGGCATGGACGAAGATGGCAACATCACCACGCTGGGGCGCGGCGGTTCCGATACCACCGGCGTGGCGATTGCAGCGGCGCTGCGCGCCGACGAATGCCAGATATATACCGATGTGGACGGCGTATACACCACCGACCCGCGCGTGGTGCCCGAAGCGCGCCGCCTGAAAAGCATTACCTTCGAGGAAATGCTGGAAATGGCCAGTCTCGGCTCCAAGGTATTGCAAATTCGCTCGGTGGAATTCGCCGGAAAATACAAGGTTAAGCTGCGCGTGCTGTCCAGCTTTGAAGAAGATGGCGAAGGCACACTGATTACTTTTGAGGATAACGACAAAATGGAACAAGCCATTATTTCCGGGATCGCATTCAACCGCGATGAAGCCAAGATCACCGTGCTGGGCGTGCCCGACAAGCCCGGCATTGCCTATCAAATTTTAGGGCCGGTCAGCGATGCCAACATTGACGTGGACATGATCATTCAAAATGTCGGCGTGGATGGCTCAACCGACTTCTCCTTTACCGTCCATCGCAATGAATTTGCCAAGGCGATGGATATTCTGAAGAGCAAGGTGCAACCGCATATCGGCGCACGCGATGTGGTTGGCGACAATAAGGCCGCCAAGGTTTCGGTGGTCGGCGTCGGGATGCGCTCGCACGTCGGTATCGCCAGCAAGATGTTCCGCACCCTGGCGGAAGAGGGTATCAATATCCAGATGATCTCCACCTCCGAAATCAAGATTTCCGTAGTCATCGACGAGAAATATCTGGAACTGGCCGTGCGGGTGTTGCACAAGGCGTTCGATCTCGATCAGGAAGACGCATAATCGTTTGACCTTTCGGGTCGACTACATTATGATGCGCGGCCTTCGGAGAGGTGGCCGAGAGGTCGAAGGCACGCCCCTGCTAAGGGCGCATACGAGCTTAAACTTGTATCGAGGGTTCGAATCCCTCCCTCTCCGCCAAGGTTCTAATTAAACGTTACACAAAGTCAAAACAGTTACTCGCGCCCGTAGCTCAGATGGATAGAGTACTTGGCTACGAACCAAGGGGTCGGGCGTTCGAATCGCTCCGGGCGCACCATAAATTCAACGGGTTAGGTCAGAAATGGTCTAACCCATTTTCTTTTGAAGGAGCTTTGAAGGGACTCTGCTTTTTCCCTGAACAACATCTCCAGGCTGGCGTTAGTCCGGTTGCTCTCATCGGTGATCAGATTCAAGGCCTCCTCGCTCGCTGACTGAGATTGAACTGGAACTAGCTAAGATAAAATGGGAGTTGCGAAATTTAAAATGGAGCACGACCTTTTAAATAAACGGCATCGTACCAGCGCGAGATCAGTGCTTTGAGTTCGATAATTAATCTTGCCGTTGCACCCGGCATCACACTGAATGCGGGCTCGATACTGCAACTTCAGGCCGCCATCCTCTCCAGCCAGCATTTTGATGAAGCGGCAGCAACCTTTGCCACCCTCACAGCGCAATTATTGGGTTTTGAGCGCATTTGCGTGGGCTTCATGGAGGACGAGCAAGTTACGCTGATAGCGATTTCCCACGGGGCCGCACTGGACGTTCGGCAAGAAATCAATCGAAATCTGGCGGCGGCCATGGAAGAGGCGATCGACCAATCCGCCACTCTCTCCTTCCCGCACACCGCATCCGGCCATCCACGCATTACTCTGGCCCACGCCGAACTGGTGCAGCGCAATAGCGGATCCGTGTGCACAGTGCCGATTGCCAATCTTGGCGCGATTGTGGGCGCGGTGACCGCCGAACGAGATAGCAACGACCCGTTCAGCGCACAACAGATAGCCCAGCTTGAACAAGTGGTGGCGCTGGTGGGATCTCTTTTGGCGCTGAAACGGGACAGTCAGCGTCCCTGGCGCAAGCAGGCATGGGAAATGCTGCGCAAGATCAGGGCGCGCCTGACCGGGCCGGGCGAACATCAGCTCAAGCTCATGGTCGGCGGCGGCGTTCTGGCCGGGATCATTCTGCTGTTGATCCCCATGCCTTATCACGTAAGTGCACCGGCCCGGCTGGAAGGTGCGATCCAGCGCGCACTCGTGGCACCGGTTGACGGTTTTATCCAGCAGGTGTCGGTGCGCCCTGGCGACAGCGTAACGGAAGGTCAGGTTCTGGCAGAGCTGGCAACGCAGGATCTTCTGCTTGAGCAGCGCAAGTGGGAAAGCGAGCTGGCCCAGCATGAAAACACCTATGGCGCAGCATTGGCGCAGAACGACCGTTCGCAGCTCATAGTCTACCAGGCAAAAGTGGCCGAGTCGCAAGCCCAACTGGAACTGGTGGAGAGTCAGATTGAACGTACCCGTATCAAGGCGCCGTTTAATGGCATCGTAATCAGTGGCGACCTGAGCCAATCCCTGGGCGCACCGATACAACGCGGCGATGTCGTGATGGTGATTGCACCGCGAGACCGTTACCGCCTGATTGTGGAAGTGGACGAACGCGATGTTGCCGATATCAAACCCGGCGCAAGGGGGCGCATATCGCTCGCTGCGCTGCCCGGCGAAGCCCTGTCCTTTCGCACGGAACGCGTCGCACCGGTGGCGGTGACGCGGGTTGGCCGGCATTTCTTCGAGCTGGAAGGAAAGCTGGATGTAAACACTCCAGAACTTCGACCCGGCTTGCAGGGCGTGGCCAAAATCGATGCCGGCAAGCATACTCTTGCGTGGGCGCTCAGTCACCGCTTTCTGGTTTGGCTGAGCCTTACCCTGTGGGCCTGGACGGGTTGAGCTTGAACAGCCTTCCCCCATGGGAGTCAGTAGTCTCTGCGGAGGGCGCTATCCAGCGATCACCTCTGTAAAGGGTGGTATGCGATATTTAGCCTGCACGTCTTATCAGTGGACATAGTGCGGCAGGCAATGAGTTCATCCTGATCCCGCCTGGATTTCAGCAAAATCATGCTTATCAAACCTTATAGTGATTAGATGTAAGTGGCCTGCAAGCGCGCTACCACGCTTGTCCGCCACACTATTGCCGTTTATCCGGATTACCGCCCCTCCGGTCAGTTGGAGGTAGAAATATCTGATTTGACACGATATTATCCGTATCAGATCAAACCAAGAGGCACGCAATGAAATATGCTAAAGGTTCTATTCTCAATAGCGGTGTGCTATGTCCAGCCAGCGCTTTCTGATTTGGCTGCGGCATAGCCTGTGGACTTGGACGGGTTGTGCATGAGCGGTCCATTGTTAAGCGAAAACTGGTATCGGGTGGCGCATCTGCGCCCCCATCTGCGTCCCCAGGTTCGTGTCAAACGCCAGCGCTTCCGGCATCAGATCTGGTATCAACTGGTCGACACTGGCAGCGGCCGGCACCATCGCCTGAATCAGTCGGCCTACTTGTTCATCGGGCGGTTAAACGGCGACTATACGGTAGCCGAAGTCTGGAACGAACTGGTTCATTCATATGGCGACGAAGCACTGACGCAGGACGACGCGATTCGCGTGCTCGGCCAGCTCAATAATGCCGAACTGCTGCAATGCCAGCTGACTCCTAACATCGAGGCCCTGTTCCGCCAGCATAAGCAACAGACGCGCCGCAAGCGCTGGATGGAGCTCAATCCCCTGGCGATACGCGTTCGTTTGTTCGACCCATCCCGCTGGCTCGCTTTATTCGACTCTTGGCTGCCCACTCTGTTCCGCCCTGCCAGCTTCGCACTTTGGTTGATGGTGGTGATTCCGGCGCTGCTGATTGCAGCCGAGCATTGGGTGGAACTGCGCGCGTTTGCGACGGCCCATGTGCAGACCCCACGCTATCTGCTGATCGCCTGGCTGGCCTACCCATTCATCAAACTCATCCACGAACTCGGTCATGCCCTTGCTGTCAGGCGCTGGGGCGGGCAAGTGCATGATGTCGGTTTTACCGCCTTCGTGCTGGTGCCGGTCCCCTACGTGGATGCCTCTGCCGCAACCGGCTTCCCGCGCCGTTCACAGCGCGCGCTGGTCAGCGGTATCGGCATTATGGTCGAATTGTTTCTGGCTGCGCTGGCGCTGTATCTCTGGCTGAACGTACAACCCGGACTGGTGCAGGACACCGCGTTCGTAGTCATGCTGATCACCAGCGTATCGACACTGGTGTTCAATGGCAATCCACTGTTACGCTTTGACGGCTATCACCTGTTTTGCGACCTGCTCGACTTGCCCAATCTGGATGCGCGCAGCAAATCCTGGTGGCATAACCTGCTGCAACGGCGCTTGTTCCATCGCGACACCCCTGCATTACCGCTCGCCGCCGGCGAACGCAAATGGATGGCACTGTATGCCCCCCTGGCATGGTCGTATCGCTTTTATATCGGCGTGCTGATCGCACTCTGGGCGGGGGCGAAATACGCTCTGCTCGGTTTGATCATCATCATCGCAGTGATCATCTCGATGCTGGTGCAACCTATCAAATCCATGGCGCAGGAAACCGCAAATCTCATGCAAGGACGTGCGCGGCAGCGGGCCAAGCTGGTGTTCGGCGGTCTGATGGCAGCAGTTATCCTGTTCGTCACCCTGGTACCCTTGCCCTACGGCACCATGGCGCCAGCCGTGGTATCGCTTCCCGACGATGCGCAAGTAAGGGCCGGGACCGATGGCTTTGTCGCTGCGATAAAGGTGAAAGACGGTGACAGGGTGGTGCCGGGGCAAGTGCTTGCGGTTCTCGACGACCCTGACCTTGTCACCAGCCTGGCCGTTGCGCAAAGCCGCCTGATGGGGCTGCGAGCGCAGCAGTACTTCGCGCTGTCAGCAGACCGATTGCGTGCAGTCAATCTGGCCGAGGCCATCAGTCGCGCCGAAGCCGAGGCAACACAGCTCGATGTGCGGGTCGCGCAACTGGAGATTCGCAGCCAAATAGCCGGAAAAATGGTGATGGCGCGACAGGATGATGTGCTGGGCACATGGCTGAAAAAGGGACAGCTTCTTGGTTACGTGCTGGGGTCCGGCGAATTTATCGTGCGTGCCGTGGTGGCGCACCAGGATGCCCCCCAGATACTCCAGCAGGTTCGCTCGACCGAAATACGCCTGGAAGAACGCCCCACAGAACCGCTATCCGGACAGATACGCCGCACAGTTCCAGCGGCTACCAACCTGCTCCCCAGCGCTGCCCTGGCAGACCAGAACGGCGGAGTGCTGGTCACCGACCCGGCTGACGCGGAACACCTGCATACCCTGGAACCGGTTTTCCTGTTTGATGTAGCGTTACACAACAACCGCATAGAGCACATCGGCGGGCGCGCCCAGGTGCGTTTCAGTATCGGCATGGAGCCACTGGCATTTCAGTGGGCTTACCGGCTGAATCAGCTGTTTCTGCAGCATCTCGACGGGGCGCAGCGCATATGACGACCGCCAAGCTACCCGTGCCGGGCATCGTGCTGGGCGATTATCCGGAAAAGCGGGACGGTAACGGCGTATCCCTGCCTGTTGCGTTACTGTTGAACTTGCTCGACAACTGGCACGGACGGCGCCTAACACGCCATCAGCATTTCGTCGCCCGGATCCGATCAAGACAAGAGATATTCGCTGCCGAATCGCAGCAATCATTTCAGTTACGGATACATGACCTGCGTGCGCGCCTCGGTCGCGACGGCTTTATCGACGCGCTGCTGGTTGATGCATTTGCTATCGCATTCATCGTATCTTCGCGGGAATTGGGCGTGACACCCTACGACACCCAACTGATCGCAGCACGGATCATGCTCGACAACCAGCTTGCTGAAATGGCGACCGGCGAAGGCAAGACGCTGGCAGCGGCAATTGCTGTCGCCACTGCCGCCCTCGCCGGCGTTCCGGTGCATGTCATCACCTCCAACGACTATCTGGTCGAGCGGGATGCGCAGATATTGCTGCCGCTCTACCATGCATTGGGGCTCAGCGTGGGCACCGTATTACCGCAGATGGATGTGGCGGCGCGCAAAACCGCCTACGCTTGCGATATTACTTACTGCACAGCCAAGGAACTGGTTTTCGATTATCTGCGCGACGGACTGGCCAGACCCCGCCGCAGTCTACTCGAACAGCGCGCAGCCAGTCTGTCCACCCAGGGCAATGCAGGGACGCTATTGCGCGGTCTTTGCATGGCCATTATCGACGAGGCGGACAGCATTCTCATCGACGAAGCACGTGTGCCACTGGTGTTGTCGCGCGCCGCCCTCGCAGGCATGGAGCAGACCGACTACCAGCAGGCCTGGGAATTGTCGGCACGCCTATTGCCTATTCAGCACTTCAACCTGGAACCAGCGGCACGTAACGTCCAGTTGACAGCATCAGGCCGCGCGAGACTGCAAGAACTGGCTGCCGAACAGCCGGAAAAGTGGTTGACAGCACGCCATTGCGAAGACGCAGTCAAGACTGCGCTGGCCGCTCGGCATTTGTTGCAGCGTGACCGGGATTATCTGATCAAGGACGACAAGGTAATGATCATCGACGAAAACACCGGCCGTACCGCGGATGGCCGCGCCTGGTCACGCGGTCTGCACCAGCTTGTCGAGATCAAGGAAGCATGCACCCCAACTGCGCATACCACTACGCTCACACAGATCACCTACCAACGCTTTTTTTCCCGTTATTTACGACTGGGCGGCATGAGCGGCACGCTGATGGAGGTACGCAGCGAGCTGCTTAGGGTTTATAACGTGGGAGTGACGCCTGTTCCATTGCGCCGGCCAAGTCGGCGCAATGACATGAAGGCAATCATCTTCGATAACCAGCAGGAAATGTGGCATGCTGCCGTCAACCGCGTGCGTGCGCTTCATGCACAGGGACGGCCGGTGCTGATCGGAACCGATTCAGTTGTAGATTCAGAAACAATATCTCGCCACCTGAGCGCCGCAGAATTGCCGCATACTGTGCTGAATGCACGCCAGGACCAGCGGGAAGCGCAGTTGATTGCGTCAGCAGGAAATACCGGCGCCATCACCGTTGCCACCAACATGGCCGGGCGCGGCACTGATATTGAATTGGATTCCGGGGTGGAACAGATTGGCGGTTTGCATGTAATCTCCTGCCAGCAGAATGCCGCGCGGCGCATTGACCGGCAATTGATGGGGCGTTGTGCACGACAGGGAAACTCCGGCAGCACGGAGCGCTTCATCGCGCTGGATGGCCCCCTGCTTGCCGGGCGCTGGCAATCCCGCCTGGTGCGTTGGCTCATGCAGTTCGCAATACCGCACCAGAACTGGCTCGGGCACGTGGCGTTGCGGCTGAGTCAACAGGCCGAAGAACGGCACCAGAAATTTGAGCGAAAGATGTTGTTGCAACGCGACAAGGAACTGGCACGCTGGTTCTCGTTCAGCGGCACGGAAGATTAAGGAAAACCAGTCATGAAAAAATCAGCATCACTCGTGTTAGTTGCTGCCATCCTGGCCTGTGCTCCAACCATCGTTTGGGGAGGTACCCAGCAGCCTATCGGTTGTCTGATCCAACCCGAGCAGGTGGCCGAAGTCGGCAGCCCGGTGGTGGGGATAGTCCAATCAATGCTGGTGGAAAGGGGGGACACGGTGAGCAAAGGGCAAATCATTGCCATACTGCGCAACGGAGTGGATCGCGCGTCACTGACTGCAGCCCATAGCCGTGCCACGGCGGAGGCCGAAGTGCGTGCCGCCAACGCAAACCTGTCCTTTACCAAGCAACGCCTCACCCGCGCCAGGTATCTGCACAAAAAGAAATTCATCTCCAATCAGGCATTGGATCAGACCGTGGCTGAAACCAAGGTGGCGCAGCAAAAACTTGCCCAGGCTTTGGAGCAGCAAAACATATGGGCTAATGAAGCCAGTGTAGCCGAGGCGCGCCTGGCAGACCGGACTATCCGCAGCCCGTTTGATGGCGTGATCGCCGAGCGCTACATCTCGGTCGGCGAGCGCGTCGAGGAGCGCCCGCTGGTAAGAGTCGCCAAAGTTGATCCGTTACGCGTCGAAGTGATCATGCCCAGCGCCCTGTTTGGCAGTGTCAAGGAGGGTTCGATGGCGAGTGTCACGCCTAACATGGCAGGCGCCGCCGCTGTCAGCGCAAAAGTCACGCTGGTGGACAAGATTCTTGATGCGGCAAGCGGCACCTTCCGCGTGCGTCTGGAATTGCCCAACCCGGACGCCAGTATCCCCGCTGGGCTGCGCTGCAAAATCGACTTCGCAGCGGAAACCGGACCGGGCAAACTCCCCCCCAATAAAACCGGCACAGACACAAGTTTGAATCCAGCCACCTTCAGGATGGATTTGGAACTCTCGACACCACCCGAGGCAAGCACACCCGCGCGCAACATGATGTAACCGAGGAACGGTAATGAAAGCGACAGCATTGCCAAAACGGCCCGCAGGCCAGCCAGCCACAAACCACCAGAACAAACTGGCGGTTCGTTGCTGGCTACAATCGCTGGCCGGTGCGTGGCGTGCCCTATCATCGCCCGCGCCACACGCCTGTGTGCCGTTAATTGAAGAGTATGAACCACGCCTGCTCTATTCCGCCGATTTCGCAGCCAGCGGGCTGGCGCTTGTCGCCGGCTGCCAGGTTACAGAACAACGCGTGTTGGACGACAGCGGCGAGTTTATTCAAAACCAAACCAGCCAGACCAACGTCACAGTGCAACAACACGAACTGGTCATCATCGATGCCAGCGTGCCGGACATCAACGGTCTGGTTGCCGGATTGGATACCAAAGGACGCAACATCGAGATCGTGATTCTGGATGCAAACAAAGACGGCATCGAACAAATCAGCGCCGCCCTGGCAGGGCGCACCGACCTATCCGCCGTCCATATTGTCTCCCACGGCAGCGACGGCCATTTGCAACTTGGGTCTACCACGCTGGCCAGCAGCCAGCTCAACGCCCGCAGCGCCGAGATTTCCCGGTGGGGCGATGCCCTGACCAGCGATGCCGACATCCTGCTTTATGGCTGCGACGTAGCGGCAGGTGCGCAAGGCGGTGCCTTCGTTCAACACCTGGCCTCGCTTACCCGCGCTGACGTTGCAGCCAGTGATGACCTCACCGGCAACACCGCATTGGGCGGAAACTGGAAACTGGAGTATCAAGCAGGAAGCATCGAAACACGCATCGCTGTGAGTCAGGCAGAGCAACAGGCCTGGATGGGAGTGCTCGAGTCAGGTGGCCTGTGGCTATCGGTGGCAAACACGGCCACCACCTCCGCCGGCTCTGGCGCGCTGACCTTTAACGACGGCCAGATCGCGCGCTTCACCGACCCCAACCTGGCGCTGGGCGGTGGCACTACCGCCGGCACCTTCTCGCAG
>JAUSMR010000087.1 GCA_030645955.1 Gallionella sp. | reverse complement strand
GCGCATCGTGCCCAGCCTGTCCGCCGGCACGCACCAGTCCACCAGCAAAAACGACATCAACTACGTGGTGACCGAGTTCGGCGTGGCCCAGTTGCGCGGCAAGACGGCGCACCAGCGCTGCGAAGCGCTGATCAGCATTGCCCACCCCGACTTCCGGGGCGAGTTGCGCGAGGCGGCCAAGAAGATGAAACTGCTGTGATCTGAGCCTTCTGGAATCTGCTTAACCTTGCAAAAAGTGCATCGTGACTCCTTAATGGCAGCCTTGGAGCCCGTGCACACGCTGGACGAAGCGAAGCGCGATCCTGGATTGGCGAATTGAGCTTTTTCGTGTGCCGGGTCAGTGGCTGCTAACTCAATTTTCCACGACCACTCCAGGGTAGTTCACAAAGTCTGCTTCGTTGTTGATGGCGGTTTCATAGTGCCTCGCGCTCGCCTTCTTCATTGTGACCACGCCCTTGATCCATGAAGTCGGGCGAGAACCTGCCGAACTTGCCCAACACATCACCCATGCGTCGCTGGGCCGGGCGAATCCGCAGTTCATCGCCTTGACGCTCAATGACCAGCTCGATGTCCCATGAAGAGTAGGCAAGTTCAGATGGAATGCGCACGGCTTGAGAATTGCCGTTCTTGAAAAGTTTGGTCTTGGCCATGATGAACCCCGGTTGGATGTATATCGGGTACGTCATAGCCAGGCCCCCACCGCCACCGCATGCAGCAACAACCCAATCAAACCCCCCACCAAGGTCCCGTTGATCCGGATGTACTGCAAGTCCCGGCCCACGCTGAGTTCCAGTTCCCGCACCAGCTGCTGGTCGTCCCAGGCTTTCACGGTATCGGCGATATGGGCGGTGATGCCGGCGCGCAGATCTGCGGCCAGATGCCCCGCAGCGGAAAGCACGTGCTGATTGATGGCGTCGCGCAGGCTCTGGTCATTGGCCAGCTTTTTACCGATCTCGCGCAGCCCGTTTTCAAGGTGGCGCGCCACGGTGGAGTTTTCTTGCGCCAGG
>JAUSMR010000065.1 GCA_030645955.1 Gallionella sp. | reverse complement strand
GGGCGTCAACCAGACCAAGGTGGCAAAAGCCCTGGGCAGCATGCCCATGCCTGAAAACGCCTGGGATGTGGTGTTTGATCCCAAGTACACAGCCAAGCTGAAGGCCTGTGGTATTGCCTATCTGGATTCGCCCACCGAGATCATCCCGGCGGCGCTGCATTACATCGGCAAGGATGCCTATTCCAATGATCCAGCTGACTACAAGGCCGCGACGGCCATGCTGGCCAAAGTGCGCAAGGACGTGCGCCTTTTCAGTGCGACCATGATCGATGATATTGCCGGCGGCAAGGCCTGCGTGGCCATTGGTTGGTCGGGTGACATCAACATCGCCGCCGGCCGGGCCAGGGACAATGGTTCCAAGGATGTCATCGAGTCCCTGTTGCCCAGCACGGGCGCGCTGATCTTCTTTGACACCATGGCCATGACCAGAGACGCCAAGCACCCCAACAACGCCCATGCCTTTATTGACTTCTACTTGCGGCCTGAGAACGCCGCACGTATGTCCAACGAAATGAACTACCCCACGGCCAACAAGGCGGCTATTGCGCAGATCAAACCTGAGATTGCCGGCAACAAGACCATCTTTGTTGACCCGGATTACTTCGCGAAGATGATTCCCCCTAGCAGTTTCACCAATGAAGCCCGCGAAGCCATGGCAAACGCGTACAACAGCTTCAAAAAAGGCAAGTAAGCTTCCCCTCTGACTTATCCCAGGGCTGTTTGTACACGTGGTACGAGCAGCCCTTTTTAGTTTTTGATTCATGAAAACCGAGATTGGACACATGACAGACAAGGGTGAAAAAAAAGCTTATCTGGTCACGGAGAAGCTGGTCAAACGTTTTGATGAGGCCGTAGCCGTAGACGAGGTGTCCTTGTCCATCGACAAGGGCGAAATTTTCGCTTTGCTGGGCAGTTCCGGCTGTGGCAAGTCGACCTTGCTGCGCATGTTGGCTGGGTTTGAAAAGCCGACGTCGGGGCGCATTCTGCTCGGTGGACAAGATGTGGCCAACTTGCCGCCCTACGATCGCCCGATCAACATGATGTTTCAGTCGTATGCCTTGTTCCCCCATCTTGATACTTGGGAGAACATCGCTTTTGGCCTCAAGCGCGAACGCTTGCCCAAAGCCGAGATCACTCAACGGGTGGGCGAGATGCTCGATCTCGTTCAGTTGGGGCCCTATGCCAAGCGCAAACCACATCAGCTTTCAGGCGGACAGCAGCAGCGGGTCGCGCTGGCGCGCAGCCTGGCCAAGCGACCCAAGCTCCTGTTGCTCGACGAGCCGTTAGGCGCGCTGGACAAAAAGTT
>JAUSMR010000055.1 GCA_030645955.1 Gallionella sp. | reverse complement strand
TCTCTTGCCGGGCATGCCGTCTACCTTCGATGTGTGTTCGAAGGACCAACGGTAGCCCCGCCTCCCGGACCCGCCCGGTGTAGGCCTCTAACCGGCCAACATAGTTGTCGTTAACCGGCCAAGGTAATTGTCGTCAACCAGCACGCCGCTGTCCATGGCCTCCCAGGGACGCCCCGGTCGTTCGTTGGCGAGACGCAGTACGTCGTCACCCAGCACTGGCTGACAGCTATCACCCACCCGCAGGAAATAACGCCCATCGCGAGTTGACGCCACGCAGGATGAGGCCCCGCGCTATGCGTTTATGAAGCGGTTTGATTTGTATATGCAGCGGGGCGGGGGCTAAATCCATGTTAAAAATGGCCTGTAGACACAGAAAATAGGGCGTTTTAAGCTATCAATGTGGTAGCAACTGTGCGCCTTCTTGATAAACAATCGCGCTGTGCGCGACCTTTGGTTTGGTGGCTCCTGCCGCCAAACCAAAGGTTCCGGTCAGAGCGCATATCCCAATCGACTAGACTAGGTCTGTGATAACCCCTTGATTCGTCAAGGGGTTTTTTGCTTTCTGGGGTTTGAAAATCACGATGAATTCTAAAAAAGATCGAACTGATCTGGCGTTTTATTGGCGGGCTGTTTGGCTTTTCCGTGAAACGAGATGATGCGTTCGTACTGTTTGTCGGTGAATTGAAGGATATTTACTTTGCCGCCTTCTGGTAACGCATTTTCAACACGTTTTCCATAGGTGTCAATTTGAGTTTGACTCGTGCAAAAACGCATGTAGACAGAAAACTGTGACATTGCAAAGCCCATATCCAGAAGCGAATTACGGAAAGCTGTTGCCGCTTTTCGTTCGACCTTCTCGATCACGGGTAAGTCAAACATCACGACGACCCACATCAGTCTGTATCCTGACAACATGATTGGCTCACTTGGCTATTCGTCGTTGAGCGCTGCCGCCAGCGCCAAGGGTAAACCTGGTAGCGGTAAATCTAGTTTTTCGCGCTCACCCAGATACACCTGCGCCAGTGACGTCGCCAGCTTTTGCACGCACACCATCACAGGTGTTGCGCCCACATCGGTTTGCATGTCGTCATAAAGCGTGCGAACCAATGCACGCTTTGTATCAGAAGTTATTTCAGCCTCGCCATTGCGGCGTAGCTGCCAAATTTTCAGATCAATCACGGGCCGAAACGGTTCCATCAAATCGTCCACCAGGCGCATTGGATTGCTGTCGTTGCTGTGATGCAGGCCTAGTGTGGGATGCAGTCCCGCCGCAATCACGGCGCGGGCTGTCGCGGCACGCAATACGGTATAGCCATAGTTGAGCATGGCATTGAGCCCGCCAGCGTCTTGATCACGCCGAAACTTGTCGCCAAACAGCAAGCCCCAGTAGCGCCTAGCGCCTTGGGCCTCCAGGTTGTCGGGGTCGCCCGATCGCACTTTGCTGACCAACGCCGTGAGTGGGGCAGTGGGGCCTCCCATGGCCTCCAGCGCAGCAGCTTGTTGCTCTAGTTTGGCACGTACTACCTCGGCCCATAGTCGTTTAGTGGTTGGCTTAGTGGCTTCCAGTTGGGCATCAAAACGTTTGCCTTGATGGTGGTTGCCGTCTATCGGCAACAACATGCCTACGGCATTGTGATTGGCGGCGCACAGCACAAAGGGCGCGCCGCGCTCGGCCAGTGCCACCAACAGGTTGTTGGTGTAGCTTAGACCGTGAGCATTGGCGATAACGGCGGCTATGTCGTCCAGCGGAACTTGGCCCAGCTCTTTGCGCTCGCCGTCGGTGTCTTGTACCACCATGAATCCGCGCGACATGAATAGATGTCGCCGGTCGTCGGCCACTTCAACGATGCGACCGATCATGATGGTTACTCCCTGAACCCACCGTCGCAGAGTTCGCCGATGGGGGAGATGGTGATACGACGGGCCTTTATTTTCTGAAAGGAGCCAGCCATCTTTGAAATATAGGTGAACGGCTCACTTTTATCTCGATTTCGCGAGTCCACGTTGGCTTCTTGAGTGTCGGCCATGAACACCTGTCCATTTCCGCTCAGTGTTGCGACGCGCATCGTGCGAATTGTTCCGTCGATTTCCAGACGGACAGAGTCATCCAAAATCAACCGCATCACCAAGGGCCTCCCGCTCACACTCAAAGTCGAATGCCGCAGCCGCGCCACTCCATGTTCTCGCACCAATTGATAAGCCTCAAAAGTGGAAATGACCTCACCTTCCCACTTTCCCTTTTCGTTGCGCACAATTTCGATGCAGTAATTGCTGTCCCCTTTGTAGCCTTTGTAGGGTCGCGGCTCCCCGTTGGGCAAGACACCATGGCGTGCCACAGCTTTGGTGTTGGTGAACTCAATGACCTTGAGATTGTCTTCAATGCGTTGACGCTGACCATCCACAGTTTTGTGCACGCTTACCCGACCATTGCCCAAAAGGCCATAGGCAGTGTCGTTGTGCATGGCTCCCTCATGGCTGTGGTCAGGCTTGTGGCTGACCCAGATGTTGCTTATTGCGCGTTGCACATGCTCCCGGTAGTTGTCCCACGGCAAGGGCATGTTTTCTACCAAACGGTTGAGTTGCTGTTCCCGCGCGCTGGCGCTGGCTTGGGCGAAGCGTTGCAGCAAGCCCTGGTCAGTGACGGCAATGACGCAGGCATCTACTGCATGGTGACGGTGGTCGTTGCGGTTTTTGAGCCCGTCTACGCCCAGCACATCATTCAAACCAAACTTGCCGCGCAGCATCGCTGTCATGCGTCCAGGAATGACGCGGGTGTTTTGCGGGCACACCAAGCTCATGTATTCACGGGCCACTTTGCTCATGTGGCGGGTGTCGTTGAGTGCGCGAGGCAAAAAGCCGGCATCTTCCTTGAGCCATTGTTTCATGGCATCTTCGCCAAAACGATAGCGTTTGGATTTTGGCATCAGCTCTGCGCGCGCCAGCATACCCGCGTACTCGAATCCTGCCGTGGGTTGCGTGCCAAACGCGTCCCAGGGTGTACGGTTGCCTTTGACCCGGTTGGCTTGTCGCAAGGCGACGGTTTTGTTATTCAGGCTGTCGTCCAGTGTTTCTGAAAATGGCAGGATGTGTTCGATTTCAACCTGGTCACTCAGCAGCATGTTCGCGCTGATTTGCACGCCAGAGTAGGGGCAACGGCGGTCTGCGATATTGCTGCTCAACTCTTCCCACAAAATCATCTTCTGAATATCCGCCGTCCTGACGCGCTCAGGGCTAATGGCAAGCGTGCCTGCAATGTCAGCACGCAGACGCAAATTTCTACGCTGGTTGTCCGCCTGCCGTTTACTCTCGTCGTCGCGCTGGTCTTTGCTTTGTTTAAGTTCCCGTGCGACCTCGACGATGACTTCGCTGGGGTGCCCATATCGCTTGATCAGCGCATTGACCACCAGGCGTATTTGGTTCAGACCGATATGGACTGTGGGATTGGCGATCTTGCCGTAGCGCTTTTCATCGTTGTCTTTGGGGTCGTTGGTGCCAAAGCCAACATGGCGCTGCAAGGGTTGGCCATAGTAGGGCAGTGCCATCAAAATTTCGCCTGTCGCGGCTGCACTGATGTTGCTGTGATGATCAAAGCCCGCTGCCAGTACCGCCTTGTCGTAGGTCAGCACGTCACTGCGGAGCTCGGGAAGAATGCGCGCCAGCGCCTTGGCGCAGAGGCTGCCATAGCCCTCGGGCAGTCCTGCGTTGGCGATAGCGTCAGCCCGACGTTCGTCAATACCCGTTTGTTCTTGCAGCCAGCGCACGAGTTTTGCTTCGTTTTCTTGCCCGACGAGTTGCAGCACGATTTCGTCCTGCTTCGCCTCATTGAACGTAAACCACGCAGCGCCAAAGTGTTCGGCCCGGCTCAGGATTGCGCTGGTGACATTGCCTTTGAGTTCCTGTCGTTTCGGGTCTTCAAAATTGAACTGCACCGCGCCACCCGTTTTGAGAAGCGTCTTGATTTGCGTGAAAGTGCGTTTGCTGTTGGCCTCCAGGGCCTTGATCAGGTCGTCGCGTTGTTGCAGTGTGAGTGCCTCTTCCTTTAGGCCTGCTCGCAAGATGCGCAGGTTGTTGACTTCCTGGTACATGCGAAAGCGTTGCGTGCTGGGCAAAGCCAAGGGTGCACGTTCTTCATCAGGCATGAAGGTGCAGCGTCCTGGCTTGACAGGCTTGAGCGGGCGCTGATGCAACAGCACGTCTTTCAGATCGGCGCGGGCTGCCTCGGTGAACAGCGCAGGATTGAACTCGGCCTGTTTGTGCCACAGCGCGTCAAACTCATCTGAGATCATGGCTCTGTCAATGTACAGGTCGTAACTCTTGTAGATTTTCGTTTTGCCATCGTCCTTGATGACTTTGTTTTGGCGGTACCGCGCCCGGACGGTCAGATCAGCTAAATCTCGTCTATGCAGCCACTCTCCCACCGTGCGGCAGTTCTCGGTTTTGAGGGATTCGCGTAGCTTGCTGATAGCGGTTTTCAGCGCGCCGCTGTCGTTGTCTTTTTTGTCCGTCTTGCGATTGCTCTTGAAACCACGGCGCTGGTTGATGTGAAACAGTGCCCGACCAAATTCTGCCGCTGTGAGGGCTGCATCGAGTCCTTTTGCTCGCAAGGTGTAGGGATTCAAAGTGACCAATGCCTTGCGTTGAACTTCTTCAGAAGAAAAGAAATTGTGCTCAACGAGCGAGCGGATCATGCGCGCCTTACGTTTGAGCAGGCGGTCACGGCGACGACGCATGGATCGCGCATCGCGGCGGGTCACGGCCAGTGATGAGCCGTCTTTTGGGTTGCGCCCATCAGAAAAGATGCGAACCCCCGCCTTGATCACAGCACACGGCTGACTTTCTGCATTGAGCCGGATCATGGCCCAACCAAGTGAAGTCGAACCCAAATCAAGCGCAAGCCTGTAGCGCAATGCCGGCATGTTTACCTCCCTTTTTTATAAGGCCTGTTTGTAACCGGTTGTATGCTAAAGTTCAAGCACTTATCGATTGGGATATGCGCTCTGAACGCTAACAAGCTGAAAGATGCACCAAATGGAAAGCCGCTATATGCGGCTTTCGTCTTTTATGGGCTTAATCGACCTCTAGCCCTCGTCAATCAAGCGTAGGTAGCTATAAAAAACATAGCGCCACAGATTTCATGCAACCAACACCATTTGCTGACCCGCTCAATTGGGCGACAAGGCCGCCAAACTCTGCACCGGCCGGCGCAGCGTCGGGTCGAAGGGATTGATTTTCGGGCTGATTGCCTGCGCCTCGCGCTTGAGCAAGGCCACCACCGTGGGCAGGCGCTCGGGGTTCAGGCGGGCGGCGATGGTGCCCACGCTCAAGGCAGCCACGGCGCGCCCCTCGTGGTCACAGACCGGGACGGCCACACCGGCCATGCCTTCGAGCAAACCAGTGTTGCGCCCGGCGTAGCCGAGCTCGCGCACGTGCTCGATCTCGGTGCGCAGGTAGACCTCGTCAAACACGCCCAATTCGCGCACGCGCGGCAGGTTGAAGCGGATGATTTCTTCGCGCTCGGCCTCGGGCAGAAAAGCCAGTATCGCCAGGCTGCCTTGCCCAATGCCCAAAGCGACGCGCCCGCCGATGTCGCCAGTGAAAGAGCGGATCGGAAACGGCCCTTCGCTGCGGTCCAGGCAGACGGCGTCGAAACCGCTGCGCGCCAGCAAAAAAATGGTGTCACCCAGGCTGGCGCACAGGCGCAACAGGGTCGGGCGGCACAGCTCGCGCAGGTTCATCGGGTTGCCGGCGCGGGCGGCCAGCACGAAAAACCCGATGCTCAGGCGATAGTGTTTGCTGCGCTCGTCCTGCTCCACTATGTCTTGGGCGATCAAGGCCTGCAGCGTGCGGTGAACCGTGGCTTGGGTCAGTCCCACCGACTTGGCGATTTGGGTCACGCGCACGCCTTCGGCACTGGCTTGGGCGAGCAGGCGAATGATCGCAAAGGCGCGCTCCAGTCCGCCGACGCCAGGTCCTTCTGCTTTCAATGTATCTTTTGATGGAATCATTTTTCGTAATTTACTACAGTTATTCCGTTTGATGGAATAAATTACAAATAAATGTCGTTTAGTGGAATACACCGTTGACGACAGGTTTCCTTTAAAACATCATTTGCCTGACATCACCGCGACACAGTGCAACTGCCTGGCCTGTTGGTGTGTGTGATGAGAAGGAGTTTTTTGATGTCTTTCCTGACGCTTGCCGATGTGTCCAAGTTCTATGGCCCGACCTGTGCCGTGGACAGCATGAGCCTGAGCGTGCAAAAGGGCGAATTCGTGTCGCTGCTCGGCCCCTCGGGTTGCGGCAAGACGACGACCCTGCAAATGATTGCCGGCTTCGCCGAGGTCAGCAGTGGCCAGATCCTGCTGGACGGGCGCGACATCACCCATGCCAAACCCAACTCGCGCGGCCTGGGCATCGTGTTCCAGAGCTACGCGCTGTTTCCGCATATGAGCGTGTTTGACAACGTGAGCTTTGGACTGGAGATGCGGCGCATGCCCAAAGCCGAGCGGCAGGAGCGCGTCAAGGCCGCGCTGGCCCTGGTGCATCTGGAGCAGCACAGCGGGCGTTACCCGCGTGAGTTGTCTGGCGGCCAGCGCCAGCGCGTGGCGCTGGCACGGGCGCTGGTGATCGAGCCGCCGGTGCTGCTGCTGGATGAGCCGCTGTCCAATCTGGATGCCAAGCTGCGCGAAGAAATGCAGTTCGAGCTGCGCCAAATCCAGCGCAAGGTCGGCACCACCACCATCATGGTCACGCACGACCAGACCGAGGCCATGTCCATCAGCGACCGGGTCGTGGTGATGCAGGCCGGCCGGGCGACGCAGATTGATGCACCCTACAAGTTGTACGAGCAGCCGCAGACGAAATTCATCTCCACCTTTGTCGGCAAGGCCAATCTGATCTCGGGCCGGGTGAACCGCACCGGCGTCCGCGCGCAAATTGATCTGGGCCGCGTGCAGGTCGAGGTGGACGGCGCGGGCCTGGCTTCGGGCGGCGAGGTGACTTTGAGTTTGCGGCCGGAAAAAATCAGCTTCGTGCCCGCCGGACAAGGGCAGCTCGATGGCGTCGTCAGCGAGCGCTTTTTTCTGGGCAGCCAATGGCTTTACCACCTCAGCACCCCGGTCGGTGACCTGACGGTGAGCTGCCCCAATGGCGACGCCGTGCCGCTGGCGGAGCAGGGCCGCACCGGCCTGGCGTGGGCCGCCGGCTCGTTGCGGGTGTTGCCATGAGCGCGCGCGCGGTCTCGACCCCCTGGGCTCTGTCCGCGCCGGCGCTGGTCTTGTTCGGCTGCCTGCTGCTGGTGCCGCTGGGGCTGACCGCGGTGCTGTCGTTCAATGTGTTCGATCACGCCACCGGTGTCAAGAATGAATTTACGCTGGCGCACTACGCGGCGGTGCTGACGGACGAGTACTACTACGGTATCTTCTGGCGTACCTTCTGGATTGCCGGCCTCACCACGTTGATCTGTCTGGCCATCGGTGCGCCCGAGGCCTATGTGCTGAGCCGCATGGGCAACCCGTGGCGCTCGATCTTTCTGCTGGTGGTGCTGGCGCCGCTGCTGGTATCGGTGGTGGTGCGGGCGTTTGGCTGGAGCATGCTGCTCGGACCCCAGGGCGTCATCAACCAGGCGCTGCAGGCCGTCGGCCTGGGGCCGGTGCGCATTCTCTATACCGAGGCGGCCGTCATCATTGCCCTGGTGCATGTGATGTTGCCCTTCATGGTGATCCCGGTCTGGACCTCGCTGCAAAAACTCGACGCCGGGGTGGAAGACGCCGCGCTGTCGCTCTCGGCCTCGCACTTCACCACCTTGCGCCGCATCGTGCTGCCGCAGGTGATGCCGGGCATTCTGTCAGGCAGCCTGATCGTGTTTGGCCTGAGTGCCAGCGCGTTCGCCATCCCGGGTTTGCTGGGCGGGCGGCGGCTCAAGATGGTGTCCACGGTGGTCTATGACGAGTACCTGCATGAGCTGAACTGGCCGCTGGGCGCGGCGCTGGCGCTGA
>JAUSMR010000048.1 GCA_030645955.1 Gallionella sp. | reverse complement strand
CTGTTGCCGAACTTGCAGTCAAAATCCCAGAAATCAACGCCTTCCGGCAAGGCCCGGGCGCGTTCGCGCTTGACGTACTTGCGGATGTCGTGTTTGGCGGCTTCCAGCAAGCGGTCGCGGTTTTTGCCTTCAATATTCAACTGGTACGTTTTTCTCATGAGTTGTCCTCGGATGGTGTGGGGCGGCCAGTGGACAGGCGCGCGGTGGTGGGGCGAGATCACCGCCAGCGGCGGTGAGCGGCGGTGATTTGCAAGGGCTCGATTATCGGGCCTGCCGATCGCGATTCGCCCAATAAGAATGGCCCGGGCAAGTGCCGGGCCATCAAGGATTTTCATTGCGCACTTGCGGCCAACCAGGCCGCAAGCGGGAGCAGATCAGGTGGCGGCGTTGGCCAGCGCCTCGTCAAGCGCCTTGCACGACGGCGCGCACACGGCCTGGGACTTGCCCAGCACTTTTCGCGTGCCCATCATGGAGCGGGCGCGGTGCTTGCCGCACATGAAGCACGACATGGTGGCGGCACCAAACGAGGTGGTGGCGGCAAAGGGGGAACCCGACACTTTGGACTTGTAACGCAGGCCGTCAGCGAGGACGGCGGTTTTTGCATCAGCTCTTGCCATAATTTGGATATTCCTTAAGTGAGGTTGTTGAATACTCGGGGTCCGCCCGCTGCAGGGCGAACGAGACATCCAGCGGTAAATTGAAAAAAGTCCGCGCACCAGCGCTCTGCGTTTTAGTTCAAACCGGCCGGCGCCTGTGCGGGCGTCAAACTGGTGTGATGCGCTGGTGAACTGCTATCGCTTATCGGAAGAATTTGGCGCCTGTTTCCCCAAATACAAGCGCCGTACAGGTTGCAAACCAAGATGAAAACCGCCTGCCAAAATGGGCCAAGCAACGCTATAGCGTTGCTTGGGGCACGTTAGCCGCTACATTTATAATAGCTACAGGCGCTTGATTGACGTGGGTTAAAGACGGATTTTAACGTAAAAAAATCCAGGGAAAAAATTTCCCCGGATTTTTAAAGGCTTTTTGCAAGCGCCCGGCGTTTATCTTTGTTGAAACAAGCCGCTGATCTGGCGCGGCAGACCCGCCAGCAGAGGTCAAAAGACGGCTACCGACTTACTTATGCGTGTAAATCTGGTCGAACGACGCGCCATCGGCAAAATGGTCCTTGTCGGCCTTGGTCCAGCCGCCAAAACCCTGGTCAATCGTGAAGAGCAGCAGCTTGGGGAACTGGCTGGCGTACTTGGCCCTGGCCTTTTCACCG
>JAUSMR010000046.1 GCA_030645955.1 Gallionella sp. | reverse complement strand
GTAAAATCCCCCGGGAAAGCAACCGCACCAGCGGCATGGGCGGTTGGTGTCTGATTCCAGCCATAACCCACCCAAGGAGACTGAGCCACGGCGTAAGCAACCTGTTGCCACATGCGCCAACGCTGGCTAATGGCCTCAGTAGAAGTGACGCCGCGCACATCCCCGAGCAACAAAGCCTCGCTCAGGTAAGGCAGGAATAGCGTTCCGATGAAAAAGCAAATGGCCCACCAGGCCACGGCATTGGTAGACAGGCGCAACTCGACCGTTCTTTTTTTCCATATCAGGAATACTGTAACAAGCAATACGCTGAGCATGCCGGCCCGGGACTGGGTCAAGATCAAAACCATGGTCATAAAGGCAATGCCAAGAAAAAAGGCAAACCGACCAATCAAACGCTGTTCGTACACGTAGGCAAAAGCTGCCATGCCCATGAGCAACAGCGTAGCCAACTGATTGGGTTGACCGAGGTTGCCCTTGGCGCGATCTCCGATATCGGTTTGGAGGATGTACATGCCAAGAGAATCTTGCAGATTCAGCCACTGGGTCAGGCCAATGGCGGCAGACACCATGGCAGCAAACCAGAGGCAATGCATCAACCCCATCAAACCAAGTGCCCGCTGACCCACCCCTTGGCAACTAAAGGCGTACCCAACGAAAATGGCAGCCAGCAAACCCGAAAGATACAACGATGACAACAGCGCATCGCCAGCAAAAAGACTGATCCCTGCTGTATATTGAACCCACGGCAACAGGATCGCCAAGGCAATCCAGATATTGGCCCGTGGTGTGGCAACAGGAGCCCATGGGCGGATCAATACGCTGGCGAACAGCCCGAAGAGGCCAGCGAACGCCAACATCTCGGAATGAAAGTTCAGCCACGGGCGATAGTGATCGTTGGACAACCAGGCCAAAGTAAAAAACGACAACCCGAAGGCGTAGGTAAGTGATCTAGGCATAAAAAAACGGCCTTGGCCGCTTTACAAATCAATTCAATATCAAACTCCACAGCATGAGTACAGACAACTCGAACACCGGATCTACCACCTGTAATAAACAGCGTTTTTGGGCTTTGAGTGAAAACGAGCGTGCAAAGCACGCTCGTTACGACACCACTAATGAATCAAATCAAGGGGCAGAGAACGTTGCCGAAGCAAATGCGGCGACTACTGCCTTGCATGAGCCTGGAAGGAATTTAGCCACAGCTGATGTATCGGCCGTCAAAACGCCACATTCCCACTGGCCAACTTGTGCTGGTACCAAAGCATGCGTCATTGCCACACCCGCAGAGGTCTTAGGGACAAGGTACACCATTTTATTATTCAGGTTAGCGTCAATAACGCCGCCACCCATTATTTCGACCTGAATCACGCCATCAATATTTGTTTTAACCGACGCAACGTATTTGCTGCTCTGCACCGAGCTTTCGCAACCCCATCCACCTGCCGTGGTTGTCGCTGACGTAGCAGTTTGGTACACCTCAGTGATCGACGTACGGCAACCTGATGCAGCCAAGATAATTTCCGACATTTTGGCCTTCTTCGTGTAATCCTGATAAGCGGGCAAAGCCACCGCAGCCAAGATACCAATAATCGCAACCACGATCATCAATTCGATCAGGGTAAAACCCTTTTGCATAGAACGCTTCATGAATAACTCCTTGGGTAAGAACATGTAACAACAGTGAGACACTTGTTCTGAGCAGGTTCTGTGCCAAGCCTTTGCGCCCACGAATTAGCTTGTTTGGCGGCAAAACCTCTGCATCAAAAGGAAAAACATGTAAATTTTTGTCACCCGCCGCTTCTAGCATGACATTTTTGTCGCCTCATTTACGTCACTTGTTCTATACGAAGCCCTGCTTTTTAAAGACTTAATTAAGACTAAAATTGGTCTTCTATCTTTTGCAGGCGTAGCGTCAATGAAACTCTCCACCCATATCAAACCGATCAGTTACCTCAAGAGCCACACCGCACAAATCGTTAAAGAGCTGACTGAAAGCCGCGAACCGATGGTCATCACTCAAAACGGCGAAGCCACGCTGGTGGTCATTGACGTCAAGAGCTACGAGGAGCGGGAAAATATGCTGGCATTGCTGAAGATTTTGGCCCTTGGCAGTCGTGAGCTGGAGCTAGGCAAGTTTCGAGATGCAGAGGATGTATTTGCCAGCATCGATAAGTCCGATCTCCAATGAAGGTTGTCATCCTGGCGTCTGCGGAACACGATTTGAAAGAACTGCGAAGCTACATCGTTAAAAATTTCTCTCAGGACACATGGCATAAGACCTATGGCAAGCTCAAGGAATCCATCCGCAATTTGGCAAGTTTTCCTCATCTTGGGTCTATTCCTGAAGAGCTCGAAACACTCAACCTGAGCCAATACCGGCAGATACTGTCGGGCATGAACCGCATCATTTATGAAACGAGACAGGACACGGTGTACATCCACATCATTGTTGACGCACGACGAGATATGAAGTCTTTTCTCATGCGGCGGCTTGTGCGGTAATTTCCCCAAGGTAGGCGTCATCACCGCTTTTCAAGTCACTTGATGCACACCTGTCGCACCATCTTGATGTCCGTCAGCCCCATCATGATTTTCTCCATGCCGTCCATCTTTAGGGTGCGCATGCCGCCTTCCACGGCGGCGGAAAAAATCTCGGCGACGCGGGCGCGCTCCTGGATGAGCTTTTTGATGTCGTCGGAGGCGATCAGCAGTTCGTGCAGGCCGATGCGGCCCTTGTAGCCGGTCTTGTTGCACTTGTCGCAGCCGACATGGCGATAGAACCTGAGTTGGCCGTCCTGGTCGTAGGCCTGGTGCCAGCTCTCGATCAATTTTTGGGTTTCGCCCTCATAGTCGGCCAGCCAGGCGGCGGAGTGCCGGAGTTCATCCGAATATTCGACGGCAAACAGGCGCAATTCCTCGGCGTCCGGCACATACGACTCCTTGCAGTCACACAGTTTTTTGGCCAGACGCTGCGCCAGAATGCCCAACAGCGCATCGGCAAAGTTGAACGGGTCCATGCCCATGTCCAACAAGCGGGTGATGGACTCGGGCGCCGAGTTGGTGTGCAGGGTGGAGAACACCAGGTGGCCGGTGAGCGAGGCTTCCACGCCCATCGCCACCGTTTCTTTGTCGCGCGACTCGCCGACCATGATGATGTCGGGGTCGGCCCGCAAGAAGGCCCGCATGATCAGTGCGAAGTCAATGCCGGCTTTGCGGTTGATCTGGACCTGGCGCAGGCCTTTTTGCGTAATTTCAACCGGGTCTTCGGCGGTCCAGATTTTGGTGTCCGGCGTATTCAGGTGCTTGAGGATGGAGTGCAGCGTGGTGGTTTTGCCGGAGCCGGTGGGGCCACACACATAGAACAAGCCGTAGGGCTTCTCGATGGTCCGCACCACCCGCTCTTTGTTGTGCGGCGTCAGGCCGAGCTTGTCCAGCGGAATCGGTTCACCGGCGGCCAGGATCCGCATGACCACGTCCTCCACACCACCAGCCGACGGGATGGTGGCCACCCGCAGCTCGATGTCGAGCGGGCCGTATTTCTTGAACTTGATCTTGCCGTCCTGCGGCCGGCGACGCTCCGATATGTCGAGGTCGCACATGATCTTCAAGCGGGTCACCATGGCCTGGCGAAAATGCGCGGGCACCTCGATATACGGTTGCAAGGAGCCATCAATGCGAAACCGGATGCCGGTTTTGAGCTTGCCCGGCATCGGCTCGATGTGGATGTCCGAGACCTTCTGGTGGTAGGCGTCGATGATGACCTTGTTGACGAACTTGACCAGTTCATTGTCGGCCGCCGCCGACTCCAGGGAGTCGTCATTGCTGCCGTCATCCATGGGCGCGCCATCCATGTCGGCCAGCAGCTCGTCAATGGACCCGCCCTCAACCTCGACGCCGAATATTTGGCCCAGGGTTTCTGTAAACTCGGCCTGGGTTGTGACCCGGTAGGCGAACTTGGTGATGCGAGGGAAAACCTGCGGCACAATCCGCGAGCTGCGCACCGCCTCCGGGTCCATGCACATGATGACAAGGCCCTCGGGCGACTCCTCCAGCGGAACCCAGCCCTGCTCTTCGATGAACTCGCGTTTGAGCGAGCCGTGCAGCATTTCTGACCGAATACGGCCGGCACTGAACGCCTCATAGGGCACATCGAAAAATTTGGCCAGTGAGGGCCCAATCTGGGCTGGCCGCACCTTGTATTGGGCCGTCAGGACATGTTCAACCGGCCGGCCCTGGTCGCGCGCTTCCTGCAGGCAATGCTGCAGTTCTTGCGCTGTCATCACGCCCTCGGCGACCAAGCCTTCGTATTTGGTGGCACTGCGCCGCACCCCCTCTTCGGCCTTGTGCACGCGCTGCCGGATGGCGGTAGCCAGTGTCTTGCAGAGCTGGGCAACGCCTTCGACATCCAGTTCGCCAAAGGGCTGGTCGTTCTTGTTGTTGATGACCTGCAGCACGCCATGCAGCGTTTTGCCTTCCAGAATGGGTGCCACCAGCATCTGGCGGGTCCGGTAGCCCGAGCGCTTGTCCACTTCTTTCAAAAAGGTCAGGGCAGGGTGGATTTGCTTGAGCGCCTCGTCGTCATACACGTCGGGCAGGTTGAGCAACTGCCGGCTGTACGCGGCGTAACCCGCAATGCTTTGCGGCGTAATTGGCAGTTTGAGATCGCGGCTGCTGTTAAGGCCGGTCTTGACCTTGGAGACGATGGCGGTCTCATCTTCATTCACGACGTAGAGGGTCAGGCGATCTGCATTGAACAGTTTGCAGATATCGTGGCTGGCCTCCAGCATGATCTGCTCTATGTTTTCGGTCTCGTGAATGCGGGCGGTAACGTGTTGCAGCTGCTTGTAGAAAAGCGCCTCAAACGTCATGCCGCGTTTTACGGCGGGCAATGTCACGTGCGTCAGGTCTGAACAAATTGCATTTGGGTACCTGCCAGCTCAATCAGGTCCCCGTTCTTCAAGGCAAGCGGGTCAGACCCGATGGGTGCCCCATTGAGTGCCGGGTTGCCCGCGCCTTCAACATGGTGGACGAAAAAACCGCGCTGGCGGCGGGTGATGGCGGCAACCGCCACGCCGGGCTTGCCGATGGTGGTCACGACTTTGGTCAAGGCCACCTCGCGACCCGCCGCAGCGCCAGACATCACCTTGATCGCACCATGAAGCGACTCCAGCGCGCCAGGAATTGCCGCAAAATTTGCAGGCATTGCAGGCATTACCGGCGGTGGCGCAAAGGCCGGTGCCGCCGCGACAGCACCTGCTTTGTACATCATGGTCTTCTCGAAACCATCACTCGCAGCGTCATTGACGAACTTGATCTTGTATTTGCCCACATCCACGGTGTCCCCGTTCTGGAGCCGCTGTTTCTTGGCGGCTTTGCCATTCACATAGGTGCCGTTGGTGCTGTTCAGGTCTTCCAGATAGACTTCGCCACCTTGCATCTGCACCGCAGCGTGCTCGCCACTGACGGCCAGATTGTCGATCACGATGTCGTTATAGGGCCGCCGACCCAAGGTTGTGCGGTCCTTGGTTAACTGGACTTCCTTGATGACAACACCGTCGATCGATACGATCATTTTCGGCATGACCGACTCCTGTTCCTAAAACTTGTTATGGGAAATCTCATGAGCTTGCTATTTGCCAAGTAGTCTGGATATTAAACCGCGTTTCTCTTGCTTGTTCGCCACTTGCGTCAACAACACCGTGATGTTGTCGCGTCCGCCCTTTTCGTTGGCTGTGGAAACCAGCTCTCCCGCCATTTGATCCAGCGATGATCCATTTTGCAGAATCTGTGCAATCGCTGCGTCGTCCATCATGTCAGAAAGCCCATCGGAGCACATCAGGTAGACATCACCGGCCTCCACGGAATACTCATTGACTTCCAGCGCTACCTCAGTTTCGACGCCCAGTGCCCGGGTCACCAGGTTTTTGTTGGGCGATGTTGCGGCCTGCTCCCGCGTCAACAAGCCGGCGTCCATCTGCTCTTGCAAGAGCGAGTGGTCCCTGGTGATCTGCACGAGTTGATTCCCACGCCACCGATAACAGCGCGAATCGCCCACATGCCCCAACAGCAGCGTGGCGCCCTGAAAAACGGCCAGGACCAGGGTTGTGCCCATGCCCGAATACTGGGGATTGGCGTGCGATGCGTTAAAAACAGAACGGTTGGCATTGTCAACACAAATCTCGATCGCGCGCCTGACCTGACCAGCTTGGGCGTGCGGACCCGCTTCAGACAACCACCGGGCCAATTCCGTCTTGATAAAGGCGGTGGCCATGCCGCTGGCAATCTCGCCCGCGTTGTACCCGCCCATGCCATCCGCCAAGACAGCTACGTGCGTGGCATCGTCAAACGCCACGGCGTCTTCATTGTTCTCCCGGATCCGGCCCGGATCAGTTTGCGCACAGAAGGTGTAATTCATGATGGGTCAGGCTATATTTCCAGGTCAATGGCGGTGCCACCCGATAATACCGCCCGCAAGTCACTGGCAAACCGAGCGCCGTCTTGATAGCGCGCTTGCGCAGGCTTGCTGAGTGACATGGCGACCAGGCTCGCCAGGCTTTGCGGCAGTTCCTGACGGAAGGCGCGTATGTCGGGCGCGTCGTCGTTGACAATTTTTTGCATCAACTCGGCCATGGAATCGCCCCGGAATGGCAGCACGCCCGTGAGCATCTGAAACAGCATGACACCCAGCGAATAGAGATCCGAGCGGCCATCGACCTTTTTCCCGGCGAGCTGCTCCGGCGACATGAAACTCGGCGTTCCCAGGACAAGGCCAGTTTTGGTCCTGCTTGAATCGGTGATGCGCGCGATGCCAAAGTCAGTCACCGTCACCGTGTCGCTTTCAAGATCAAACATGATATTGGCGGGCTTGATGTCGCGGTGCACCACATGCTGCTGGTGGGCGTAGCCGAGTGCCTCGGCGACACGCGCTGCGATGCTCAGCACAAGAGGTACCGGAAGCAACTGGCCCATGGTGCAAAAGCTCGTCAAGTCTTTGCCTTTGAGGAATTCCATGGCGATATAGGCCAGACCGTGGTCTTCGCCTGCGTCAAAAATGGTGACGATATGCTGGTGCCTCAAGCGGCCCGCCGTCTCGGCCTCACGAAAAAAACGTTCACGGGCATCCACCAGCGCCCGGCCTGCAAACTCTTCACTCAAGGCCATGGTTTTGATGGCCACGATGCGTCCAATGGTGGGATCTTTGCCAAGGTACACGACTCCCATGGCGCCCTTGCCCAGTTCCCGCTCCACCTGATAGCGCCCCAACATAAGGGTTGGGGCCGGTTCTGACAGAGGGGTGAGCGGGTTCAATTTGGTTTTGAGGTCTTTGTAGTCGATGTTGTAGGCCGCCATGTGCTGGTACACCGCCTCGGCCTGGTTGAACTGGTGCTTGCGCTCAAAGTCGAGCGCAAGGGCGTACAAATCGCCCATGACGGCATCACCCGGCTGCACCCGGCGCAAGCGCTCGAACGCCATGTCGAGTTGGCCCTGCCCCTGCAGGGCAAGGCCCATCATCCGGTCGGTGTCAGGCGATGCTTCCTCCGACTTGGGCGGGTCCACCCTGGTCAGCAAGACGCGTTTGCTCATCAATGCCACATGCCCGACCAGCAGAAGTGTCGCCGGCAAAACCATTTTGAGCCACAGGGCAGCACCAGACAACAGGCCGAACTCAGCCCCCAACAAGGCAAGGAGGAGCCCGAGGGAGAGCATGGCGGCCGTGCTCGCCGACAGGCGCGGCAAGAGCGCGATGAGGTAGGCGCCAACCAGCAACAGCACCGCCAGCGTGGCCCACAAACCCCAGGCCGGCTGGACGAAGAAGTGTTCGCTCAAAATGCTGGACGCGATGTGGGCGATAGCCTCAGCCGATGACAAAGCCGGATGTCCGGGCACGGCCAACGGGATGCCCACGCCCGCCGCCGTGACGCCGATGACGACAATCTTGTCAGCGTATCTGGATGCCGGTATTTTCCCGCTCAGCACATCGTCAAACGAGTCCACCGCAAAGGCTGGTTTGCCGTCACGCGTTTTGTAGAACTGCGGCAGCATGCGGGCTGCGCCGTCCGTCTTGATGCGCAGGGTCCCGATTTGTACCGAATCACCCCGATTCAGCTGGATGTCGGCCACGGTCAGATTGAGGCTCCTGGTGACCGCCAGCAGCGCCATCGAAGGCACGGTTTTGTCGGCGTCATTCAGCAGCAGGGGCACCTGACGGACGACGCCGTCCACGTCCGGCAACAGGTTCAGGTGAGCGACCCCGGCAGCGGCGAATGCGAGGCTTTCGCTCGGCTGCTTCCCTGCTGAGGAACCAGAATTGATGATGACGTTGGCGGCACTCTTAAGACTGTTGGCCAGCCGGCCATCCGTGTCCAGCGCCGCCTCGGCCTCGGAAACTAGCTGGGTCAATTGCGCATGGGTGGCGGATGGGGCGCTGCCCCCTTCGGCTGTGGTGGCCAACACGTCCTTCATTTTGCGAATGAAGTTCAGCCCACGGTCAGTATCGGGTTCAAAAACCAAGTCCGTGTGAACAATGGTTTTTGCCTCGGCCGCCGCCAACTGGTCAATCAGTCTGGCCTGGATGTCCCGCGGCCAGGGCCAGCGCCCGATGCTGGCGATGCTCTGGGCGTCGATGGCAATGACGGCAATCTGGTTTGAGGGCTGGCGCGAGGCGCTGGTGCTGGCAAAGTCGTAGAACCGGCGCTCAAGCGCGCCAATCAAGTCGGTCGTTGCGTGGAGCAGGACGACGGCGATCACCATCGCCACGCCCACGAACCAGTCGGATTTCCAATAGCTCGCCGACTTAAGGGAATTGAGTTTCGGCACCGGCCAGCCCTAACCCTTTGCGACCATCATCTTTGCGGGGCTAGGGTCGGGCAGTTGCCAGAACACCTGTTCAGGCCGGGGTTTCCTCGCGTTTTTTCAGTACCGTGCCCACAAGAAACACCGCCAGCGCGCCGGCAATGCCCAAACCGTAGCTCCATACTTTTGTTTGCGGCAGCAAATCCACCACCGCCGGGTCAGTGTGTGCCATGGTGCCGGCAATCCAGCCCAACAACATGCCACCGACCGTGATGATGATCGGGAACCGGTCCATCAGCTTGAGGACCAGCTGGCTGCCCCAAATAATGATGGGAATGCTGACCAAAAGGCCAAAAATCACCAGCGGCAGCTGGTGCTGGCCGCCGGCGCTGGTAGCCACCCCGGCGATCGCAATCACATTGTCGATACTCATGACCAAGTCGGCAATGATCACGGTCTTGACCGCCGCCCACAGCTTGTCACTGCCCTGAATGTTGGAATGACCTTCCTCCTCGGGAACCAGCAGCTTGACACCAATCCACAACAACAAGGCGGCACCCACCAGCTTCAGATACGGCACCGCCAGCAAGGTCAAGGCGAAGGCGATGAGGATGACGCGCAACACAATGGCACCGGCCGTTCCCCACAATATGCCCTTGAGGCGAAGTTGCTTCGGCAACTGGCGGCACGCAAGCGCAATGACGACGGCGTTATCGCCGCCCAGCAAAATATCGATCATGATGATCTGACCGACTGCAAGCCAAAAATGAGCGGTGAGGAATTCTGCCATGAGGGTCTTTCTCTATCAATGCAATGCGCATACAAACAATAAAGCCGGATTGTCCCTCAGGAAATCCGGCTTTGTATTGTGGATAACCGCAATCAGCGGCCCAGGCCAGGCCGCCCGTCGCACATTACAACATCGCTTTGAGCAGCTTGGCCATTTCGGACGGATTGCGCGTGATGGTGAAACCACACTCTTCCATCACTGCCAGCTTGGCATCGGCCGTATCGGCGCCGCCAGAGATCAAGGCACCCGCGTGGCCCATGCGTTTGCCCGCAGGGGCGGTCACACCGGCGATGAAACCGACGATCGGTTTTTTCATGTTGAGCTTGCACCAACGCGCCGCTTCGGCTTCGTCCGGGCCGCCGATCTCGCCAATCATGATGACGGCGTCGGTGTCCGGGTCGTCATTGAAGGCTTGCATGATGTCGATGTGCTTGAGGCCATTGATGGGGTCGCCACCAATGCCGACCGCGCTGGACTGGCCCAAGCCGATTTCGGTCAACTGCGCCACAGCTTCGTAAGTCAAAGTACCGGAACGGCTGACCACGCCAATGCGACCCTTGCGGTGGATGTGCGCGGGCATGATGCCGATCTTGATTTCGTCAGGCGTGATCAAACCGGGGCAGTTCGGGCCCAGCAACAGGGTCTTCTTGCCGCCAGCCGCTTCTTTGGCGCGCATTTTGTTGCGCACTTCCAGCATGTCGCGCACGGGGATGCCTTCGGTGATGCAGATGGCCAGGTCCAGATCCGCCTCAACGGCTTCCCAGATGGCGGCGGCGGCACCAGCCGGTGGCACGTAAATCACCGACACGGTGGCGCCGGTATCTTTGGCGGCTTCCTTGACGGAGGCGAAGATTGGAATGCCAAAAATGGATTCGCCAGCTTTCTTGGGGTTCACACCCGCGACGAAACAGTTTTTGCCGTTGGCGTATTCCTGGCACTTTTCAGTGTGGAACTGACCGGTCTTGCCGGTAATGCCTTGGGTGATGACTTTGGTGTCTTTATTGATGAGGATCGACATGATTCTTTTCCTTACGCAGCAGCTTTGACGGCGGCAACCACTTTTTGGGCCGCATCGGCCATGGTGTCAGCGGTGATGATGGGCAGACCGGACTCGGCCAGCATCTTCTTGCCCAAATCTTCGTTGGTGCCCTTCATGCGCACGACCAGCGGCACACTCAGGTTGGTGGCTTTGCACGCCGTGATGATGCCGGTGGCGATGGTGTCGCACTTCATGATGCCGCCGAAGATGTTGACCAGAATGGCCTTGACCTTGGGGTTTTTCAGCATGATCTTAAAGGCTTCGGTCACCTTCTCGGGGGTGGCACCGCCGCCCACGTCCAGGAAGTTGGCGGGCTCGGCGCCAAACAGCTTGATGGTGTCCATGGTGGCCATGGCCAGACCGGCACCGTTGACCAGGCAGCCGATGTCGCCGTCCAGGCTGATGTAGGCCAAATCGAACTTGCTGGCTTCAACTTCAGCTGGATCTTCTTCGTCCAGATCGCGGTAAGCGACGATTTCCGGGTGACGGAAGAGTGCGTTGGCGTCAAAGTTGAACTTGGCGTCAATCGCCTTGATGCCGCCGTTGCCCTCCAAGATCAGCGGGTTGATTTCGACCAGCGACGCGTCGGTGTCCATGTACACCTTGTAGAGCTTTTGCAGCACATCCACCGCTTGTGCAGTGGAGCCGGCAGGCACGCCGATGCTGTCCGCCAGCTTTTTGGCTTGGGCTTCGGTCAGGCCGGTTGCCGGATCGACAATTTCGGTGATGATTTTTTCGGGGGTGGAATGCGCCACTTCCTCGATGTCCATGCCGCCTTCGCTGGACACAATCATGGCCACGCGCTGGGTGGCACGGTCGGTCACGGCCGACACGTAGTATTCCTTTTTGATGTCGGCGCCATCTTCAATCAGGAGGCGGCGGACTTTTTGGCCTTCGGGGCCGGTCTGGTGCGTGATGAGCTGCATGCCCAGAATTTCACCGGCGATTTTCTTCACATCGTCGATCGAGCGGGCCAGCTTGACGCCGCCGCCCTTGCCACGGCCGCCTGCATGAATTTGCGCCTTGACGACCCACACCGGGCCACCCAGTTTTTGCGCGGCTTCCACCGCTTCTTGAACGGTGAAAGCCGGAATGCCGCGCGGCACCGGTACACCAGCTTGACGCAAGATTTCCTTGCCTTGGTATTCGTGAATCTTCATGAGGACTCTCTCGGGAGGGGGTGATTTTCATCCGGCCGCAAAACATCTCAACTCTGCGGGCGGCACTGGGCTATGCAGCCTTGGACTGTATCATGCTGCAACGCACCAATATGAGGACTGCGCGCGGCTTGCATAATTCATAATTATCAAGCGGTCATCTGAATTGAAACTGACGAGGAAGGCTCAGACATGCACAAGATATTCATTGACGGCGAAGCCGGCACCACCGGTCTTCAGATTCGGGAGCGTCTGCAAGCGATGCCCGGCGTCGAGCTGGTCAGCATCGCCCCCGAACTGCGCAAGAATGCGGCGGCCAAACGCGCCCTGATGTCCCAAGTGGATCTGGTCGTGCTCTGTCTGCACGACGACGCAGCTATTGAATCAGTAGCAATGATTGATGATATGGCAAGGGCTACCGGCCAGATTGGCCCCAAGATTGTTGATGCCTCTACGGCCCACCGCACGGCGCCGGGCTGGGTGTTCGGCTTTCCCGAATTGGTGAAGGGGCACGGCGAGGCGGTCGCAAAAGCACGTCGGGTCGCCAATCCGGGCTGCTATGCCACTGGCGCCATCGCGCTGATTCGACCGCTCATTGATGCGGGCCTGATCCCGAGGGATTTTCCGTTGACCTTGCCCGCGGTCAGTGGCTATTCGGGCGGCGGGCGGCCGATGATCGAGGCCTATGAAAAAGGCGAAGCGCCGGCTTTTGAGCTGTACGGACTGGGTTTGAAACACAAGCACCTGCCCGAAATCATGAAGTACACCGGCCTGACGCGGCGCCCGGTGTTCATCCCCTCGGTCGGCAATTTCAAACAGGGCATGCTGGTGCAATTGCCGCTGCATCTGGACCTGCTGCCGGGGCAACCCACAGCACAGGACTTGCATGAGGCGCTGGCCAAACACTATGCCGGCAGTGAATGGGTCAGCGTCGAGCCCGCAACCCCGGATCTCAAGCTGGATGCCGTGGCGCTGGCTGACACCAACAGGATGGAGTTGCGCGTGTTTGCCAACCAGGGCGCGGAAGACGACTTTCAGCACGCCGTGCTGGTAGCCCGGCTGGACAACCTGGGCAAAGGCGCCAGCGGTGCCGCCGTGCAAAACCTCAAGCTGATGCTGGGCATCTAGAGCACATCAGAGCGCCGGCGCGCACCGCCCTCAACGCGTTGCGCAACCCCAAGTGATCAGACTCAAACTGAGGCCCGCAGCTTGAGCAGATACAGCATGAGGCGCGTCGTGGCGACCTCAATCTCCAGGAAGCTGGCAAAGTCTTTGCCCGGTAACCACGCAGACGACCACCGGTTCTCCTTGAGTGTTTTCTGCCAGGTGTCATGCGCGGTCGCACGCGCCAGCGCTTCCAGCATCTCGGTACGCCGCGCTGCAGGGACATCCTTGCCCGTCATGACCGAGCGCCAGTTGGCCATTTCCACATCCAGGCCGAATTCGCGGACCGCCGGT
>JAUSMR010000043.1 GCA_030645955.1 Gallionella sp. | reverse complement strand
ATTCGCCTTGATGCAGGTGGTCAACAGCGCGCCTGTTTCAGCACAAGACAAGGTTATTGACACGGCCTTTTACGTGCTTGATCCCGCCGAATTGAATAAAGCCGAACGCCATGTTCTCTACCCACTGGAAACCTTGAAGACCCTCTCGCCGGAGCATTGGGCGTTGATGGAACTGCGCGACGAAAGCGATTTGCCTATTTTGCAAAAGTGCTACGGCGCCTTTGCCGCGCTCTCGCCCGAATGGCTGGATTTTCGGCGTGAGTTGCACATGACGTGGGATAAAGACCTCTTTCTTGAAAAAGAGGTGCCGGGCTTGTTGCCGCTGTTTGAAGGCAAGATGATTTGGCAATACAGCCATAAGTTCGATACAGCGCAGTACTGGCTGAATGCCAGCGCCTTTGACGAACGCTTGAAAAGCAAAGAGCTGCACCGCATGGCGCAAGACCTGGGCGTGCCCAAGGCCGAGGTCGCCAAATACGAGACAGCGATTCGTTATGACCGCGAGTTTGTGCGTCTGGGGTTTCGCACAGTGGCCCGCGATACCGACGAGCGCACCTTGATTTTTGCGCTATTCCCCAAAAATTGCGGCTCTGGGCATTCGATGTTTGCCAACACGCCAAAAACGTATTCCTTGGGTTCCGAAGGCGAGGTCAACGTGCAAGCGGTTTCACCGCTACGTTTGCTGTTTGCGCTCGCGTGGTTCAACAGCGTGCCGGTGGACTGGTTGGCCCGCCAGATGATTCAAATTAACGTCAGCCAAACCTACCTTTACCGCCTGCCGATGCCGCAGCCAAGCGACGAAGAGATTCGCAGCAACCCCGATTACGCCCAGCTCGCTAAAAACGCGCTGCTGCTGAGCCTGGCCGCGAGTTGGGACGACTTCGCCGAACTGGCACCCCTCTTCGACGTGCAGCCCAAAGATCTGCCGCAAACCGCCAAAGCCCAAGACACCCTGCGCGCCCAAAACGACAAACTGGTCGCCAGGCTCTATGGCATCACGGAAGGCGAACTGGCTCATTTGCTGCGCAGCTTCAAGGTCATGGCCAGCAAACGTGCAGAGTATTTAACACTACTAAATTAATAGCTGCATGCGCTTGTCCCATAAGGGCTAGAGGCCAAAAAGGCTAAAAATTTAATGGCGGGTGGATTCTTATGGCCGCAGGCCGTGGCGATCCATCGTGGCCATACCCAAGACCATGGATTGCCGCGCTACGCTCGCAATGACGGCCC
>JAUSMR010000027.1 GCA_030645955.1 Gallionella sp. | reverse complement strand
TGCACGGCAATTCCGCATGGCGCGGCGTCTGCGTTGCGGCCAGGTCTTCATCAACAACTACGGCGCCGGCGGTGGCGTGGAGTTGCCATTTGGCGGCGTCAAATCCAGTGGCCATGGTCGCGAAAAAGGGTTTGAAGCGCTTTATGGCTTTACCACGCTCAAGACCGTCGCGATCAAACATGGGTAACCGTAACAAGGGCCAATAGCTTTCGATACAAAACAGTCCACAAAGTGGAGGGAGGAAATAATATGTTCGACTTTCTAAAAAGCAAGCGTTCAAAAAACAAGCACACGCCCAACGTGGCACCAGTCTCTGTCACGCCGAACCCGAGCCTGCAGCGCAGCGACGTTCGCCGCGAGCTGATCCGGGTGGTTTTGAAAGACACGCTTCGGCATCACGGCATTCCGTTTGGCTGGCTCGCCTGCGAGGTCATTATCATCGCGCGGACGCCCGGCGAAGAAGAACTGAATATTCAGCTGGTCGTGATGAAATGGAACGAACTCCTGCTGCGTTATGCACCGGCACTGCAGCAGCAGTTGCTGCTCGGGCTGGATCGATTTGACCCGTTGGTTGACCACTCCAAGTACATTGTTTCGTGGCGCTTTTCGCCTGACTGCGGCTGCCCTTTTGCGGTGATGCCTGAAAAAAGCGCCTGGCTTCAAAGTGTTTCGCCGCAAGCGGAAGAAGAACCTCTTCCCATTCTGGACCGGCGCCACAAAAGGCGTCCACCGAAGGCGCCGCTACGTGACACGACGCCCTCCGCCGCCCATGACCAGCCCGTCGGCTTTTCGCCCACCCAGATTGCCCCCTTGCTGTAATCACGCGGCACCCTTGCCCAAGGGGCCGCAATAACCCGTCAAACCAGGACTGCGACCTCTGCTTTGGAGGTCCAGTCAATCGGTTCCTGCTGGAGCGCCATGTCAATGTCGATGCCCAACGCCAAGGCGACGACATCCGGAAAATTGTCCGTCAGATCCTGCTCGTCATAGTTGGCCTCCTTGGCTCGGGCACGCCATGCCGCCAAGTGAAGAATACCGGCCATAGGTTCGTAAACACCGTTTTCAAAAGGCGCGTACTGATGCTCAAGCGCATCCACAATAGCCTGTGGGAACTGCCAGTTGCGAGCAAAGCCGGCGCCCACATCGGCATAGCAAAAGCCCAGCAGTTTTCGCTCGGCGGCAGCGCGCCTCAGACCGAGAGGCGGAACTTTCTGGTCCAGGGCGGCCAATTCTTCTGACAGCCCCAGG
>JAUSMR010000025.1 GCA_030645955.1 Gallionella sp. | reverse complement strand
CTTGTCATATCCTGGGGCCCACCCGCCTCTATTCCGTTACGCGGGCAGGCGGTCGCCAGCACATGAGCACACCTTTGCAACAACAACCGAATGCAAGAATTGCACTTATCGAGGCTGTCAAGGGTTTAGGTATTATTCTTGTCGTCGCAGCGCACTTGGTCAAGTTTGGTACGCCCGGTGTTCCGGATTGGTACACCATTTTCAAGTTCAAGGTTTACCTTTTCCACATGCCGCTACTGATGTTTATGAGCGGTTATGTTTTTCGCTATGCCAATCACCATTTGCGCGGGCTGTCCGATTTTTCTGGTTTCGCAGGTCGACGTGCCAACCGCTTGTTAGTGCCGTTTCTTTTTGTTGGTGTTATCACCATCATTGGCAAATGGTTCTCTGCCATGTGGTTTGCAATAGACGAGGCCCCATTGAGTCTGGTTTCTGGCTTGACGTCGATCTTCATTGACACTGAGTCCAGTCCGGTCTTGACGATTTGGTATCTTTTTGTACTGTTTGTGTATTGCATCGTGACGCCTGCACTCTTTGTGCTGTTCCGAAGGCGTTGGACCTGGTTAGGACTCTTTGCACTGGCCATTTACTTCCTGCGCCTGGACGACATCTTCTACGCCAACCGCGTTGCTCAGTATTACGTCTTCTTTGTTGTCGGATGCATCGCCGCCGACAGGGAATTTCTGCAACGCTTTTCAGGATCGAGGTTGAGAATCGCAGCGATTGCTGGTTTGCTGCTCGTGCTGATGGCCCCCTGGAATCGTGACTACGGCCTGTTGGTATGCGGTCTGATCTCTTGCTTGGCCGTGCCCGCCCTTGTGGATGTACTGCCCGAGCGTTTGAGAAGCATGCTGGGCTATTTTGGCCGCCTCTCCATGACGATCTATCTCTTAAATGTGATCTTCATCGGCGTGGCAAAAGTAGCCTACGAAAGGATTATTCCATTGCCTCAACAGTACTTTGGGCTTCTGTTGCTTGTCACTTTTGTCACCGGCTTATTGGCCCCCATTCTTCTGAAAAGAACCGTGGACGCGGCCCCCGCCCTGAGCAAAACCCTTGGAAAGTACCTAAGCTGATATGGCATTACGTCTCGCGCATCTTTCATCATTGCGGAAATTGATCATCTCGCTTGTTCGCCTGACTTATGTCCAGTTGTTCAAGATGGATTTGCATCCCACCTGCAATTTCTCCTTGTCTGCGAAGTTCGACAAGACCAACCCACGGGGGGTGCACGTCGGGGCCTACAGCTACGTGGCGTTCGATGCGGCCATTCTTACCCATGACCTGACGCGGGGCCTGCGCATGCACACGCGAATTGGCGAGAACTGCTTTGTGGGTGCACGCAGCATCGTCCTGCCCGGGGTGCTGGTAGGTGATGGTTCCATCATTGGCGCCGGCTCTGTGGTGATACGGGATGTCCCCCCCCGCTGCATCGTGGCGGGGAACCCCGCCAAGATCGTCCGCGAAGGCATTGAAACCGGCCGCTATGGCCGTCTGAGCGACGCCGATGAGACTCAAAACCGGCAATCTCTCGAAAATAACCTGGATTGAATCAAATGCAAAGCACTGTCCAAACGCCCGCAAAGTTTGACGCCCTGCTGCTGACAACCTGTGATGTGCAGGGCGGCCGTACCGATGAATTGCTGCGCCTGCTCAACAGTGTCAGCCAGCAGGTGCAAGAAGACGATGTCCGTGTCATTCATTATGTTTTGCTGCAACGGGCAGGACCAGAGGCGGCTGCACTCAATACCGACTGGGTCCGGCACGATGTTCGTTTCTTGCAGCTTCCGGGCCGTGTTTCCCTCTCCCGCGCGCGAAACCTCATGCTGAATCAGGTCGAGAAGGAGGGCTTGTTGAACAGCGCACTTTGGGTTGCATTTCCTGATGATGATGCCTGGTACCCGCCAGGTCTTGTTCGCCGCATGACCACGCTATTTTTTAGTGCACCTCACGTGGGTATGGCTACTTGCCAGTACTCGTCTGCACCGAAAGCCATTGCGGATACGCCCAATTCAGGTGCTTTTGAAGCCCTCACAAGCAGCGGTGAATTTGTGCGGACAGTGTCATCCAACACGCTTTTTCTGCGGGCCGATATCGCCAGGTCGGTTGGGTATTTCGACGAACGCCTGGGTGTGGGCGCCCCCATCAACGGCGGTGAAGACCTCGATTTTGCGTTACGAGCCTTCACCATCAACCCTGGAAGAACGCTCATCAGCCGCTGGGCACTGGTAGGCCACAGGGATAGACAGGTCTGGGTTCGCTCAACGTACTTTGGTGGTGGCCTTTTTGCATTGGCGAGGGCAGCAAGAAGCGACTTCCGGCTGTGGTGGTCGTTTATCAGGAAGATCCTTGTTGGCATCGTTCTGTTTGCCAAGGGAGAGTTGAAGCCGCAACAGTTGATGAGCAGTATTCGGTGCGCCTTGAAAGGTTTCGCCAACCGTGCGCCGCTGGTTGAAAAGATCACTTCACCTTGATGCTTCGCCGAACTCTTCTGCTCGCGGGTTTTCTGGCGGCGGCATTTGCCTTGTGGATTGTCATATTCGCCGGGACGCCGCACACAGATATGCTCGGCCAAGTCAGCCTGAATATCGAATCAACCCCCATCAACACACTCGATCGGTTCCCATCGATCAAGCATGCCGAACTTGCACCGCAACTTCGTTTCGAGCATGGAATCACGCTGAAAACCAGGTTTGAAGCATTCGGCGGACTGTCTGCGCTACACCTGTCTAAAGACGGTA
>JAUSMR010000024.1 GCA_030645955.1 Gallionella sp. | reverse complement strand
ACGCGTTTCACCGCCTGGACGATTTCGCTCATCGTCGCGCCGGCCTGGTCCACTTGCCTGGAGCCGACCTCCACCTTGTCCACCGAGTCGCCGATCAGGGTCTTGATTTCCTTGGCGGCGGCGGCCGAGCGTTGCGCCAGGTTGCGCACTTCGCCGGCCACAACGGCAAAGCCGCGCCCCTGTTCACCGGCGCGGGCCGCTTCGACGGCGGCGTTCAACGCCAGGATGTTGGTCTGGAAGGCGATGCCTTCGATGACGCTGATGATGTCGACGATCTTCTTGGAGCTGTCGCTGATCGAGGCCATCGTGTGCACCACGTCGCCCACCACCTGGCCGCCCTTGACGGCGATATCGGAGGCATTGGTGGCCAGCTGGTTGGCCTGTCTGGCATTCTCGGTGTTCTGCCGGACAGTGGAGGTAAGCTCTTCCATGCTGCTTGCGGTTTCTTCCAGGCTGGAGGCCTGTTCTTCAGTGCGCTGCGACAGGTCGGCGTTGCCCTGCGCGATTTCCTGCGAGGCAACAGTGATGGACTCGGTATTGCTGCGCACCTCACTGACGATGCTGGCGAGATTTTCGCTCATGACCTTCATCGCAAACAGCATGCTGTTGCTGTCGCCGGCTTGGGTTTGCACTTTTACCGTCAGATCTCCGTCGGCAATCCTGGACATCACTTCCGCCGCATACGCTGGTTCGCCCCCCAATTGCCGCAGGATGCCGCGCACGATCCATACACCAAAAACAGCAGCCAGTAATGCTGCGGCAAGGCTGCCCCAGATCATTCCGGTCATGGTGGTGTTGGCGGCACTCAAGGTGCTGGCGGTGATTTTGTTGGCCTCGGTCACCTGCTGTTCACGGAATTTTGCCAGATTATCGGAGATGGTTTTGCTATCCTTGTCGAAGCCCGCTGTCGTGTCGGAGCCTTTCATCAGCAAATTGCCCGCGTCCATCCCTTTGGAGATATAGGCCTCCGCCATGACCTTGCCATTGGCATAGAATTTGTTGAAATCCGCTTCGATGGCTTCTATTTGCTTCAGGTTGTCCGTATCGTTTTCCCGCCGGTACATCTGCCTGTATTTTTCCACCCCGCTCAGGAAGCGTTTGGCCGACTCTTCGGCCTCACTGTAGCCAGCCCGGTCGTGGGTGGCGGAAACATCGGTCAGGAATTGCTGTACTTCGGCACGGCTGACATCCATTTCTTCGACCACCAGAATATAGGGCAAGGTTTCTTCATTGATCTGCCTGACATCCTGCGTGAGATGCGAGAGCGACGCCCCAACCGCCAGCAAAGTCACTGCGAACAACCCCACCACGACGGCGAAACCTATCCCCAGCTGCACTCCGATGCGTAAATTTCCGAATTTCATAATTCCCACCCCTTTTTTAAATACTTATCCACTCTAAAATTTAAAGGCTCGATCCGGTACGCGCTAGGCTGCCATCTCTTCTGCCGCTTCAATCAACTCCATGTCGCGGCTGGTCATCAGCTTTTCGATGTCCACCAGGATGATCATGCGCTCATCCACGGTGCCCAGCCCTTGCAGATATTGCGTATCCAGTCCCGAGCCGAATTCCGGCGCCGGTTTGATCTCGTCCGCTTTCAGCGTGGTGACGTCGGAGACACCGTCCACCACCATGCCCACCACGCGGTTGGAGACGTTGAGGATGATCACGACGGTGGTTTCGTCATAGGTGACGCTGTCCAGTTTGAATTTGATGCGCATGTCGACGACAGGCACGATGATGCCGCGAAGGTTGATCACGCCCTTGATGAATTCGGGCGCATTGGCGATGGTGGTTACGGCTTCGTAGCCGCGGATCTCCTGAACCTTGAGGATGTCGATGCCGTATTCCTCGCTGCCCAGCGTGAAGGTCAGCAGTTCGCGGCTTGCACCGGCAGCTGTTTGTATATTATTTGTTTGCATGGTGATCTCCCTTAAGTATTTAGTGTTTTTTAAGCCCAATTGTAAAGAATACTACGACATTCGCTAAAATCAATGCTTTTTCGCCAACAAAGCGGCGCAAGAAGATTGACCTGACCGCAACACCTCGCATATTATCGCGATGGTTTCAACTTTCCAGGAAGAGCACACGTGCCATTGATTCGACTAAATTTTTTTGCACTGCTCGCCATCAGCGCACTCGCCTTGCCGGCATTCGCTCACGCGGAAGAAACGCTCGCGCTCAACGCTCCTTTGGCTGACACACTTGCACCGGAATTTCTGCCATCGGCACAAGACGTCATAATCGAGCTCATCCCGGAAGCTGATCTGGCTGCGCATGACCTGTGGCCACGGATACGCAACGGTTTCACGATGCGCGATCTGGATTCCAAGCTGGTCGCCAGGCACGAGAATTGGTATGCCAGCCGCCCTGATTACGTCGCGCGCATGACCGACCGTGCGCGCCGCTACCTTTATTACATCACCGAGGAAGTGGAACGGCGCGGCATGCCCAGTGAAATCGCTCTGCTGCCGATGATCGAAAGCGCTTTCAATCCCGGCGCATATTCAACCAGCCGCGCTTCCGGCATCTGGCAATTTATCCCGTCTACCGGCAAAATATTCGGCATGCAGCAAAACTGGTGGTATGACGGCCGTCGCGATGTCATCAGCGCAACCAATGGCGCGCTCGACTACCTGCAAAAACTGCACGACATGTTCGGCGATTGGGAATTGGCTCTGGCCGCCTACAATTGCGGCGAAGGTGCTGTTCAACGCGCGCAGGCGCACAATCGCCGACGCGGTTTACCGGTAAATTACACCAGCCTGAAATTGCCGAAAGAAACGCGCAATTACGTGCCAAAATTATTGGCCATCAAAAATATCATTGCCAATCCCGCCAGCTTTGGGCTGGAACTGCCAGACATCCCCAACGAACCCTACTTTGCCGCTGTCGCGACCACCAAGCACATAGACGTAAAATTGGCCGCGCAACTGGCCGATATCTCAATAGAAGAATTCACCGCGCTCAATCCCGCGCACAACCGTCCGGTGATTTTGCAAGACAACACCGATTTGATTTTGCTGCCGATAGACAAGATGGAAACCTTCCGCGCCAATCTGGAAAGCTACGATAAGCCGCTGGTCACCTGGCAGTCTTACCATCCAAAAAAAGGCGAACGGCTCGATAAATTGGCCCCTCGCTTCGGCTTATCGGTGGAAAATTTAAAATCCGTGAATGGTCTCGCCGCGCGCGGCAATATCAGCACCGGACAAACCCTGCTAGTGCCGCTTAATGGCGAAGAAACCGAAACCGAATTTGAGACTTTCAACATGCAACTTGCCACCGATGATCACTCACGCGGCATCAAACACAAAGTGCGCAGAGGCGATACGCTTGGCGGTTTGGCGCGCCGTTATCATGTCAGCATTGCCAAGCTCACACAGTGGAATGGATCATTGAAAATAATCAGGATTGGCCAAGTCATCCGGGTCAGGCCGCCTGAGCAAATCCAGAGATCGCTCGCACAAAGAACCTAGCGTTGCGACGATAGCCTTGCCGTAATTGCGGTGAAATTAACGGTATCACTTCCATACGCGCCAGATAACTCTCGCCACGCCAACCACGCTGCGACGGCGTATCAGCAAAGCAGCGATCGCTCCAGCGACCATCACAGGATAGGAACGCAAGAAACGCGCGGCAGCTACACCCAGATCGACCAATGCCAGCGGAATTTGAAGACGCGCCCCGATCTCAGCCACCTGCTCGCGTTGCGAGGCGATTCTGGCCAACAGTTCGCCGCGACGCTGCATCACCGCAAACATTTGACTATTCATGGCTGTGACTATTCATAACTGGTTGGGCTGTCATGGCTGGCACCCAGATGCTCCCTATCCCTGGCCAACTCGGCCAGACTGGCGGAAAACAGCCTGTATTTTGCCTGCGCCTTGCTGCGCAGCAACATCACCATCAACAGGCCCAACGCGAAAAAAGTAACGCTCAGCACGCCGGTTACCGCAAGACGATGATCATCCCAAAACAGCACTACGATGAATACCGTAAGCAGCAGTATGCCGATACCGAAGCAGAACATCGCGAACAAGGCAAAAATGAGCATCTGCGTTAAACGCAACCGCTCCTCTTGCAACTCGTTCGCCAGCAATTCAAGCCGTGTCGAAGCAATGGAAATCAGCGTGGACAACAACCGCTTAACCGACGCCATCAGACCCAAACCTGCCTCCGGCATGGTTTAACGGTTACGCGAAATCAGCATACCCACGATCAGCCCAACCCCGACTCCGATTCCAACCGCCTTCCATGGGTTCTCATGCACGTATTCGTCGGTCGCTTTTGCCGCTTCTTTGGCCTTGGCGGCCACTGCATCTTCTGCGGCAGCCAGGCGCACCTTTGCCGCAACCAGATTCTCCTGAATGCGTTCGCGTGCAGCGGCTACCTTCTCGCCCGCATGACCCGCCGTTGCGCGTAACAACTCCTCAGCGTCCGCCACCACCACACGAAAATCCTGCATCAGTTTTTCTTTGCCAACTTCACCCGGTACGGCCATTGATTTTGTGCTCATGACTTTCTCCTTATATAAAAACCTGCAATCTAGTGCTACACGACCTCCCGATGACTCATCGGATACCACCAGTATGTTTTTAATCCTAAAACTCCTGGTCGTCAACCCAAATCGTGCCCATATAAAAAGCAATGCACGATGTGCGTTACCGAGTGGCTAGTGGCTGGCGGATAGCCGGCCCGGCATGTTTCGCCGGCATGTGCGCAGCGCGGTGCGAAATGGCAGCCTAGCGGCGGATTGGCGGGAGAAGGCAAGTCGCCCTCCAGCTTGATGCGCTCCACTCCGGAGCCGTCAATGCGCGGCACGGCAGACAACAGGGCCTGGGTATAAGGATGTTTGGGCGAGCGCAGCACTTCCTCTGCCGTGCCGCGCTCGACGATACGTCCCAGATACATCACGCACACTTCGTGCGCGATGTATTCAACTACCGCGAGATTGTGGGTGATGAACAAATAGCTCAGGTTCAATTCCTGTTGCAGTGATTTCAGCAGGTTCAAAATTTGTGCCTGTACCGATACATCCAGCGCGCTGGTTGGTTCGTCGCAAATCAACAGTCGCGGGGATACTGCGAGGGCCCGCGCAATCGCGATGCGCTGCCGCTGCCCGCCGGAAAACTCATGCGGATAACGCCACTTTGCGGTGCGCTCAAGACCAACTTGATCGAGCAGGATGTCGAGGCGCGCCTGGCGAGCTTCACCGTTGCTCTCGATATTGAGCGCCGCCATACCCTCTTCGAGAATTTCCGCGACGCGCATTTTTGGATTGAGTGAAGCGTAGGGGTCCTGGAACACCATCTGCATCGCCGCGCGCCGGGTGCGCAATTCACGCGCTGCGAGTCCGATCAACTCGTGTCCGTCAAACCTCACACTGCCCGCCGTGGGCGGTATCAATTGCAGCAATGCCTTGCCCAGCGTGGTCTTGCCACAACCGGATTCACCCACCAAAGCCAACGTGTGCCCCTGCGGAATTTCCAGCGATACCCCGTCTACCGCTTTGACTTTACCTACCACGCGCTGCAGGATTCCTTTGCGGATGGGAAAGTGGACTTGCAGGTTTTCAACCTGCAAGAGCTGGTGGCCTGTAGCCTGTAGCGGGTAGCCAACCGCTGCTTCCTGTTTTTCGTTTTTGGCTACAGGCAACAAGCTACCGGCTACAAGCTCAGAATAAAGATGACATCTCACCCCCCGCCCGTCCTCCAGCACCGTCCACCCCGGCGTCTGTTCACTGCACAGCGCCCATGCTTTATCGCAGCGCGGCGTGAAACGGCAGCCCTGTGTAATGCTGCCCAGCGGCGGCACGCTGCCGGGAATGGCGGTCAGCGGCTGGTTGCGCCGCGTTGCATCGGGCAGCGCGGCAAACAGTTTTTGTGTGTAGGGATGCAGCGGTTGGGCAAACAACTGCGCGCGGCTGGCCTGCTCGACGATTTGTCCCGCATACATCACGCCGACCTGATGGGCCATTTCCGCCACGACACCGAGATCGTGCGTGATCAACAATAACGACATCCCGCTGGCGGCTTGGGTATCGCGCAGCAGTTGCAGCACTTGCGCCTGTATCGTCACGTCCAGCGCGGTAGTCGGCTCATCGGCGATCAATAATTTCGGCTGCCCGGCCAGCGCCATCGCAATCATCACGCGCTGTTTCATGCCGCCGGAAAGCTGAAACGGATATTCCATCACGCGCCTTGCCGCATCCGGGATGCCGACCTGATCGAGCAAGTCCATACTGCGCCGTTGCGCTGCTGCTCCACGCAACCCCTGGTGCAAGGTTAATACTTCGGCGATTTGCTGACCGACCGTCATCACCGGATTCAGGCTCAGCGCTGGCTCCTGAAAAATCATTGCAGCGGTACCGCCGCGCACGTCGCGCATCTCGCGCTCGCGCAAATCGAACAAATCCACGCCATCAAGTTGCGCCGTGCCGCCAGCGCGCACAACCCCATCCGGCAATAATCGCAACAATGACAACGCAGTCATGGATTTGCCGCAACCGGACTCACCAAGCAATGCAAAAGTTTCGCTTGCTTTGATGCTGAAAGAAATGCCGTCCACGACACGCGCGCCGTTATGCAACTGCGTAATCAGATTATTAACTTCAAGTAAAGTGTTCATGGTTCGACAGCACCACGAAGGGATTTTGATATAACCAAAAGGAAAAAACTCCGTTCGTCCTGAGCCCTTCGATATAACTCAGGACAGGCTTGTCGAAGGACAAGAATGTCACCCATCATGCCGTTCCTTCGCTGCGATTCAAACGCGGATCGAACGCATCGCGCACCGCATCGGCAAACAGATTCGCCGCCAGCACCAGCACCAGCATGAAACCGAACGCCGCCGCCAAAGCCCACCAGACCATCGGCTCGCGCCCCATCTCGAGCCGTGCCGCGTTGATCATCGTGCCAAAGCTGATCATCGAAGGATCGACACCCACGCCTACATAAGACAGCACCGCCTCGGCCAGAACCAGCGCGCTGAAATCCATCACCAGAGCGATCAGGACGATGTGCATCACGTTCGGTACGATGTGGCGTGTCAGGATGCGGAATGAAGACACGCCGAACGCTTGCGCCGCCTGAATGTATTCCAGCTCGCGCAACTTCAGCGTCTCGCCGCGCAACAGGCGGCACAACCCGGTCCAACTGGTCATGCCCAGAATCAGGCAGAGGAACACCAGCCGCAGGTCGGCGCGCGAGGCGGCGGTGTCGAACCACTCTGGATGCGTGTCGATAGTGACCTGCATCATCAGCACCGCCGCCGCGATGAGCAGCACGCCGGGAATGGAACTCAGCACGGTATAAACATACTGGATCACGTCATCCACCCAGCCGCGCAAATAACCCGCTGCGATGCCGAGCAGCAGCGCCAGCGGCAATGTGACCAGCGTCGTAACCGTGCCAATGATCAGCCCGGTGCGGATGCTTTTCAGCGACAGATACAGCACGTCCTGCCCGACCTTGTCGGTGCCGAGCACGTGGTAGGCAGAAGCGAGGCTGGCGGTTGCGCTGAGCAGCGCGGCAATGATGAGGAACGCGATCAGCAGGGGGCGAAGCGGCAGGCGGCGCTGCACCAGCCACCTTCTGGCGCCCAGCGCAATCAGCAGCCCCGCGAGCAATCCGCCCAGTGCGCCCAGCAGGGCGCGTTTCACCACATCGCCATCGCGCTTCCCCGCATCTGCCAGATTCGCGCCGCCATAGCGCAAACGCGGATAATCGCGCAGCACTCTGCCCTGGGCATCACTGATACTTTCCTTGGCATACAGCGTCACTGCCAGCGGCGCGGAATAAGTTTTTTCAGTTTGTGTTCTAAGAGGCGTAACCAGCTTGTCGAACACGCTCAACACTTCCGGCGAATAGACCGTTGCACCACCACTTTTTTCCGGCAGTGACGCGCGATAGTGCAGCGTATCCAGCAGCCCCACCGCAAAAAACAGCGCCAGTACCAACAGCGACACCATCGCCGTCGCACTCCGCGCCACGCGCCGCCACGGCAGCAACAGATGCTCGTGCTGCCGGATATACCAGGCACTGGCGATGCACGCCGCCAGCAGCAAAAATACCAATGCGTCGCTCCACAAAATGACCGGCGTGATGTTCACTGTAAACGCACCCTCGGATCAACAACGGTGTAGGAAATATCGGTGAAAATCAGTCCGACGATATACAGCAGCGATCCGAGAAACACCATCGCGCGCACCACGCTGAAATCCTGCGCGTTGATCGCGTCTATCGTGTAGCTGCCCAGGCCGGGAATGCCGAAGAACGACTCGGTGAGCAGGCTGCCCATGAACAGCAGCGGGATGACCACCACCACGCCGGTGAGAATCGGGATCATCGCGTTCTTCAACACATGACGGAACAGCACAGTCAACTCGGACAAGCCCTTGGCGCGTGCGGTACGAACATAGTCCTTGCCGGTTTCTTCGAGGAAAATGGTGCGATACCAGCGGCTGCTGGAACCAACGCTGCCGATCACACCGATCACGATCGGCAATACCACAAACTTGAAACCGCCCACACCGCCGTCGTAGCCGGAAATGGGCACCAGATGCCACAGCTTACTTACCACAAACTGTCCGCCGATGATGTAAAACAGGCCGGACACCGACATCAGCAGCACGCACAACGCCACGCCGGCAATGTCCAGCGCGGTGGCGCGAAACAGCGTCATCAGCAGCGCAAAGCTGACATACACCACCAGCCCGATCAGAAAAGTCGGCAGCGCAATCGCCAGGCTCGGCCCCATGCGCTGCGCAATCTCGCGAGCTATGCTGCGCCCGTCATCGGAGTAACCGAAATCAAGGACAAACATGCTGGCTGATTTCTGCCAGAAAATTGTGTCGGTGAGTTTGCCCGCACCGCTGGCCGTGCTGTTCAGCAACAGCGGTTTGTCATAACCGCGCTGCTGCTTCCATTTCTCGATGGCCTCGGGCGTGACGCGCTTGATGCCGAGCTGCATGCGCGCCATATCGTCCGGCGTATTCACCACGAAGAACAGCGCAAAGGTGAGCAGGTTCACCCCGATCAGGATAGGAATAGCGTAAAGGATGCGGCGGATGAGGTAGGCGATCATGAGTTTCAGTATTGTACGGGCAAACATTGGGTTGCCAAACATTAATGGCGGCAATGACAAGCGGTTCCGATAGCAGGCATGCTATAACTCAAATTCGGGGCGAATGACAATTTTTACCCTGTTTTGCCATGGTGGGATTTCATCTATACTGCGCTCACAGCACAAATATTGCTCAAAGCAAAAAAAGGGGATTCATGGAGAGCAAGAACGATAGAAGGAAAATATCGCAGGCGCTCTTCCTGCCCGCCATCAACATACTGAATCGCCTGAACTACACCAGGAAATTTTCGCTGCTGTGGCTGCTGTCTGTGGTCGCAGTTGCGGTGGTGTCGTATGGCCTGTTTGTCAGCCTTGACCGGATTATCAAACCTTCGCAGCGGGAACTGGAAGGCCTTGCGCTGATTGAGCCGATTTCCCGAACCGTGCAGTTCATGCAGCAACACCGCGGGATTTCAGCCGCGCTGCTCGGCGGCAACGAAACGATGCGGAACAGGCGCGCCGCCAAAGAACCGGAGGTTGCCGAGGCATTCAAGGCGATGGAGAAAAAACTGCCGGCCAGCCTGACCTCGGGCGAAAGTTTCCGGAAAATCATCGCGGACTGGGAACGGCTGCGCAAAGACGGGCTTAACTGGGGGATGGGCGCAAACTTCGACGCGCATACTGACTTGATCGAGCAGCTCCAGTTACTCAAGGTGTTTGCCGCCGATGAATATTTGCTGACGCTGGATCCGGAAATCGCCTCGTACTACCTGATCGACACCATCGTTAACAGGTTGCCGCATACCCTCGAACACCTTGGGCAGATCCGTGCGTACGGCACCGGCATTCTGGCCAACAAACAAATCAATGTATCCCAGCAGGTTGAATTGAAAATCATGGTTGCCGAACTCGGCAGCACACTCAAGGTTCTCAACATCAACCTCGGCAAGGTCGGCCGTTACAATCCCACGGTACAGGAAGCACTCCAGACGGTGTCGGATGACATTGCCGGTTCGGCGCAGCAGATTTCCGGCCTCGTGGCATCGGACCTCCTTACCGGCCAACTTGCCACGCCTCCCGAGATCTTTCTGGAGATCGCCACCTCGGCGATCGACAAGAGTTACACGCAAATGTATGACTCCCTGCTGCCGACGACCGAGACCCTCATCAAGGCGCGCATCGCCCGGGCAAAAAATATGCTGTACACAAATACCGGTATCGCCTCGCTGGTATTTTTGCTGGTGATCTATCTGTCGGCCAGCCTCTACTACTCCATTGTCGGCAATATCCAGTTGCTGGTTCGTTCCGCGCGCACCTTTGCCAGCGGCAACCTGGACGAGCGGGTCAAACTCGACACGCAAGATGAGCTCCGTTGGGTGGGTGACAGCTTCAACGAAATGGCCGATGGTTTCAATGCCACGCTTGAAGCGCACCTCGAAGATGAGGAGCGCCTGCGCACCACCTTTGAAACCGCCATGGATGCCGTGGTGCAGATGGACGACCGGGGCATCATCACCGTATGGAATCCGCAGGCGGAAAATATTTTCGGCTGGTCACAGGAGGAAGCGGTCGGGCGGGCGCTGCATGAAACGATCATTCCTCCCCAGTATCGCGAGGCACATTTGCGGGGTCTGGAGCGTTTCCTTCTCTCCGGCGAGGGGCCTATTTTGAATTCGCGGATCGAACTTGTGGGGCTGCATCGCGACGGCCACGAGTTTCCCGTCGAATTGACCGTCGTTCCAATCAAGACGAAGGGCAAGCGCGAATTCAGCGCTTTCATTCGCGACATCACCAAGAAGAAAGAATCCGATGATCTGATATGGAAACAAGCCAACTTTGACACGCTGACCGGCCTGCCCAACCGCCACATGCTCCACGACCGTCTGGTGCAGGAAATCAAAAAAGCAGATCGCGCTGAACTCAAAATAGCACTGCTGTTTATCGACCTCGACAAATTCAAAGAGGTCAACGACACGCTCGGGCACAGCATGGGCGACATCCTGCTGGTGGAAACCGCGCGCCGCATCGGCGGCTGTGTGCGCGAGACCGACACGGTGGCACGTTTGGGCGGTGACGAGTTCACCGTCGTCCTGGCAGAACTTGACGACAGCAGCAATGTTGAGCGGGTAGCCGAAAACATCCGGCAGAAACTGGCTGAACCTTTCCACTTGGGGGATAAAATGGCCTATATATCGGCCAGCATCGGCATCACGCTGTATCCCGACGATGCCGCCGGGATAGAAGACCTGCTCAAGAATGCCGACCAGGCGATGTATGCGGCTAAAGATAAAGGCCGCAACCGTTTCGACTATTTCACACCGTCAATGCAGCAAACTGCCCAGATACGGCTGCGCTTGATCAACGAGTTGCGCGGTGCGTTGGCTGGCAACCAGTTCAGGGTTTATTACCAGCCTATCGTGGATTTGGCCACGGGCCGCATCAACAAGGCGGAAGCGCTGATCCGCTGGCAACACCCGGAGCTCGGCATGGTCAGCCCTGCCCAATTTATTCCTCTGGCCGAAGAAACCGGGATGATTGTCGAGATCGGCGACTGGGTGTTTAAAGAATCGGCACGCCAGTTAAAGCGCTGGAGGGCGCGGTACAACGCCGGGCTGCAAATCAGTGTAAACGTGTCGCCCGTGCAGTTCAGCGGCTCTGCCTGCCTGTGCAAAGCTTGGCTCATTTATTTGCAGGGGCTGGATCTGCCCGGGCAAAGTTTGTGCATAGAAATTACCGAAGGATTGCTGCTCAATGCCGAAACCGGCATCACTGACAAGCTGATCGGATTTCGCGATGCGGGCATCCAGATGGCGATCGATGATTTTGGCACAGGCTATTCGGCGATGTCCTATCTCAAGAAGTTTGATATCGACTACCTGAAAATCGACCAGACTTTCGTGCGCGACCTGGTGACCGACCCGGACGACATGGCGCTATCCGAGGCCATCATCGTGATGGCGCACAAACTCGGCCTCAAGGTGATCGCCGAAGGAGTGGAGACTGAAGAGCAGCGCAAACTGCTGGCCGATGCGGGTTGCGACCACGCGCAGGGATATTTGTTCTCCAGGCCGGTTCCGGCCGATGAGTTTGAGAAGCTGTTGAAAGATGGCCGGTGTTGATAAATGTTGATGCAGCACGAATTGAATTACCACTCTGTTCGGCCTGAACCCTTCGATAAACTCAGGAGAGCCTTGCCGAAGGCCATGAAACCATTCATCCTGAAAAAAAGCTGGCGCGGTGGTAGGTGCGAATTTATTCGCATTAACAATAAGTTATGTGCGAATAAATTCGCACCTACAAATGCAATCCAACAATATAAAACCAAGGTAGATTTTCCGCCAACTGCTGTTTTTAGGTTTATCCCGAATAATCCATTAGAGATGTTTCAATAATGTTCATTACGCCTGTAAAGCTTATCTCTTCAATGTAGGAGCCCGATTCATCGGGCGATTCTGTGGTCAATCTATCGCGCAATGAATTGCGCTCCTACAAAGCATCTTGGTTCTAATGGATTATCTGGGTTTATTATTGTGCCAGATTGCCGATGCCATACTGTTTCAGTCTCTTCCACAACGTCGTGCGCGACATGCCGAGCTTCTCGGCGGCCGCAGCCTTGTTCCCACCGCTTTCCTTCAGGGCGCGCATCAGCATTTCCTTTTCTTGCCCTTCATGCTGCACAGGGGCGCGATAATAGTGCTGCACGAACGCTGGGGTCGGCGCGGCCCTGGCCTGAGTATCGGCGGTGAGCCGGCCGGTTTCCCGAATCTCCGGTGGCAGGTGGCGCGCCAGAATCGTTGTGCCATCCACGTGCACCATTGCGTATTCCAGGGCATTTCCCAGCTCCCGGACATTGCCCGGCCAGCTATAGGCACTCAGCGCGTCCAGTGCCTCACTGGAGATTTGCAGATCGCGCCCTTGATGCCGGGTAAGCATATTGGCAAGCATGGCGTTGGCCAGCAGCGGAATATCGTCCCGGCGTTCACGCAGGGCGGGAAGGTGCAGCGGAAGCACGCGCAGCCGGTAATAAAGATCGGCGCGGAATTCGCCGCGACTCACCATGGACGGCAGATCGCGATGGGTTGCCGCGATAATCCTGACATCCACCTTGCGCGTCTGGTTTTCGCCGAGACGTTCGATTTCGCGCTCCTGCAACACGCGCAGCAGCTTCACCTGCACGCTCAGCGGCACTTCGCCGATTTCGTCCAGCAGCAGCGTTCCCCCATGTGCCGCCTCGAAGCGGCCTTCGCGTGCCGTGGCCGCGCCGGTAAAGGCACCGCGCGCGTGACCGAACAATTCGTCTTCAAGCAGTTGCTCGGGAAAGGCAGCACAGTGCACACGTATATAAGGCCCCCTGGTGCGGCTCGAGTTGTCGTGCAGCGCATGCGCAACCAGCTCCTTGCCGGTGCCGCTTTCGCCTGTGACAAGAATGCTGGCCTCACTGGCCGCCGCCCGCAGGATATGACGAAACAGCTCCTGCATTACCGTGCTGTGTCCGACCAGACCGCCCAGATGCATCTTGTTGCTGGCCTCCTCTTCCAGTTCCATCTCATGGGTGCGGTCGCGCAATACCACAGCATAGTATTTCAACGGTTCGCTGGAAGGTAGCACCATGGCCCACATGCGCAGCGGGGTCAGCACACCATCCGGCCGTTGCACGACAATGTCCTGAATTTTTTTGTCCCGTTTTGCCTTTGCCATCAGGGTGCAATGGCGTGCTTTTTCGCAGCTCCGCGCGCAAGCCGTTCCCTGGAAAAGACTGGGGCAGAGCTTGTTCAGGATGGCATCCTGTTTTTGCCCCAGCATACGGCTGGCCGCCTCATTGATCGCGACGACGTGGCGCTTCTGGTCAAGAAAAAGAATCCCTTCTTCGAGGTTGTCGAGAAACTGGCTCAATCCTGGCAAGTCAATCATAAACGTTCATTCCTTCGTTAAAATGTTAACTGTGGACATCATGTTAACGTTCAATATTTACACTGTCAATGCTGACTGAAAATTGAAAATAATTGTAGCTAATTGATTTTTTAATGGATTAATAATATGGCACGATTGCTGCTTCTATCATGGCATGGGCGATCACTTCTGTATCGCCCCAAATCAACAAAAGGAGTAACAACCATGAAACTGAACAAATTTGCCTTGACATTGACTGTAGCAGCTTTGTTGCCAAACTTTGCCTATGCCGGTACGGACGCGGTTGTTGCCAGCTTCGAGCGTGACCTGCAGCGTGAGCCGGTTCAATCTGCAGCAGCAATTGCCGGGGAAGCCGATCCGCTGGTGGCCGCGTTCAATGTTGCCTTGCATGGCACAACCGACCAGGTATTGGCCAGCTTTGAGCGTGACCTGAATCGCGCCCCGGCTGCTACCGATGCGGTGATGATTGCCGGGGAAGTTGACCCGATAGCCGCCGCCTTCAACGCTGTCTTGCGGGGCGAGATTGTCAAGCCCGTGGTGCATGCCGCACTTCCGGGCAGCGGCAGTTAATCACTGCATAGCCGAACAAAAACCGGAGCGATGCGCTCCGGTTTTTTTTAGCCGTATATTCGCGGCAATCTGAAAAAATCAAGCCGGAACGCGTCCAGCGCTGATCACATCAGACGCGTCCCAAAGGTTCGCATTGAGATTGCTGAATGAATATTGCGGTTCGCAGGCCCGTTATTCCAATTCTCAATCAAAAGTGAATATCGTAGGGTGCATTCCATGCACCATTGCCATTGGTGCATGGAATGCACCCTACGGTTATTGCTGTTTTGAAAGATAAATGGAATTACAAATCCCTGAAGTGAACAGCGTTGGGCGCCGGTCATCTTGCCTCTTCACGCTTGCGCAGCACACGCCACACCCAGCCTGCAAATAACAGCAAAGCCATTACACCCAGCCACAGCGGCCAGCGTGCGGGCTGGTTCCATTCGCGGCGCAACGCATCGCGCTTTGCCGCATCCACACGCCAGTATTTTAGTTTGTTGTTCGCCATCACATTGGGCTTCACGTTGTGCAGCCAGCCGTGCTGCAGCACGTAGCTCTTTGGGTGGTAGCCCCACAGCCACGGCGAGTCGCGGCGCAGGATTTCCAGCATCCGGTCGATAATGGCCTGCCGTGCGGGGCTGTTTTCCATGTTCTTCATATGTTCAAACAGCTCGTCGTATTCCGGGTTGCTGTAATTGGCGGCATTCTCGCCGCCCTTGCCCACCTTGGCTTGCGCGCCATGCAGCAGAAAGAAAAAGTTTTCCGGGTCGGGGTAATCGGCATTCCAGCCGAAATAGAACATCTGCGTGTCGCCCTTGCGAATCTTGTCCTGAAAACGGTTGTAGTCGGTGCTGCGCACCACCAGCTGCACGTTGATCTTGTCGAACTGCTTGCGCATCCAGTCGAGCCGTGACTTGTCTCCTATGCCGCTCGATGTGGTATCCAGATTAATCACCAATGGCTGATTTGTCTGCGCGTCCACGCCGTCCGGATAGCCCGCTTCGGCAAGCAACCGCCTGGCAGTTTCGATAGGTTTACGCTGCGCAGCACCGCCCGCCCAGTCATACACATAGCGATTGATGCCCGCCTCACCCTCGCGATAGCCGAAGATGCCGGGCGGGATCGGCGATTGGGCGGCGATGCCGCGCCCATTGGCAAAAATGGAAACGAACTCTTCGAAATCCACCGCAATCGCAATCGCCTGGCGCAGCTTGCGAGAGCGCTCGGGATCACAAGATGATTCTTTTCGTTCGCCCCCTCTCCCGCTTGCGGGAGAGGGTTGGGGAGGGGGCAAGGTCTTTGACCTCTCGCACCCACCACCCAACACAGGGTCGAGCCAGTTGAAGCCGGTGTACATCGTGGAAGTCGCAACCGCCGTCGAAAGCCTGATGCCCTGCGCCTTCATCTCATCGGCCACCATTGCCTCGCCGCCAACATTGACCTGTACTGCCTGGTCGAAACTGTCCGAGCTGATGCCGGAAGCATCGTAATAGCCCTGCAAGAATTTATTCCAGTAAGGAATGGTTTCCTTTTCCAGGCTGAATACCACTTTGTCGATCAGCGGCAGCGGCTTGCCCGCATCCGCCAGCAAACCGGCCTGCACATCACCCGCTTCGCCTTCGGCAGGATAAGTTTCGCTGTCGTAATAGGGGTTGCGTGTGAGCACCATGCGCTGGTTGGGATCGTTTTCGGACAGGTAATACGGACCGCTGCCCACCGGCCACCAGTCCAGCGTCAGATTGCGCTCGCGCATCCCGGCCTGAGCGTAAAACCGCTCGGCCTCGTGCGGCATCGGCGCGAAGAACGGCATCGCCAGCCAATAGGCGAATTGCGGATACTTGCCGTGTACGGTGATGCGGTAGGTCAGCTCGTCCACCACTTCGACGCCCTGCAGCGGATAGGCATTCAAATCGAGAAACGCCTGCGGTTCCTTGTTGAGCGCGGCCTGCAGCGTCTCAGCGTAGTCTTTCAGGCCGACGATGTATTCGCTCATCACCCCGAAAATCGGCAGATGCAGTTGCGGATGCGCGAGCCGCTTGATCTGGTAAACATAGTCCGCCGCCGTAACGGTGCGCGTGCCGCTGTGCGGAAAATCGCTCAGCGCATAAATGTCGCGCAAATCGCGCTGCGTGAGTTGGCCATATTCCGGCTTGCCCTGCCCATGCCTGTCAAATACGTCCCTGGCAAACGCCGGGTGTGGCTGATAGCGCATGTTCGGTTTGATGCGGATTTCATACACGCTGAAGGCGATTTTTTCCGCAGGCGCAGTGGACGGCAACGGACGGTGATCCCTGTCAAGATAACGCACCGTCGGCATCGCACTGGCTGCCAGCGGAATCAGCTGATAAGGGCGCTTCAGGTAATGATATTGCAGCGGCGGCGCGTAAATTTGCGCAAGAAACTCATACTCGTTTTCGCTATACGCCTGAGCCGGATCAAGATGCTTCGGGCGCCCGGTGAACGCGCTGTAGAGTATCGACTTGCCCTTGTCCGCTGCAGGATAGGGATTGTTCCACAGTCCGCTGCCACAGGCGGAAAGCAGCAAAGCCAGCAGGGAAACGAGCAGCACTCTCATGGCGCGGAGTTTAGCGGAATCGAACCATTCCGTCATGGTGCGATTGGCATGATGTGATTGACATGAGTTATTGATTGAACAACACTGTGCCGTCCTGGTTACATTGACCGTTTTTTGACAACCGGCAAATGATCTACTACATAATAAAAATTGCTTTATCAGCCTTACTTATCCTGGCCATTTCCGAGATCGCCAAGCGGCATTCCGGCTTCGCCGCCCTTGTTGCATCGCTACCCCTGACCTCTTTACTCGCATTCATCTGGCTCCATCTGGAGTCCACTCCATCAGGACGCATAGCCGATCTCTCGATGCAAATATTCTGGCTGGTGATTCCATCGCTTGTCCTGTTTGTAGCTTTTTCATTTATGCTCAGGCAAGGAATGAATTTCTGGGCAGGTTTGGCTATATCGGTAGCTGCAACAGCATGCAGCTATCTGGCCTTCATTCCATTATTACGCCGCTTTGGCGTATCAATATAAACACACGATACAAGATCATTATGAATCCAGACTGGCAAAGCTTCCTCGTCCAACACGGCGCAACCATAGCAGCGGGTGTCGTGCAACGCTTTGGCGACACTGCTACTGAACTGCTCTCAACCCGGCAAAGCACCGTGCTGTGCGACCTTGGCCAATTCGGCACGTTGCGCGTGTCCGGCGAGGAAGCGCAGTCGTTCCTGCAAAACCTGCTGAGCAATGACATCCGCGAAGTCAGCAGCACGCGCGCGCAACTCAGCAGCTTCAACACCGCCAAGGGACGGATGCTGGCGACCCTGCTGATCCGGCGCGAGGGCGACGATTATCTACTGCAACTGCCGCGTGTGTTGAGCGAGACTATGCGCAAAAAACTGGGCATGTATGTGCTGCGCGCCAAGGTGAAAATCGCCGATGCCAGCGACGAAATCGTATCGCTGGGGCTTTCCGGCGCAAATGCGCAGGAAGTTTTGACCGGGCAATTTGGCGAACTGCCGCAATCGCCGCTCGGCTTCATCAGCACCGGGCAGGCCAGCATAATCAGGATCGGCGACACGCGCTTTCAGATCAACACCAGCGCACAACAGGCGCAAGCCCTGTGGCAGACACTAAGCCGGCATGCGCAGCCGGTCGGCAGCATTTGCTGGGATTGGCTGAACATTCGCTCCGGCATTCCGGTCATCTTGCCGCAGACGCAGGAACAGTTCGTCGCGCAGATGGTGAATTTTGATCTTGCCGGCGGCGTGAGTTTCAAGAAGGGTTGCTACCCTGGGCAGGAAATTGTGGCGCGCATGCAGTATCTCGGCCAGCTGAAACGGCGCATGTATCTGGCTCACCTCGACAGCAGCGACTTACCACAAGCAGGCGACGAGTTATGCAGCGCGGACACGGAAGGCCAATCCAGCGGCATGATCGTCAACGCCTCACCTGCGCCGGGCGGCGGCTGCGACGTGCTGGCGGTGGTACAGATCGCCAGCCGCGAAGCGCAGACCATACACTGGAAGTCGTTACATGGCGCGGCGTTGCAGTTCCTGCCAACGCCCTATTTGCCGCCGGATGCCTGAACGTGAGCAAATCCGGAAAAAACATTTTCAGGAGGCTTTTCTGCAGAACAGGCCCATATCTGTCCTTCGTGGCTTTGCCTTGCTTACCTATATCGAAGGGCAGATAATTCCGCACACCGGGGATAAGGCAGCCTCCCCGTTCCAAGACGTCTCTTAGTCCAAGGTCTGCTCTTGATTGGATATATTCCAGGGAGAAGTCATGGACACATCACAGCAGCAAACTTCCGGCAACACATCACCCCCTGCACAGGTAACGCTGTCCCAGGCTTTCTGGTATTGGCTCAAGCTGGGTTTCATCAGTTTCGGCGGGCCTGCGGGGCAAATCGCCATCATGCATCACGACCTGGTCGAGCGTAAGCGCTGGATATCGGAACAACGTTTCTTGCACGCGCTCAACTATTGCATGGTGCTTCCCGGCCCGGAAGCGCAACAGCTCGCCATCTATATCGGCTGGCTGATGCACCGCACCTGGGGTGGCATCATCGCCGGGACGCTGTTCGTACTGCCCTCTCTGTTCATCCTGATCGCGTTGTCCTGGGTCTATATCGCCTTTGGAGATATGCCGCTGGTGGCCGGGTTGTTTTATGGCATCAAACCTGCAGTGACCGCCATCGTGGTGCAGGCGGCACATCGCATCGGCTCACGGGCACTCAGGAACAACTTGTTATGGGCGATTGCAGCAGCTTCGTTTGTTGCGATCTTCGCGCTGAATGTGCCGTTCCCGGCCATCGTCATCGCTGCGGCATTGATCGGCTACGCGGGCGGTCGCATCGCGCCGGACAGATTCGAGGTCGGTGGAAAGCACGGTAAGGCGGGCAGATCTTTCGGCCCGGCGTTGATCGATGACCACACGCCAACACCGGAACATGCCCGGTTCCGCTGGTCCGGACTGGTCAAGGTGGCCGTGGTCGGCGGCCTGCTGTGGCTGCTTCCGATGGCACTGCTGGCGGCGAACTACGGATGGGGCCACACGCTGACGCAGATGGGCTGGTTCTTCACCAAGGCCGCGCTGCTGACCTTTGGCGGAGCCTATGCAGTGTTGCCTTACGTCTATCAGGGCGCGGTCGGGCACTACGGATGGCTCACGCCGACACAGATGATCGACGGCCTGGCGCTCGGTGAAACCACGCCGGGGCCGCTCATTATGGTGGTGGCCTTCGTAGGTTTCGTAGGCGGATATATGAGTATGGAACTGCGGGCCATGTTCGGACCGGACATGCTGTTCCTGGCTGGAGCAGTGGCTGCGATATTGGTGACATGGTTCACCTTCCTGCCCTCTTTCATGTTTATTTTTGCCGGAGGTCCGCTGGTGGAGTCCACACACGGTGATCTCAAGTTCACCGCGCCATTGACCGCGATCACGGCGGCGGTAGTGGGTGTCATTTTGAATCTGGCGATGTTCTTCGGCTATCACGTGCTCTGGCCAAAAGGCTTTTCCGGTATGTTCGATTGGGTGTCAGCCCTGATTGCGCTGGCGGCGACCATCGCGCTGTTTCGCTTCAAGCGCAGCGTCATCGAAGTCATCGCGGCATGCGCCGTGATCGGCCTCGTTCTGAAAACTATGCTCTAGAGGTGGAACCATGAATTAGCCATTCGACATCTGACTAAGTTGGCAAACTTCGCCAACCAAGTCATTGGTTAACGATAGCCAGGTCGCTGGTTATGCGGTAATTGCACGATCAACACAAAGCGCCGCCATTCGCGTTTTCCGAAAGCGGACTATCAACGTTGGCACTCAGAGCGAAATGCAAGCAGGTAAATCGCAACGTGCAAGGCTACATCATCAACAGCGATCAACCCTGCGTTAGTAACGCCTCAAACTGCTTAATCGGTACCGGCTTGCCAAACAGATACCCTTGGTAGTGAGTGCAGCCCCTCTCCAGGAGGATTTGTCGCTGCTCTTCCGCCTCCACCCCTTCGGCAATGACATCCAGGTTCAGGCTTTGTGCCATCGCAATGATGGTGCGCACGATCGCCTTATCGCTGCTATCAGTGGCAAGGTCGCGTATGAACGACTGATCGATCTTGAGCTGATCGAGCGGCAGCTTCTTGAGGTATTGCAGGGATGAATATCCGGTGCCGAAGTCGTCCAGTGAGAGCCTGACACCGATTTCTTTCAATGCGCTCATGGTTGCAATGGTGTCTTCGATGTTCTCCAGCAACATGCTTTCGGTCAGCTCCAGCTTGAGCAGCTTTGGGTTGATGCTATGGCGTTGCGCGGCAGCTTGCACTTGTTCCACAAAACCAGCCTGGCGGAATTGCTTGGCGCTCACGTTAATCGCCAGAATGAGGTCGCGGGCGAGTGCATCTTGCTCCCATGTCTTGAGCTGGGCGCAAGCCGTCTCCAGCACCCATTGCCCGATGGGCAGTATCAGCCCGGTTGCTTCCGCCAGCGGAATGAATTGTGCGGGAGACACCAGACCGCGTTCAGGATGTAGCCAGCGAATCAATGCCTCTGCGCCCAATGGACGAAGCGAACTGTCCACCTGGATTTGGTAATACAAATGGAATTGGTGGTTCTCAAGTGCTTTACGTAATTCGCCTTCGAGCGTTGTGCGGGTGTTAATGATGTCCTGCATTTTTTGGTTAAAGAAACTCAGGGTGTTGCGGCCTGCTTTCTTGGCCTGGCACATGGCGATGCCGGCTTGTTGCAGCAGCTCTTCCCCAGACAGGTGATGATCGCTGAAAATGGTCGCACCGACATTAAGGCTGCTGTGGTATTCATGCGCGGCAAGCTGGTAAGGCTGGTTGAGAGCAGCGAGAATTTTTTCGCCGACGGCTTTCGCCTGTGTCGCGGCTTCAATGGGTTGCCTGCTCAGTCCTTCCAGCATCACCACGAACTCGTCACCACCCAGACGCGCCACGGTGTCGCCTTCGCGCATACAGGACTCCAGGCGTTGCGCGGTCTGTTGTAGCAGTAAGTCACCGATGTCATGGCCGAGGGTGTCGTTGATGTCCTTGAAATTGTCCAGGTCAATGAACAGCAGCCCACCCTCATGGCCGCTACGCGCGCTGGAAGCGAATGCCTGACGGAGCCGGTCCATAAGAAGCCGCCGGTTGGGCAGGCCGGTGAGCGGGTCGTAAAAGGCCAGATGCTTGATTTCATCTTCGGCCTGTAAGTGGCGCAATTCATCGAGTTGCCGTTCGAGCTCGGCTTGCTGGTTCAGCGGCCGAAAAACCAGGAGATAGAGGGCGGGAGAAACAATCGCGGTGAGCGCGATGGGGTCAAGGAATAAGAGCTGATTTTCCAGAAACGTATCTTTCAGGATGGAGGCATTGAGACTTTTGAGCAGCGCCATGATCAAAAACTCGCCCACCAGCACGATCAAACCCACCGCAATCACTACTCTCGCGGGTGTCTTCAGAACTATCGGCAACTTTTTCATAAGGTGCTCCTCAATCCCGGCCGTTCAGCGACGGCGGGAAGCACACGCAAAAACGATGTGAGGAAAATTACCGCAAGGTGATCGCGGGGTATGTCAGCATGAATTAGCCTCGCTTAGTTTTCACCTGTTCAAGTACGGGGGCTATGAATACATGAGGTGAATTACAGGCACAATCCATCACTGGAATCATGACTATAAATACCTAGGCATTTTGGACGGGCTGTTCTCTGGTTTGAGTCCAGGTCTGAGCCAAGCACAACGAATACTGAATATCCAATTGTGGCACGCAACATACGCCTTATTTGATAGTATAAATATAGTCCAAACTGACTAGGTGAGCCAATCTGATTCGAAAGAAGAGTATCTGCAATTGGCACACAAAGCGGCCATTGCACCCACCCCTTGATTACCCTTCGGCAGCGAATTGCGATTAGCAAATCGACCCCGCCAGAATGACGGTATGCTGGACTGCTAAGGAAACGCAGATTAAATCACCCAAGCTGTCGTTGCGAGCGAAGCGTGGCAATCCAGTGTTTTGATATAAAACGAACTTCTGGATTGCCACGTCGCTATGCTCCTCGCAATGACGATTTAATCTGCGCTTCCCTAAAGTTTCAGAGACATCTTGATATGCGGCAAGCCCGCATCCTTGAACGCTTCGCCTTGCTCGGCAAAACCGTTGCTTCGATAAAACGGCACGTAGCAGGGCTGCGCATCGACACTTATCTGCTGGTAAACATGCGCACGCGCATAATCCAGCAATGCTTCCACGATCGCCGTGCCGACTTTCTGCTTGCGCCACTGGGGCAACACCGCAATATGGCCGATGTGGCCGTCGGGCAGCATCCGTCCGCAGCCGATGGCATTGCCCTGAAGGCTGAGGGCCAGCGCATGGCGGCAACCCTCATCCTTTCCATCCCACTCCAACTCGGCGGGAACACCCAGTTCGCGAATGAACACTGCCTCGCGAATTGATTTAAGCAAAGGCTCGCCATCGTGCCAGCAAACCAGACTCACAGTAAAAGGATTGCTCATGCCTGTAACCCCCTTGATGAATCACTCGAAAATTTCGACTGCCGTTCCTGCGGGTGCCAAATCAAACAACTCGACCAAATCCGCATTGCGCATCCTGATACAACCATGCGAGTCAGGTTTACCCGGTTGCACCGAATCCGGTGTGCCGTGGATGTAGATGTAGCGGCGCATAGTATCGCTTTTGCCCAGCCGGTTAAAGCCCACCTCACAACCGGACAGCCACAGGATACGGGTCAATATCCAGTCGCGGCCGGGGAACTGCGCGCCCAGTTCCGGCGTATATATCTCGCCGGTCGGACGGCGGCTCACAAACACGGTGTTTTCCGGTTGCCCCGCGCCGATTTTGGCGCGAATGATATGTCTGCCGCGCGGCGTGCAAAAACTTCCGCTTATCTCGCCCGCGCCATTCGCAGCGGTGGAAACTGCGTAGCGGCGCAGCAATTTGCCCGCATCATCGAGCAATTCGAGTTGCTGGGCGGCAATGTAAACGTTGATTTTCATTTGGCCTCGCCGGGCAATTCATGAACGGGCAATTCGTGAATTGCCCCTACACCCTTCTGCTGCGCGCGGCGCAGCGCAAAAAAATTGCTGAGCAGCGCACCGCACTCCTCCGCGAGCAACCCACCGCGAACCTCGGTGTGATGGTTCAAACGCAACCCCTCCACAGCCCTCCCCTTGTCAGGGGAGGGGTTGAACTCTCCAAACGCGTTCAACACACTGCCGCACGCACCGGTCTTGGGATCGTTCGCCCCGTACACCACCCGCGCAATGCGCGCATGCATGATCGCCCCGGCACACATCAGGCACGGCTCGATCGTGACGAACAACTCGCAGCCCGCCAGCCGGTAATTTCCCAGCCGTTGCGCCGCATCGCGCAGCGCCATCATCTCGGCATGCGCGGAAGGGTCGTGGCGCGAAATCGGCGCATTGAAACCGCGCCCGACGATTACGCCATCCAGCACCACCACCGCCCCCACCGGCACTTCGCCGGCGGCTTGCGCCTGGCGTGCCAGATCGAGCGCAGCGCGCATGTAATCAGCATCGGTCATCAAAAATATCTATCTCGGCAAAGCGGGCAGCAACCGTAGCACAACCGGGTCAATTTGACGAGGTCGCGATGACACAAACCAGAACGAACAACCGGAAGGTCCCGCCCCTGATTTTCCGACACCAGGCTGCATGGTCAGGAACCCAGCAAATCGTCCAGCCACTTCTTCCAGTGCCGGTATTTTTCCGGCAGCGCTTCGGCATTGCCGGCAATTTTTATTCTTTCGCTTTCTCGGTTGTATGCCGGTGCCATCCCGGCTGCGAGTAGCGCAGCACCGCACAGACTGGACTCAGGCTGAACCAGACGATAGACAGCAAATGGCACGCACCGGGCAATGCCCTGTTGCAGACAAATCAATTCGGATAATCCGCCCGATAGATAAACGCGCTCGAGAGCAGACTCGCGGTGAAAGTCCTCCAGTATCCGCGCCACACGGAAAATGACGGCTTCCAGCAGCAGGCTGGCTATCTGGTGTTGTGTCAGGTGTTCGACCGGGCGGGAAAACCGGATGCCGATCTTGTTCCGGAAATAGGGCGCGCCGAGGCCGCTGGGTTCCGCAAGACAATAGAGATCGTCCAACGCCAAATCCTCGACCCGGCATTCCCCCACCGGGTAGGGAGCAAGTGCAGCGGCGATTGAATTGAGCGTGCCCTCGATGGCGATGTGCGCATGCTGTGCGCTGTCCTGATACACCAGCGTGCGCAGATAACCATCAAGGGTAAATTGTTCATCCGGCAGATAGCGGACGACAAAGCAGCCGGTGCCGAGATTGACCAAAGCCTCCGCCCGGTCTTCGCTGACACTGGCGATGAGCGCGGCGGACTGATCGCCGACACTCGCTTGCAGGATCAGTCCGTTATTCAGTTGCAGATTCAATCCTGCGGAAGGTTTGATTTCGGGCAGCATGCTTGACGGGATGCCGAAGAGCTCGCAGAGTTGCGGCGACCACTGTTGCCGCCGGATATCCATCAGCAGCGTGCGAGCGGCCATGGATGCATCGGTCACAAAATGCTTGCCGCCCGTCCAGCGCCAGATCAGGAAAGCATCAAGCGTGCCCGCCAGCAACTCGCCCCGCTCAAGACGTGCTCGCCAATCCGGATTGTCCTGCAACACGGCCATCAGCTTGGGGGCGAAATAATACGGCGTCAGCGGCAGGCCGGTGAGATCGCGGATCGAGTTTTCATGCGCGCGCAAAGCTTCGCAGCTCACCGCGCCGCGATTGTCCTGCCATGAAATGAGCGGCGTGACCGGTTTGCCGCTGGCCTGTTCCCAGATTAAAAATGACGAGCGCTGGCTGCACAAGCCCAGCGAACTGTACAAACCTGGCGATTTGCATTCGCCCGCCCCGGAGATGAATTCATGGGCCATGCATACACTCAACGCCTGATCGGCAATCGCCGCATAGGCCAGCGCATCGCTTTCATAGCGTCCGCCATTGACGCTGATTTTCGGGGCGGGATGTGCAACGATGTGGCTGAGTGCACCGTGCCGGTCCAGCAATCCGGCCTTGATCGACGTAGTGCCCAGATCGAGCGCGATGGCGGAGATCATGGCAGCGTCATCGCCGGAGGCAGGCTTCGATTTCCCGATTCATCGCGGCCTCATCCCAGCCCATCGCGGGCGCAACGGCTGCGGCAATGCGGCGCAGTGCACTTTCATCCAGCTTCGCCAGAATCAGCAAGGGCATGCGGCGGCGCAACAGATCGTCCAGATGAATAACCATTTCGCCGCGGGCACAAAACAGCAGATCGGCGTGAATGAAGGGCAGTGCAGGCACGATTCGTTCGGCCAGACGAGGGTCACCTGCAATGATGTGCAACACTTCATCCACCCGCTTGCCGTGGCGGCGCACCAGCCACTTGGCACATTCCTGATCGATGCCTAGCCGGCTTGCCTGTGCGCCTGCGTCAACCAGCCACGCGGCATAATCCTGCTCCGGTGCCCACGGAAACGTGCGGTTCCGGGTAGCGCACGGCGTAGCAACACCAAGTTGCCCGCATACCGTGTCGACGATGCAGGCTGCATCTTCACGCGCCGAGGTCAGCTTTCCGCCAATGGAATAATGCACTCCGTTGCCCGCTGTTTTCAACTCCCAGTCGCGGCTGGCAGCGGATGGCGAGGCCTCGCCGTCACGCTTCATCACACGCAAACCGGCGTAGCTCCCGATGACATCTTTTTCAGTCCACGCGGTCTTGAGATAGCGGTTGGCTTCGGCAAGCAGATAAGCAACCTCTTGCTGCTCAACGACGACATGGTCGAGATCGCCGCTGTAATCCTTATCGGTCGTGCCAAGCAGCGTCAACCCATACCAGGGGATCATGAAAAAGACCCGGCCATCCGACCTGGCAGTCAGCAGCAAGGCCTCGTCAGCCAGCACCGCCGGCATGACCAGATGTATACCCTTGTCCAACCGGCACCAGCCGCGCCCCGGTTTCGATGCGGCCGTCCACTGGCCGGTGGTGTTGACGATTTGCCTGCTAGATAACTGAATGCTGGCATGGTCAAGCTGATCCTGAACCGTCGCTCCACAAACCCGCCCGTCCTCTTCAATGACTCCGGTCAGCCTGCAATAATTCACACACACCGCTCCGGCTGCCATCGCACCCGCAATCAATTCCAGCACCAGCCGGGCATCGTCGGTCTGCGCATCGCCATAAGTAAAACCGCCTTTGAGGCCGGCAATATCGATCGCGGGAAAATGTTCCGCGAAGGAATTCTGGCCGAAGTGGCGATGAGCCATGTCCGGGCCCGGACTACCCGCAAGAAAATCATACAAGGTCAAACCGGCTTTCAATCGCAGCATCCCGATGCGGCTGTCGGCATATACCGGCACACCGAAACGCAGCGGCCAGATGCGATGCGGCGCCATTGCCAAAAGCATCTGCCGTTCCGCCAGCGCTTTCCTGACCAGCTTGAAGCCGAATGACTCCAGGTAGCGCAAACCGCCGTGGATCAACTTGCTGGATGCGGAAGAGGTCGCGCTTGCCCAGTCGCGCTGCTCCACAATGGCCACGCGCAAGCCGCGCAAGGCCGCGTCATAAGCGGTCCACGCCCCATAAATACCGCCGCCGCAGACCAGCAGATCGAACTGGCGGCCTGCCAGCAAAGAAAAATCGCGTTTCATTTGTTCACCAACGCTGTTAACTTAAGATTATCGTTCGCCCTGAGCCTGTCGAAGGGTTCTGGGTGAGTAGCTGGTGGTTCGACAGGCTCACCACGAACGGTAAAGTGAACAGCATTCATTTATCCCTCATCTGCAAAGCCTTTTGCGGAACATCGCTGATCAGAATATTTACGCCAAAATCCAGCGCCCGCTTGATTTCCTTTTCGCTGTTGCAGGTGTAAACCGCAATACATTTGTCATGACCGCGCAGCAGCTTGACCATCGCCTCATCAAGAGACTCTATCGGCAGGCACAGCCCGTGCAGAAAAGGCTGCGCATCCAATACCTGCCGCGCATCATCCAGCGTCTGCTCGGGTTCGAAGTTGTAAACCAGCGGAAACTGCGGCGCGCACCGGTGGGCGTAGATCAGACTGTCGAGATTGAATGAGGAAACCATGATCGCATCATTTCCAGGAGCGCGTGCATCCTGCCCGCTTGTTTGCGGACAGGATGTCCGCGCTCCAATCATCTCCAGAGTTTTCTGTACTTTAATTTGATGGCGTGAGGGCGATTCCCAGGAGCGGTTTTTGATTTCGAGCAGCAGACGGCAACGCTGGCGATAAGCATCCAGAAACGCCTGCAAAGACATGATGCCTTCCGGCTTGGTTCCCGAAGAAAAATGCGCGGCGAAATTCATCGCCTGCAACCGGGCATAGTCGAAATCGTCAATGTGCTTGCCGGGCAAACCGAGCTTGCCAAGAAACCGGTCGTGCCAGAGCACGGCAACCTCATCGCGGCTCAGTTGCACGTCTGTTTCGATGCCGTCGATCGCATATTGCAACGCCTTGTCGAAAGCGGAGCGGGTGTTTTCCGCCGCCTCTTTATTGGCGCCGCGATGGGCAAAGATTAGAGATTTGGTCATGGTATCTTTTGTATTAATCCAGCCAGGGTGGGAACGTGCCCACCCTTCACGACTGGTGAGCGCTTAGCCCGTCGTTCAATTATGCCTTACTGAATGCCTCCGGCACATACCTGCCAGACGCATCAACCGGTTCTCGCCACTGAGCTGCCGTTCGCAACACCCGGCGAGCGTCTGTTCTGCTTACAACACATAGCGCAGGATCGCAACATAATGGGATGCGCTGCCGGCGAGCACGAACAGGTGCCAGATGCCGTGCGCGTGAGTGAGGCGGGTGTCGATCACAAAGAAAACGATGCCTGTCGTATAAAAGAGTCCGCCAGCCACGAGCCAGGCGAACCCGGGCGGCCCCAGCGCCTGTAGAAGCTGAAACATGGCCACCAGCGCCACCCAGCCCATCAAGACATAGATCGCCAATGACAATATTCGCGCTCCGCTCCCGGACCTCAGTTCCTGCAGGCTGCCGAGCCCTGCAAGTCCCCACACCACGCCGAACAGCGACCAGCCCCAGGGGCCGCGCAATGTCACCAGGCAGAACGGGGTGTAGCTGCCGGCGATGAGCAAATAGATGCTGTGGTGATCCAGCTTGCGCAGGATATTCTTGGCGCGCCCGCGCAGGCTGTGGTAGAGCGCGGAGATACTGTAAAGCATCACCAGCGTCACGCCGTAAATCGAGACGCTCACCACCTTCCACGGATCACCGCCACGCGCTGCCATCACGACGAGCACGACGGTGCCGATGAGTGCCAGCACGGCCCCGGCGAGATGTGTCAAGGCGTTGAACTTCTCCCCGTAGTACATATATCTCTGTCAATCTCCCTGTCATTGCGAGCGAAGCGTGGCAATCCAGCTTTTGACATCAAACGGACTTCTGGATTGCCACGTCCCGCCACGCTACGCTCGCGGCTAAAGGCGCTCCTCGCAATGACGATTTAATCTGTATTTCCTATGGCGTGCCGCTTTAAAATAGCGACGGTCTGACAGGCAGCGTCAGATCAAATCGCGACTGCTACAGCTTGTCAATAAACTGCCGCATCGAAACCTTGAGCGCGGCAAAATTCGGGTTGTACATCAAGCGGCGCAGGATACCGGCTTTCAGGTTTCTCTCGGTGATCTCGCCTTGCAGAACCTGGGCGGCGCGCGCAATGCATGCCGAATATTTTTCCATATCGTCCGGATAATAATGCGCGCAATTGGAATACTCTCCCGGCACGCCATAGTGCGCATCATCGTCAGGCAGCACAATGGACGTGTGCGCAGAACTTATGATGTTCTGCCCGGGCATGATGCTGTTCACCAGCTCCAATTTTTCTGCCGGAATACCTGGCGGATATTTTTCCGGGGCAGTGGTGAAAAGCACCAGTTTGCTGGACGGATTATGCGCGCGCGCGAAAAATTCGATCGTTGCCGATGAATTGACGGTCGTATCATCTTCACTGGCTGCGGCGAATACCGGGATATCCAGCTCATGCTGCTGCAATCGGGATTCCAGCTTCCTGGTCAGTGCATATATCTGCGCTGCGGCATTTTTCGGAAAGGACTCATACTTGTAAATATCATCGTCCGGCTTGATGTCCAGCCATTTTCCCGGCGGGATCATCCAGCTATATGACTTGTGCAAGCTGGCAAACGCCGCGCGCGGCGATACCTTGAACGCGGGAGAAAACAGGAACAGCCCGCGCACCCGTTCATCGCGAAGACTCTGATAAACGCTCAGCGTGGCGCCGGCGGAATAACCCGCCAGATAGACTTCATCTGCCTCGTCAGCCAGCCTGTCGGCGCCATAGGCCACCGCCTTGGCCCACTCCTGCCACTTTACGTCCAGCAAATCCCCGGGCTGTGTCCCATGGCCCGGCAACAGAATTGCCATGACACGAAAGCCGTTCTGCTGAAAGAACGCAGCCAGATGACGCATGAAATAAGGGGAGTCGCTCAGGCCGTGGGTGAGCAGCACGCCGCGTTGATAGATTTTATTCTGGCCGGGCGGGAAACCGGCTGGCGGCTTCAGTTCGAACGGCGCGTTGCCGTCGACGATTTTTTCCAGGTCGGTATCGCCCAGTGCGGAATGCGCTTTGCTCAGCATATCCCTGCTAAAAGCGACATAGTCCGCAAAGGGCAACTGGCTGCCATTGAACCGTGTATTCAATCCGGATGGCCGGTGCCGTGCCCCGAGCGGCGGAGCTGCCAATCCCAGGATGCTACGCGATCGTTGCATCACCATCCCTGAGCGCCTGTTTAGTTGACGAGCCAAAAATCAATGGATCGGAGTGTTCTGGCCGGGCACGGCTTGCTGTGCTGAACGCGCCGACAACCTATCCAGCAGCTTGCGCATGTTGCCCAGCGATGCCAGGTGCAAATAGGCCAGACCCAATGCGCCGCTGCGAAACATTTGCGGCAATTTGTCATCGGCAATTTGCCCGAATTTCGCCTCATCGATCAGGTAGAAGTCGTTGAGCTGGAAGGTTTCACCGGCAGGAGTATCGAAGCGCGCACCCTGTTGCACGAACAGCCCGAGATCATCAAGTTGCCGGGTGATAGCTTCGGTGCGCACAAATTCGCGCTGGAAGTTTTGCAGAAACTGCATCACCTCATTCATGCGCGGCTCCAGTTTGCCTTCCGCGTTGATCAGCAACTCGCCGTGCTTCGCGTTCAGCGCGGGGCAACTTTCGTCTATACACACCACCAGCTGCCCGTTTGCGCCACCATCCGCCATCACGAACGGGTAGCGGCGCACGAATGCCGGAATGTAGCGCGCATCCCATTTTCCCTGCCCATCAACAAACAAATTTTCACCATTGCGCACCCCAAGCAGCGCCACCGGGCGCATCTGCTTGTCCTGCCCGCGAATGAACACGATGGGATATTCACGCGCGGCTTCGGCGAACTCCACACCGGCCAGCAACACCGCAGTGGTGTCGCGCGCAAAGAAAAAGTTGACCTCTCCGGCTGCAAATTTCAGGTTGCGGTGCACTTCAGAATTGAGTGCCACGACCTTGCGGTAAAAAGCAAATGCGCCCATGATTTTCTTCCTTTCGCTAATGCCTGAAAAAATCACCCATACAGCTTGCGCCCGCGTATGCGAGCCCGGTGCGCCTTGCGTTGCTCGGCCTCGGTGAGTGGTTTTGGTTTTGTCCCCTCGAACGGATTCTTGCTGGAGTTGTACTGGATTTTGAGCGGCGTGCCCTTGAGCTTGAATATCTCGCAGAAGATGCGCTCCAGATAGCGCGTGTAACTGGCCGGTACGTCGTCCAGTCCGCTGCCGTGGATCACGATCAGCGGCGGGTTGCTGCCGCCCTGATGGGCGTAGCGCATCTTGGGGGTGAAGCGTCCGCTTTTTGGCGGCGCCTGCTTTTCCAGTGCGCCTATCAGGGCGCGGGTGAGTTTCGGTGTGGACAGTTTGGCCATCGCCGCCGCATAGGCTTCATCGACCGATTTGAGCACACCCGCTATGCCGTTGCCGTGCAACGCGGAAATGTAATGCAGCTTGGCAAAGCTCAGGAAATGCAGTTTGCGCTCGATGTCGCGCTTGACCTGATCGCGGTGATGCTCGTCCAGCCCGTCCCACTTGTTGACTGCCAGCACCAGCGCGCGCCCCGCCTGCAGCACGTAGTCTGCAACGTGCGCATCCTGCTCGGTGATCTGGTCGCGTGCGTCCACCACCAGCACCACCACGTTGGCATCCTCGATCGCCTGCATGGTTTTGATCACGGAAAATTTCTCCACCGCTTCTTCCACCTTGCCGCGCCGGCGCACCCCGGCAGTGTCGATGATGGTGTATTGCTTGCCGTCGCGCTCGAAGTCGATGTAAATGCTGTCGCGCGTGGTGCCCGGCTGGTCGAACGCGATCACGCGCTGCTCACCGAGGATGGCATTGACCAATGTGGATTTGCCGACATTGGGGCGGCCGACGATGGCCAGTTTCGGGGGTTTTTCTACAGCGGATTCTTCTTCGGCTTCAAGCGGAAAATTCTCCAGCGCGATCTCGACTACTTCGTTCACGTTGTCGCCATGCGCAGAGGAAATCGGCAGCGGTTCGCCCAGACCCAGCTCGAAAAATTCGGCGGTCACTTTGGCGCGCGCCATGCCCTCGGCCTTGTTGACCAGCAGCAATATCGGCTTGCCAGTCTTGCGCAATTGCTCGGCGATGATGGCATCCTGCGGCGTGCACCCGGCGCGGCCATCGACCAGGAATAGCACCATGTCGGCCTCGTCCACCGCCTGGCGGCTTTGTTTGGCCATCTCGAACATGATGCCTTCTTTGGCGACCGGTTCCAGCCCGCCGGTGTCTACCACCAGATAGGGTCTGTCCCCCACCCTGCCGCGTCCGTAATGACGGTCGCGGGTCAGCCCCGGCAAATCGGCGACCAGTGCGTCGCGGCTGCGCGTGAGACGGTTGAACAAGGTGGACTTGCCCACGTTCGGACGACCTACTAAAACAAGTGTGGGCAACATTTTGATAACCTTATAAAGAGGGGCTAGGGGCTAGAGACCAGGGGGCCAGGTTTTGTGCTTTTTCCTAGTCCCTGGCCCTGGTCTCCAGCCCCATTTAATGTATGGACAACGAATACAGTCTGCCGCTTTGCGTTTGCACCAGCAGCCCGTCGTCCAGCTGGATTGGTGACGCTTTTATCGCGCCTCCGTCCAGTTTGATGCGTGCAGCATAGTTTCCATCTTCGCGGCTCAACCCGTGCAGGTATCCCTCATTATCGCCAACCACGACAAAATTCATTAAAACGGAAGGCGCAGTAGTGTCACGCATGAACAACTGATCGTTTTTCCACATCGCGCTGCCACTGGTCTTATCCAGAACAATGACCGATCCATTCGCGTCGCTCAGGTAAAGATATTTGCGCAACAGCGTCATACCCTTGTCGCTGGAAATCTCGCGGTTCCACAACGGGCTGCCTTGCACTATGTCATAACACGCCACACGCCCCTGGAAAGCAATTGCACAGACTTGCTCATCATCGACTACCGGGTTACTGGTGATGTCGCTGATGCGCTCCAGCTCAGTATTGCCGCGCGGTTGCGATACCGATGTTTCCCACAGCACTTCGCCATTTTTGACTCTGATCGCCACCAGTTTACCACCGGCAAATCCGGCATATGCCACGCCACGCTGTATCGTGACTCCGGCATGACTGCGCACCACCAGAGCCGGTGTGCTGCGCTCGTACACCCAGACACGCTTGCCGTCTGTCGCGTCCAATCCTGCAATACGCCCATCGCCGCTGCGCACCATCACCACGCCATCCGCGACTTGCGGCACGCTCAACACCTCGCTGGATACCCTGCTCTTCCAGCGGAGTTTGCCGTTTTCGTCATAGGCCAGCACGTCACCCTTGTCGCTTCCGATGAGTACCAGGCCTTCTCCGCTACCTGCTCCGCCACTGACTTTAATACCACTTTCAATGCGCCATGCCTGCTTGCCGGTGGCAATATCCAGACGCGTCAAACTTCCCTTGCCGGACACACCATAGATCGCATCTTTAGTCAGCGCGGGTTGCAGCAAGTTTTCGCCCAAATCCCCGACATGACCAAACCAGCGCACCTCGAATTTTGCCGTCCCGGTGAACTCGACCAGTTTGGCGGGTTCGCCCTTCATGCCTGCCCAGCCCGACGGCTTATCGGCAGAACAGCCGCTGAGCGCGAGAAATGCCAGCAACAACGCCTGTCCTGAGCCAAGTCGAAGGGCCTGTCCTGAGCGCTGTCGAAGGGCCTGTCCTGAGCCACGTCGAAGGGCCGGTCCCTGGCAAATTTCCTTCGCCTTATCAAAGGGGCGAAGGAATAAACATACTAATTTCATTTAGCAGCGCCCAGTGCATCGAGCTTCATATGTATCAGATTGCGGTAGGGACTCTTGGCATCGGCCTTTTCGTAGGCCAGCTTGTACGCGCTTCTTGCCTCGGCTGTATTGCCCTGCGCGCTCAAAACGTCGCCCCTCAAGTCTGCATACAAACCGTCGAACGAAGGCGGATGAGCCGTTTCCAGCAGGTTCAGCGCGCTGTCATAATTTTTTTCATCCAGCAGTATCGCTGCCAAACGCAAACGTGCCACGTCTTTCAGGCCGGCTTCTTCGGCGTGATCGATGGCCCATTGCAATTGCGTTTTGGCACGCCCCACATCTTTCACCTGCTCGTTCACCAGCGCTGCCAGTAATGCGGCACGCGGGGCATAGGCGGTGCCGGCATATCTTTCCATCACCGCAGCGGCGGCATCGTTCATGCGCTTGGCATCGTTGCCCTCTAATTGATTGACGAATTGCTGATACAACGTTGCGGCTTCGCCAGCCTGCTTATGCTGGTAATACTGCCAGCCGCGCCAGCCGCCAATTGCAACAACAACGACCAACAATGCGCCGAGTATCAGGTTGCGATTTTCGTACCACCATGCTTTGAGGGCTTCGAATTGTTCCTGTTCCTGCAAATCCAATGCTGCCATTTTCCGCTCCTATTTGATAAGTTTATTAACTGTCGCGACAAGGGCTTGCACGCCCACCCGCACCTGATCACCGCCCTGCATCGGCTTCACGCTGACTTCGTTCGCCTGCGCTTCGTCATCTCCGATCACCACCGCCACGCGCGCGCCGCTGGCATCGGCTTTCTTCATTTGCGACTTGAAACTGCCGCCGCCGCAATGCAGCAGCACGCGCAGCTTGTCGTCGCGCAATTGTTCCGCCACCTTGCTCGCCAACTGACCGGACAATTCGCCCTGATGCACTACATACACATCCACTTCCGATTTGGGCAGTGCCATGCCGTCTTCCTGCAACAACGCCAGCAGCCGCTCCACGCCCATCGCAAAACCGGTTGCGGGTGTTGGCTTGCCGCCGACCTGTTCGACCAACCCGTCATAGCGGCCGCCGGCGCAGATGGTGCCCTGCGCGCCGAGGCTCGCGGTTACCCATTCGAACACGGTGCGGTTGTAATAGTCCAGCCCGCGCACCAGGCTCGGGTTGATTTCGAACGCAACGTCGTGGCGCCTGAGCATCGCCTGCACTTCGTCAAAATGCCTGAGTGCATCTTCTTCCAGTTCATCCGCCAGCCCGGGCGCAGCGGCAATCAGCTCCTGCATCGCCGGATTCTTGCTGTCCAGGATGCGCAGCGGATTGCTGTGCAGGCGGCGCGTGGCATCGGCATCCAGCATATCCCGGTGTTGTTCGAAATAACTGATCAGCTTCGCACGGTGGCGATGCCGCGAGGCCGTGTCGCCCAGCGTGTTCAGTTGCAGCGCGACATCGCGGATACCGAGCTTGTTCCACAGCCGCGCGCACATCAAAATCTGTTCGGCATCGATATCCGGCCCGGCAAAGCCCAACGCTTCCACGCCGACCTGATGAAACTGCCGGTAACGCCCCTTTTGCGGGCGTTCATGGCGGAACATCTGCCCGCTGTAATACAGGCGCTGCGGCGCGTTATACAGCAAATTGTGTTGCAGCACCGCACGCACGCAGGAAGCCGTGCCTTCCGGGCGCAGCGTGAGGTGGTCGCCGTTCAGGGCGTCCTCGAAGCTGTACATCTCCTTCTCGACGATGTCGGTCACCTCGCCGATGGCGCGCTTGAACAACGCGGTCGGTTCGACCAGCGGCATGCGGATATTGCGGTAGCCGTAGCTGTGCAGCCAGTCGCGCACCACTTCCTCGAACCATAGCCACAACTCCGCCTCGTCCGGCAGGATGTCGTTCATGCCGCGCACGGCTTGCAGGGTATTGTTATCGCTCATATTTCAACCTGAAAACAATTACTGTCCACGAAAGACACGAAAAGCACGAATACACCGAACACATTTGCTTGATTTCGTGTGTTTCGTGTTTTTCGTGGACAAAGTATCTTTTAATCTTCAATCCCAGCGCGCTTCGCGTACTTGCGCGCCACATACTCGTCCACAATCCGGGTAAATTCTGCCGCGATGTTATCGCCGCGCAGGGTCAGCGCTTTTTCGCCGTCGATATACACCGGCGCGGCGGGGCTTTCGCCGGTGCCCGGCAGGCTGATGCCGATGTTCGCCAGCTTGCTTTCGCCGGGGCCGTTCACGATGCAGCCCATCACCGCCACATTCATGTTCTCCACGCCGTCATACCGTTCGCGCCACAGCGGCATCCGGCTGCGCAGATGCGTCTGGATGCTTTGCGCCAGCTCCTGAAATACAGTACTTGTGGTGCGTCCGCAGCCCGGACAGGCGACCACCATCGGCGCAAACGCGCGCAAGCCCATGGTCTGCAAAATCTCCTGCGCCACCACCACTTCCCGGCTGCGCGACCCGCCCGGTTCGGGAGTCAGCGAAATGCGTATCGTGTCGCCGATGCCCTCCTGCAACAGCACCGCGAGCGCTGCCGTGGAAGCCACGATGCCCTTGGAGCCCATGCCCGCTTCGGTCAGGCCGAGATGCAGCGCGTAGTCGCATTGCAGCGTCAGCGCGCGATATACCGCGATCAAATCCTGAACCTCGCTGACCTTGCAGGACAACACGATGCGGTTATGCGCCAGGCCGAGCTGTTCGGCGCGCTGCGCGCTTTGCAGCGCGGAAGCGATCAGCGCGGCGCGCGTCACTTCACGCACATCTTTGGGCTCAACCTGACGCGAATTCTCGTCCATCATGCGCACCACCAGATTCTGGTCGAGGCTGCCCCAGTTCACGCCGATGCGCACCGGCTTGTCGTAACGAACAGCAGTTGCAATCATGATAGCAAACGGATCTTCATCAATACGGTTGCGCCCGACGTTGCCGGGGTTGATGCGGTATTTCGCCAAAACCTGTGCGCAATCGGGAAACTCGGTGAGCAGGCGATGCCCGTTGTAATGAAAATCGCCGACCAGCGGCACATCGCAACCCATGCTGTCCAACCGTGAGCGTATCTGCGGCACGACAGCGGCAGCTTCCGGGGTATTCACCGTGATGCGCACCAGTTCCGAGCCTGCCTCGGCCAATTCATAAACCTGCCGTGTGGTCGCTTCGATATCGGCTGTGTCGGTATTGGTCATGGATTGCACCACGATCGGCGCGCCGCCGCCCAGCATCACCCTGCCGACCAGCACCCGTTGCGAAGGACGGCGTTTGATAGTAGTCGCACCCATGCTCACTCCAGCGTCAAGTGCGCCACTTCAGTCGAACTTCTGGTGTGCGGGACCAGGTCAACCTCTTTGTCCCGGTAATACAGGCGTACCGATGCTGCGCGGCCGATCAGTATCGAGAACGGCGCACGTCCATTCACACGCAACACGTTGCCACCGGGATGAACACGCGAAGATAGTATCTTGCCATCCTTGTCTTTGATTTCTGCCCACGACTCTTCACTGAACTCCAGACGCAGCGAAGTGACTGGTGTCGATGTGTCGGACTGGGTATCGGATGCTATCGCCTGATTTCGCTGCGCAAGACGTGAATCCATAGTGCTTGCGGCCTGAACCGAAGACTGCGCCACTGCTGCCTGAGGCCGCATTTTGGATGTTTCAGACCCGATTGAAGGCCGCATCCTGGGTGTTTCAGTCTCGGTTGAAGGCCGCGCCTTGGGTGCTTCAGGCTCGATTACGGCAGCCTCCGGAATTGGCTGGGCAGGGGTAATTTGTATTTCGTCAGGCAAGGCAACCGGTGATTCAACCTGCGCAGCCTTGGATTGCTCAGGCGGTGCAGTGAAATACCATAACGCAAATCCCGCCACAATCGTGATCAGCAGCAGAGCTACGCCCAGCCAGATCAAATTTTGCCGCAGCACAGAACGAACATCAGGGAACGGTTCCCCAACCGAACCCGGGATCAACTCTACCGGAACTGCTTTATTTTGAGGTAAAGCCGCCAATACAGTCTGCGCATCCAAATGTAATATTTTGGCATAACTCCGCACAAAACCGCGCAGAAAAGCCGCTTCGGGCAGATGCTGATAATCGTCCGCTTCCAATGCCTCGATTTGTCGCGGTGCGAACTTGATCTGGCTGGCGACATCCATCACACTTAAACCGAGACGCTCGCGTGCTTCGCACAGCATCTGTCCCGGCGAAGTCGCGGGTATTTCGGCAGAATTATTTACTGGCACGGCGTTGTTTTCGGTAATATTTTCCATTATTCACCACGCATTAACATTTGAGCTTCGCGCGAATCGGGAAACAGTTTGCGCAACTGCATTCCATAGCTGGATTCTGAATTACGATCACCATTCTTGCGTGCAATGCGCACAGCCAGCCAAAGTTGCTCCGCTGTCAGGCTGCCGGATTTTTCAGAAAAATTCGTGAAATATCTCTTTGCTGCAAAGTAATCAGCATTGGCAAAACTCAATTCCGCCAGTCCCAGCCAGGCTTGCGCCAAGTCGGGCTGTATCTGCAACGCCTGTTGCAGAAACTCCTCGGCATCCTTGTTATTGCCTGCTTTTTTGGAGCACAGCCCGGCATTCAGATAAGCGCGCGCCGGTGTTTGATACAGCGGGTTTTTCAATGCAGCCATGAACTGCGGAATAGCTTCTTTCACCCTGTCACGCTGACACAAAAACCAGCCATAGTTGTTATGCGTATCGGAATCGGTCCTGTCCATGCGCAAACTCTTCTGAAAATCCTCTTCTGCTTCCTTGTCCTCGCGCAATGCCATATGCACCAAACCGCGCACGCTGTAGGCTGGCGCATAGTTTCGATCTGCCTGCATGGCTTGCTCTATCTCTTCCAGCGCAACACCATACTTCCCCATCTCATAATATAACCCGGCCAATTCGGTATGCACTTTAGCGCTTGCGTTGACACTGGAGCCGCCTGATGGCGTTCCACAGCCCGTTAAACCGGCGAACAAAAACAATAGAATAATCACTCTGTTCATCAGTACACCTCGGCTATTCATCTAAAAACCCCAGCGGAATGCGGCGCGGTTAACACGAAGCTCGCGTAGCGAAACCGGGTCCCTCTCGCCCGCAAGCGGGAGATAACCAACGACTTGGCTGGCGTTTTTTGCCAGCTTAGTCGGATGGCTAGTCGTTCCATCAGAGTTAGGAGAGAGGGAAACGGGCATGCCGGGTTCATCATAAGGGGTGGCTATTTACCATGCCCGTTCGCCTGGTTTTATCCTGTACCTGTCCCGCCAATTGCCCGCAGGCTGCAGCGATGTCCTCACCGCGCGTCTTGCGCGTGGTGGTGACAATGTCCGCCTGCATCAGCACATCGCGAAAACGCTGAATGGTGTCCGGCTTGGAACGTCGATAATGCGTCTGTGGAAAGGGGTTGAACGGGATCAGGTTGAATTTGCACGGCACGTCGCGCACCAGCCGCACCAGCTCGCGCGCCTGTTGTTCGCTGTCGTTCACGCCATCCAGCAGCACGTACTCGAAAGTGATGAAATCGCGCGGCGCGTGCTCCAGATAACGCCGGCAGGCTGCCAGCAATTCCTTGAGCGGATACTTCCGGTTGACCGGCACCAGTATGTCGCGCAGCTTGTCGTTCGGCGCGTGCAGCGACACTGCCAGCGCGACCGGACAATCCTCGCGCAACCTGTCCATCGCCGGCACTATGCCGGAAGTGGACACCGTCACACGGCGGCGCGACAGGCCATAGGCATGATCGTCCAGCATCAGGCGCAACGCACTCACGGTATTGTCGTAATTCAGCAGCGGCTCGCCCATGCCCATCAGCACCACGTTGCTGATTCGCCAGTTTCCCTCGGCATCCTTGCCGAGCTGGTGGTTCGCCCACCACAGCTGGCCGATGATCTCCGCCACGCTGAGGTTGCGGTTGAAGCCCTGCTTGCCGGTCGAGCAAAACGCACAGTCCAGTGCGCACCCCGCCTGTGTGGAGACGCACAGCGTACCGCGCGTCTCTTCGGGAATGTACACCGCCTCAACGGCATTACCCGTGCCAACGTTCAGCAACCACTTGCGCGTGCCGTCAGCGGATAACTCTTCGCGCATGACTTCCGGCGCAGCGATACAAGCGCATTGTGCGAGCTTGCCGCGCAAAGCTGCCGCGATGTCGGTCATCGCAGAGAAATCGGACTCCCCTTCCCTGTAAATCCAGCGCATCAGCTGGCGCGCACGAAACGGCTTCTCGCCCATTTCCGTGAGATATGCCGCAAGCGCATGCGCATCAAAGTCGAGGAGGTTTTGCTGCATCTATGTGACTACTTAACGGGAATAAACATTCATCGCGGGAAAGAAATACGCGATTTCCACTGCGGCAGTTTCAGCCGCATCGGAACCATGCACCGCATTCGCGTCGATGCTGTCGGCGAAGTCCGCGCGTATCGTGCCTTTGTCGGCCTTCTTCGGGTCGGTCGCGCCCATCAGATCGCGGTTTTTCAAAATTGCGCCTTCGCCTTCCAGCGCCTGCACCATCACCGGGCCGGAAATCATGAAGCTGACCAGATCGTTGAAGAACGGGCGGGCGCGGTGCACGGCATAAAAACCTTCCGCTTCGGCGCGCGACAACTGCACCATGCGCGCGGCAATAACCTTGAGGCCGGCGTTTTCAAAACGGGTGTAAATCTGACCGATGACATTCTTGGCAACAGCATCGGGTTTGATAATCGACAGGGTACGTTCAACAGCCATGCTACATTCTCCAAACTAAAAGTTAATAAAAATCGGCCCGCTATTCTATCAGGCTTTGCTTACGCTGTCGCAGACGCTGCCAGCTCCCGCAATGGGTAAAAGGCAAAGCAGAGGCCGTCATACTGCCGGTCGGCAAACATGCATCCGCCTGCCTGGCTGTAGGGTGGGCACGTTTTCGTGCCCACGCGGAAATGACGCTCGTTGCCCGCGTGGGCACGAAAACGTGCCCACCCTACCTGGCTAGATCAACCTGAGACCGGCAAACAAAATATCCAGCACAAACACTGCCAGCAGGGCGCGAATAACCGCTTTTATGGCCGCTTGCGGCACCACGGAAGAAGTCATTCCTGCCGAGATGCCATGGAAACAGGCGATAGTTGAAATCGCCAAACCGAACACCAGGCTCTTCAAAATCCCGCCTATCAATAGCCAGGGGTTAACCAACCCGACAAAACGATGTATTTGATCCCAAAAAAGGACATTCTGGAATATCGAGCTCACAGCCAGCCCGCCAACAACCGCCACAATTTGAAAATAAGCAGTCAGCGCAACTACCGATATTGCCACCCCGATGATTCTGGGCACCACCAGGAAATGCAGCGGCGAAACTCCCATGCGCTCCAGGCTGGAAATCTCACCGTCAATTTTCATCAGCGCTAACTCGACTGCAATTGCGGAACCGCTTCTGGCGATGATGATGATCGCCGCAAATAACGGTCCAACCTCCCATACAATCACCCAGGCCATGACTTTGACCACCAGGGAGCTATCACCGCCTGCAAGTGAAAAAGTTTGCGTGGAGACAATCACGCCCAGCAAAAGACCGATGAAACCGATGATATGCAATGCCTCATTGCCGCTGAAAAAAATCTGGCGGTAAAACCCTTTTCTGATCGGCTCGATGCGCAGCATATGCAGGTTTGACAAGCCATATAGCAGCAGTGAGGTGTAGCCGGTCAACGCCAAAAAGCCGGACAACAATTTTCTTCCGACAAATCTCAGCATTACCGCGGCTCGGGAGGATTAACTGCGGAGTTATTCTGCAAACCTTTCATATAAGCACGAACTTCATCGGCACCCTGCACGCTGCCCATCGCGTCGCTGACGGTTAATGCACGCGCATAAAAATGCAGGGCTGCTTTTGCCGCACCGGCGCGTTCATGCGCTGCACCCAGCCGCAGCAAGTCCAGACGAATCTTGCCGGGAATACCCAACTTCTGGTCTATTGCAAGTGCTTGTTGCAACGAGTGAATTGCCCGCGTGAAATCATTCTTTGCCAAACTGATCTCGCCGGACAAGCGTTGTGCATTCGCCAGCTCCAGCTGCTGCATACCCGAATTCAGCGCAGCCACAGCATCATCGGCAAACTTAAGCGCTTCATCCAGCCGATTATCCCGTTGCGCCAGTTGGGCGCGCAGCAACAACAACGAACCGTCCACCGTGCATTTTTTTTGGCAATACCCTTCTCCCTTTTCAGTCCAGGACAAAGCCAGGGATGGTTCATTGCCCTCGAGATAGAACTGGCTTTTCAATGCGGCGGCGGCAGCCAGAGTGGCGGGTGGATAGGGTAAGGCGGGTTCAGAAAACAAAGCGTCCAGTTGAAGATGGGCTTGTTCCGGATGCGCCTGTTCGCGAAAAACGCGCGCCAGGTTGAAACGCATAATTGCAATTTCAGCTGCATTCTCAACGGATTGATGGATGCGCAAAGCCAGCAGGTAATCATTCTTTGCCCCTTCGTATTCACCCTGAAGGAAAGCGGCATCGGCGCGCGCGCTCAGCTTATTGGCTTGCTCGCTGCGAAAATTCGGTTTTTCCGGCGCACTCCCGCAGGCAGCCAGCACCAGACATAATGACCACAGTAAGGCACTGCTACTCCGGCTGTGCATGTGTGACACCATAGCTATCCATAGGCAGCATTTTTATCTCTTCCGCTTTCATCATATTCTTGATTGGCCAGGCTTCCTTGGCGGAACTGATGACATTGCGAGTGTCTTCTGCGGCTACCCGGCCATCCCGAAGCATCGGAGGAATGGTCTCCGCGGAAGATGCCGTGACTTTCCCGACATCCAGTGCCACATCGTGGAAGCTGTCCAGTAATGTGTTTGCCTTGTCCAGTGTCACACCTACCTTGTCAAGCGTCACGCCTGCCTGGTCAACCGCCACACTTACCTTGTCCAGCGCCACAGTTGACTGGTCCAGTGCCTTGCCCAGTTTGAGATTTTCTTCGGCAATGACGCCCTGGGTCTGTTGCGCAAGTGCAGATATATCCTGCCCGGCTTTCTCAAACTTTACAGCGACTTTCTTGACATGATTTATCAATCCATCCGATTTATTGAGTGATGTTGTGGTGACCTGAACGTTATCCAGGATGGGTTTAAGCCGTTCAACCAGATCCTGCGCCAACTCACCCATTCCAAATTGCCGCTCGAAGGGCAGCAGTTCATTGACCGCCAAATCAGGCTGTTCTTTCAACCCCGGAACGATCTCCAGCACACTATCGCCAAACAATCCCTGCTCGACCAGGCGCACCTTCGCACCACGGCGGATGTGCGGCAAATACTTGTTGTCCACGAAAAACTGCACTTCAACCGCACCATCATCCCTCAATGAAACGCCCAACAGCTTGCCGACTTTAAACCCGCTCAGTCTCACCTCCATTCCTTCACGGATCAGGCCGGCATCACTGGTTTGAAATCGCAATTTGGTGGTGCTGGCAAACATTCCCTGTTCAATTGCGACGATAACAAACACCAGCATCAACGCGCCCAATCCGGCAAGGGCAAACAAACCCACTTTCCGCTCCAGAACAGCCAAACGGCTATCGTGAGCGGCGAATAATTTCATTGTCTGGTCAAAGGATGAAAGTTTGGTTTGCATGTATTTGGGTATTCAAATTCGTATCGTAGTCTAAATAAATTGCCGTATAGGCCGGGGAATAGCGGCGAAAAAAACCGTCAAACCGCTGAACTTGCTCTATCTCGGCCTTGGGCATATCACCCCAGATCGAATCGTAAACCATGACTCTGGGGTTCACCAAAGCGGAACGCACAAAGCCAATCAGACGTTTTTGATATGTAGAAAGCTGACTGGGCAACTTGGTCAACAGTTCTTGCGTTTCCACTTCATTCAGTCCGCACACTCCGAACAACTCGACGATATGTTGCTCGGTAGATTCCGTCAACAAACCGTGATAACTGAGTGGCAACAACAAATTTTCGTCTATCCTGATGTTATTCAATAATCCGCCATCCGGCGAAATGATCGCAGTTTCCGGCGGGCGCAGGAACAGTTCAAGGAACTTGTCCTTATCTTCTTCAGAATGCACCACCACACTATAGCGATTGCCCTGATCAAGTTCGAACAGTAACTGTTGCGTGCGGTTACTTCGATCTCGCCAGGCTATGCTCCATTGTCTCTCTTGCGCTAGCTTATCCAAGCTACTGATTACCTATGATTAATTTGACAACTAATTGAAAAAAGCAGCTTGCAGAAAATATACCAGAACAAGAATTGTAGCACCCCGCCCCTAAACCATCTTGAGAAGAATTCTGCATGCTTATTACTCTGCCAAAAGTTGTATTCCCGCCTCTTCCGCGGCAGCCTGATACTCCGCCGCAATCGCCACACCTGAAACGCAGACCAGTTCATCGCCGCAATACAGCAGCGGCAGACGGTCGCGTTGCCAGGGCGGGACGCGGCGCTCTTGCAGCAGGTTTTTCAGGGTACGCATCGCGGCATTCGTGTGGGGACGCAGCGATTCGCCGCCACATCGCAAGCGCAGCGTCACCGGTGCGCGCTGCAATTTCGCCAGGCTGATTCCAATCCCCTGAGAACGATTAAAGTGCAGCCGTGTGTTCAGTGCAGGCCAGTCCAACCCGGCTTCGCCGTGCCACGGCAATACAAAACTCCGGTCAAACTCGCCCGGCGCACGCAACACATACACCCCGCCCTGGTAGCGGCGCACCTCCCAATCGCCGTAAGCGATACATACTGCCGCATCTGCCCGCGCGTTGCATAACTGCTGCAGCATATCGTCGAGTTGCACTGCTTGCGGCATCGGCGCGCCGATGCTGTGCAGAAAATAACGCAACAGATTTTTTGCCCGGGGCTGGTTTAAAACCTGTAAGGCGGCAACGGCAAGCGTATCGGCATGGATCGCGCCTGCGGAATCTTGTTGTGCCAACTCATCCAGCAGGCTGCTGGCCTCGGCGAAATGCTGCGCACTGCGCGTGAGGGTATCGCGGTAGGCGGGAAATTTTTTCTCCAGCAACGGCAACACGCGGTTGCGCAAAAAATTGCGCGGGTAGCTGTCGTCCGCGTTGCTTTCGTCTTCTATCCATTGCAGGCCATGCGCTGCGGCATAGTCGAGGATTTCCCGGCGGGAACAGTGCAACAAAGGCCGCACGATTGACCCTGCACAAACATTTTTAGACTCCGTTCGGGCTGAGCCTGTCGAAGCCCACTTTGCTATAGCAATACCATGCCCTTCGACTCGGCTCAGGACAGGCCGCTTCGACAGGCTCAGGGCAGGCATCGCACTGGCGCCGCGCACTCCTGCGCCGCGCAACAATTGCAGCAGCAGCGTTTCCGCCTGATCGTCGGCGTGATGCGCCAGAGCCACAAAGTCACACGTCTGTTCGGCAAACGCCGCATGACGCAGCTTGCGCGCGGCCGCCTCGATACCATGCGCACGCAGCGGGGTGATGTCCACGTGTTCGATGTGTAAGGAAATATGATGTCTGGCGCAGAGTTCGCTACAAAAATCCGCCCATGCATCGGCATTTGGGCTGATGCCGTGATTTACATGCAGTGCGGAAAGTTGCCAGGAAAAACGCGGGGCAAGCTGGTGCAACAGATGCAGCAACACCACCGAGTCCACTCCACCGCTCAAGCCAATCAGGATGGAACTATGCGCAGGGAGCAGCGGCGCGATGTGCGCCGCTATTCGTCCGGTAAAATCAGCTAAGCTCAACTTCTTTGAACTTGCCATAACTCATCAGACGGTTGAAGCGGTCTTGCATCAAATTGGCAATCGGTTTGTTCTGTGCCGTTTTAAGCGCGTCCTGCAATGCCTTCTTCACGTTCTGCATGGTGGCCGCATAATCGCGGTGCGCGCCGCCCAGCGGTTCGCTGATGACCTTGTCCACCAAACCCAGTGCCTTCAAACGCGTCGCGGTAATACCCAGGGTCTCTGCCGCATCGGAAGCTTTTTCCGCGCTCTTCCACAGAATCGAAGCGCAGCCTTCAGGCGAGATCACCGAATAAGTGCTGTATTGCAGCATCAGCAAAACGTCGCCCACCGCGATCGCCAGCGCGCCGCCGGAGCCGCCCTCGCCAATCACGGTACAGATGATGGGCACGCGCAACTCGGTCATTTCATAAAGGTTGCGCCCGATCGCTTCAGACTGGCCGCGCTCTTCTGCACCCACGCCCGGATAGGCGCCGGGAGTATCGATGAACGTCATGATGGGAATGCCGAATTTTTCCGCCAGGCGCATCAGGCGCATCGCTTTGCGGTAGCCCTCGGGGCGCGGCATGCCAAAATTACGTATGATTTTTTCCTTGGTGTCGCGGCCTTTTTGATGGCCGATCACCATCACGCTTTGCCCGTTGAAACGCGCCAGTCCGCCCACAATGGCCTTGTCATCGGCATACGAGCGGTCGCCGTGCAGCTCTTCAAAATCAGTGAACAAATTCTCGACGTAATCCAGCGTGTAAGGACGCTGCGCATGGCGCGAAACCTGCGATATTTGCCATGGTGTGAGCTTGGCGTAAACGTCTTTGGTAAGCGCTTCGCTTTTCTTGGACAAACGCGAGATTTCGTCCGCAATGTCCAGTGCAGAATCGTCCTGCATAAAGCGCAGTTGCTCTATCTTGTCTTCCAGCTCGGCGATGGAGCTTTCAAAATCCAGAAATGATACCTTCATGTCTAATCCCTGCTTTTGTCTGTGGCCTGTAGCCTGTAGCCTGTAGCCTGTAGCTGGTAGCACACCTGGCGCTGGTGTTGGCTACAAGCTACCAGCTACCAGCTACAAGCTGTTTTTAATTGCCTGCGATGATACTACAAACCGAAGAAACGTTTGACGGTCGCCAACACCTCGCTGTGCTGATTATGGATTACTTTATGCAGCGATTCCTCATCAAGGTTTTGCAGCGCGCTATCGAGTTGCGCGCGACGTTCAACCAGAATATGCGAAACCTCATCGGCGATGCTTGGGCGCTCCAGAATAATTTCTTCGAAGGCAGCCTTGTCGAGGCGATAGCATTCCACATCGGTCTTGGCGATCACCGAAGCCGCGCGCGGCGCACCGGTCATCAGGCTCATCTCGCCGAAAAAGCTGCCTTTGGACAGCACATTCAGGATGCGTTTCTCTCCGCTAGCCGCCTCAAGATAAACTTCAGCCTCGCCATTGATGATGATGTATAGCCAGTGCTGCGCGGGCGCGCCCTGCTTGGCAATGATGTTGCCCTTGGCAAATGGGGCATACTTCAAACGCTCGGCCAGCTTGCGCAATTCGTCATCAGTCATCTGCGCAAACAGTTCAACACGCCTGAGCGTTTTGATACGCAGCATCAATTCGCGCTGATGAACGGCTTCTTCGTACTTTTCGTTTTCCTTGATGTAATGGACGTTATGCTCTTCCACCGTAAGCTTGATGCCAACCCGTTCCAGTGCGGTATATATATGCCAACGCACCGCCGCATCGGTGGTATCGTCCGCGGCCAGGTCAGTCAGCCAATAACGCAGCGCGTAGCGCGCGCAGCCTTTATCCATTTCCATCAGCACGCAACTGGGCAGAGGGTTCTTGGACACATTATTGATTTCCGCCTGCAGGATGGCATTTTCCACGGCGCTCACCACTCTGGTCGGCGTGGTATTCAAGCTGACGTTGAACCAAACCCAGCGCCGCCACTTCACCGGCTGATCGGTGCGCCGCCCCAGTACCATAAATTTATTCTTCATCAATTGGCTGTTCGGAAACACCACGGTTTCCCAATTGCGCGTCTCGACCAGCGTGGAACGCCAGCGTATGTCCACCACGCGACCGGAAATATCGTCCACCTTGATCCAGTCGCCAATCTCGACGGAATTGTCCAATTGCAGCGCCAAGCCACCGAGAATATTTCCCAGCGTATCCTGCATCGCGAAAGCTACCACGGCGGTAATCATCGCGGAGGTCGCGAGAATACTGCCCAAATCCAACCCGGCATAGCGCAGCCGCACCAGGCCCAATGCGACGTAGCCGATGATAACGAAAATATCCTCGGCGATGCGCGGCGGGGTCAGACGCGCGAACGGCAGCAGGATGCGGAACAACAGAGATCCCCACAGACGAATTACCGCAATACCGCCACCGATGGTGAAAGCCTCATGCAGAATGGCTGCGGCCTTGGTGAAATCAAGAGCGTGGATCAGGCTGCTGATGAACTGTCCGGCCAGACATACAAAAAAGAAGATCATCGTATTGATGATGCTGTTGCGATCTTCCTTGCGAAAATGGAGCAACAAAAACGCAATGCCCAACGCCATGACCAGCACCGGAAACGACTCATCGCGCCAGAAATAATTAATCGCGGAATCCCAGAAATTCATGATCATTCCCTGTTTTGTGTAGCGGTATTCTACACCATTGAACAACCTGCCAACGGCTTGGAACGCCGCCAGAATGCCCAGGCATCGGCACGGTTCAACAGCAAGCGCCGGGCGCGGTCCCCGCCCAAAATATCCACCTGCAATTGTAATATCTTCCCGGCGCGCAACGCCTGCCATAGCGGCTGCGCATAGCCGGTTTCAAAATCCTGCAAGGCGGCACGCCATGCGCCCAGGTCGCCCTGCTGCAAAGCCCGGCGCAACCCCGACCAGACCAGCAATTGCCTGCCAACATCTTCGTCGTGCCATTGCTTCGGCCAGCTTGAAAACGGAATGCCCGCAGCCGAAGCGAACATCCCGGCCAGCACCTCATCCGAGCTCACGCAATCGTAAGTTTTTTGTAGTGTTGAATTCACCCCGCAGCCGCCACCCCAAAACCACAGGCTGTTGATCGGCAACTCGCCGCGCGCTTCGCGGGCTTCATTCACGGGATGCGCGAACAACAGCATCTGGATTTCGTTGAACAACCGATGCCAGCGCAGCGCCTCGGCACCCTTGGGCAGCAAATTATGCACGTTGCGTCCGGCGGCCTGCGACAAGGGCACGGTTTCGATGTCCGGCAATCGGTCGAGCCGCACATACCAGCGCTGTGGATGCGGCGCGAAAAACTCCATGCCCTGTCCGGCAAAATGTTCGTTCAGTGCGTAACACAGCTGCCCGACCTCATCCGCGCTGACTTCCACATTCGGCAACAACACCAATTGATCGCGTTGCAAACGCAAATGCGTTGGATCGGCACGCAGCCAGCAACCTTCGCCAAGCCCGTCAAACAAGGCGGAAATGGGCGCAATCGGCACATCCGGCTTACACGGCACGCCGAACATTACGCACAATAACGCCTCCAGCGAGCCCCCCTCCCCCGTTCGCCCTGACCCTTCGACTCCGCTACGCGGAGCCTGTCCTGAGCTTGCCGAAGGGCTCAGGATTAAAGGCTTTGTCGACACACCGCGTGCCAACATCTTCTCCAATGCAGGCAAATGCAAACCCGCGCAAACCTCGGCGACAATATCATTGGGGAGGAATAAATCAGTGATGACCAGATGGACGCTTTTCATGGCGGCGAGTTTAGCATTTCAACACTTGCACTGCCCAAAGCAACAAAAGGCGGTAATAACTTCATTACCCAAGTATTCGTCGCCCAAGAAGGCGAGCAATACTCCGCCAAAATGGATGAATAAATCCAATCTTGTGCCTGACAATGAGATTTCTTCAGTGGGCAATGAAGCAGTTAAGAGTTGTAATTCAGCGAAAACGACCATGCCGATTCTTGGAGAACGTGGAGTGATCTGGCACCTTGTCTTCCAAGCCCAAACGGCAGAACCAGCGGTAGGCCAGATTCAGATGCACTTCTTCGCACAACCTGCGCTCCGAACGGATGCCCAAGCTGTAACCGATGATCAGCATGCGAATCATCAGTTCTGGTGCAACAGAGGGTCTTCCGGTGTGACTATAGAAATTAGCAAGATGCTGGTGAAGGTCACTTAGATCGAGATGTCGATCAATGCCACGTAGGGGATGATTCTGTGGGATATGATCTTCAAGGTTGAAGGAGTAGAAAAGTCGTTCTTGGTGATCTGCTTGAAACCCAATCATAGCAAGGCTTTCAGAATGATTTACACGCGTAATTTTATCATTCTTGGCGCCGAAATTCGAGCGAGTTTTTCAACAGAATACGGCCAAACCGGACTGTGAAGATTTTATGAAAAGGGGGTCGGCGCAGCTTGCTGGAATGACCGCTTCCAACTTTTTCAAACCGTCACTTTCGACACAAAGCGGTGTCTCAGTCTTGATTACATATGTAGTCTGACCATCATCAAATTATGTAAGTGATGCATGGCGCAATAGAAACTTGAGGGATAGAAAACACAGTTTGTTATCCAATCTGGAATGTTTTACTGAAATTTGGCGATTGACCGTGACCACAAAACAAGTGGATACTCTTATCGGGTGCAATTGAATTTCCTATCCTTATGAAAACACCTCTTTCCCTAGGAGAAATTAATGACTATTCAACTTGATTTTTCAACTCTTAATTTACAGGATGCACTCGATATGGCAGTGCTGATCGAAAAGGAAGCGGAAGATCGCTACCTTTTGTTTGCAGACCAAATCGGGCACCGGTATCCCGGTGATGCGGCGAATTTCTTTACCATGATGGCTCGAAACGAGCAGCGTCACGGGGTTCAAATTTCAGAACAAAGACGCTTGCTTTTTGGCGATACTCCTTCGCGCGTCACGGAGAATATGATTGAGAACGATATCGAAGCCCCGGATCCTGGAAAAGCAATACGCTACATGTCCCCACGACACGCCTTGGAAGTCGCAATGGAGTCTGAAATTAAAGCTTACGAGTTTTATAACAGCATCTTGCAGTTCATTCAGGATGCCACAGTTCGAGAACTGATCAAGAGCCTTAGAGACGAAGAAGTAGAGCATCAGAAACTCTTGAACGAGCAGAAGGCGAAGTATGCCAATACGTTGGAATCAGATTTTGACCCGGAGATCGACGAACCCCACTTTTATCATATACCAGAAAGTTGAGGTATTTCTGTAACTCAGATGGTGGACAACCTTGTGCGGTGATCTGCCGTTCTATTCTGAGTCGATCTCAATACCAAATCTTGGAGATGTCCGAAATCCTTTGTACAAGTCAGTCTGAGCAGAAGGTGAAGTATTGCACTGCAATCAATATCTAGTTGATTGTCGACTAGCTGGTTTTGGCACAAAGGGTCCGTCCATCTCTTGATCCGCAAAGCAGACGTCGCCAATCTGACGATGCCCGTTGCGGCCGTCTGCTTAGGTCTTTGCCAATCCACAGCACCCAGCCAAACTCCATAATGCAATTTCACCTGCCAGAAAGCGGCCATTCGTGACCTACCTCTACTAGCCGAAACAGGAAGCTTTTAGACGAAGTTGGTTGCCTCTCGTTTGCGGGCATCATGCCCCAGCCGCTGCTATTAACACGGCCAGATTCCTCTGCGAACTTCAGTGTGCTCGGAGACATCTGCCGAGTAAACATCGAATGGGCGTTCAGGCGTATTCAGGTTCGTATTGAATCATCGCTTAATTAAAGGGGACAGCATGAGCTAACCCCTTTAGTTCTCTATCACAAGGCTGATCTACGCTACCCGGTTATTCTTTAGACCAGCGAGCAGCGACCTTCTCATATTCTGCGGCTCGAGGATTGCCGAGTTTCCGGTAATCGTCGGCCACCATTTGGTAACCGTTCGTTTTCAGACGGAGATCAGCGACATTGGGACTGTTCACGCTACCGGCCAGAGCGGGTATCCGCAGTGTGATCCCGCTACCGATCAGGTCCGGGTTTCGGCGGGACAACTCTGGTCTGTTCTCCGCATAGATAACCGGCCACCAAGAGGGATCGCCCAATCTTGTTGCAGCAATCGCCCACAACGTATCGCCGGGCGACACGATAACCCTTGTCGCTGCAGCTATTGCCGTCGGGATGGTTTCCGGTTTTACGGGAGCAGCGGGGACGGTTGCGGGCGCGCCTGTATCGGGAGTTTGGTCGGTGAGCGCCACTACGGATTTATCCGATGACAGCTCGGGCGGCACCACGGACGCATCCTGAGTGGATATCCAACTCTTTGCCATGATGCCAAGCACGATCAGCAGCAATACAAGCAGCACCAGCGAGATCCAGGCGCCGGTTCTGATACGCCAATCTGTTTTGTCCGGAGTGAGTTCCCTGATTCGCAACTGACGGAAAGGCGCGTTGACAGCGAAACGCAATGCGCTGTAGGGGCGAAAGTGGACACGCGAGTGCGCAGGTATCGTTAACGGCGCGCCGGAGTTGGGATCGTGCCCCGTCTGTTCATCGACATGGGTCGTATGGAAACGGCCAAAGTGATACAGAGGAATCTCGCCGCCCGTCTCCAATTCCTCACTCATGGTCTTCGCGAATTGGTGGATATAGGCGTCTGCTTCGACACTACTGACCTTGGCACGCCTGGCCACCAGCGCCGTAAAGGAGTGGAGCGTTATCTTATTGTCGTCGCTCATGTCGGCGCACCTTCTTCGTCCGATTCGACATCGTAAACGTCTTCACGGAGCAATGCGCCCGTGCGAAACACAGGCACGCGCCGTTTTGGGAAAATCGCAAAGTCATGACTGGCTGGCCGATAACCGCGGTGCTCCTCGTACGTCGCCGTGTCGAAGGTGCCAAGGTGTGGGATGGTTACCGCGTGTCCGACCCGGAGCAGGTCACGAATCTCCCGCAATGTTGCCCTAAGCAACCGCTGCGACAGAGTGTTCGATATGCCCAACTCCTTTGCAACTTTTTCAATAAGCTCAGCTTGATCCATGGGTGCTCCATAGCGGGTCGGTTTATATGAAGTGCCAAGAAGCTACATTATTGCTGCCGAATCCATAGCCTTCTCTTGATCACTCATTGCAATTAATGCCATATTTATTGTTTCGTTATATTTGATACTTGGGTATCCGCAATATTTACCTGCATCCGCACAATCAATGCAGAATTTGCAAAAAACTTTCTTCATGCACTCCACCAAACCGCATGATTAATGTCTTTTTAACTTACAGTTATTGAGGCCTACTTGTCTCATTATGTTGATCGAAAAAGCAGCGTCTGCGAAAACAAGAAACAAACCGTTGTCATCGATACGCCAAGCACCGTGAGTAATTGCTGTAACTCTATGGGAGCTTGTCGTTTGCATCTGTACGTTACCGCACATTAATCACCTGGTAATCATGTAGCCAGGCATCGCGATGGCGTGCCAGTTCCGCTCGAGTTGGCCAGGATTTTGTGGAAGCAGGGATTTCCGCTGTTCGGCCTTATGTGGAGCTCCACATAAGGCCGATTATGTAGACCAGTTGATTATGTGGACTTGACGCTCTGCGCCCGCCATAAGCCCTTGGCTGACGCGGAGAGCGTGAATGCGAAGGTCTACATAATCCACGATCCACCAAGCGTGGGGAAATGTTGTCGAAGGGACACTCACAGGATCATCAGCGCTGTACTAACAGACCCTGTGCGGTCGCACAGGAAAACTACGACCGATCTTGCCTATCCAGGCAGTTATCTAGATCCAGAAATTATGTCGACTTCGCACAATCAATTTCCTCGGAGAAGTCACTTAGCGCGTGGCTTCCACGATAAATCACCGTTGCTATTCTCCATAATCGAGCAGTCTACATAATCGGCCTTATGTGGAGCTCCACATAAGGCCGAAAAACGGACGGTCGCAAGTGAGAAACAGCCTGAAACTGACTAGTGATTAAGTGCTACTTATCACTCGTTGGTTTTTCCATGTTTTTAGGATCATTCTGCGCCAAAGGCATCAATGCTTCGCCTGCCTGTTGAATTGCACTCAAAACTGACCCGCCCGGTGTACACAAAATCAAACCAGTTGTAGAGCATCCGAGGTGAGAGAGGGAGCTACAACGCTGGCGCTGACGACCCCGCAAGGGGGTCATCCGTCCAGCGTTCTCGCTTCGCGAGGTTTAGCAAAAGGATGTCTCGGACGCCGCCTTGTGGCACACTTACGCCTGCTCCATCACATCGGCTACTTTACCTTGCTACCATTCGAACTGTTCATCGGTCTGCGCTATACCCGCGCCAAGCGGCGCAACCATTTCATCTCCTTCATTTCGCTGATCTCCATACTGGGGATGGCTTTGGGCGTGATGGCGTTGATCGTGGTGCTGTCGGTGATGAACGGCTTCCAGAAGGAAATCCGCGCGCGTATGCTGGGAGCGTCGCCGCATCTGGAAGTGGTTGCGGACGGCGGGCGCATGAATGGCTGGCAGGCCGTACTGGAAAAAGTCGCGCAGCACCCGCAAGTGTCCGCCGCCGCGCCGTATATCGCCGGGCAAGGCATGCTGTCGTTCGGGCAGAGCGTGCAGGGCGTGATGGTGCGCGGCATCGACCCGCAGCAGGAAACCGCCATTACCGAACTCTCAGACAAGATGAAGACGGGTGCATTGGGCGATTTGCGCGGCGGGGAATTCACTATCGTGCTCGGTACCGATCTGGCGCGCGCATTGGGCGTGCTGGTTGGCGACAAGGTCATGCTGATCGCCCCGCAAGGGCAGATCACGCCCGCCGGCATGATGCCGCGCCTCAAGCAATTCCGCGTGGCGGGAATATTCGAGATCGGCATGGCTCCTTATGACAATAACCTCGCGCTGATCCATCTCAACGATGCTCAGAAACTATTTCAGCTCGGCGATGCGGTGACCGGTATCAGCGCCAAGTTACGCGACATCGATCTCGCTCCGCGCATCGCACAAGAGTTGAAAAGCCAGTTGCCGCCCGACCTTTATGCCAACGACTGGACGCATCAGAACAGCAACTACTTCCGCGCGGTGCAGATGGAAAAGAAAATGATGTTCATCATCCTGTCGCTGATCGTCGCGGTAGCCGCGTTCAACATCGTCTCCACGCTGGTGATGGCGGTCACCGACAAGCAGGCCGACATCGCGATTCTGCGCACTCTGGGCGCGTCGCCGCGCAGCATCATGAAAATCTTTATCGTGCAGGGAGTGGTGATCGGCGTGATCGGCATGCTGCTCGGCAGCAGCGGCGGCATCGTGCTGGCGCTCAACCTGGATGTGGTCGTGCCGTTTATCGAACATCTGCTCGGCGTGCAATTCCTCGCCAAGGACGTGTATTACATCAGCGAACTGCCCTCCGATTTGCGCTACGACGAAGTTCTGCTGGTCTCGGGCATATCCTTCCTGATCAGCCTGCTGGCGACACTGTACCCAAGCTATCGCGCGTCGCAAACCCAGCCTGCGGAGGCGCTACGCTATGAATAAGAAGCAGGAATCGGGAATCAGGAATCAGGAATCAGGAATCGGGGCGCAGGATGCGGGGAATGTGATTTCCTGCCGTGATTTAAGCAAGACCTTCACACTGGGCAAATTGGAGGTGCCGGTGCTCAAGGGCATCAATCTGAAAGTGCGGCGCGGCGAGCGCATCGCCATCGTCGGCGCATCCGGTTCCGGTAAGAGCACGCTGCTGCACCTGCTCGGCGGACTGGATAACGCCAGCAGCGGCAGCGTGCAAATACTTGGCCAGGAAATACAGCAAATGAACGAGACACAGCGAGGCGAATTGCGCAACCGCTCTCTTGGCTTCGTGTATCAGTTCCATCACTTGTTGCCGGAATTCACCGCTCTGGAAAACGTCGCCATGCCGCTGTTGATCCGCAGAATGAAACGCAGCGAGGCCGAACCTCGCGCCGCCGCGATGCTGGAACAGGTCGGGCTGGCGCATCGCCTTCATCACCACCCCTCCGAACTGTCAGGCGGCGAACGCCAGCGCGTCGCCGTGGCGCGTGCGCTGGTGACGGAACCTGCTTGCGTGCTGGCCGACGAGCCCACCGGCAACCTTGACCGCAGCAGCGCGCAAGCCCTGTTTGAACTGATGCAGCAACTCAACGAAAAGCTCAACACCAGCTTCATCGTGGTTACCCACGATCATGAGCTGGCGGGGCGAATGGAGCGACGTTTGCGGCTGGTGGATGGGGCGATACTGAGTGAATAGGATGTCTGCATCCATGTGGGTGCGTTCCACGCACCAATGATTATGGTGCGTGGAACGCACCCTACAATATTTCACTGGATTCCGGCCTTCGCCGGAATGACAAATTCTGTAAAGCTCGATAACAAATAGAAAGGATATGCAAATGTTAAGGCCCGCACACCTGGGTTTGTCCATCGCATTGTTTTTTTGCTATCCAATATCCAACGCGGAAGCGGGCATGTATAAATGTACGGATGGGATACAGATGACCTATTCGAACGAGCCATGCGAAAAACTGGGTTTGAGTTCCGCTGGCCCTATTAAAGACTCGGTGACAGTAGTGCCTGTTGCCCCCAAACCCCAGAACGATCCATCAGAAAAACCGGGCAAAGAACACGGGGAGGAAAACGATGTTCCCAAGAATAAATCTCCCAGGAATGATGATTCAGATTCTTAAATCTTCCAAGGATGATGATTCAGATGCTGATGTTTGCAGGGCTGCAACGATCAAGCCGGTAAAGCCACAGCCATCGGCACTCAAATTTCCGAATTAACCAGCAACACTTCACCTCTTACACCTGCAGTCCTGGTTGCCGTGGACGGACCCGAAGCAAACCAGTAGGCGGTGGCCATAAAGAGGGTGCCGCTGATCGTATTGCCCAATGTCACCCACAACAGGTTGTGCCCCATGCCCGCCAGACTGACGGTATTGGGATGTTCCCCCAGCAAGGCGATGCTGAAAATCGTCATGTTGGCAACAGAGTGCTCGTAGCCACTGGCGATGAACGCGAACAGGCACCAGAAGATCATGCCCAGCTTCGCTGCGTCGCTGGTTGTGCGACTTGCCATCCAGAGCGCCAGGCACACCAGCCAGTTACACAATATCCCGCGCGCGACCAGTTCAACGGCGGGCGCGTTCATCTTGGCGCCGGCTACCTTGAACAACAGCGGAGCTCCGTCGGAGAGCAACACGCCGCCGCCCCCCGCAACAAAAATCAGCGCCAGCAAGAGTGCCCCCGCCAGGTTGCCGATCCAGGCAATCGTCCAGACCCTGCCGATGTCCGCAAGCCCTACTTTGCGGCACAACCAGCCGATCGGCATGATCATGGTATGTCCCGTATAGAGTTCCGAACCGGCGAAAACCACCAGCGTGAGGGCGATACCAAAGGACGCCCCCATGATGAGTTTCTGGTAAGCCGGATCGACCTTGGCGCCGACACTGAAAATAAGAATGATGCCCAATCCAACATACGCCCCCGCCATCATGGCAGACACGAAAAATGATGGCATCGAAGCGCGCACCGCAGCGGCCTTGACTTCCGCTGTTACCGCGAATTTCCGGATCGTATCAAGATACATGGCCAATCTCCTTTATAAGCAATTTAATTCCACAGATTTCTTTGTTAATTCCGCCTTTGTTGCTTATTTTTAACATCAGGAAAGATTGAGATACACCTCGCCCTTGTCCACGCGTGCCCGGTAACGGTGCGTGCATCCCTTGTCAGGCGCAACAGCCTCCCCGCTGTCGAGTTGCACCGTTAATCCGTGCAGCGGGCAGGTCACCTTGCGGTCAAACACGATGCCCTGCGATAGCGGTCCGCCCTTGTGCGGGCATTGGTCTCTCAGCGCAAAAACTTCGTCCGATGCGCTGCGAAACACGGCGATATCGCCATTCCCGGTTTGCACTACCCGTGAACCCAGTCTGGGAATTTCTTCAAGCGGGCATACCCTCATCCATTTACTCATGGCCATCTCCTGAAGCGTAATTGTTACGATTGAAGCCTGATCGGCACGAACTCCCGCGCTTCCACGCCGCGCACGCGTTCCTGCCATGGGTCTTTTTCGTCGCGCAGCGCATCCTCAAGACGCTCATGGAGAGTCTGGCGTCCTGCGGCATCTGCCACGATGCGCTTCTTCACATAATCCATGCCGACGCGCTGCACCCAGTGCACGGTGCGGTCGAGGTAACGCGCTTCCTCGCGGTAGAGCTGGATAAAGGCGCTGGCATATTCCATCACCTCCTCCGTGCTCTTCACCTTGACGAGAAACAGCGACACTTCCGCCTTGATGCCGCCATTGCCGGCGACGTAGATTTCCCAGCCTGAATCGACGCCGACAATGCCGACATCCTTGATGGTGGCCTCGGCGCAGTTGCGCGGACAACCGGAAACGGCGAGTTTCACTTTGTGCGGCGCCCACATGCGGTCGAGCGCCTTCTCCAGCGCGAT
>JAUSMR010000020.1 GCA_030645955.1 Gallionella sp. | reverse complement strand
CCTGGGTTTTTCCTGGGGCGGGTTCGAGAGCCTGGCCATCTCGTGTGATCCCCAGCTCCACACCCGCAAGCACCGCCGCGACTATGGCGGCCCGCTGATGCGGCTGCACATCGGCCTGGAGAACGCCGAGGACCTGATGGCAGACCTGCGGAAGGGGCTAGACGCGATCAGAGATTTTAGTTCGAAATAATTGACGAGTGACATCAGCAATTAGTCGAATGTATTGAGTAACGGACTGCGATGACTGATACTCAGTCCATTTAACCTGATCTATGTCCGCCATTCCCGGTCGAAGTTGCTCTAGGCCAATTCCCGACATCTGATCAGCCCTTGGGGCCGGAGGGCCGACAATCGAAAGGTCACCTCGGAGAACATTAAACAGCTGAGGAAGCTCATTCATGTGAGAAAGATACAAGAATCTCCCAAGCTTAGAAAACCTCGGATCTCGATCTAGCTGTCCGGTTGAAATCCATTTGTTGCGCGCGTCTTCGTCAGCCGCCAGAAAACGCTCGAGACGAGCCTGCGCATCCGGATACATAACAGAAAATTTGACTACGTATATTGTCGAATTCTCCATCCCAACTCGTGCTTGCAATGATAAAATCGGCCCACGCCTTTCGATGAGAAGGAAAATTCCCACAAAAAGAAGTAGAGGCATCACAAATACAACAATGGACAAAGAAACGCTGATATCCACAAATCGAATCAATGCCATCTGAATAGAAGAACTCGGATATGCTCCCGCCCCTACTATAAAGCGGCTAGCCATAACTATCTTGGACAGCGGCCCCGGATTGTCCTCGATCGCTCGCCGCCATTCTTCATCTGCGCGTGCGCGATGATGCAAAGGCATCATATTTACCGCCACTCGCCTCAAGTGGTCGGAAATCTTCGGCGACCAAGCCACAAGTTCGGCGACAAGCAGGCCAAAAACAACGCTCAATGCCAAGTTGACATAGTCTTTCAGTTCCATGCCAGCCTCCGGATTGAGGCATGCATTTTCTGTGCGCCCAAACGAGCTTCCCTCTGCCCAAGCGCGGTGACCGAATAAAATCGCCGTCTGGGCCGCCCCAACTGGGCTGGATCATCTTGCTCCCATTCGCTGGAAAGCCAGCCAGCGTCCTCAAGGCGGAGGAGCAACGGGTAAACGGTGCCGGAGGGCAGGCTGAGCTGTCGCGAGATATCTTGCCCAAATGCCAACCCATCCGGTGACGACAAGATTGCGTCAATCACTCGGAGGGTCTGGTTTGTAATTCTGGGCTTTCCGATCATGCTCGGAATTCTACATAGGGTAAAAAATTCGTCAATCCGAAGCTCGTTGTCAGCGCTCTCGCGCTCGCTCTCGAACGTCCACCGGCGCACGAGGCGAAGTTCCGTTTCGTCCTTGGACCTAAGCTTGGCGCGCCCTGCAGGACTCGAACCTGCAACCGCCTGCTTAGAAGGCAGGTGCTCTATCCAGTTGAGCTAAGGGCGCTAAGCGGACCTAGTGGGTCCAGGGCTGCTTGCGATTGAAGGCGAAGTTGTCGGCGTAGGCCTTG
>JAUSMR010000019.1 GCA_030645955.1 Gallionella sp. | reverse complement strand
CAGTTGCACAATGTGCGGCCCATCGGACAGCTGGTCCTTGAAAAACGTGGGTTTGGATTCCGTGTCAAAGCCCCACACCGTCGCGGTGCTGAGTTCCGCATGCGCCTGGTGCGCTTGTGCAGCCGTGGTCACGAGCGCAATCCGGTTTGACCCCAGGCGGTCGAATTCCGGGAGCAGCGCAATTTGCTCTTTGCTGGGGGTGGTGTGTTGGGTGTGCATGGGGAGGTGATGGCGTGGAGGTCAAGCTTAACGGGTTGCCGGGGCTGCTTTCAAATCACTATGTTTTTTATAGCTACTTGCGCTTTATGGACGGGGGCTAGAGGTCGATTTGATCAAAAACTTCTTAAATTTGAGGCCGAGCACATTGTCTACTCACTGAGTAGACAATTGAACTGGCAGCGTCGCGCGAGCAGGGCAGCGACAGACAAAAGGCCCAACAGTGGCAAACGCTACGCCATGCCGTGATTTGGCTCAAACAGCCGCCTATCTGCCCTTCTTGAACCAAAAAGCAAGCGTAAAACAGCCGTTTTTCGTTGCCAAGTCATTGATTTGCATGGAATTTTCGTTTGGCTCAGGCGTTGAAGCTGAACCAAATAGTTTCGTCTTTCTCCCCTGCGCGAATGGCCGACCCGCCCAGTGACTATCCCTGCTGCACGGCTGTGGGACAAGCGCCAAAGAGGCTACCGGGCCATGGGTTACCGAATGGCAGAGCAATCAGGATTGAGCGGACAGGCAGTCATTCTTCAAAACTACAATATTCAGATTTAGCGTACACTACAAATAGTCAAGTGCACACTGTTTAATATCTCTATGCTTCGCAACATTACCCTTTCCGCCGACGAACAGCTCATCGCCCGCGCCCGCGAGAAAGCCGGTGCGGCGCAAACCACGCTTAATGTCGAATTTCGCAAATGGCTGGCCACTTATGCCGGCGCGCAGGACGATGCCGCCGTGGCCCGTTTTCGGGACGTGATGAAGCAGCTGGCCCATGTGGACGCCGGGCGCAGCTTCACGCGTGACGAAATGAACGAGCGCTGAGCATGGCGACCTTCATGCCAACGTCAGAGGGCTCTGTATTTTTCCTGGACACCAATATCTTCGTTTACGCCCTGCTGGCGAGCGAGCCTTTGAAGAAGCAGCGCGCGTTGCAGTTGGTGGAGCAAGCCCTGGCCAGCCACAGGGGCTGCACCAGTTATCAGGTGATTCAGGAGTTTGCCAACGTGGCCACCCGCAAATTTGCGCAGCGCGTCACCACCGACGAATGCAAGCAGTTCATTGATGCCGCCATGCAGCCGCTCAACCGCGTGGGCTCCAGCCCCGAGCTGCTCCACACGGCG
>JAUSMR010000017.1 GCA_030645955.1 Gallionella sp. | reverse complement strand
AGCAGGACGACCTCGCTGATGTCTGTCATGGCGATACGGAATACGCGCGTTGCCTTCACTGGGGAAAACTCGTCATGCGTTCCGCGCGCTTTCTCGATACGCAGCAGCGCCTCCTGAATCTCGGGGTACATGTTTTGCGCTCTCGGGGTCGGCTCCATGCCTGGGGATGTTCGGCTGAACAGGCGATCGTCAAAGTGGTGGCGCAACTTGTTCAGCGCAATGCTGGCGCTGGCTTGCGCCATCCCCAGCCGCTCCGCAGCGCGGGAGACGCTCCGCGTTTTGTAAATCTCGACGAATACGCCGAGCCAATCGACATCAAGTTTGGCCATGAAGCAATATATAAAAACGATATTTAAAGTATTACACATTGCCCATGGAACAAATAGTGGGGAGCGGCGATAGTCGAGATCTGCTGAAGAGCCAGGAGACATGACAACGTCCGTGTCCGAGCGCGGAGCACGCATCGCCCCTCCTTCAATGGCCTCACGCGCCTTTGAGGTCGCGGTAGCCGCCCCCTCCGAGCCCCACCGTTAATGTTCTCTTTTTTAAGCGTCAACGAAGACCAACGAGAGTCAAAAGACATGCAATTCCATCTGAACGGCTTCAAGCCTGGTGATCCCCACGTTCAAGACGCCTCTGTCCACGTCGCCCAACGAACGGACGCACTGCCCGAGGAGGTAGACGTCCTTATCGTCGGCTGCGGGCCTGCTGGCTTGACGCTGGCGGCGCAGCTGGCCGTGTTTCCCGGAATCCGCACCTGCATCGTGGAGCACAAGGACGGTCCTCTGCAGTTGGGGCAAGCAGACGGCATCGCCTGCCGGACCATGGAGATGTTCGAGGCATTCAACTTCAGCGAGCGGGTTCTCAAGGAAGCTTGCTGGATCAACGAGGTGACATTCTGGAAACCGCACGAGAAGCAGCACGGGCGCATTGTTCGCCACGGGCGCGTCCAGGACACGGAGGACGGACTGTCAGAGTTTCCTCACGTGGTGCTGAACCAGGCGCGGGTGCATGACTTTTACCTGGACTTCATGCGTAACTCGGCAAGCCGGCTGGAGCCGTTCTATTCCCGTCGGTTCCTTGATCTAGCGATCGACCGGAGCGCTGACGACTATCCGGTCACCGTGCGTCTGGAGCGAACGGACGCTGTCCATACCGGCACAGTAGAAACGCTGAAGGCTCGCTACGTGGTCGGCTGCGA
>JAUSMR010000015.1 GCA_030645955.1 Gallionella sp. | reverse complement strand
CCTGGTAGTCATGGGGGACGACAAGCACGTCGCAGCCCGCCAGGCTGATGACGCGTCGGGCCACGCTGCCGAACAGGAAATCGAGAAAAGTCGAGTTTCTTCTCTTTCCCACGATGACCAAGTCCGAGCGAATGAAATCCTGGTGTTCAGCGATTTGACGGGCAGGCTCTGCGCGTCCCGCCGCCAGTGAGGGACGGTTTATTCGCGTGTCGAAGGAGTCGGAAAACCGAATCAAACGGTCATGGGTGTCTTGACGAAGCGCTTGCCGGTACGCCTCCGTCGCTTTTACAGAGCCGGCAACCGAGCGAATTCCGGGTTCATTGAAGGTGTTCAATGCGTGGAAAATCTCGAACTCCGATTCACCCTCAAAGGCGCTGACGTACCGCACCAGTTCCTCCGATTCAGAAGTGAAGTCCACGGCAAGCAACATATGCCGATAGGGCCTTGAAGGTGCCTGTTTGACTATGAGTACTGGGCATGGGCAGCGCCGCAGCAACTGGTCGAGCGTGGTGCCCCGCCAGAAAGTGTGCTTTGCGCGATGCGACCGTTGGTCCAGCACGAGCAAATCCGCGCGGGCAGCGTGGCGCACGATGGCGTCCAGCATGTCGCCGCCGTGGTCAAGCGCTTCGGCAGGTATGCCGTACGGCCATCAGCGCAGCACGGTCGAGCGCGTGCTCGGCGGAGGTTGAGAAATCAGTCAGGGCAAGTATCGAATGGATGGGCATGGGAATTCCTGGACGAGCAAAGGCAGGCCCCGGGACGGCAACGCCGGGGGCAAAAGGCTGGCGGGAGTGCCGCCGCTCAGGTCGTGTAGTCGCCGCTGGCTTCGGGCTGGAACAGCAAGGCGGTGACCTCTGCCGTGCAGAGGTCACCAGCGGGTGTCCGCCAATGGGCGGTATCACCAATGCGCAAGCCTAGCAGGCTGGCGCCAACGGGAGAGAGCACCGAGATGAAGCCCAAGGCGGGCTCGGCATCGCGGGGATAGCAAATCGTGAGCTTTTGCCGGCGCTGTGAGAGCGGGTCGACGATTTCCACCTGGGAATACATGGTGATGACGTCCGCTGGAATGTCCCGGGAGGCCACCACGCGGAGAAACTCAAAACTACTCTCCAGCTCAGCGGGCAACTGGCCGCCCCTCAACATCAACCGGGCGAAGTCCAACTCGGTGAGCGTGCGCTCGCCTGTCATTGCTGCAAACATATTTAGTACTCCAAAAACTGCGACCAAACCCGCAGAAATCGGGCGGCCGCTACCGCGCTGGGCTTGGGCCCGGCGATAAATGGATTGCGCTAAAAAGAAAGAGAAGAATCGCCGGGCTTAGGAATGTGCAGCCGGCTGCCGCGGCACTGCCGCCGCTGTCACCTGGTGCGTCCGCACAGTTGCTGCAGCCCAAACAGGCAGGACAGCTGCTGGACAGCAGAAAGTGAGGGTTGGAACACGCATGGAGGCATCTTATGAGGTACTCGCGTCGATGGCAAGCAAGCCCCTACGTTCCTTGCCAGATAGGGATGCGCAGGCCACGGCTGCTGATGGTAAACAGTAGCCCGAAGAGAATAAAGGGTTTGGTTAAAGTTGACGTTGAAGGAATGAAAAGAGCCCCACGCAGAGGGCTCAACTGCAATCAAATTGACTCTAGCCAAAAAGCTCGATGCTCTTTGACTACATTTTTTCTGGAACAGATTTCATCGACCACCGACCCTGACCGCTTCATAAATTCGGCTATAACAGTCGCGGGTTGGCATCAGGACAGAAATATTGACCTCGCGCACCTCCTGATTCGTTGAAACGCTTTCAATCAATGAAGGATTGAACACTTCTGCCAGGAATCGCGGCAGCTCGTCTTCGAAGGCCTCAAAGTTCTGGTCCTCCGGAACGCTATCTTCGGTTTTTAACAGTTTGATATCGTCAGACAACAAACATTCATACCTCAACTCATCATTTTTCACATCGACACTGCTCAGGTTGATGTTCAAGGGGTGATTCGATGCGCTTGCCAGGAAATTCAGTACCTTTTGGTCGTACATCGGAAAAACGAATCGGTGCTGAAGGTGTCCGGTTTGGTTGGCGAGTATCAAATACTCAGCGCCAGCAAAGCTTGGAACCACCGTCATTGATGCGAAGAAGTCGCCCAAAAGCTGCGCCTTAAAAGCCGCATACATCTTTTGATTCACTACGCCATGGGCAAACCAACGTCCTTGAAGGTCTTCTCGTTCACCGGATGAACAGTTGCGAGTGACATCCTCCACCTCGACGGGACTCAAAAGCGTGGCCTTGAAATAGCGAAATTTGTTCCTTGGTGGACTTTTCATCAAACGCATAGCATTCAGACTGGATTTTTTCATACGTGTTTCCTTGGTCGCGTCGGGATGACGCACAACGTATAGGACCAATGTCAGCAGGCTCAAAACGCCTGGCATTGAAAGCCGTCGATGAGTCCCTCGCCATTGGTTCCAACGCTTTTAATCAACGTCCTGCCTGAAGGAACCAAACACTCGCTCAATGCGTGACCAGCAGGCAGATGGCGCGGTGTCCAGCCGCGTGCATCGTTGAGACATCGTGCAGCGTGTACGGGGGACAGCTGAATCGATGCCACGGTTGTGGGAGAACGGTTGCTCGTGACTGCGCTGGCGAGGCGGTGCGAAGCAGCCGCCGACCCTGCGCGTGCCGCCATTGATGACATGGGCGTCGCTCAGGCGACGACAGGCAACCGGCAGGGGTCCCCGCGATTCACCGAAGGAAGAATTGATGTGGAACGCGGGGCAAGCCGGGACGGTGCGGCACGCCGAAAGAACAGTTGCGCAAGCCGTCCCTGAAGGAACAGTGGCTTTGATAGAGGTCTACCGGGACGGCGGCTGCTTCGCACCGGCGAAGCCGGCTGACGAAACAGTCGCTTTGAAGGACGTCACGACGAAAACGGGTCTGACACCCGCACTCCTGCGGGTGAGGTGGCCAGAGGGGAAAGAACAGTTGCCCCCTGCCCTCTGGCTGCCGTGCAGACTGCCCTTGAGAAAACCAAGCTCAACCTTGTGAGCACGTGGTGTGCTGGCTTTTAGCATTGGGTGGCACGGTTTTTTAGCGGTAGCTAGTGTCGCGTCATGAGGAAATTGACGTTGACAATGGGGGATGGAACATTACAAAGTCACCTTGTCAGAGCAGGAAAGAGCTGAACTGCAGGGCATCGCAGGCAAAGGCACGCACGCAGCGTCCAAAGTCATCAATGCCTTGATACTGCTCAACTGCGACCAAGCCGGAGGCCGCACCGAACGCCCCCGCACCTGCGACATCGCGGCCATGCTGTGCGTGAGCGAGCGCAAGGTTGACCGGGTGAAGAAGAAGTTTGTCCTGGAAGGCCTGGACCTGGCGCTGAACCGCCAGCCCTCGCAGTGCGAGTACGACCTGAAGATCGATGGCCGCCTGGAGGCGCAGCTGCTGGCCCTGAGTTGCTCGGCACCCCCTGAAGGCCAGGCCCGCTGGTCGCTGCGCCTGCTGGCCGATCGGCTGGTCGAGCTGGAGTACATCGACAGCGTGTCGCACGAGACGGTGCGGCGGGCGCTGAAAAAAACGAGCTCAAGCCCTGGAGGAAGGTCGGCTGGGTGATTGCCCCGCAAGCGAGCGCCGCATTCGTGGCCGCCATGGAAAAGGTGCTGGACATCTACAGCCAGCCCTACGATGCGAAGCACCCCGTAGTGTGCATGGATGAGACGCCCCGGCAGTTGATTCGCGAAACCCGCGAGCCCATTGCAGCGGCGCCCGGCCGGCCCGAGCGCCATGACTACGAATACGAACGCCGCGGCGTGTGCAACGTGTTCATGGCCAGCGAGCCGCTGGCCGGGCGGCGCCTGACCAAGGTCACCGAGCGCCGAACCAAAGCAGACTGGGCCTTGTTCGTGAAGGACATCGCTCAAAGCTATCCCGACGCCGAGCGCATCACGCTGGTCATGGACAACCTGAACACGCACACGCCGGGCTCACTGTACGAGGCGTTTGCCCCCGAGCAGGCCAAGGCGCTGTGGGATCGTTTCGAGTTCGTCTACACGCCCAAGCACGGCAGCTGGCTGAACATGGCAGAAATTGAGATCAACGTCATGGTGGCTCAGTGCCTGAGCCGGCGCATCGACAGCATAGAAACCGTGCGAAGCGAGGTCGCCGCCTGGCAGAGACGCCGCGACAACCTGCAGGCCAAAGTCAACTGGCAGTTCACGACAAAGGATGCCCGCGTCAAGCTCAAACGCCTTTACCCGACCACTTCCTCATGACGCGACACTAGGGTAATAGTTTGGGAGTCTTCCGAATAAGTGACCCAACGAAACGCTTATGTTGACGCCGACCAAAATTGGCGGTTGAGTCCGGCGCACTCAGCACCGAACACGTTCTCAACGTATTGGCCCGACTCAAAGCCAGTCCCCGGCCAGAAGCGGTGGAGACGACCTTGCAGCTTGAAGATGCACCTTAGGTGGCCAACACTGGGCGCTATGACAGCCTGCGCGGGGCGCTTGAAGCCATCTATGCGCCAGAGGCATATTTCATTCATTATTTGGCGCATAACCGTTCGGGTTGCCCTGCTGCCAGCGCCAGGCGTCAGCGCACATGTCGGCCAGCGTGTGCGACGCGCGCCAGCCCAAAAGCTGCGCGGCCAGCGACGCGTCGGCATAGCACTGCGCCACATCGCCCGCACGGCGCGGGGCAAACTGGTAAAGCACGGGCTGGCCGCTGGCCTGCTCAAACGCCTTCACCTCCTCCAGCACCGAATTGCCCCGGCAAGTGCCCATGTTGACGGTGAAGCTGTCGCCCTTGTCCAGCAAGGCCTGCAGCGCAGCCACGTGGCCTTGGGCCAGGTCCTGCACATGGATGTAATCCCGCACGCCGGTGCCGTCTGGCGTGGCGTAGTCATTGCCGTACACATTCAGG
>JAUSMR010000060.1 GCA_030645955.1 Gallionella sp. | reverse complement strand
GACGTCTTCTACTTCGGCGGCTTCAATGCCGGCTCTGGCAATGGCATGCTCGACGGCGTGACCACCCAGCGTGGCGCCGTGGGTCATGTTGAAGGAGCCTTTCCAGCTCTTGGCGAGCGGGGTGCGGGCGGTGGAAACGATTACAGCTGAGGTCATGGTGATATCTCTCTTATGTCTGTTGTCAATTGAAGGTCTTGCCTTCAGCGGCCAACCGGGCCAACAGGGGCGCGGGCTGCCAGAATTTGGCGTCGTCGAGCGGATTTTTGGCAAAGCGGTTCATGGCCTGCACCACGTTGAACAGGCCGACCTGGTCCGCGTAGTTCATCGGGCCACCGCGGTATACCGGGAAGCCGTAACCCATGATGTAGACCATGTCGATGTCGCTGGCCTTGGAGGCAATGCCTTCTTCCAGAATGTGCGCCGCTTCGTTCACCAGTGAATACACCAGGCGCTGCACGATCTCTTCATCGGAAATCTTGCGCGGCGTAATGCCCAGTGATTTGCGGTGCGCTTCGATCATCTGGACGACTTCCGCATTCGGAACCGCATCACGTTTGCCGGCCACATAGTCGTACCAGCCGGCGCCGGTCTTCTGGCCGAAGCGGCCCTTTTCACACAGCAGATCTGCGGTCTTGCTGTACTTCATATCGGGCTTCTCGCTGTAGCGGCGCTTGCGGATGGCCCAGCCAATGTCATTGCCTGCCAGATCGCCCATGCGAAACGGCCCCATGGCAAAACCAAACTTCTCGACGGCTTTGTCCACCTGCGCTGGTGTGCAACCCTCGTCCAGCAAAAAGCCGGCCTGACGGCCATACTGCTCGATCATGCGGTTGCCAATGAAGCCATCGCACACGCCCGAGACTACGGCCGTTTTCTTGATCTTCTTGGCGACTGCCATCACGGTGGCCAGCACATCCTTGGCGGTTTTCTCGCCGCGCACCACTTCCAGCAGTTTCATCACGTTGGCCGGGCTGAAGAAATGCATGCCCACCACGTCCTGTGGCCGTTGCGTGAACGAGGCAATTTTGTTCAGGTCCAGCGTGGAGGTATTCGACGCCAGAATCGCACCGGGCTTCATCACCCGATCCAGCTCCTTGAACACGGCTTCTTTCACGCCGAGTTCTTCAAACACGGCCTCAATCACCAAATCAGCATCCTTCAAATCGTCATAGCTCAGCGTGGTGCTCAGCAGGCTCATGCGCTGCTCGTACTTGTCCTGCTTGAGCTTGCCCTTCTTGACCTGCGATTCATAGTTCTTGCGAATCGTGGCCAGCCCACGATCCAGCGCCTCCTGCTTCATCTCCAGCATCTTCACCGGAATGCCGGCATTCAGGAAGTTCATCGCAATGCCACCACCCATGGTGCCGGCGCCGATAACCGCTACAGCGTAGATGGCACGTTGCGCAGTATCAGCGGGCACATCGGGTATTTTTGATGCGGCACGGTCGGCCACAAAGATGTGGCGCAGGGCGCGGCATTCCGGCGTCCACATCAGGTTGATGAAGAGATCGCGCTCGAACACCATGCCTTCGTCAAACTTCTTCTTGGTGGCCGCCTCCACTGCGTCCACACATTTGGCGGGAGCCGGGAAATTTTTGGAAAGCCCCAAGACCATGTTGCGCGCGAACTGGAAGTAGGCGTCGCCCAAAGGGTGTTTGCAAGGCAGGTTGCGCACCAGTGGCAAGGGCCGTGCATCAGCGACTTCGGCCGCATAGGCCAAAGCCTCATCCAGCAGGGACTCGGCTGATGTAGCCATTTTGTTGAACAGTTTTTGACCCGGCAACATGGCCAGCATTTCGCTCTTGACCGGCTCGCCACTCACAATCATGTTCAGCGCCGGCTCCACACCCAGCGCCCGGGGCAAACGCTGCGTGCCACCGGCGCCTGGAATCAGGCCCAGCTTGACCTCGGGCAGTGCCACATTGCAACCCGGCGCGGCGATGCGGTAATGGCAACCCAGTGCGAGCTCCAGCCCGCCGCCCATGCAGACAGTGTGAACGGCTGCAATCACCGGCTTGGCCGAGTTTTCAACCATCAGAATCACGCTCAGCAAATTAGGTTCCTGCAGCGCCTTGGGGCTGCCGAATTCCTTGATGTCAGCGCCCCCCGAAAATGCTTTGCCGGCGCCGGTGATGACGATGGCCTTGACGGCGGCGTCGGCATTGGCTTTGGCCAGCCCGTCGGTGATGCCCACCCGCGTGGCGTAGCCCAAGCCATTCACAGGCGGGTTGTTGAGCGTGATCACGGCGATGTCGCCATGTACTTTGTATTCAGCGGTCATGCTTGCATTCCTCAAAAATAAAAATAGAACGATCGTTCGTTTTTTGGATTGTAAGAGTTATATCCAGCGAATCAACCCGGTTTTGTCACGGGTGGGACAAGGTGGTCAGACCTCCAGCCATTCCTTGCGGATGTAGCTGTCATTGCGCAGTTCATTCGGGCTTCCGGTGAACACAATGCTGCCGTGACCCATGACCAGACAGCGGTCCGAAATATCCATGGCAATGGTCAGCTTTTGTTCGATCAGCAACACGGAAATCCCGCGTTGTTTGAGCTCCTTCAGGTAGTGCGCCACCAGTTCGACGATTTTGGGTGCCAGTCCCTCCGTGGGCTCGTCAATGATGATGAGGTCCGGGTCACCCATGAGGGTGCGGCACAGCGTGAGCATCTGCTGCTCGCCCCCTGACATCACACCCGCTTGCGTGTGCTGGCGTTCTTTGAGCCGCGGAAACATCTGGTACATGTCGTCCAGGGACCAGCGTCCGGCCTTGCGGGCACTTTTTTGCCCCAGATACAAATTCTGCTCGACCGTCAGATTGGGGAAAATATCGCGGCTTTCCGGCACATAGCCGATACCCAGATGCGCAATCTCGAACGTCCTTTTGCCCAGTATCTCCTGCCCTTTCCAGAACAGGGAACCCTGGCAGTC
>JAUSMR010000008.1 GCA_030645955.1 Gallionella sp. | reverse complement strand
CGATTTCGGCCGCATTCGAACTGATTCGCACGTCGGCCTCGGGGGCAACGTGCTCGATGGCCTTGGCCACCGAGCGCAGGTTACCCATGCCGTAATCGACAACCACAACCGTGCTCATGAAAGGGTCAGAGCGTGCCCTTCGTCGATGGAATGGCCCCGACCGCACGCGAATCGGCTTCCACCGCCATGCGCAGCGCCCGGGCAAAGGCCTTGAACACGGTCTCGGCCTGATGGTGCGAGTTGTCACCACGCAAGGCGTCGATGTGAACCGTAATCCCGGCGTGATTCACCAACCCCTGAAAGAACTCGCGCACCAGGTCGACATCGAACTCGCCGATGGTGGCGCGGGTGAAAGGCACGTTGAAGACCAGCCCCGGTCGCCCGGACAAATCGACCACCACGCGCGACAAGGCTTCGTCCAGCGGCACATAGGCATGCCCGTAACGACGCAAGCCTTTCTTGTCGCCCAGCGCCTTGGCCAAAGCCTGGCCGATCGTGATGCCGACATCCTCGATGGTGTGATGGGCGTCAATGTGCAGATCACCCTTGGCCTCGACCGTCAAATCGATCATGCCGTGGCGCGCGACCTGGTCCAGCATGTGGTCGAAGAAGCCAATGCCGGTCGCGAGCTTGGAGGCTCCCGTGCCGTCCAGATCGAGGGCGACACGGATCTTTGTTTCGAGGGTATTGCGTGTGATTTCAGCTCGCCGCATGGCAGTCTTGATCAAGCAAAGGGGTGAGGACTGCATGATACCATCGGCGTAGCAGGCTGCACGCAAGGCCTGAACGCCCACCAACACTGCCGCACCTATCATTCTTACCAGCCATGAGCCGTTTCTGGAGCGATGTCGTCAAGGGGCTCAAGCCCTATGTGCCGGGTGAGCAACCCAAGCTCGCCAACCTGGTGAAACTCAACACCAACGAGAACCCGTACGGCCCTTCACCGCGTGTGCTGGAAGCGATCCGCGATGCAACGGGAGAGTCGCTGAAGCTTTATCCCGACCCGAATGCCGAGCAGCTCAAGCTCGCGATAGCCAACTATCACGGCATCGAGGCGCGCAATGTCTTCGTCGGCAACGGCTCGGATGAAGTTCTGGCGCACATCTTCCTTGGCCTGCTGAAGCAGGCGCGGCCAATCCTGTTCCCCGATATCACCTACAGCTTCTATCCGGTGTATTGCGCGCTCTACCAGGTCGAATTCGAGACCATCGCGCTGGCCAACGATTTTTCGATTCGCGTCAGCGACTACGCCAAACCCAACGGCGGGATCATTTTTCCCAACCCGAATGCGCCGACCGGCTGCCTGACGCCGCTGGCCAAAATCGAAACCCTGCTGCAATCGAATCCCGACTCGGTGGTGGTGATCGACGAGGCCTACGTGGATTTCGGCGGTGCCAGCGCGATACCGCTGATCACCAAATACCCGAACCTGCTGGTGGTGCAAACGCTCTCCAAGTCGCGCTCGCTGGCCGGGCTGCGGGTCGGCTTTGCCGCCGGACATGCAGACCTGATCGAAGCGCTGGAGCGGGTCAAGAACAGTTTCAATTCCTATCCGCTGGACCGCCTGGCGATTGTGGGTGCCGTCGCTGCGTATGAAGACCGCGAATACTTCGAGAAGACATGCCGGGCGGTCATCGCGTCGCGCGAGAAGCTGGTCAAGGAATTGAAGGCGCTCGGCTTCGAAGTGCTGCCCTCGACCGCCAATTTCATTTTCGTCCGCCATCCGCAGCACGATGCCCAAGAGTCGGCGCTGGCGCTACGGCAACGCAGCATCATCGTGCGCCATTTCAAGCTGCCGCGCATCGAGCAGTTCCTGCGGATTACAGTAGGGACGGACGAGCAGTGCGCGGCGCTGGTGGTGGCGCTGCGGGAGATAGTCGGAAAGCGCTGACGCGATCTACGGCTTGCGGCCCTCTGGACCACTGCGGTTCGTAGGTTCAACGTCTCCAAGAGCAGTAGAAGTCGTTCGGGCTTGGCGAGTTACTGGCAAGTGCTGCGAGAAACAGTCCTTTAAGCAGACTCGTCGCAGCAGTCGTTCAAAGCAATATTCCGCCCAGCCACGCATCAAAATTGATCGTACCGTACAAGCCCGCGCTATCGCAGCCAGTACCGCCTATGCCTTTCGCCTGATTGACGTTGGGGTGCGGCAGGTTCAGACTCGCTACGTGTGTTCTGGAGTGCCGTCTATGAATCGAATGTTCGTTATCCTTTGTGCGGTTGCTGTGCTCATGCCGCATTTGGCATACGCGCATCCTTGGTGCAATGGCGCTGCGGGTATGTACGCGGAAGAATTGATTCAGATTCTGCAAAACGACAAGTTACCTGGTAAGGATGTGACGATTCAGGAACGCACAGCGGCGAACCTAAAGACTTGGCTAAATGCAAACCAGAGAATCGCAAAAACAGCAGGATTTACACAGCGTGTTTTTGTCTGCAACCTCCCTGGGCTGAACGCTTTCGTTTCCACAAGAAATGAGCCTGTTCGGGTACACGCTGAAACCGTCGACCTACTTGGTGCGAATGAAGGCGTAATTGCTGCACTATTGGGACACGAGTATTCGCATTTGTCACTTAACCACACAGCCAAGAGAGTTGCGGCGCTTGAAACGCTGCGGACTTGGCAACGAAGAGCGTATGAGAACGTTCTACGGCGGACATGGAACTCGCAGGAAGCGTCGAGTGTAGCGAACCTAGTCGGCAAAAGTGAATGGAGTGCTTTTAGCATTCAACATGAACTAGAGGCCGACGATTTCGGAATCCAATTGTTGAGCAAATCAGACTACAAACCAACAGCATTTTTTAGCCTCGCAACTATCGGGCTTGCGCTCTACGGTAGCGGCACCAATTCTGCGAAGGCGTTTCCAAGTCATCCTGGTTTTTTGGACAGAATGATAAAAGGCGATGATCGGGTTGCTGACGAAACTTTCGATCAAACGGCGTCTGATCTAAAGGCCAATGGCGACTTTGGTTCTATATCGAATCTCGTAAAAGACTGGATGTCGCGCCTTCCTAATAGTGGAAATGCGCGGTATTACAAGGCGGTTCTTCTTCGGCAGTTGAAGAATCCGAAGGCTACGGAAACGATGGAGGATGCATTAATCCCTACGAGAAAACCAACCCTTAGTCAGCGTGAAGGTGAAACTAACTCGGCATGGCTATGGCTTTGTACCCAGCTCTACCGAGAGGGATACACAGTTGAAAGTGCTTGGTGCGGCGAGACTCAGTTAAAGCGCGATGAACGGCTATGGGCGAAGTTTCAAAACCGAACGTTTCAGGAGCGAATGTGGGTTGGATACAGGAATGATGGAAATGCGGGTGATGGAACGCTTTACATGGGATTTGTCAGAAAGCCTGATGGAACAAAGCTGATCACGAATAGCGCGTCCACGGCTGCGTCATATGGCGTCACTGAGGATGCATATACTCCACTATGGCGCCCCATTCGCTTCAAGGCTTGCCTTGGCACAAAAGAGAAACCTTGCCCGCGCGATCATGTAGAGCAACCCATGGCGGTCAATACTTCCGACTATGACCCATTCTTTGAAGTACGAGGTAACTGCAAGCCGCCAACTTGCTTGAGAACTTTCTAAGGCTTCGATCCATCTTTGAAAGGGCACTTTCCCTGGCACCGGAGGTTTCGGCTGGGCTCTGTGTTGCCGGTAAATCGCAAATAATTGTGCGTCCGCTAACAGTCTGTAGCAGGCATGACATCTCACCGTGTCGCGGTCCGCACCTAACCGATAGCCGAAGCTGAACCCGCCTCGGTTCAGCCAATCTCGCCGTATCACCAGCGCCGACTCTTGCGCCGGCTTGCAAAAGTCGGCGCTTGCGGGACGACGCCCCTCACTCCGCCCAAAGCGCATCGAGCGCAAAGCTGGTGGCGTCGAAGGGCGGCTGCGAGACGGCGGCGGCGTTTTCCAGAACAGTCAGAAGCAGCCACTGGCCGGCGCGGTTTTCAAACACTTCCAGGGTGCGCAAATCGGGATCGACCAGCCAGGCATGCTTGACGCCGTGGCGGGCGTAGATGGGCAGCTTTTCGGCGCGATCGACCTTGGCGGTCGACGGCGAGAGGATTTCGCAAACCCAGTCGGGCGGCAACTCGAACCATGCGGTCTCGGGCAGCTTGGGCATGCGCTCGCGGCGCCAGCCGGCAAGATCGGGGACGAGGATGTCGTGATCCAGATGGACTTCAACGCGCGGAAAGACTCTGATACCGCAGCAGTCATCGGCCCCCAAACAACGCACAAGGGACGAATACGCGTAGGCATGACGTGGGGGCGGAAGACGCCGGGTCAGCAACCGGCCGCCGACAATCTCGCCGATCAAATATTCCGGCAGTGCCAGCAACTCTTCGTAAAGCGCCGGCATGAGATCCAAGCTGGGCACTTGAGGTCCGCTGCCAGCCGGTTAAGGTTTGATGCGCAGCTCGGCCGCGCGGGCGTGGGCGGTCAGCCCTTCGCCATGCGCCAGGGTCGCGGCGATCGGCCCCAGGGTTTGCGCTCCGGCCTGCGACACCTCGATCAGGCTGGTGCGCTTCTG
>JAUSMR010000208.1 GCA_030645955.1 Gallionella sp. | reverse complement strand
CCTGTAGCCGCACCTGCACCTGCAGTGGTTGCTCCTCCTGCTGCAACCAAAGTCACCTACGCTGCTGATGCGTTCTTTGACTTTGACAAGTCCGTGCTCAAGCCAGAAGGCAAAGCCAAGCTGGACGATTTGATCGGTAAGATCAAGGACATCAACCTGGAAGTAATCATTGCCGTGGGTCACACTGACTCTGTCGGTAGCGATGCCTACAACCAGAAGCTGTCGGTTCGCCGTTCGGAAGCTGTCAAAGCTTACTTGGTGTCCAAAGGCATTGAGAAAAACCGCGTTTACACCGAAGGCAAAGGCGAGAAACAGCCTGTTGCTGACAACAAGACAGCCGAAGGCCGCGCAAAAAATCGTCGCGTGGAAATTGAAGTGGTTGGTACCCGCGTCAATAAATAATCCTACCGGATTACAAAAAAACCGCGCTAAGGCGCGGTTTTTTTATGTCTCAACGATAATGCTTGAATGCTTACAACTGACAACTTTGATCCCGCGGAACTAGCCAAGTTCTCTGATCTTGCCCATCGCTGGTGGGACCTTGAGAGCGAGTTCCGACCCTTGCACCAGATCAATCCGCTTCGCCTGGACTGGATAGACGGTCTGGTACCGTTGAAAGGCTTGCGAGCGCTGGATGTAGGTTGTGGCGGCGGTATTCTGGCCGATTCCATGGCCCGAAAAGGTGCGACGGTGTTGGGGATTGATCTGGCGACCAAAGCCCTGAAAGTGGCGCAACTCCACGCGCTTGAGGCCCAGACTGAGGGCGTCCAATATCGTGAGATCAGTGCCGAGGCGCTGGCTGCCGAGCAGCCCGGCAGCTTTGACGTCGTTACCTGCATGGAAATGTTGGAGCATGTGCCCGATCCTTCTTCGGTCGTCAAAGCCTGTGCGGCGTTGGTTAAACCGGGTGGATATGTGTTCTTTTCTACTATTAACCGCAATGCCAAATCCTTTTTGTTTGCCATTGTTGGTGCGGAATATGTCCTTAACATGCTGCCCCGAGGCACGCATGAGTACGCCAAGTTGATCAAACCCAGTGAACTGGCCAGCTACTGCCGTGCTGCGGGGTTAAGCCTGCAGAAGACCAAGGGTCTGGAATACAACCCATTCACTAAACATTACTGGCTCAGCGCCGACACCAGCGTGAACTACATGCTGGCTACACAAAAAACCTGAGCGCTTCATTGCACTCCTCCTGATTGTCCCGATATGTTCACAAACATCGACGCCGTGCTGTTTGACCTCGACGGCACCTTGATTGACAGCGCACCCGACTTGGGGGCGGCGGCTGACAAGATGCGGACGGACCGGGGGCTGGAGTCGTTTCCCCTGGCGAAATATCGACCCATGGCAGGTGCGGGCGCCCGCGGCATGATCGCCGTGGCTTTTGGCTTGACGCCCGAAAATACCCACTTTGATGCGCTTAAAGAAGAATTTTTCGCCAATTACGAATCCTGTTTGATGGAGCGTACCTATGTGTTTGAGGGGGTGACCGAGCTGATTGGCCATATCAGTCAAGCGGGTCTGAAATGGGGTGTGGTGACCAATAAATCGGCCCGTTTTACCGTGCCGCTGACCCAAACCATGTCGCTTTTCAATACGGCCCAAACCATCATCAGCGGCGACACCATGCCGCACGCCAAACCGCACCCGGCACCTTTGCTCGAGGCAGCGCGACAGCTTGGTGTGGCAGCCGGGCGCTGTGTGTATGTGGGGGATGACGAGCGTGACATCGTGGCGGGGCGTGCTGCCGGCATGCCAACCGTGGCAGCCGCTTACGGTTATCTGGGTTCGACCGCTGACACGCAGGGCTGGAACGCTGATTTCGTCATTACCGCACCTCTAGCCCTCTTGAAATTGCTGAGAATGCCTTAAACTACTTGGCTTGGGGCTGCATTGGTTTCGACGTGGGTTCGGACGCGGTGTGGTGCATGTCGAGCTTAGTGTGCTCGTAAAACTGACTAAAACAAACTAACTGCAAACGACGAACGTTTCGCACTCGCTGCTTAATTGCCAGTGAGCTTTACAACAGCAGGCCGATGGGCTGGGCAAGGGGTCTTTAACGAAAGTTAGAGGCTCCCGGCTGTAAAGATAATTTTATCGGCTGGCTCCGGGCTGGGTACCTTAACCCGGGGCAAGAAAATAGGGTGCTGGCGTCCTGTGTAGCGTGCGACTGCGCGATACAGGTGGCGAGACTTAAATCAGACCGCTAAACATGTAGATCTGCTCGAAGAAGGCTTGCGGACGGGGGTTCAAATCCCCCCAGCTCCACCATAAAAGACGGTCAACGCCAATGAAAACCTCATTTGGTGCTGTCCAAGGAAACGCCAGAAATTGGCGTTGAATGTCGTTCGATTCGCACGTGATTCGCACGCAAGTGCGATTTGATTCGCACGTGAAAAGGCCGCCCTCAGGCGGCCTTTTTTTGCCTGGTCGATGCTCAGACGATTTTCAGGTTCGGCTGAACAACCGGCTTCAGGTAGTCCATGGCGATGAACTTCCCGTAGGTCGAGAAGACCAGGGCAACATCCTCATGGCCCAGCTGCTCGGCGACAAACCACGGGTTTTCCCCGCTGGTCAAAAGGCTCGAAGCGAAGGTGTGTCGCACCTGATAGGGGTTGCGGTACGGGATCCCAGCTCGAGGGCACAGCGGCACCCACAGGGTTTTCCGCATCTGATCTGCGGTTTCCCAGGACCTCCCTTTGCGAGGGTTGTGCCACACATGCTCGTTGGCGAGCAATGTCATCGGCTTCTGCGCCTCGAGCGCCGCGACAGCTTCCGGGCTCAGGTTAACCCATCGTGTCCCGGCCGCCGTTTTGGTGCGCGCTTGGTCTTTTTTCTCGACTTGCACGATGTCGATAAGGATCCGCTTGCCGGGCAAGTCGATCCGAGACCAACGCAACGCGTGGAGCTCGCTTGGTCGGAGTCCTGTTTCAAACCAGAACGCCACCAGTGGTCTCTCGTCTGGCCTGCACGCCTCGATCAGTTTGTTTCGCTCTTCCCTGTTGAATGGGTCGATTCGGTATTCGCTGTCGCGCGCAGTCTGCGACAGCAGCTTGGGGAGATCGATGCGCTCAAACGGGTCGAACATAATCCGGTCATCATTCAACGCGTCCCGGAGGATCGAGCGCAGTGGGATGATGAAATTTTTGGCAGTCTTTGCGGTCACGTTGAACGCCGAAATCCATGCTCGAATCTCGCTCGGCGTCACGTCGCCGACATCGCGATCGCGCCACGGCTTCATCTTTTCGCTGTTGAGCGCCTTCACGTACCCCTTCACGGTGCTGGCGCTCATCTTGTTGTTGAGCTCCTGCCGCTCGTACGTTGCGGCCTGGGCGTCCATCAGCTTCCCGAGGTTGACCAGCTTTTTGCCCGACGTGATGTCGAACTGGGTCACGCGAGCTGAATTCGGAAAGTACGTGCTGAACACGAACTCGCCGGTTTCGATCTTGCGCTGGATCTCGGCGCGCAGGCCCGAGGCCAGTTGGATGGCCGTCTTGGTGATCTTCTGTGGAGGCAGGAGTTCTCGGCACTCAACGCCGCGATAAGAAAAAGCAACCTGCAGTCGCTCTTCCGTCTTAAAGTTGCGCACGCTCACGCCACGCGGCATTTCTGAGGCTGGTTTTCGATCCATTGGTTGTACTCCTGTGGGTTTACGTAAAGGTTGCCATCGGGGCCGAGCTGGCAGTGCACCCCGTCAATCCAAATTCGCTTGCGACGCCGGGCATGAACCGCATCAGGCGTGTCTCCAGTCGCTTCGCAATGCTTTCCCAGGCGCACCCACCGGTAGATGCTGTCTGGGGCGCTCACAGAGCACCCCCGTCACTTACAACCGGTTCTTCTCTGGCTCGGCCCAATTCTTTTTGCCGACTCTCTTTTGCGGCACCTTCTTGACCTCGCGCCTGGTATCTTTGAGAAGCTGGAAATCTTCCGCCGTCGGCTCGAACTCGGCCGCACGGATGGCAAGCGTCTTGCTTGGTGGCTGGGCCTTGAGCTCCTCTATTAGGAGCCGCTATGCCAGCTCGGCAATCTGATAATTTGCCCCGACCACGCCCAGACTGTCCAGTTCTTTCCAAAGGCTGGGCCGTATTTTCAAGAGCGTTGGGGTGCGCCCATCCATTGAGCTGTGCCCCAAAAACACGAGCTTGGGCTTGCTGTCGCCGGTCAGGGCTTTCAAGGCGTCCGAGATTGCAATTTTTGCCATTGCGTGTATTTCCGGTGGTTTCTATGTAAAACCCAGGATATACAGCACTGTCGCATTCGCAAAACGAACCCGAAGTTTCCCGACCCCGACCAAGCATCACGCCACCGAACTCACCTTTCGAGCCCGTGAGGAGGAGGGGGATGTTTCGGCGCCGAAACTCTTTGTCGTTGGCGTGAAGACGCTGACGGTGATCCTGGCGCGCTGTAGCGGCCATCATCGTGAACGTGATGAGTTGCGCGCGCGGAAAGGACGGCGGCAGGAAGGTCGAATTCTTAAATTCTTCGGCTTCGCTTTCGTTGCATGAAACGCATTGCGTTCGGTGATGTAGAATTTTCACTGCTGTCTTTCAAAATCCTGTTTTTCGAGAGCTGTTTTTTGGTCAGCAAAAGCCTTGGCACGCCAATGCCCGGGCTCTTTGTTTTTCTACTGGGCTCAGAGCCTGAGCAGGTACACGCCGTGATCGCCTATCAAATAGTGGGCAATGTCGGCGCGGTCGGAAAAACGACAGAGTGACAAGCCATGCTTGTCCTTGAGCCTGATCCAAGCGCGAAGCTGGGCAAGCCGACCAAGATTGACGTCCACCGTCGCCCTGCACAGTGCTGCAACCGCAGGCGTCGCAATGACATCCAAGTCATCGATTGCATCGCCCTTCAAGCCCGGCACCAGCGCGTGCCTCCTGATCGTGCGCATGCCTTAGCCCACCATGTGGAGCAAATACAAGCGGCCTGTATGGTCGTGCGCCGCATGCGTTGCTAGCGGGTGGCCACCATGCACGCAGACGTACCAGCCAGTGGTCATAAGCCTCTTCATTGTCATCGTGGCGGCCCGAACCTTGCCATATGCAGCGGTTCGGAGCAGTGACCGGATTTTTTCATCGACCTCCGCCAGCGGCGTCAGCGGCTGCAACTCGGCCCAAAGCTGAGCCAAGGCGCCGGGGGTCTTGCCACGACCTTCGCGGGTGCTTTTTGCTGCATCGGCCTGAACGCGAGCAATGGCCCGACTTGCGGCGTTGGCAGCGCAAATGGCATTCATGCGCTCCGCAGGGGTAATTTTTTCAGTCTTTTCAGTCATGTCATTGTCCTGTTGTTGCAGTGCTGCAGTTGCGGGTTTTGGCTTTTCGAGAGCTGACTTAAGTATGAGTGCTAAAAATACAACTTTTACCAAAAGTGACCGTGAAACTAAGGAAAAAACAGGTGAAAACGACTTTTAGTGATTATTTATCGTTAAATAAACCAAATTGGTCACAGATGACGACTTTTAGCGCATGCTATTAAAACGAACGCGTTTTACACTGTTCGCGCTCATTTATCAATAGCGTCAAAACTACGCTGGCGCTGGTTTTCACGCATTAATTTTTCGTTTTCGTAGCAGATCCGTAGGCAGGCCTGGCGCTTCGCTGGCGATGGGTGAGGTGAATGCGTGGGAATTGCGGCGCCGAGATGCCGGCGTCGCTTTGGGGCGGAGGCGGGGCTGTTTGGCGTTGTCGGGAGCGGGGACGGGGTGAGCGCTGGCGTGAAAAAGGCCCTTGCGGGCCTTTGTTTACTTCTGATCTACCAGTGGTACTGGACGTAATGTTTTTTCCCAGATCGCTCCAATCTGTTTTTTGCACCTTTTTCCGTGCTGGCGTTTTTACCACCCGGCCGCTTGCCTTGAGCAGTGCAATGTCCTCGGGCGTGGCGTCCATCGAAGATCCGGAAATCACGCGCATCTCGCCTGATGGCAGCGCCCCAAGCTGTGCAATGAGTAGTTGCGGGGCGATTTCAAATGCCATGTGTGGGCACGCACAAAGCTCTGACAACCGCTTCAGAATCGAGCTCCTGCAAAGGAGCAGTGTGCTTGCACGACCGTCCATCGAGCTTGATCCGTGTACGACCAGTTTTGGCTGCTTGTCGATCGGCGCCGTCATCAGCGATAGTGTTTCTTGGCATCAGGAGGAGACAATTGAAAATTGTTACGCTCAAGATCAAGTCGCAATATCCTCCAAAAACGGGTTTTCGCGGGCTGGGGTGGGCGTCGTACAACCTTGAGTGGTGACGAATGATCACGACTCCGAATTCCAGTCACGAAGACGATGAGGCCGCGAAAATCCCGCCGGTTTGCCGGCAATTGTTCAACGCACTTTTTGATTACGCGTTGCCCTTTTCGTCCGCGCCGCGGTCGATTGCCGCCGGCATGGTTCAGGCGGACCTTTCACCGCGAAAGTGCTGCTTGACTACCTTGAGGCCAAGGGCCTGCGCCAGGGCCAAATCTCCTTCGAGGTCCTCAACGCATTGCGGCCGATGATCACTCGCCGGGAGCCGCGACGGGTGCTTGACGAAATCGAAACCGACGAAATCGCAAATGACAAGGACGAAATGATTCCCGATGCCGAACCGATTCTCGCGCGCGAAGAACATGACGACGCCTAAAAACTCCCACCGAATCCGAAAATCTGACTTAAATTGCGTGGGCGAATTGGCGAAAGTGTGAGGGTGGTGTGGATGTTCGAATTCGGAAGTGACGCTTAAATCCTTGATTTCATCGAATTTACACCGGACACGCGTAAATTTACGCGTGTCCGGTGCAGACTCCGCAAGGTTCGCTCTAAGAGACTTCCTGCTGCTGAGCTACTTTGACAAAACCATATTTTGAGTAGACCTAAAGAAATGCTAGATTTACAGCTATCAAAAATTTTGTGCTGAATCAACAAGTTGCGGATCGTTCTTAACTCTATTTTCAGTAGACCTAAAGCAATTGGCATGATATTGACCCGATAGTCATTTAATAATGAGCGATCTTATTATTTTTTTTAGTTATAACAATGATGGGCGTAGTCTTAAGCTTCGCTTTTTCTCCGATCGAAGGTAGTCACTCTCGTCGCTGGATTAAGAACCTCGTCTGCCTTATCAGCCGACAGACGAGGTGACATACCCAATGTATTCGTCATGAGGCCTCCGCACAATGTCCCACCGGTTCCGTGCCCCCGTTGGCCGTTCTCTCTGGTCGGCAACAGTCAGATAAAGCTGGCTCTTGGCGCGCGAGATGCCCACGAAAAACGCGGATCGTTGTTCATCCCTGTCACCCCAAAACGTCTGCTGTTCCACCCCCAGTATCACAACCGTATCGAACTCCAGACCTTTGCACTTGTGGATTGTCATGATACGTACGGCACTGTCCTCGGAGAAGTGCGACAAGGCACGGACAGGATCGGCTTCGCGTCCGAGAAGTTCCGTGAGTCGGTCAAAAGTTTGCGCCACAACCTCAGTCAGCCGGTCCCCGCGCTCGTAGTCAGACGAGAGCGCCACAACCGCTTCCCGGCCAAGCATTTTTAAGAATGTCATCGCATTCGCCCGCAAGGAAATCGCATTCAGCGGCTGGGCTTGGCCGCCGCGCATGGTGAGACGTGACTGCTCAAGGAAACGCAGCCATCGAGACCTCTGTTCATAAGCCGTTTCTTCATCAATGCCTGTTTCAATCAGAACATCCATCAGCCGACCGAAAGCAGCCGACTGACGCTCGCCGGCAACGACCGTCAGGAAGTCGACAATCAGCCGTGCAGCAGGTTCTACCGACAAATCCTGCAGGAGCTGTTCGTTACGAAACGCGATACCGCGCCGTTTAAATTCGTTCATCAACAATTCGGCATAAAGATCCGGTTGCCTGGAGATGAGTACGGCGATCTCCGACGGTGGAATGCTTTCAATGCCGATCCAGTGCTGCACCAGGTCGGCGATTTCGCGCGCTTCTTCGGCGCTGTCGCTAAAGTGCAGCACGTCCACTGAGCCGCCAGGACCCATCAGCATATCGTCCGGCACCGCAGCTGCAGGGTCCATTACCCGAACCATGGCGTTTTGCATGCGGCGCAAGCGCGGTTTCGATCGAAAATTCTGGTACAAGTTGAGCGGTACCGCCTGGAAGTCGGTGGCGAAGGTCAAAAACACGCCTTCCAGTGCGCCAGCCCAGCCCATGATTCGCTGCTTTGTGTCCCCGACCGCTGTCAGGCGTGCTGACGAGCCGAGGAATGCCACCTTGATGAGTTGATATTGCTCATTGGTACAGTCCTGGAACTCGTCGAGGAACACGTGGCTGTAGGTTTGACGCACGGCATTGCAGGCGATCGGGTAAGCCTTAAGGATTTGCACTGCCAGCGGCACCAGGTCCCCAAAGTCCAACTGTTGACCCTGCACGCGCCCGACCCCGATCGTGTAATCAGGGTTGAGTGCATCCCTGCCGGTCAGAATAGGCCTGAAGCGGTCAATGATGCGCTTGGCAAAGGCATGGAAGGTATGGCTGTCCAGACGGGTCGCCAGCTCGGCACCACAGCGCTTGCGTACGCGATCCTTGAGATTGCGGCTGGCGTCCACCTTGAAGGAAATGGCCAGGATGCGTTGTGGATACCGACTGGTTCCGGTTCGCAGCAGAAAGTCGGCGCGCTGCGCCAGCATCTCGGTTTTGCCGGCTCCCGGGCCGGCGGTCAAGGCCAAGCTGCGCAGGATTTCCTGGGCCGCCAGCAGCGCATTGGGCTCGAGTGTCAGTCCGTCGGACGGAAGCCAGGATTGCAGTTTGATCACTCAGGTAGGTCCGCAAGTTTTTTCTCGACCAAGGCGATAAGTCTTGAGATTGACGGCGGCATGCCTGCAGTCAAGGCCGCATCATCGAGCTTGGCTAGCGCCTCGAGATGTGCCGCAGGCTTGCTTCCGAGCTTGAACCGTGCGTGGTAGGCAGAAAAGTAGCTTTGCTGTTCAGCGTTGTACTGGTCGGGACCGAGGCCGCTTTTGCCGAGTACGGACTTGACGGTCGGGTCGTCCGCCACCACCAATTCTGCCTGTGATACGCCATACGCCACAGGAAAGGCTTGAATCATTGAGAAGTCGAGATCTAGCGGCGACGAGAAAAACACCCCTTGCTTCTCAAGCCAACTCAGCAATTTCGCACCTTGCGACGAGGACAGAATCTGGTCGGGCCCGTTCCATGCAGGCAGCGCCTCGATGGCTTCCAGTGTCAGGTTAGGAGTCGACTGCCAGAGCGTCAAAATTTGCTTGGCTGCGTAGCGAATCCGGCCCCACCCAGCCTGATGACGTCCAACATCCAGATCCAGTAGGGTCACGTAAGGAATCTGAAGGCCATTCAACAGGCGCCAAAAGTGGTTGACATGACGGCCACCCAGCGGTGCGATTGCGATCGATGTATCGTCATCGGCAAGTCCCATGGCCCGGAACAGGCGCGGCAACACGATCTCCTCGCTGTCGCCTTCGCCAAGAATCACCAACCGCGAGAAGTAGAGTTCCGGAAACGCCTGCACAGCCTCCCTGACGAACTTGTGGGCTTCGTCGGTCTTTGCAGGCATGACGATTGTCCTGACCGTCGTGCATCGCGCAGCATCAAGCCGCAGGTAGCGGATGCTCTCGGGCTGCACCCTTCGCAGCAGGGATGGCGCATGCGTGGCGACGACCGCTTGCGCGTCATGGTGGCCTGCGAAGTCAGTGAGGGCCTTAATGACGCGGCCGAGGTAATGCGGCGAGAGACTGTTTTCCGGTTCTTCCATCGCCATCAGCGTGAAGACGGCCGGCCGCAACCGGTCAATGTCGAAGGCATCAAGTTGACCGGCGAGCACGCGCCGACCAATACCCTGAATGGACAGCACGAGCGAGACATACAGAAGTGACTGCTGACCATCGCTCAGGCGTGAGAAATCCACCATTGATGCCTCGTGCCCGGGTGTGAAGCCAACCGTCAGGTGCCTGAGCAAGTTGTCGATCTCATTGTGTTCGAACGAAACCGAAGGACTCGCGTAGTAGCTGCCCTTGTGTAGCTTCAGCCAGTGACCAGCCATCTGCTCGCCAATGCCTTGGACACCCGCATTGGAAGCGAGCGCGGCGCTGATGCCCTGTGTGAGGCCTGCAACTGTGGCGCGTTCCGCATGCCAGTTGGCTGCGCGCAAAGTGCGTCCGAGCAACGAGCTTGCCGTGTAAGAGATGTGGTCGGTTGGATCGCGACGCGCGGGTAGGTAGTGGACCTGGATCGAGTTGCGATCGTGCTTTGGCACCACCATGGGATTGACGGGCTCGTCATTGGCATCGACATGGATCACGTAATGCATCTTTTCCTCAATGTCACCGTCCTCGTCCAAGATTGCTGTCAAGCGAAAACGCACTCTGGGTACGCCATCGGCGGAGTCAAGCTGCATATGCGAGAAGTGGCCCGGGATGGTGGCATGCTGGCCGTTCGCATCCAGCAGTTCGGGGAACTCAAACTGCGCTTCTATCCACAAGTTCAGGGTGCCGGCGTTGCCTGCAGCCAAGGTTGCTGGAGAGATGTGAAAATCAGAACGGCGCACCCGTCGTATCGACGGGTCGAATCCGAAGAGCCTCGCCAGCGCCTGGAGCACAACGGTCTTGCCGGCACCGTTCGGTCCGAGCAGGAAGGTCATCGCCTCGAAATCGACGGGGGTCGGCACGGGCCCGAAAGATTGAAAGTTGCTGATCCGCAGCCGAGTAAGTTTCATCCTGAGTCCCTATTGTGTTTATTGGAAATTGCACTCCTTTGCGCGTTCCTTGGAAGAGTTCTTACAGGGATTAGAAGCCTTCGGTCAACGCTGCAGACCGCTGGATTAAAACACTGCAGCGACTGATCGGAGGGCATGCATTAAACACGCGACCATGAATAAAAGCCATGGTGGGTGTGGCGATGAGAAACCGACTGTTGCGATGCGGACAAAGTTGAATTCTGTTTTCGTTCCACTGCAACTCAGAATTGATAAATCCCCCTTGAAATCTCAACGCCATCGAAAGATGCAACGGTGGAAATACAGATTTACGGCGGTGCTTAAGATTTCGGAGCTGTTATTTGTTACAGCAACGTCAAACTTTTGCATCGAAATAGCTGCATTGCTCGGTGCCGTTGTGACTTTCACATGTGCAGTGTGACTTCGATTTCGTGAAAGTTCTGGTTTCCCCATTGATCATCCAGCGTGTTGTCGACACTGCCCCTTGCGCACGTTTCAGCGATCAGGCGATGGAGCCCTGCAGGCAGCATACCGGCTTGGCGTTCAACAGCGTCCGTTTTCTGAGGTTGGAAGTCGAGAGCTTTTGATTGGGCCGGCTTCTTTTGCACAGCTTTCACCACAGTCCGCAACGAAAAAGTTGCGGGTTTCGTAGAAACCGTCAGGCCCGAATGAATTGACATTGCAGATGTGCGCGCTTTCGCTGGAGCAATGAAACCGGCAGGTAATGAGGCTGCCAGTCTTTTCGATCAATGGAAAGGTAAGGGGGCGCGAAGGAGCTACGAATCCACGCCCGCTTTGAACTGCAGTGAGCCTCAAGGCTCATCCGGTTCCTGTCGTCCAGTCACCGTAATCGCCGGCATCCAGTACGGAAACAGCGCCCGCAGCGGTCGCCGTGTCACGATACTTCCACTTTACTGAAGGTCTGTGGTGCTGCTTGTCACTGTTGTTCAATGACCATGTTCAATGACTTCCTTCAGAGGGCAACACTGTTCGACGAGACTCGCCTAGACGACTTCACAATGCAGCGCTTGTAAAAGCGCTGCATTTGCACAATCAGATCTTCACGCTGCCGCTCATCAAGTACGAGCTCCAGATTTACTTGTACCCGGCCTTCCTGGTCAGCAACCAAGTGTCCGATGTGCTGCCCGTGGACTTCGATGCCAACTTCGACCTTCTGGGTGTTGGACGGTCCAACACCTATCTGGGCCGCTGCCACAAGCATTGCCAACACTTTTCCAGGTTGAGTCGATTCCCCCGCCTCAAGAATGCGGCGAGCCTCGGCCAGCACAGCCTCACGCGCTGCTGAAACCGCATCGCTCAGCGGCTTTGCATGCCGATACTGCAGATCCAGAGGGGAGGCAAACGCCTCGATCACCTCTGCTGGCAAGGACGCCAGTTGAAGCGCCTTGCTGATGTCGGAAATATCGCGCCCGACCTCTGCAGCGGCACGCCGCAGACTTGAAAAATAACCCAGGTCAAGGCCGAACCGAATCTGGCAACCCAACTCCCAGGGCGACAAATTGGCACGGCCTTGATTTTCCCGGAAGGTCTTCAGGAAATTGTGCGTAGCATCCTCGGCAGTCTCGACGATTGCGCGTACTTTCACTCCTGCAAGCAAACAGGCGCGATGACGGCGCTCGCCAAAGATGATTTCGTATGCTACCCCTGAGTCATCAAGTGGCACAGGCCGCACCAGGATGGGCTGGACATTGCCGCCCGCCAATTGAATACTATTGCGGAGTTTTTCAAATTCCTTGTCCTCAAAGCTGGTCGCATGGCGATTGGGAATGAATCCCGGACGCAGTTGATGCGGGTCGAGCAGAAACACCTTTTGCTCGACAATGCCAGAAGTGGAAAGATGCAAACCACTCTTGTCGGTTTGACTTTCAAAAAGTGGATGCGTCGGCTCCAGGAGGAAGTCGACCTCGTCCGAAGACGATGAGAGGAGGGGCTGTGGAAGCGGAAACTGCGTCAAATCGACGTGGCGCTCGGCATGGTTAGTAATGCTCATATTGGTCTCACGAAAACCCAAGCCAGGTAGCTGGGGGTGAGAAACGAGCTAGAAAACGCGCGTGAACTCGCCACCAACAAGCTTGTTGGAACCCACCAAATGGCGGGGGCTGTTCACGGCTGCCCACTTCCGTGTTACGTAACCTGACCTGCGAGTCACGCTATATCTCGCTGCGCGCGCCGTTATAAAACCGACGGACAAAATGTTGTTACGCTTGATGACAATTTATCATGAAATAATAAGAAAAATAGCCAGTTCAACGGTTTTTCTGTCTTTTTACCCGTGTTTTGACGCTTAAGCATGGGTCGTGCATACTTATAAAGTGGATATTGGAAGCGCAAACTCTCAACCGAGTCGAATGCCAAACAACCCGCCATCGTCGGTGGCGTCGGTCAAGTATGTGGGAAACACATGTTCATTGAGATCAAAGTCGTCAATGGTTTCCTTGAAAGCGTTGTCTTCATTCATCGTCACGATGTACTGGAATCCCAATTCTTTCGAAATTTCCGCTCCACGGCGTAACGCACTGATGTCCTGACGACCATCGACTCCGTCGAACAGGTGGCTGTCGTGAATCAGGAATTCGGGGCCTCTCTGGCGCTCAGCACGCAAGCGCATGAGCATCAGTCAAAGCAGAAAATCTGCATGTTTTTGATACCCTTGTTAGATGGCCATCGCGCCGCTGCCATCATAAATTTCATCCAGTCAGTGAATCTCAACGGGCATGACCCGTACGTTTATCTGAAAGACGTGCTGACTTGCCTGCCCACCTACAAGAACAGCCAGATTGCAGCGCTGCAACCCCATCGCTGGCAGTCTGCTGAGAATTGACCCCTTGCCGCACCCATGACGCTGACGTCAAGGTGCATTCCTTGGGTGTTTACGATGCACGGGAGGAGACACTCCCAAGAGGCGAAGTGGCGGGCCAAAGGAGATGTTGGTCCTCCATGCATTGCCCGAGAGGTAAGTCACAATTACCAGAGTTGATACCCTCGTGCAGAGGCGCTCTGTGCCGAATTTGAAACCTGATGCCGGCGTTGTGACTCTTAACCGACGCACCAAACAATGCCGACCGGCGAACCCGTGTCACGGTTTGTACTGATTTTTGAGGCCTTGGGACCCGCACGACTGGCGTGCCCGATGCGGTGTCCTGAATCGATCCATTGATGAAACACCATGGTCTTGCTCCCGCTACTCGCTGCGGTGTGCGGCGGCCTTGCACGGTTTCATGGCACCAGGCTGGGTTTGAGGGCCCTGGGCGGCGAAAACAAAGGTGGCAGATACTGTGTCGTTGAGGTCATCGTTGACAGGGGCCTGATAGCGCCGCAATGCAGCAAGGAAGACCAGAGCAACTGTTACGCTGTAGGGTAAACAGAGATTTATTGCAGCCCATGCCCCTTTACAACGCAGAAATCTCTGCAGGATCATTGATGCCGCTCGAAAGCAGACGCATCGCATCTCTCCTGTGCACGTTGCCAAACGACGAAGCATGGCAGCATGCCATCGAAGTTGAAAATATCCTGCAGAAAAACACGCCTGCTACCGCTCGCCGGCAAGCAACGCTGATCCGCAAACGGCTCGTCACACTGGACGCTCAAGCATGGACGATGCTGGTTGAACGCGAGCATGAGGTGGCCATCCAATTGCTTCTGGCTGCGGCGGTCAAGCAAAGCCGACTGCTGGGCGACTTCATGCGTCAGGTTTACACCACCCGTCAACGCCAACTCGATCCTGCGCTGGGCGCGACCGACTGGGGAGACTTCCTGGTCGAATGCGCCCATCAGGACCCAGCCATTCTCACTTGGTCAACCAGCACCCTGGCAAAGCTGCGCGAGGTGATCATCCGCATCCTCGTCGAAGCCAAATACCTTGAAAGCTCTCGATCCATGAAGTTGACCCCGCGTTCCTTGCACCCTGATGTGCGACGCTACTTGTTCGAACGTCATGAAACCTATGTCCTCGAATGCCTGGAGCGCGCACAATGACGTTGAGCCTTGACGAGCGTCTGAACCAGATCCTGCCGCGCCTGACCTCACGTGATTTTCTCGACAGCAAGGGCCTTGGAAATGAGATCGGTTTCTGGATTTTCGACTACCCGCCAGAGCGGGAAATGGACGTGCGCAGTTTTGTTTCTGGTACCGTGCTGCCGGCACTCGCAAAGCAAGTTCCCCCCTTGAAGGTCGCCAGAGTCGATCTGTTCAAGCTCGTGACCGAGTTGCTGCAAGAGCGAAAACTGTTCGACAAAGCCATCGCCATGCAGGCCAGCAAGGGCAACGACAGCACGCTCGCGGCCCTGCGTTCAGTGCTGAAAGAAGACAAGCTGGCCCAGAAAATTGCCAGCCAGTTTGATATTCCCGGCCTTGACTTGATGATTTTGACCGGCATCGGATCGGTTTACCCCATGCTGCGCACCCACACCTTGCTGTCGGCCCTGCATCCCATCATGGGCAATACACCTTTGTTGATGTTTTTTCCCGGGCGTTACGACGGGCATTCGCTGCGCCTGTTCAACACATTGGCCGAGGATCACTATTACCGCGCTTTTCGCCTGGTGCCAGAAACGACTTGATGACCCGGTGATGCCCGGAAAGTTGCGGCATTGCCCGTACACTGGTTTACAAATAGAAACCAGTAAAAAATGATCATTCGCGACCTGTTCCTCAAGCCCATTGACCGTCCCATCAATGGCGTTATCAAAGCAGACCAGATGGATGCTGCAAGCGTCTGGCAAGAGCTGGAGGAATATGTTGTTACCAAGCAGATCAGCGAGCACCTGCGGCGTTTCTTTGACGCCTACCTTGCCGCCATCGACCGCCCGCATGACGCTGCCATCACCGAGCGCATGGGCGTGTGGGTTTCAGGTTTTTTTGGTTCGGGCAAGTCCCACTTCATCAAGATCCTGTCTTACCTGCTCGAAAACCTACAAGCGAGCAACCCACAAACCGGCGAAGTGCGGCGCGCCTGCGAGTTTTTTGACCAGCAAAAGATCAAGGATGCAATGCTGCTGGCGGACATCCAGCGCGCCGTCCAGGGCACGGCCGATGTGATCTTGTTCAACATCGACGCCAAGGCCGACAGCAAGTCCGACCGCGATGCCATCCTGCAGGTCTTTATTCGTGTCTTCAACGAAAAGCTGGGCTACTCGGGCGATGCGCCGCACATTGCCGACATGGAACGCCATTTGGTCGCCAAAGGTGCTTTTGATTCTTTCAAGGCCGCTTTTTCCGCCTCCAACGGCAGCACTTGGGAGCAGGAGCGCGATGCCGTGGACTTTTTGCGTGATGACATCGTGGCCGCGCTGGCCCAATCCCTCAAGATGTCACCCGACTCCGCCGGCCGGTGGTTTGACAGCGCCCGAGACGACTACCGCATCAACATCGAAGGCTTTGCCAATGTGGTCAATGATTACCTGGCGACCCGCTCTGCGCAGCACAAAGTGATTTTTCTGGTCGATGAGGTAGGCCAGTTCATTGGCGCCAACTCTCAGCTCATGCTCAGCCTACAGACCATTACCGAGCAACTCGGCACCCAATGCAAGGGCAGGGCCTGGGTCATCGTCACCAGCCAGGAAGACATTGATGCGGCCATTGGCGGGGCCAACCTGGCCAAGACGCAGGATTTTTCAAAGATCCAGGGACGTTTTCACACTCGCATGTCGCTGGCCAGCACGAACACCGATGAAGTGATTGGTGAGCGCCTACTCGCCAAAACCGAAGCCGCCCATGTTGAACTGCGCGACGCTTTTGCATCCAAAGGCGATGTCATCAACAACCAGCTCAGCTTTGCGGGCAACACCGTCAGCCTGCGCGGGTACAAGGACGCGGCTGAGTTCGTGGCGTTTTACCCGTTCGCGCATTACCAGTTCACGCTGCTGCAAAAGATTTTCGAGTCCATCCGCAAGGTGGGGGCCACCGGCAAGCACCTGTCCAAAGGCGAGCGCTCGCTGCTCGATGCTTTTCAATCGGCAGCGGTCCACAACGCCGGCAAGCGCACGAACGTGCTGGTGCCGCTGTACGACTTTTATCCGTCCATTGAAAGTTTCATTGACGGCGTTGCCAAGCGCTCAATTGACGAGGCGCCGGATAACCCGGCCCTGCAGCCGTACGACAGCCAGCTGCTCAAGGCGATGTTCCTGATTCGCTACATCCCCGACATCGTCAAACCGAACGTCGACAACCTGGCCACGCTGTGCATTGACCAGATCGACGCTGACAAGCTCGCGTTGAAGCGCAAGATCCAGGAAAGCCTGGCGCGGCTGGAGCAGCAACGCCTGGTCAGCCGTAACGGCGACTTGTGGTTCTTTTTGACGAATGAAGAGCGCGACGTGGCCCGCGAAATTGGCCACGTGGACGTCTCCGCTTCGGAAAAGTCTCGGCTGCTGGCCGAACTGGTGTTTGATGAGATTTTCGGCCAGGTGACCAAGGTGCGTCACCGTGAAACGAAAGCCGACTACGAATTCAATCGCTTGCTCGACGGCGCGCCTTGGCGCCAGGCAAGCCATGCCCTGAGTTTTGAGGTTTTGAGCCCGCTGGGCGACGAATATGACAAGCTCCAGGCCGCCAGGTGCATCCTGCGCAGCAGCGAAGGCAACGGGCGCGCCATCGTGCGCTTGGCCGAGGGCGACCGCCTGGACGTGGAGCTGGCCTTGTATCTGCAGATCGAAAAATACATCGTCAGCCCCAAGGCCGACCAGGCGACGCCATCGCTCAAACGCATCCTGGCCGACCGCAAAGACGAAAACCGCGAGCGCCGCCAGCGCCTGGTGTTTCAATTGTCCGAACTCATCATCGCGGGCGACTTTTATGCCCTGGGCCAGCCGATTCAGAAAAAAGCCAGCAACCCCGCCGCTGTGCTCGACGAGCTGCTGAACTACCTCATCACGAACACCTACAGCAAGCTGCCTTACCTCAAGATGCGTCAGGCCGACCCCATCGCTGAAATCAAGGCCGTGCTCGCGGCCGACGATCTGGGCCAGTACGCGCTGGGCCTTGACGGTGATGCCGGCAACCCCCTCGCGCTCAAAGAGATGCGAGACTACCTGCAACTGGCTGCCAGCCAGACCCGGGTGCTGCTGTCCGATGTGGTGGACCGCTTTGCCGGCATTCCCTGGGGATGGAAGCCCGAGTGGGAAACCGTGCTGCTTGTCGCCCGTCTGTTCATGGCCGGTGAGATCAAGCTTCTGCTCGAAGGCTCAGACCTCGATCCGGTCGCCGCCGTCGACCCACTGACCAAGTCGGCGCGATTTAAACAGGTGTCCATCCTCAAGCGAAAAACGGCCGATGCCGGCAGCCTCAAGCGCGCCCGCGAGCTTTACAAGGATCTGTTCAGTAAATTAGGCCGTGAGGAAGAAGACAGCCTGGTCGCCGACTTCCGTGCCCGCTTCGCCGAATGGCAGGCCGAACTCAAAAACTACGCGCTCACTGCCACCACGCCTCATCACCCAGGCAAAGCCGACATTGACGCTGCCCTCAGCAGTATTGCTCATCAACTTGCCATACGCGACAGCTTCGCGTTCATCGAAGCGCTGCTGGTCGCGAAAGACGACTGGTTGGACACTGCCGACAACATCCACGACATTGTCAATTTCTACAAAACCCAGATCACTGCCTGGCGCAAGCTGCTGGCGGCCTTGAGCCAGTTTGCCGACAACCGCGATGCCTTGGTGAAAGTTCCGCAAGCCGCCGCCGCCTTGGCAGACCTGACGCAGATACAGGGCAACCCCAAGCCCTACGGTCAGGTCAACCGCATTGAGCCACTGGTGGCCACCGTGACTGCCGTGAATGAGCAGCTTGCCCAAGCCCGCCGGGAAAAAGCATTACTGTCCATCGACGGCAAGCTGGCCGAAGTGCAGGCCAAGCTAGACGCCACCTGCGCCACGCCCGATCTGAGCAACAAAGCCCTGCGCCCGCTGCAAGACCTGAAGCAGCGCATCGCAAGCCAAACCAGCATTGCCCAACTTCTGCTCTTGCAAGGGCATGGCGGTGATGCCATGGACGATGCGATCGACCTCATCGAATCTGCAAGCGCTGCAGCCAAGCCCATTCACCAGGTTGCCAGTCCCGGCGACACCGCCAAGCCGGTGCAAACCGGCCAACCCAACGTGGCGCCGACCGTGGTCAAAAACACGCGCGTCATTCGCGCCGCCGATTTTTCCACCAAAAACTATCTTGAAAGCGAAGCGGACGTGGAAGCCTTCTTGAGCAAACTCAAAGCTGAGTTGTTGGCTGCCATTCACGCCGGCCAAAGAGCACGCTTGCAATAGTTTTATTTTCTGCAGAAATAATAGTGCTATATTGTTTCTATTGAAAAGGAGTTCGTCATGCCGGCCATCGCTCAACAGACCACCAAAAAGCCAGAAGCCGCAGCGGTTCTCAGCAAGGCTGTTGCGCGCGCCGCCGAACGTCTGGATGTTTCCAAATCTTTGTTGGCCAAGGTGCTGGGGGTGAGCCCGCCTACCATCACCCGCCTCTACAGCGGCAGCTACCTGCTCGACCAAAACCGAAAGGAATGGGACTTTGCCCTGCTCTTTGTGCGCGTTTTTCGCTCCCTCGACTCCATCGTGGGGGACGAGTCCACCGCACGCAAATGGCTGACCAGCGAAAACCGTGGCCTGAACGCCAAGCCCATTGAACTCATTCGAAATACAGAAGGATTGGTACGTGTCGTTCAATACTTGGATGCCAGCCGCGGTCTCGTCTGAAGCGCGCCTCTGGGCTGGGCAGGTGTGGCGCATGGTCGAAGCGCAGCACACCGCATCCACGATGAAAATCGTTGACAACGTCGAAGAGCAAGACCTACTGGAGACCTTGCTCGAAGGCAGTAAACCTGTCCAGCCAGCCACCGTTTTGGCGCTTGATTACCTGTTGGCCACCCCATTTCGTTACTACCCCTTGCGCGGCGGTTCCCGTTTCAGGGCAGTCACTGATCCCGGTGTGTTTTACGGCGCGGAATCGGTACGCACTGCCAGCGCCGAGCTTGGATATTGGCGCTGGAAGTTTCTCAAAGACGCTGTGGACCTGGAAAAGCTAGAGCCTGTCGCGCACACCGCTTTCAGTGCCGATGTCAGTACGCAGCTGATCGATCTGCGTCAACCGCCCTTCAGCGCAGATGCTGCTGCCTGGCTGCACCCCACGGATTACAGCGCCACCCAAGCCATGGCCCAAGTCGCACGCGAGGCCAACGTCGGTGGCATTCAATACCAATCGGTGCGCGATCCGCAACCGGGATGGTGCGTTGCGCTGCTCACACCCCAGGCATTTTCAAAACCCAGGCCACGCCCCTTGATGCAAACCTGGTGGCTCGCCGTGCATCAGGATGCCGTCACCTGGCGGCGAGACAGCGAGTCGATGACCTTTGTCGCCACAGCTTGGTAGGGGCAACAGCCTGCATCAATTCATCGTATTTGTATTCCCAAATAGCTCCTAATTTAATAGCTTATTTCGCCCGTCCTACATGCGCAAGAGCCTTATTCAATCCATGAAAAAAGCCAAACTCAAGTCCTACGCCCCGCAAGCCCGAGAGGACTTCATCACCGCCGACACGGCCCGTGTCAACCTGCTGGGCAGCAGCCCGGTGCGCAAGCAGGGTGACGTAGGAGCTACTTCATGAAAGCTTTGGACTTAGCCAATTTCGATGGTCTGTTGGGAAACACGCAAGTGGTCAAAGAGATTCGGAAGATGGAGCGGGAGCGCTCTTCCTGGATGAATGCCATGGATCAGTCCCACAGCCTGGCCGATCAAATCAAGAAAATAGTGGAGGCGGACTCATCGGTCGTTCAGATGGTGAAGCGGATGCACGACGCACAGAAAGCTCAAGAAGAAAGCATCCGCAAGATGCTTGATCCACTGGCACACATCCGAAGCAGCTTGCTGAGCGATAGCACCACCCAACGAATGCTGGCGGAATTCTCCAAACCTATTTCAGCTGACCACATCACCAAATTCATGGATCAGGCCACGGGCTCCAATGCCTTTGTTAAGGCCATGAATTCGAGCGTTGAGAGCTCGATAGGGCATGCTCGAAAGATGCTGGCAGAGGCGTCTGTCAGCAGTGGCCTTCAGCAGATTATGAAGAGCTTCGAGGAGGCCGACAAGCGTTGGTCTGTGCCTTCTGTATTGTTCGAATCGTTGAGCCCCTTGAAGGCCTTGCAAGAGCAGATGGGCAAGCTTTCCTTGCCTGTGATGGATGTAGCTTCAGCGGCAGCCCTTGCAAATCTACTTGGACGAGACGGAATTGAGTCCCAGCTTGCAGCTTGGGGCATCAATCCTGATGGGTCAATCAATGCCCAGTTTGTTGATCAAGAAGACGGTATTGGTCTCAGCCGTAAATCAATGGAGCTGATGGCCCTGCTGAGTTTTATCTTGGCCATTCTGCTTCCCATCTACCAAGAGATTTCTTCTTCTCAATGGCAGGCTGCCACTGATCAAAAGCTTGAGGCTCAAGCCGATGCGCTAGAAGGCCAAAAGAAGATGATCGAGGCTCTCACGAAATTGGTTGAAAAGGCTTTGGTGCAAGAGGCCAAGCGGCAAGAAGAGCGGTTTGTCGTGAAGGACCGAGTGGCTGTGGTTCGCTCCAAACCTGAACATGGATCCGCTGTTGTCGGAAAACTTCTGCCACAGGAAGTGGTACGCCCCATCTCCGAAGATGGCAAGTGGATTGAGTTTGAGTATTACCACTGGCTTCACCAAGAGTACCGAACAGGTTGGGCGTTGAAGAAATACTTCCAGCGGGTGGCGCGAGTTGTACCTCTCGTCCAAGCCATGCCCTGTCAGCCCGAAGCGCAGTCATCAGGCGCAACCCCTTTGACCCAGTTGATCGGTAAAGCCCAAGGTTGTTATGAAAACACCGACGCGATCGATACCTTTATCCGATCGGAGCGTGATGCATGGGATCGTTAAGCGAGGAACTGCATGGCCTGAAGGTTTACCTTGACGTCAATATCTTCATTTACGCTTTGGAAGGCGTGGAGCCATGGGCCGTTATCCTGCGTGAAATCTTCACCGGGTTGGAAGCCGGTGAATGGCAGGCCGTGACCAGCAATCTGAGTGTCGCTGAATGTTTGGTTCGGCCATTTTCTTTGGGCCGAGACGACTTGGTGCAGCTTTATCGCGAAGCTTTGTCACCACGCCCCCATCTGACCATTGCGCCTCTGAATGATGAAATCTTGGTTTCTGCCGCCCGTTTGCGTGCACAGCTCAAATTCAAGCTGCCCGACGCGCTTCACGTAGCCACAGCATTGGATCAGGGCTGTACCGTCATGCTGACCAATGATGCCGGGTTTCGCAAAACGCCAGGGGTGCAATGCCTCTTGTTGTCTGATAGGACCTGCGCGTGACGGTGGCCTTGAAAACTTACTCTGATTACTCTTAATTTAATAGCTTCTTGCGCAAATTGCATAAGGGCTAAAGCCCTATTCGATATATAAAAATTCATGAACAAAGCCAAACTCAAGTCCTACGCCCCGCAAGCCCGCAAGGACTTCATCGCCGCCGTCACCGCCCGCGCCAATCTGCTGGGCCTGTCCGACAATGACGGCCAACTCCAGATTGCCCCCAGCCAGCTGCAGGGCGACATCACCTTGATTGCCGGCCAGCCCTGGCCCGCCAAGGTCCACGGCCAGCGCCAACAGCTCATTGCCCGCCTGCAAAAAGACGGCTTTGCCCAGACCCTGGAAGCCGTGGCCTACACCTGGTTCAACCGCATGGCCGCCCTGCGCTTCATGGACCTGCACGACTACCTGGGCCACGGCCACCGGGCACTGTCCAGCGCGCAAGGCACGCTGCCCGACCTCCTGACCCACGCCGCCGACCTGGCCCAAAGCGGCAGCTTGCCCGGCCTGAACGCGCCCCAGGTGTTTGAGATGAAACTGGCTGGCAACCGCGATGGCGAGCTGTATCGCATGCTGCTCGTCTCCCAGTGCAACGCCTTGTCCCGCGCCATGCCCTTTTTGTTTGAGCGCATTGACGACGACTCCGAGCTGCTGCTGCCCGACAACCTGCTGCGCAGTGACTCCGTCATTGCCAAGCTGGTCGAAGCCATTCCCGAAGAAGACTGGGCCGAGGTCGAAATCATCGGCTGGCTGTACCAGTTCTATATCAGTGAGAAGAAGGACCAGGTCATCGGCAAGGTCGTTAAAAGCGAAGACATCCCCGCCGCCACTCAGCTCTTCACGCCCAACTGGATCGTGCAATACCTGGTGCAAAACAGCGTGGGCCGCCTGTGGCTCATGGCCAACCCGCACAGCACATTAGCCAAAGAATGGCCGTACTACATCACCCCCGCCGAGCAAACGCTCGAGGTGCAAGCCCAGCTCGATGCCCTCATCCAGACCCGCGTGCGCGAAGACGGCGATACCCTCAACCCTGAATCCATCACCGTGCTGGACCCGGCCTGTGGCAGCGGCCACATATTGGTGGTGGCTTATGACGTGCTCAAGGCCATCTACCTGGAGCGCGGCTACCAGCCCAGGGCCATTCCACGCCTGATTCTGGAAAAAAACCTCTACGGCCTGGACATTGACGATCGCGCCGCCCAAATGGCCGGCTTTGCCCTGCTGATGAAAGCCCGCGCCGACGACCGCCGCCTGTTCACCGCCACCGATGATGCTGGCAACCTGCAGCCACCCAAGCTCAATGTGTTGAGCCTGCAAGAGAGCAAAGGCCTGAGCGTTGACGAACTCGCTACCCACCTGGCACCGTTCAAGGTGCAGCGCGCCACCATCACCGCGCTGGTGGATACCTTTGAGCATGCCAAGACCTTTGGATCGCTGATCCAGATTCCCTATGCGCTTAAAACGTATCTGGCGGTGTTGCCGAATGTGCTGGCATTGGTCAAGCAGAGTGGGGATATGTATGCCACTGCGGCTGCGGATGATTTGCTGCCGCTGGTGCAGCAGGCGCAGGTGCTGGCGATGCAGTTTGATGCGGTGGTGGCGAATCCACCGTATATGGGGAACGGCGGGATGTGCGCCGAACTGAAGACATTTGCGAGGCAGACTTACGAAGTGGCTAAGAGCGACTTGTTCTCGATGTTTGTGGTTAGGTCTGCACTGCAAGGTAAGCCGCAGGCCTTATGTGCAATGGTCACTATGCACGCGTGGATGTTCATTTCAACTTTTGAAGAGTTTCGAATTGAAATTTTGAATAATAAATCGATTGCAACATTAGCGCACATTGGCTTCAATAGTTTTCCCGAATTAAATTCGAAATTTGCACTTGCTGCTGCCAGTGTATTTTTCAACTCGCATTTGCCAGAATATGTTGGAACATATGTTGATCTAAACAACAATTTGCCAACTTCATATGACAAATGCCAAGCGTTTCATGAGCGAAGCGAAAAGAATGTATTTGAACGTAATCAATCAACCTTTCAGCGAATTCCGGGAGTACCTATAGCCTACTGGACAAGTGACAAACTACGATGTGCATTTGAAACGAACAAAAGCTTGGACACCTTTGCCGTTACCAGAAAGGGAATGGTTACTGCCGACAACTCAAAATATGTCAGATATTGGTGGGAGGTTTCGATCGAAAAAATGGGAGTTGGTTTTATGGAACGAGCCAGTGCAAATTTGTCTGGCAAGAAGTGGTTCCCTTACAACAAAGGGGGAGGGTTCCGAAGATGGTATGGAAATCGATTAGACGTTGTGAATTGGGAATCAGATGGTCATGATCTTCAGACGAATAAGCATCCAACCGAAGCCCGAGTTTGGGCGACAAATTTCAATCTTGAATACATATTTAAGCCAAATGTAAATTGGGGTGCCGTATGTCTTGATTTTTCGGCTCGATATTCCTATGGAGGCGACCTATTCGACGCGGGAGGGTCAGCGGCATTTCCACTTGAAATTGATCAATTTCACTTGCTTGCCTTCTTGAATTCAAAAGTTACATCGGTGCTACTTGCTGCGTTGAATCCAACATTAAATTTTCAGTCTGGAAACATTGCAGATTTGCCGGTTACTTTGAATGGATATGAGGCAACAAGTGAGTTGGCAAAGAAGGCTGTTGAAATATCAAGGAGGGACTGGAACTTTTTTGAAGTAAGTAATGAATTCACTGGTTTGCCTATTGCTGGAAAAGACGTGATTGCATCAACTTTGAATTCTTCTTGGTTGGCATGGAAAGCTTGCTGTAGCCAAGCAATATCAGAGCTCGCGGGCATTGAGGCAAATGTCAATACTTCATTTATTGCCGCATATGGATTGCAAGATGAACTCAGTTCCGAATCCCCCGAATCCCAAATTACCTTAGCCCGCGCCGACCGTGAACAAGACAGCCAGCGTCTGATCTCCAACGCCATCGGCTGCATGATGGGCCGCTACAGCCTCGACGAGCCCGGCCTGATCTACGCCCACGCGGGCAACGTCGGCTTCGAGTCTGGCCGCTACGGCACGTTTCCCGCAGATGCCGACGGCATCGTCCCCATCACCGACGAACTCTGGTTTGCCGACGACGCGCCCAGCCGCATCTGCGAATTCTTGCGCGCCGTCTGGGGGCCAGACACCCTGGAGGAAAACATGGCCTGGCTGGCCGAGAGCTTGGGCACCAAAGCCACCGAAACCCCGGATGAGACCATCCGCCGCTACCTCGCCGACAAGTTCTTCAAAGACCACCTGCAAACCTACAAAAAGCGCCCCATCTACTGGCTCTTCAGCAGCGGCAAACAAGGCGCCTTCCAGGCCTTGGTTTATTTACATCGCTACAACGAAAGCACACTCGCCCGCCTGCGAGCTGAATACGTCGTGCCCCTCACCGGTAAAATTCAGTCGCGCATCGACATGCTGCAAAAAGACGTGTTCGCCGCCTCCAGCACCGCTGCCCGCAACAAGCTGGCCAAGGAAGTCGAAAAGCTCAAGAAGAAGCACGTAGAGCTACTGGCCTACGACGAACAACTCCGCCACCACGCCGACATGCGCATCACCCTGGATCTGGATGACGGGGTGAAGGTGAATTACGGCCGGTTTGGCAATTTGCTGGCGGATGTGAAGGCTGTAACGGGAGGTTCAAGCGATGATTGAATTTATTCGAATCAGAAATTTCAAGTCTTTGGGAGAAGTCCCGCTACGGCTGAGCAAATTCAACTGCCTGATTGGCATGAACGGCGCTGGCAAGAGCACGGTGCTCCAAGCGTTTGATTTCATCTCGCAGTTGATGCGGGGCGATGTAAAGGCTTGGCTTGACGGGCGCGGCTGGAGCATTGCTGACCTCAACTGTAAGTTGCGAAAGGAAAGCAACATCGCGCTGGGGGTGGAGTTTCGGACCTCTTCGGGCGCTTTGTTGACATGGGTGTGCAGTTTCAATCGCGCGAGCTTACGCTGCACGAGTGAAACGATCACGATCGGCAATGAAAAAGCGATGCGCTCGGATGGGCAGTCTTTCAACTTTGGAGGCAAGACGCATCAAGACATTGCATTTACTTATCAGGGGTCACTGCTTTCGGCGCTCAAGGACACAGAACTGCCAGGACCAATTTTGGAGTTTCGTGAAGCGCTGCGCCGGATCCGTTCCCTCGAACTGTTGTCGCCTCAACTCCTGCGCAAGCGAGCCAGGATCAGTGATCATGACATTGGCGTGGGGGGAGAGAAGCTGTCGGCTTACCTTGACAACATCAAAGGTGAGAGAAAAGTTGCCCTGATTGCGCTGCTGAAGAAGTTCTACCCATCGTTAATTGATTTCAAGGTCGCGACTCTGCGGTCTGGCTGGAAGCAGCTGTCCGTATTTGAGCAGTATGGTGAGCACAAACTTGAAACCGAGGCAGCCCATCTCAATGACGGGCTGCTGCGCATTCTGGCGGTGCTGACCCAGGCATCATCTGATCGGTCGTTGATTTTGCTGGATGAAATTGAGAACGGGATCAACCAGGAAATCGTCGAGGCCTTGGTGGATACGTTGGTTGCGAGCCCGCAGCAAATGCTGGTAACGACGCACAGCCCTTTGATACTGAACTATCTGGACGATGAGGTAGCCCGCCAAGCAGTTCAGTTTATTTATAAGACACCCCAAGGTGAATCGCGGATACGCCCTTTTTTCGAGATTCCACGTATCGGTGAGAAGTTACGCTCCATGGGGCCAGGCGACGCCTTTGTCGACACTGACCTGAAAGCTCTGACGCAGGAATGCATTGCGCTCGACCCGCAAGGTGACGGTGCAGGGGTAGGTGCAACTGCATGAAGGTGTTATTGAGCGGCGAAGGGCCGACTGATCTTGGAGCGTGCATAAATGCGCAGGGAAGTTGTGAAGGGGTGGATTTTCGCATTGGCCCCATGACAATTTTGCTTTCTCAATTGGCTGAGCCCATGCTGGGATATGCCTTGCTGGATATACCGGACAGCCTGCAGTTTTTTAGTGAGACAGAGCTTTGCGCGCGGACCAAGGCAATGCCAGCAAGACTGCAGCCAGCCCGAGGCAAGAAGAAAGGCGTCGAGACAGGCTACTATTTTTCCAACGCGATGACACTTGGTCACTTGGCCGCAGCGCTTCAATCGGAGTTGGATGAGCCGGTGCTGGCGATTCTTTTCCGTGACAGCGATGGCACACGCAGTAGTGTGGCCAGTTTGTGGGAAGACAAGTTTCGCTCGATGCAGGACGGATTTTTGCGAGCAGGCTTTGAGCATGGTGTGCCTATGCTGCCCAAGCCGAAGTCCGAAGCCTGGCTACTCTGCGCCGCGTCACCACACCTTCCGAATTGTGCGCTGTTGGAGAACGTATCGGGGAATGACAATGCGCCCAATTCTGCAAAAGCGCAACTCGATACCGCCTTTGGAGGGCACAAGTCAGGCGAAGAACTCTCTGACTGGGTGATTCAGAATCCGCCAGATGCTGAGCGACTGGCCTCAATGAACAGCTTCAAGGCATTCAGTGATGTATTGAATGCGGCCCTGAACAAGATTTTGCATTGATTCAGCGACTGATAACCAAGAAACCCAATGAGCCAGCAACGCCTTTTTGACAGTTTGACCTCTCTTTTTGCCAGCCACCCGGTGGTGTTCTGGCATGACGTGGAAGCCGAGTTCGCCTCCAGCATTGAAGCCCTGACGCTCGACGGTGTGCAATTGGTACGGCTGGACGACACCCCAGCCTTGCGGATTAAGCTCGACATTGAACACTCACCTGACCAGCGTTGGCTGATTTACAGCGCCAAGCCCGAACCGGAACCGGCCAAAGACTGGCTGCTGGACGTGCGCATGCGCAGCAAGTCGTTCCGGGCCGATTCCACCTCCATCCTCCTGGAAGACTTGGGCCTGACCACGCAAGGTCTGCGGCAACATCTGAAAGAGCGCGCCAAGTTCCTGCGCGCCAAGGACCGGGTCGACCGCCTTAAACGCCTGGTGCTGCCAGGTGACGACGCACAAGACCTCGACCGCAAGATGCTGGCGGTGCTGACGCGTGCCGACCAACCCGAGTTATTTGCCATGCTGCAGCGCCTGTATGGCGCCATGGTGGTGGACGGCGTGGCAGACCTGTCAGCCCAATCCAAGGCCTGGCAAGACATTGCCGCCAACGATTTGACCCCGGCGTTCTGGGGTTTGGTGCATGTTCAGCTGGGTTATCTTGACGCCAACCCCAGCTTGCGCGACTTGCTGTTGCGCATTCTGGTGACGGACTTTTGCCGAGGGCTGCAGGGCGATGCACCCCGCCAGTTGGCGCATTTTGTGTTGCCCGACCGCACCCTGGCCGCCAATGCATCGGTGTTTGTCGGGCGTTGGCGCTCGGACATCGCGCAGTTCGCTAATTACAACGCCTTGGCGCAGGCCGTCGCCAACGAGTTGAACCTGGTGAGCTTGCTGTCAACCCAGTCAGCCGAGCAACTGGCGGAGTGCATGACGTTTGAAGACGTTGAGTTGCGCGTGGTGCAAGACCTTAAAAAACGCATCGTCGCCGGTGCCGGCGCCAACATGGACGTGGTGCGCAGCCTGATGGCGCGCCGCCGCGACGGGCATTGGGCCAACCCGCTGCTGGCCAGTGCCAATGAACGCACACGGGCCTTGGCCGCGTGTTACGACGCATTGACCGCGGCTGCCGATTTTTTCAGCCTGAAGGCGACGCACGCAGCAGGCTTCAGCTTTACCGATGCCGGCACGGCCTTTGCCCAGTACCGCGATGAGCTGTTTCGCTTTGACCAGCTGTATCGGCACTTTCACACGGCAGCCGATGCGGTGGAGCCCACCGGTTGGGCAGTCCTGCACGAGCTGCGCGAGACGATTGAAGGCGTGTATTCGGGCTGGTTCATCCCGCACCTGAGCACCGCGTGGTCCAAGGTAATCGAGGGGCCGCAGGGCTTGCTCACCCATTGGAAGCTTCCCGAGGTGACGCCACAGCAGGCGTTTTACGAGCGCCGGGTGCTGCCGCTGTTTGAGGGCGGCGTGAAGCGGGTGTTTGTGCTGATTTCCGATGCGTTCCGGTTCGAGGTTGCCCAGGAGTTGGTGCAGCACACCAACAGCAAGAGCCGCTTCAAGGCGTCGTTGGACGGAATGTTGGGCGTGTTGCCCAGCTACACCGCGCTGGGCATGGCCGCGCTGCTGCCGCACCAGACGATGGCGTACAAGGAGAGCGCCAGCCTGGATGTGCTGGCCGATGGCCATTCGGTGGCCACGCTGGAGCAGCGCAACGAACACCTGCAGCGCTTTGGCGGCATTGCGGTTAAGGCTGAAGACCTGATGGCGCTGGGCAAGGACAAGGGCCGGGAGCTGGTGCGCGACCAGCGCTTGATTTACATCTACCACGACCGCATCGACATGACGGGCGACAAGCAGGCGTCGGAAACCAAAACTTTCGAGGCAGCGGCGCAAACTGTGCTCGAACTCTCCAGCGTGCTGGGCTTCATCATCAATTCGCTCAATGGCTCGACCGTGCTGGTCACGGCGGACCATGGCTTCATGTACCAAGAATCGGCGCTGGAGGCATCGGACAAGTCCATGCTGGACGACAAACCGGCCGGCACCCTGAAGGCCAAGAAGCGCTACCTGATTGGCCGCAACCTGGGTGCCACATCCAAAGCCTGGTCGGGCAACACGGCGGTGACAGCCAGCACCACGGCAGGAGGCAGCCTGGACTTTTGGGTGCCTAAGGGTGCGAGCCGGTTTCATTTTGCCGGCGGCGCGCGTTTTGTCCATGGCAGCGCCATGCCGCAGGAAGTGGTGGTGCCTGTCATCACGGTGCGTGAGAGCGAAGCCGACCACGCCAAAACGAAATTCGTCAGTGTCAGTCTGCTCGGCGCCGTCAACAAGGTGGTAACCAATACCCAGCGTTTTGAGTTCATCCAGACCGATGCCGTGTCGGAACGGGTGCTCGCCCGCTCGGTGGTGGTGTCGCTGCGCGATAGCGCTGACCAGGACAAGGCCATCAGCAACGTGCAGTCCATCACTTTTGACAGCACCTCCCATTTGCTCGACGAGCGCAAACGCTCGGTGTTGCTGACAGTTCTGGCCGGTGCGCATGACCCGCACAAACGCTACGACCTGGTGATGCGCGATGCGGTCACCAAGGTCGAAGTGCTGCGCCTGCCCATCAAGGTGGACCTGGCCTTTGGTAATGACTTTTGAAAATGGAAAAGATGCTTGTCCCCACCACCGCTGAAACGCTGTCCGACACCAGCCTGGATACCCTGCTCAACACCCACTTTGCCGGCAAGGTGGTGCGCAAGGACCTGACCAAGCTCATTAAGGAGGGTGCGAACGTTCCGGTGTACGTTCTGGAGTACCTGCTGGGCATGTACTGCGCGAGTGATGACGAAGCCGTGATTCAGAACGGCCTGGTCAACGTCAAGCGCATCCTGACGGAAAACTACGTGCGCCCGGACGAGGCAGAAAAAGTCAAATCCAAGGTGCGCGAGAACGGCACCTACAAAGTTATCGACAAAATTACCGTCAAGCTCAATGAAAAGCGGGACGTGTACGAGGCCTTGCTCTCGAACCTGGGGGTGAAAAACGCCGAGATTTCCGACACCTATGTGCGCCAGTTCGAAAAGCTGCTGGTCGGCGGCATCTGGTGCATCGTCACCCTGAAACATGAATTTGAAGAAGGCCAGAAGGGCTCGCCTTTCATGGTGACAGACCTTAAGCCCATCCAGATGCCCAACATGGACATGGCGGCGCTGTTCGAGGCGCGAAAGGCTTTCACCGACGAACAGTGGATTGATGCCCTGATTCGCTCGACCGGCATGGAGCCAAGCCACTTCAAGGAGCGGGTCAAGTGGCACCTGCTGGCGCGCATGGTTCCCTTGGTGGAAAACAACTACAACTTTTGCGAGTTGGGCCCGCGCGGAACCGGCAAAAGCCACATCTACAAGGAAATCAGTCCGAACAGCATTTTGGTGTCGGGCGGGCAGACCACGGTGGCCAACCTGTTTTACAACATGGGCGCGCGCAAGGTGGGCCTGGTCGGCTTGTGGGACGTGGTGGCTTTTGACGAGGTGGCGGGCATCAACTTCAAGGACCACGACGGCGTGCAAATCATGAAGGACTACATGGCCTCGGGCTCGTTCAGCAGGGGCCGGGAGTCCATCAATGCCAGCGCCGCCATGGTGTTTGTCGGCAATATCAACCAGAGCGTGGAGTCGCTAGTCAAGACTTCACACCTGCTGGCGCCGTTCCCGGAAGCGATGATTGACTCGGCCTTTTTTGACCGTTTTCACGCCTACGTGCCGGGTTGGGAAATCCCCAAGATGCGGCCGGAGTTTTTCACGGACCAGTACGGCCTGATTGTCGATTACTTGGCGGAATATTTGCGAGAGATGCGCAAGCAGAGTTTTGCCGACGCCATCGACAAATGGTTTAAGTTGGGCAACAACCTGAACCAGCGCGACACCATCGCGGTGCGCCGCACGACCTCGGGCCTGCTCAAGCTGGTCTGCCCCAACGGCGAATACACCAAGGACTCAGTGCGCAAGTGCCTGGAATACGCGCTGGAGGTGCGCCGCCGCATCAAGGAGCAGCTCAAGAAAATTGGCGGCATGGAGTTTTACGACGTCCATTTCAGCTACATCGACCTGGAAGATGGTGTGGAGCGCTTTGTGACCGTGCCCGAGCAGTCGGGCGGGGCCTTGGTGCCTGAAGGTCGCCTGAATCCAGGCACGCTGCACACCATCAGCATGGGCTCCAGCGAGATGCCCGGCATCTACCGGTTGGAGATTCAATCCATTCCCGGCTCGGGCAAAGCCAACGTCTCAGGGGTGGCACCGCGCGAGGCGGTTCGGGTGGCATTTGATTATTTCAAGGCCAACTCGTCCCGCGTCAGCGCGTCCATCAAGCCGGGGGAGCGGGATTTTCACACGCACCTGGTTGAGCTACAAAACAGCGGCGCCCCACAGGCGCTGACGCTGGCCAGTTTCATCGCGCTGTGCTCGGCCGCTCTAGCCAAGCCGGTGCAGTCGCAACTGGCTGTGCTGGGCGACATGAGTCTGGGCGGCACCATCGTGCAGGTGCGAAGCCTGGCGGAGTGCATGCAGGTGGCTTTTGACGCTGGTGCCAAACGCATCCTGCTGCCGATGTCGAGCGTCACCGATATTGCAACCGTGCCGGGCGAGTTGTTTGCCAAGTTTCAGACCAGCTTTTACTCAGACCCCGTGGATGCGGTGTTCAAGGCACTCGGGGTGGAGTGATCGCGCTGGCATGCGCGGAATGAGAAGCAAGGGGTGCGCACTGATCACTGCAATCCATGGCTTTCGTCGAGCAGTTGTATGTTTTCATGCAGCTTCACAATGAGGAGTGTGGCCAACTGGGAGGCACGTAGGGCCAGTAGCTCACCCTTTTGCATAACGGTTTGCATGGCAAAAACTTACGCAAGCTGTTGATTTAAAACAATTCGAACTTTCGATTCGTGATCATTTTTGTGCCTTTTTGCACTCTGTCCTTTTTTCCATCGAACGCGCTCGCTGCAGCGACTCCGCATTATGGGAAGTCCCGGCTGGCCTCAATGTCCTTGAAGCAAATGAAACGACGTTGCAACTGCATGCACATCAGTTGCCAACTGATGAAAAGAAACCTGCCTTTAAATGAAAATATGTCCAACAGATTTTGACAATGTCCATTCAGCCAGCGTAATGACATACGCTTGAAATCAAAGGGATTCTATTAAATATAGATAGCTTGAGTGCTGTTGACAGCAGTTATTAACTCTTTTTCCCATTTTTCAGTTCTGATTCGGTCTGCATTTAATAACTCGTTCATCTTCCTATTGGCCGCCCAGCGCGCAACCCGGAGCTGCAAAAGCAACATTTTTTTTCCTGATTTGTGAAAACCATCTAGCACATAGGTATAAACGCCAGAATCTTTCCAGACCGGTTTGGGCTTGTCATTGCCGGAAAATGGAAAAGCAACTTCTTTTTGAAGCGTATTAGATTTCAACCATGCATCGTGGATGGATTCTTGCAGCATCAGCTCATTTTTATCATTCCGTTTCGAAGCCACATAAAGAGTGTAAATTGGATCAATGGGCGTGGCGCTTTCACCGGCCAATGGATTTGACTCCCACAAAACAATGGAGTTATAAATCAAAGATGCTTTTTTTAATTGTTCGATGGCATGCAAACATCTTTCCTCATGCGAGGGGCACCCCTTCCACACGGGTATGCCAGAAAAAGTTTGTTCTAAAAATGCTTTGCTGAACTGAATCTCACCTTCTTGGATCATTGAGAAAAATCTCCAGCTTGTATTTCCTTCCATCGGCATCAGGTGGCAAGAATCATTCCAACCTTCTCCACCAGTAATAGGCCGAAATGTTGCACTGGCAGCTTGCGGGTCTACCCCGGCAAACAGATCGAAATCCTGTTTCTGATGAAGCGAAAAAAACAGTGTCAGGGCGTCAACCAAGGCGTTGGCATGGGGTATATCATCCCCTCCTAAAGCATTTTTACAAAGATATGCCAATGACTGTTTTGAACAAGAGAAGTCCTTGCTGTTTTCAATTTTCTCTGACGAATGCAAGAATTCCTGTGAAATGGCCACATCGCTTGAAACGTGATCATCATTTATGTAATAAGTGGGCTCGCCTGGAACATGAGTTTTCTTTGTCTGTTTGCTTTCATGCTTCCTGATCAAATTTTGTTTTAAAAGAGCATTTATTGCACGTTCGGCACGAGTTTCTGTAATTCCTACTCTTTTTGAAACACTCAAACACCCGTGCGTACTTATCCGGGCTGTATCGCTTTTTTTAGAATCTACGCCGCCGCACAGAACAATGTAAGCTGCCGCCGCTTCATGGCCAAAACAAGATGCTTTCTTAAATTCATCAATATTCATTTGATAAAAGCCGGCTCCTTTTTTAGGTTTCTTGGACGAAGCTGCGGTGGTTTTTTTCTTGGCGCCTGTTTGCATAGAATTCTTTCTGGTTTCCAATTGCGTTAGATACTATTTTTCGACTGATTAATTTTCTCATTCTTTACCCTGTGCTTAGACTCAATCGCTCCCGCTCGACGTGTTTTTGGAAGCCTTTTCGTTCTTTTGTATTCTTGTTATCGACTGGAATGGATGTTTGAATCAAAAATAAACTTTGTAATGGGGAAATCGCTCTTTGAACATAGTGCACTGGCTTTTCTTTATGTCCCTCAATGTCTTTCCTCCGCCACTTTCTTCACCTCTTGGGAAAATTTGAATTTCTTTGTCTTAAGTTGCCTGTCTTTGCCAAGGCGACTGACTTTGTTGCCAATTACCTGTGTTCATAGAATCATGGAACTCTGGAACTGTAGAAACACTAGAAACGTAGAAGTAGGAAAACCGGCTGAAAAGCCACGCCAGTGCTGGGTTTTGATTTTTCGTCTGGATCGATTTTTGCCATCATGTCGCCACTTTTTGATGGATTTCGAGCAGTGTTTTCCTGTCAAAGCTTCCCACGCAGCGTTCTCCTGCTTCCAGGACTGGGATTCGATTGAGGGGGAGATCTGCATTCAGGGAAAGAAAGCGCACAAATGATCATTCGCGTCATGCATGCCGGTGCTAGTTGCAAAACACTGCAAATGCATCTCTGGCCCTTGCCGTTGAAAACGCCCCATTCAATGGGAGCCGGGCTCGCTTGGGCTGAGCCACACCGATTCATGCTCAAGCGCCAAGCCCTGGGCGCGGAGTGCCGCGCACATCTCCATCACTTCCTGCGGTGCCTGTACTGCTTCAAGGCGTGCTACAGCCGCTTCAAAATCACTCTGTGTATTGCGCCACACCGCATGGCTGCCATAGGTTGTCAACAGCCTTGCCCAGTTGGGCATCATCCAAAAGCGCGTGGGACTGGCGCAGACCTCCAGCAGCCTGGCGTAATTGAGCAGCCCGACGCCGTCGTAGTCCGCAAACACGATCACCTCCGGGGCCCGCGGCCGGCATGCCAACCACTTGAGCAGACGGCCCGGCAGCTGGCCCGCGTAATACGCCACCGTGCCCTGGGCATCAGGAGGCAGCCAGTCCAGGCGGTCAAACAAGGCCTGGTTCTCCACCAGCCAGAGCGACTGGTCCGAGTGCCAATCGTCGTCTTCGGTGATCGCCAGGACCCCGGCGCCCGCCGTCCCGGTTGCCTGCGACAGGTCAAAAGCGCGGCCATGCAGCTGTTGGGTTTCCTGTTTTTCCTCCGCCTCCGGCGACCTGTCGCGCCAGATCACGCCATCCGTGATCGACTTGACCAGCAGGTAATGCAGTGCGTGCCCGTGCGAGCGGCCCTTGCTGCTGCGGGACAGGGCGATGTTGGCCGCGCGCCGGGGGATGGCGGGGTCAATCTCGCTGACCTGCTGGGGACGCAAGGCGCGAAGGTGGGTGGTCAGCACCTCCACGCTGACGACCTCATACACGCTGCCCCGGCCTTCGGGCTTGAGCCGCAGCGCGCCCGTGCTGCGCGCCAGGTCATCGAGCGCCCGGCGCTGCAACGCCGTGAACGCGCTGGCCTGGCAGGCCTGGGCTTGCAAAGGGTTGCCAGCGCCTTCAAGCAGCCGGGCCAGCGCCGCCGCCAAGGCCCGGCTCATGTCCACGCCTGCTCGGAAGCGGCATCATGGGCCAGCGGCACCGCTGTGCCTGGAACCAATGCTGCGTCCTCCAGCGCTTCCAGCGGCTCGAGTATCTGCCAGCTCTTGCGGCTGATGTGGTTGAAGCCCGCGCTGCTGGTGATGGGCACGCAGTAGCGCGCCGTGACCAGCGGGGCAGGGGAGGCGAATATCAGCGCATACCCAAACTCGTGCGCGGTCTCGATCAGGCTGCGCTGGTTGCGCGGGTCCAGCGCCGAGGCCTCGTCCAGGTAGCACACCGCTTGGACGTTGTGGCGTTTGTCCTGCATCAGATGCAGCAGCGCCAGGCCCGTGACCAGCTTGGCCATGAGCACGGTGCCGTTGGACGCGGCGCTGTCGATGTCCGAAAACGATTCCTCCTTGTGCCCGGCCTTGCCAACGATGAATTCGAGGCGAAAGAAATGCTCGACCCGCAGGCAGCCGCGCGCCTCGCCTTCACGAATCAAAAGGGTCTTGGCCCGGTTGAGCGCGGCGTCATCGAGGACACTGGCGTGGTTGAACAGCTCAAAGGTCTCGCCGCTTTCGGCTTTTTCGGCCGTGCTGATGAGCTGCTCGACCGCCTCGACCATCGGCGTTTCATCGACCGGCTCAATCTTGAAGACTTTCAGGTCCGACAGCTGGCGCCGGGTGATCAGGCGGTTGAAGTCGCGCATCTTGCTTTTGAACGTGCGCAGGCCATCGCGCAGCTCGCGCAAGCAGGCCGTGACGTTCACCACCGCGCTGCGCGATTTGCGATCGAGTGCCTGCTCCTCCTGGGGCAGGTGCGCAGCGAACTCGATGATGCGGCCGATCTCGCTTTCACTGCCGCCGTCAAACTCGAACTTGGTCAGCCCGCCCCCATGAAGCTGCGCCAGCCGCATCTCGAGGTCACGGTCGAGCTGAACCAGTTCCGTGCAGTCGCGCTGGTAAGAGGTCAACGCCTCGGACAAGCCGGCCAGGTCCACCTGGCGGGTGCCCAGCCAGATCTGGTGCGGCAAGTCCGCCAGGCCGTCGAACATCCGGGCATCGTCGCGCCGGCCCTCGCGCAGCCGGCAGATGGTGGCGTGATCGGCGCTCAGCGTGTTGAGTTCCACTTGCAGATCCTCCGCCTGCTTGCGCAAGGCCTTGGCAGCGGCCAGGGAACTGTCCAGCTTGAGCGCCAATGCCGACAACGCGTCCGTGAGCTCGGCGAGCTGGCCCAAGCGTGCCGTCTGGCCGGCTTGGAGACGCTGCAGTTCATCGAACCGTCCGATCTGCGCTTCGATCTGCCGCACCGACGCGTCCAGTTGGCTTTTCTTCTGGCGTGCCGCGTCCAGGTCCCGGGCCGCCTGAGCCTGCTGCGCCAGCGCCTCCAGCTGCTGGGCCAGCTCAGCGAGCCGCTTCTCGATCTCGGACTGCGAACGCTGGGCATGCTGCGGCGCGAGCCCCTGCAGCGAAAACTTCAAGCCGGTCAGCGACGCCATCCCGGGATGGGCCGCCTGTTCACGGTCCAGCCAGCGCTGGAGTTCGGCAGCATCCAGCGTGAAGTCATGGGGCGCCAGCGTCATCACCTGCTGGCTCAGCAGGCGGTTGAGGGTGTCGAGTTGTGTCGGGTTCAAGAGGGACGCTAGGTGCAGGTACAGGTTGTCGCCCAGCGTGGCCAGTTCACGCTGGAGTTGCTGGCGTTCCGTCTGCGCTGCAGTGATGTCCCGGCCAATGGCGTCGCTGCCGCGGCTGCCCGCATTTTGCACCAGCGCCGTTTGCTGCTCCAGGCGGCTGCGGTCCCCAGCGAGATCCTCCTCCAGGAGCGCGCGGCAGGCAATCAGCGTGAACTCCGTTTCCAGCGTTTCTTGCCGAAGCTGCTCGGCGAGCAACTGCTGGCGCTGGCGGGCCGATGCACTTTGCTGGTCGTTCAACGCCCGGTCAGCGAGCTGCATGTTGTCCTGCTGGGCTTCGACATCCCTCAGTGCGCTTCGCAGCGCCTCGCCCCGGGAGTGGAAATGGCCCTCCCACGCCTGCAGCTGCTGGTCGATCAGGGGGCGAAAGCACAGCAGCTTGCCGCGCAGCTCCAGGCGCTTGACCTGCTGGCGCTCCATCATGCCGATGCTGGCGCGCTGCCCGAGCGTGGCCAGGTACTGCGCCCGGTCTGCGTTGACCTCGGCAAAGGCCTTGTCCCATTCGGCCTTGAAGTCAATGCTCGAGTCGGGCAGGTCGCGGCGAAAGATGGCGAGCAAATAGTCCTTGACATCGCCCGAGCGCAGCTTGTCCAGCCGCAGCGTGCGCGTGAGCACCCGCTGGAACGACTCGGCGTGGCTGGCATGCTCGAGCTTGAACACCGTGATGTCCGGCTCTTGGTCCGGGCCCCGGCGGCGCGTGCCGTACAGCGCACTGGAAAACTCCGTGGATGTGTAGCTGAACACCAGTTTGCCCAGACGGGCCATGTGGCTCTTGAGCTGCGGCTGCTGGAGCTGGGTGCCATCGGCCAAGCGGTAGTCGTCCAGCTTCAGCTCGCCCTTGTAGGCAAAGTATTCGTAGTCGTGGCTCACGCCCTTGCCCACGCAGCCCAGCACCACGGTGCCCGTCGTGGGAAGGGCGACCTCCAGCAGGATGAACGCTCCGTTGTTCGGGAAATAAAAGCGCCGGCTGGTGTCCACGTCATGGGCGCCGAAGTCCATGCGCCGCTTGTCGACGATCAGCAAAAACTGCAGGGCGTTGATCAGGCTGGTCTTGCCGGTGTTGTTCGGCGCGATCAGTGAGACCGAGGCATCGAGGGGCACCTCGGCACGCCGGTACCCGGCGCTGTTGAGCAAGGCCAGGCGCTGAAAACCGTAGGGAATCATGCCACCTCCTTGGTGGCAGGTGGTTGTGGGATGACTTCTTCATTTTGGCTGGCTGTGCGCGTCAGCGCCTCAAAGCGGTCAAGATATCGGAACACCGCCGGCAGGATACGCCAGCCGCTGCTCCCTTCGCTCGTAGCGAACCCGTAGTTGCTCGCCGTGCGCAGCAGCGGATCGAGCTGCTCCCGTTCGCCCAGGCCTTCGGCTTCGAGCAGCAGGCGGTTTTTCTCCAGCAGCGCCCCGAGCATCGCGCCGTCGACCAGCCAGTCGGTGAAGCGCCCCAGGTGAAGGCCAAGGTCCGCTTGGTACTCGAAGATCAGCATGAACAGCAGCGCCAGCTGGCGCGTGGTCTTGGAGACGGTGCTGCTGGCATCGTCCACCTGAAACCAGGCAAAGCCCCGCGCATCGATGCGCAGCGCGGAACCCAGGCTGGCGAAAAGCTGCTGGTAAGCGTCCCGTTCGCGCTCAAGCTCAGCCCACAGCTGCGGCTCGGCCATCCGGTTCAGGTGCTTGCCGCTGTTCAAAAATGCGAACAATTCGCCGAGCAGCGGCAGCTTGTGCAAATACAAGGGGGCGGTCATGTCTGGGCCTGGTGTGAAGACGTCATGGGAGAAGTGGCTGTAGTTGGCGCAGTCGTAGCAGTTGCACCCGCGCGGCTGAGCGCGTGCGGGTGGTGGAGTACGCGCAGGTTGTGCAAGCGCTGGGCCACGGGGGTGTCGGCCGCAGTGACTTCCCACTCGCGGCGCTCGATCAACTGGTGGTACAGCCGCAAGAGCGTGCCGTCGCTCAGCTCGGCAAAGTGCTGGTGGAGCCAGTGCAGCAGGCTGCTCACCGGCAGGTCCTGGCGCAAGCGTCGCAAGACGGCCGCTTCATCCACGCGCTCCATCGGCGCGGCCGCACCGTCTTCGCGCTCCTCGGGGAAGGCAAGTGTGGCGGGCACGAAATGCAGCGCCTGGGCCATGATGCCCAGGACTTCATCGCCCACCGTCACGCGGCGCGGCATGTCCCGGCGCCACAAGGGCAGGTCGCTGGCGCCGAGCGTGGCATTCAGGCCGCGCTTGCGCACCCGGCCGAGCAGCTGGCTGATGGCCGTCGACAGGGCATTGTGCTGGCGGATCTCCTCCCGCAGGGGCAGCAGCGTGTCGCTGCAGTGCTTCAAGACCTCCCGGCCCAGCCGGCGCAGCTCCTTGGCTTGGAAAGCGACCTGCCGCATCGCCAGGCGCTGGGTGTACAGCGCGCCCTGGGCGGTCAGCGTCTCGACCGCATGGTCCAGGGCATGCTCGGCGTCTTCGAGGTGGCGGTAGAACGTGCCCGCAGGGCCGCTGTCCATCATCTCTGCCATTGGCGCCACATAGTCGTCAAAGGCAGCGAGCACCTCACTGTAGCGCCGGCCGATGGGCAGGTTGGCATCCTTGGACTTGGCGCGTTCGGTGAGCTCCAGAATCGCGTGCCGGTCCTGGTCCAGCTGCTGGCCGATCTGGCGAAAGAGTTCGGACAGCTGGGCGGCCGCTTGCCGCAGCTGGTCCGAGTCCCGCATCTGCAGGCCCTCGGTCAGCTTGCCGGTGGCGCTGCGGATGGCGTCCACGCGCGCCTTGAGGACCGCCGACAGGCCGAGTTCGTGCTCGCGGGTCAGGCCGCGAACGAACTCGAGCACCAGGGGGTTGATCTGCAGGGCCGATCCCCGGGGCATGACCTGCAGCAGCTCGCTGGAAGCCATCTGACGCAGCGCCGCTTCGCATTCGTCGAGGCTTCTACCGGGGGAATGACGGCCGATGATGTCGATGACCTGCACTGGATCAAACGACGGAAAGTCGCGTCCCAGCAACACCAGGCGTTCAATGGTGTCCCAGTGCACATGCAGTGCGTGGATGAGACTGCGGGGGCTGATCAATTCATTTTTTCCGTTGGTGGGGTTAAATTGTCGGTCAAGTCTGCACGTCCGTGAAAAAGGGTACGAAGGGCACAGGTGAGGGCATTTTGTGTTAATTGCCGGCACGGTTAATCGCCAGCAGCAACCTCCTGTTTATTTTGGAATAATATTTATGTCCATTACAGCCCGGTTAGTATCGGTCTACCATGAATATCCACATTTTCTTGAGCGATCACTTGCAAGCAAGGCTTGCCATTATCCGTTGATTAACTCCAGAGGTTATTTTTAGCCCCTTGGTGCCGTCATTTTGGATTAATAATTCAGTATTTAGATTTGATTTTGCACTGGCTCCAATGGTTTGAGCGACGGCGTTCATGGCGGCCATGCAGGCAACTGGATTCGGCATCGCCTGCATCGAAACTTGGGGCCCCCAAGTCGCCCCCGCCAAAAAAGTCACTACGATCAATAGCATCAACCATTCTCCTTTTTCAAAATGGGGAATTTCGTTCTAAAAACGATCAAATTGCATTGTTTGCAAAATTTATTGTGTTCTTTGCACAATTTGATGTCATTTCTTCGAAACAATCAAGCCGATCCTTTTTTACCCGGTTCCCAGGTATTTGTCCCCCGCCAACCTCTTTTCCTCTTGGGAGAATTTGCACCCAAACCAATGACGAAATCTATGACGATGCGCATCAAGCGTTACCGTTTTCTGAAAATAACAGATTACCACTTGCACACAAATAACACTTTAAAATTACCGGATCAATCTACCAATAACAGTAGCATAAGAGCATTTTTTACTTTAAAGAAAAAATGGAATAACACAATGAAGCTGCGGTGGTGGCAGTGCGAGAATGAGCGATCAAAAAAGTCGGTGGGCGGCGGTGAACTGGAAACGCTAAGGCAGTTTCGGGTCAGCTTAAAGCACTTGTTGACCACCTGAAAATCCGCATGAGCCAGAAAGCCGGAGACAGACCAAGAGGCTACAAGACAGGTGGCGGACGATAAATGCAAAGGGAAGTCCAGCTCCAAATCAATTTGGGTGACACAAGACAGGAGAAAACACCCCCCAAAAAGGCGTAGAAAGACGACCAACCCCGCCTCCTAATAACCGCACCCGTGATTATTTGCGAAGACGAAAAATGCATTTACGTGCACGAAAACCATTTTCGACTTCGTCAATTTTTGAAATCGTAATAGAACCTCGCCCAGCCCCTGCCGAAAATATTTACGTTTCCGAAAGATGGAGAATGTTTACGTTTTCGAAAGGCTGTCGGCGGCGATTATTTGGGACGTTGTTTTCGTAAATGTATTTTCGGCAGCGTTGATTATCGAAAATTCCTGGGAAACCTTCCTACTTCGAAGCTGGGGCGTTGGAAATCTTGCGGTTCGAATCTCCAGCGATTATTTTCAATTACGTCTCACTCCATTCACGGCCATGTAATGATGACCGCCTCGCCAAAGCCGCGCGATGGTGACTCGCCCACCTCCTGCCGCCTTTTTGTTACACCACGGAAAACGCTACAAGTCCGTCAGGACGGGCGAGGGCGGCTTGATCGGCGCATTTTGGGAATTTCGTACTTCAGAGCCAAGGCACTGATCGCCCTCCGCACCAATTTTTGAGGGCAAGCTAGCCTCCACGTGCTGCTTGGATTGTTCAAAAAAAGCGCTGCGTCAGCGGCAACTCGTCAGATCGGGTTGGCTTTTTGTTGCACCAACGAAGATGCATCGTGGCCGGTATGGCATGCGCCCTCCCAATCAATCTCCGAAATTCACGCCTGGCAGAAACTCAATCCCGGTGCGCATGACCAGCTCGGCATAGCTAATGGGTTTTGAACCTCAGGTAGCGTTGTCGTTCAGGTGCCAGCCTGCCCAGACCCGCCTCGTCGTACACCAGCTTGAACATGTAGGTGGGCACATGCACCTGGTCCGGACCGATGACCCGGCTTTGGGCAATGCTGGGCAAGAAGTTGCGTGCTTCAAGTCGTGCACCGTCACTGAATGAATGCTCCCAGTCTGAGACTACCTTGCAGAGTTTGCTGTCGAACGTCGGTGTCGGCTTATGCGCAACCCATCAAAATCGGCGCCACATTGCCGACACTCAACCGGCCAATGTCAATGTCGGGTATGGGGGGCGAACAATTCGGAATGTGCTACAGCCGCCTTTAGTCGAAAATTCACTTCAGTTAGACAGTGTTTGCGGGTACTCGCCGGGGGCAGCTTATTGAATGCTGAATTTTATTGGCTGAATTGCCAGGCCAGCAGTCGTTCGTGGCAATCAACTATGGGCCTAAACCGGAACTTCAGCCCCTTGCACTAAAGTGATCAGTTCTTTGTAACAGAACAAAGGGGAGGTTCGTCTGCATCACTGAAAATAGAGCCGGTTGATGATTTGACGCCAATGTTTCACAACTGAAATGGCCGTTTATCCTACTTATTAAAGTAGTAGTAGATTTTTAAGTTCGTTGAAAAGTTGTAACCGTTGCCGGCTTTCCGCCCATGGAACTGGTCGGCCTTCGGGTATATTACTGAATGGTCAAGACCCGGTACTCATTCACGCTGCGCATCCCTGATCGCAAGCAGAGTGCTGTGCCGATGAAACGGATCGGGGAATACATTGCCGAGTTCGCGCAGTTGCTTGGTGACGAGAACAAGCCCCGGTTCAAAGGCATCAGGAACGCCAGCGTTGGCTACGCCGCAGTTGTCGAGCCTGGCCGGGAGCACCACAGCCACGCCCGCATTGTCGAGGCCAAAATGAAGCCGACGAGCAGGCCAGGCAAACACCTTCTCGCCATCGAAGTAATGATGGGCGAAGACGCTATTGCCGAAGCCGAAATTCTTGACGCCAATGATCGGGTGATTCACATCATCTTCGGCATCCAGCCCGAGCAGTGTTCGTCGATGGAACGCCTTTTACAGGAGAGCAAGGTCGACGGCGTCGTGACAGGTCTTGTCGGCGTCGATGACACGATGCATCTGCATCTGCGCGACGGGTTCGACCGCGATCTCAAGCTCATCGTCCGCGATGAAAAGCTCGCCCGTCAGCTTCTGGCCTGCTTCCGAATTGGCACCGTTCGCCTGGTTGCGCGGGGCACCTGGGTTCGCACGGAGAATGGCTGGTCGCCCGAAGTGAACAAGTGCACGGTGCAGAGCTTCCAGGTCCTCGACAACACGCCATTCAGTGAGGTGCTCAAGCGAGTTGCGCGCATTCCGGGCAATGGCTGGAAAGAACTGAAAGATCCGATCTCGGTTTGGGACAACATTCGAGGCATCCATTGATGAAATTTCTGCCTCGCGTTATCGTAGTCGACTCCAACTTCATCATTTCGTACATTACGAAGAAAGACACGACCGCGGATGACCGCGCCAAGATGGCTCACTTCATCGAGGAAATCGACAAATCAAAGTCGAAAGTCATCTTCCCAATGATCGCCGTGAGTGAGTTTTTGGTGCGTGCCGATCGCGCTGGAATCGCTTTCTTGGAAGAGCTTGAGAAGAAGGCCTGCGTCATGGTCGCCGACTTTGATCGCGGCGCTGCCCACGAGCTGGCCAAGATGGAGAGAGATGCTCTGGATGCAGGCGACAAACGAGCCGGGTCCGAAGAGCCTTACCAGAAAATTAAAGTGGATCGACAGATCATCGCAATTGGCATGGCGCACGGTGCCAAGATGGTCATTTCGCGCGACGACGGAGTCCTTTCCCAAGCAACGCGGCTCGGACTTGTGGCCAAGCGAATTCAGGATCTCGATCTGCCAGAAAGTGCCCGCCAGCTCACCTTGATCACACCAAGTAAGACGGGCCGACGCATAAACTTCAAGCGCCCCAGCTTGGCAGCAGTTCTGTCAGCCCCTGTGCCGGCGGCTGTTTCGAAGACCGAGTAAGCTCTGGCAGGAAACCAGTTGCTGCTTTGATCACGGCTTCTCGCCCAACCGACTCAACCAAATCCACTTGTGTGGCAGCTTCGCAGCGTCGCCGAGTTCGGTCATCGAAAGCGGTCTGGGTTTCGCCCACGTATGGGCGAGCCTTTGCGAGTTCGGAAAGCATCTTCGCGATCGTTTCTTCTTCGTTCACGTAACTGTTCCTCCAGAAGGTGACTGTTGTCGTCGACCGAATATTCAATCGGCGCCAACACACTGCCTCAAAATCTTGCAGCAAACGGCCACGTCTGGCTATTTGTGAAACGTCGTGCCGGAACTCGGCAAAGCCCCGCCCAGTTGAGGATGGGTTCCCTGAATGTGGTGCGCGTGACTTGGAGCTGCGCACAGGGGCTGATGTTTGCGTGCAGCTTGTTCCAGCCCTGACAGGATGCCGCAATCTGCCGCCGCTTCCCCCGCTCGGCACTTCAGGCGCAGCGCTTTGAGTTCTTTCTCGAGCGCGCGCAGGCCCTGGATGCGGGTGGCCACGTGACCGATGTGCTCGTCAAGGAGCGCATTGACTTTGCCGCAGTTTTCCTCGGGCGCATCCTTGAAGTCAAGCAAGGTTCTGATCTCGCCCAGCGTCATGTCCAGTGATCGGCAATGACGAATAAATGCCAGCCTTTGAACGTGACTTTCATCATAAATACGGTAGTTCGCATCGTTACGGCGGGCCTCGGGCAGCAGGGCTTCGCGTTCGTAATACCGGATCGTCTCGTTCTGCGTTTGGGCCAACCTGGCCAGCTCACCGATCTTCATCAAAACTTTCTTTCATCAATAGCAATGCTGAATGGAGGGTAAATTTCAAAAGTGTCTTGACCTTAAGGTCGCTACAGGGTTTCCAATTAGGGCATGAAATCTGAAAATCTGCTTGATACGCCTCCTGATGACTGCTGCAGCGCGGGTTCATCCTGCGCGGCACCTATCAAAATCACCCCCTTCGCCACTGCAAAGCCGCCTGCAGCAGCACCGGCACTGACACCTGCTGCGGTCGACGACTGCTGTGCGCCCGGCGGCGCCTGCGCTTCGACTGGGGCCGTGCCAGCGCCCAAGGCACGGGGTGCGGGACAGGAATTTCGGATCGCCACGATGGACTGCACCGTGGAAGAGTCGGAGATCCGAAGGGCGCTGGAACCCATCGCCGGGATCCGCTCTCTAGGCTTTCAGCTCAGCGCACGCACGCTGCGCATCGATGCGGCGCCAGAATCCTACCCTGAGGCCCTGGCCGCCATTCGCAAGGCAGGGTTCGATCCCCAGCCCTTGCCTGTGGCAGGCTCGGAGTCACAAGTTGCTGGCGCCGAGGCGGCCCACGATCATGCGCACGGGTTTTCCGGAGGCATTTGGCGCATGGTCCTGGCGCTGGTGCTGGCCATCGGAGCCGAGGTGCTGTCGTATGCCGCGCCCGAGACCACGTCCTGGAAAATAGGGGGCATGGCGCTCGCGGGTCTGGCCATCGCCTTGGCGGGCCTGGACACCTACAAAAAAGGCCTGTCCGCGCTGCTGCGCGGCAAGCTGGGCATCAATGCGCTGATGTCAGTCGCCGTGACTGGCGCTTTCCTGATCGGCCAGTGGCCCGAAGCCGCCATGGTGATGGCGCTGTATGCGATTGCCGAACTGATCGAGGCCAAGGCGGTGGACCGGGCCCGCAATGCGATCAAGGGATTGCTGGACATGGCGCCTGAGAAGGCCTTGATGCTCTCAGCGGATGGCGCATGGGTGCAGACACCGGTGGCATCGGTCGCGCTGGAGGCAACCGTTCGCATCAAGCCAGGCGAGCGCGTGCCGCTCGACGGCATGGTGATCAAGGGCGCCAGCGCGGTCAACCAGGCACCCATCACCGGCGAGAGCATTCCGGTCGACAAAACGGCTGGCGACCTGCTTTTTGCCGGCACCATCAACGAGACGGGCGAACTCGACATGCGCGTGACGGCGGGTGCCAGCGATACCACGCTGGCCCGCATCATTCACGCGGTCGAAGAGGCCCAGGGCACCCGGGCACCGACCCAGCGCTTCGTCGATCGCTTTGCCGCGATTTACACGCCGGCAGTGTTTGCCATCGCCATTGGCGTGGCCGTGCTGTTTCCGCTTTTGGGCAGCTTGAGCTGGCTGGAGGCGCTCTACAAGGCCTTGGTGCTGCTGGTGATCGCCTGCCCCTGCGCGCTGGTGATCTCCACGCCCGTTACCGTGGTGAGTGGCCTGTCGGCCGCTGCACGGCGCGGCATCCTGATCAAGGGCGGAACCTACCTGGAGAATGCCCGTCTGCTCAAAGCGATTGCGCTGGACAAGACCGGCACGCTGACCGAAGGCAAACCCAAGCTGGTGGGGTGGCAAGCCTGGGCGGGCGCGCCAGAAATACTCACTTCTCAAGTGGCTGCGGCGCTGGCCTCTCGCTCGGATCATCCGGTTTCCAAAGCCATCTTCAATGGCTTGAGTGTTCAAGCAGACGACGTGCAGGACTTTACTGCCCTGCCGGGCCGCGGCACATCGGGCGCGGTTGCCGGCCAGTCCTACCTGCTGGGCAACCACCGGCTGGTACGCGAAAAGGGACTGTCAACGCCCGAGCTTGAGGCCGAGCTGACCAAGCACGAGCAAAAGGGGCACACGGTGACATTGCTCGCCAGCCAGACGGCTGTGCTGGGCATGTTCGCGGTGGCCGACACAATCAAGGAAACATCCAGGCAGGCGATTGTTGACCTCAAGGCGCTGGGCGTCACGCCGGTCATGCTCACTGGTGACAACGCCGCGACAGCCAAGGCCATCGCCAAGCTTGCCGGCATTGAGGACGCCAGAGGCGACTTGCTGCCCGAAGCCAAGCTCGAAGCGATCAAGGCGATGCAGCAACAATATGGTGTCACGTGCATGACCGGCGATGGCATCAACGATGCGCCGGCCCTGGCGCAGGCCGACATCGGGTTCGCAATGGGCGCAGCTGGTACCGACACTGCCATGGAGGCTGCGGACGTGGTCATCATGAATGACAACCTCGAGCGGGTCGCCGAGACCGTGCGACTGTCCAGGCGCACCCATGCAATTTTGTGGCAGAACATCACCCTGGCCCTGGGCATCAAGAGCGTGTTCCTGGTGCTGGCTGTGTTCGGCACTGCCACCATGTGGATGGCCGTGTTTGCCGACATGGGCGCAAGCTTGCTGGTGGTCGCCAACGGACTGCGGCTGATGAGTGGTGTGCAGGCGCGCAAGGTCAGTTGACAGGCATGAAGCCGACCGATGCGATCTCGAACTCGCCGCAGGATATTTACGACTTCCTGATGCGGGGCTTCAACGCGGCCGCGCCCGGGCAGCGTGAAGACCGGTGGGATTGGCTGATTGCAGCGCATGTCGCTGTGCAGCAGCAGTATGCATTGCACTGGCGAGTGCATTGGGAAATGCTGCGGTTCGCACTGGCACTGCGCGACTACCGGGAAGCTGCGGGCCAGCTCATGCGGCTGGCGCTGGTCCCGCTGGGTCATGCCTTTGGCAGGCTGCCAGCCGGGAACACTGGACGCGCCAATGTCAATGCGTTCCGGCCAATGGCAGTGTCTGACCGGACTCAAGCCCTTCTCTGCGCGGCTAGAGAGAGTGCCAGAAGGCTTCAGTAGGTGGCGAAATAACTAAAAACTCGATGTGGAGAACCCCATATTGGCTGCCAGCCAAAACAAAGGTGCGGCAAGGCCGCGTCCCCGGCAAAGCGGTGAGCGATGCGAAAGCCCGATCCCCGTCACTTCATCCCGGAACCGTAAACCTACGGTTTTAACGCTGACGCCAGCCCGGCGCTGGAGGCGCCCTGCTGCATGCCGAATTGCACCTTGGCCGAACGGGTTTCCGGCATCACATAAACGATGGCCGGGGCCGCGCCCAAACCGGGCTTGATGAGGGACTCGTAAAACGCCACCGGCACATTCACGCAGCCGTATGAAATTCGGTTGTCGGCGATGGTGGGCGTTGCCAGCCGCTCCAGCCGCCGGTCGGCCTTGTTGGCGGTGCGCACCCGGTGTATCGAGACAGCGGTGTCGTAGTCGACCCAGACAATGTCCTCACCCTGAAGGCCGACGCCGGGCTCGGACACGAAGCGGCCCGCCGGCGTCGTGCGCTCATGCGGCAAGATGGTGGACATCTTTCGCTCGCCAATGCCGGGCACCGAGTCGTCCCCCACCCCCAGCCCGAGCAGGACGGGCGTGGAGCCAAGGGCCTGGCCGCTGGCATCGAACACATGCAGCAGGGCCGCTTTTTTGTCGATGATGACAAATGTCCTGCCGTCGTTGTTGTGCGTGGCGTTGATCCAGTTGATGAGCTGGTTGGCGTCCTGTGACCTGGCAAGGGCATGCGCCTGGCCGCTTTGAGTCACCGGCGCCACAGGGCGCGCCGCCATGGCCACAGTGGGCAAGCACAGGCCTGTTACCAAGCCAAGTAAGAAAAGCCGCATGCCTGCCAGGTTGCGCGCAACGGGGAAAAAGAGGGGTTCCATCACATTACAGGCCTATTTTTTGTTGGTTTTAGTGCTTGGGAAGCGGCCCTGCAGGGCAGGTTGCTCCCGCAGTCGACGCACCTGAGCGGCGAGCGCGTCATGTCCATTGGCAAACATGGTGAACCGCACGTCATACGATCAGTTCTTACTTGGATAAGCCAGGCGGACTTCTTCCTGCACCAGTGCTTTGAGTTGTTCGTTGCCAAAGTCTTCCAGGGGCCTGCCGTTGACAAAGAACCCTGGAGTCTTGTCCACTTTCAAGGCCATCATGTCAGCGAGATCCTGGCGCAGCAGCTGATCGATTTCAGGGCTGGCGGCATCTGCCCTGGCTTTTGCCACATCCAGTCCGGTGTCCTTGATCACATCCCAGATCAGTTCGGGTTGTGGATTGCCGTGCGCAGCCCACTGCGGCTGGTGGGCGAACGTTTTTTCAACCACTTCCCAATACTTGTCCTGCTTGCGGGCTGCTTCCAGAATCTTGATGGCGGTGTCTGAGCCCTTGTGCAGGGGCGCGTACCGAACCACCAGCCTGACCTGGCCAAAGCTCGAATTGACCATTCTTTTGACGATCGGGTAGAAAATTCGGCAGGTCTCGCAGGCCGGATCAAAGAACTCCACGATCGTGACTTTGGCGTCAGGGTTGCCATAGACGGGCGAGTGCGCCCGAACCAAAGCCTCGTTGTTGTTCTGCACGGCCTGGGTGACCAGGGCGGTGGAACGGTCACGAAAAACCATAATGCCGGCGATAAAGGCCACCGCGACGGCCGCTGCTGTCGAAATGACAATCCATTTTTTATTCATTTTTTACTTTTCATTTTTCGATTTGCAAACCACAGTAACGCCAGGATCGACGTGAATGCGCCCAGGGATAACAAAGGGATGGGCACGAAGCCCGCCACCTGAACGTCCGAATCTGCACAGGACGCGCTTTTGCCGCAGGGCGTCAGCCCTTCGGACACCAGACCCCAAAAAATCAGGCAGTGGTACAGCGCGATGCCCCATCCCGCCCACACCAGTGGCAAGGCATATTCGATGCTCCGGGCGTCGTGCTTGAGCAGGCCTACTGCCAGGACCGCCACCAGGGGAAACATGGCGATGCGCTGGTACCAGCACAGCACGCAAGGCGTCATCCCCATCACCTCACCGAGAAAAAGCGCGCCTGCCGTGCCCAGCAGGGCGATCAGCCAGGCCAGGAACAGGGGCATCCAAAAGGCCTGGCTCGGTTGAACCGGCTGGCCGTCATGGTGCGATTGCGCAGATGGGACCGTCATGGCACCGGTGGGGAAAAGCTGGCGATGGCTTTGACCTCTACCTTTGAAATGTTTGCGTCTGCCGCCTTGAACTCCAGCGTCAAGGGCACGGTTTCACCGGGCTTGATCTGCTGCTTGAGCTCGAGCATCATCAGGTGGTAGCTACCGGACTTCAGCTCGACAGGCTGTCCTGCCTTTAACTGCAAGTTACCGACCGCGCGCATTTTCATGATCCCGTTGTCCATGGTCATTTCGTGGACTTCAGTAAGGCCTGCCACTGAGGAGCGCACACCTGTCAGTTGAACGTCCTTGTCTGCTGTGATTAGCATGAAAGCGCCTGTCGCACCTTGATTTGGTACGGTGGCGCGAACCCAGGCCCGATCAACAGTGACTTGTGCATAAGCGCTGGACCCGAGTCCCAGGCACAAGGAAAAAGCGACCCAAGCCGGCGCTTGGCGTTTGAAGAAAGTGATGTTCATATTTTGAAGATTTGCCTTGTTAAAGCTGTACCGGTCAACATCGCACTGAGCATGTAGGGCAGGGCAATGCGCCCGCCTGCAAGCAGTACGGCATCCAGGATCAGAGGCGTTTTCATGCGCCAATTCTCATGGCGTGGCCGGCCGTGGCTGTACGAATGAGGCGTACACCAGAAGCGCTGCACCGCAGACAATGCCGATGTCAGCGATATTAAAGGCCGGCCAGTGCCAGCCCAGCGCATGAAAGTCGAGAAAGTCAACGACGTAGCCGCGCATACCACGGTCCAGACCGTTGCCAAGCGCGCCGCCCAACACCATGGCGTAGCCAAGGCGCTCGAGCGTTGCAAGCGGTTTGCGCAGCATGTAGATCAGCCATGCGGAGACCAGCAGAGCCATTCCGCCAAAGAAGTACCGTTGCCAGCCGCCGGCGTCGGCAAGGAAACTGAAGGCCGCGCCGTAGTTCCAGACATGCACCAGGTTGAAGAAACCGGCCACGGCTTGATTCCAACCGTATGGGGTGAATTCATGCACCACATATTTGCTTGCCTGATCGGCCAGAAAAATGAGGCCGGCGATCCAGTAGCCTGCAGCCGATGAGAAGCGATCAGCTAAAACGCCAGGCGCAGTGCGCGCGGCAAGTGAAGTGGTAGATACCATGGTCCAAACTCAAAAAATCATGCAGTTCCGGCCTGGCAGCAGGTCGGCTCGAACACGAAGCGTGCCTTGAAGGCGCGCCCAGCATGGAACTACAAAATTGGAGGTTTGAAGCTAGGTGCGTGATCAGCACTGGCGTTGCCAGCGGATGTTGGGGGAAACGCGATCCAGGTGAAGGCGGTCAGCATCGCCGGAGATGGCGTTTGCACCATGGCAGCCTGATGGCAGACCTGGCAAATGTTGCACGTTGTGCAGATTTGAGCCGCACTGCAGCCGGCCGACGCCGAAGAGCCGGAGGCACGCGCGTCGCATGGGCGTGGGGCGGCAGTTTCCTCTTGGGCAGTCTTCATGCCAGCAGCGCTCGTTTTTGTGAGGGAGCTGAAAGCCTTGTGCCCGACAAGCTCCTGCATGCCCGGTGTGGCCAGGTGAAAGGCTACCATGGCGAAAAGCGACAAGATAAATAAACGCAGCATAACCGGGCGGGCAGGGGCATCTGTGGATTGAGACAGAGGCAGTTTAACTCAACGGTTTCTTCCGAAATCCCGTCACGCCCTAACCCGAATGCACTATTCTTAAAGACATCAGCGCGAATAACTGCGGGCCTGTCCCAGGGCGCTGTTGCAGTTAAGTCTACCTTGGCTGAAAGGTGATCAGTCCCATTCCTACAAGGCTCACAGCGACACCGGCCGCATCCCAGGGTGTTGGGCGGACCCCGTCCACAGCCCATAACCATCCCAAAGCAACTGCGATATAGACACCGCCGTAAGCGGCATAGACACGACCTGCAGCAGCCTCATGCAGGGTCAGCAACCAGGAAAACAACGCCAGGCTGACAGCGGCTGGCAGCAAAAGCCAGACTGGACCGCGCTTGGAAAGCCACAAATAAGGAAGGTAACACCCGACAATCTCGGCCAGCGCTGTCAGTACATAAAGTAGAAATGTCCGCATGCGATCTCCTTACCACCGATGGTAAAGAGCTGTTGGCAGACTTTTTTGCATGGATTTTTAAAAAAGCCATTTCTTTTGAAATCCGTCTGCGCACCTCGGAAAAATGCTGAAAGGACATGGAAGCCATTGCTACGGCTTTTCTGGCTCATAAGTCGTAAATTTTGAGCTGCTTGGCCAGGCATTGATGTCAAGCGACTGGCTTCACTTCGCGCTCTCAAGACGGTTTCTATCAATGGCCTGCACCTTGGCCATTTTCCATATCAGCTGCTCGGCTCATTACACTACGTTGTCTGGGCGCATTGCTGTTTAACCGTCGGCAAATACGTGCCCAAAGCAACGGTTGTTCAAACAAGCGTCCCACTTTATCGACACGCCCAAAAGGATGTGCGACACAGTTTTCCTCGAACATAATTCCGTAGCATGAAGATTCCCTTTACAAGAGTAAAAGCCGGACTGGCCGTCGTGGCCTTAACGATGATTTATGTTGGAGTGAGCGGGTTGATGGCAGATCCCGAAAAAGTCGAGATCACGTGGGGACATGCCTGTGATGACAGCAGATGCACCCCGGCTGCAATGCTGGTGGGGCGCGTGCCTGATGAAGAATCGCTCGTGATCGATGCGCTGCAATCCAGACCGCAGGTGGTCACGCTGTGCCTACAGTCTCAGAACGGCAGTTCGGGCGGGGCCATGGCGCTGGCCAGTTGGCTCTCGAAACACAGCTACAACACCTGCGTGCCGCGAGCCAACAGCCAGCGCGCCGTATGCGCGGGCGCCTGCACGGTCATTTTTGCAGGCGGCAAGCAGCGCCATGTGGACCAGCACACGGCGTTTGGCATCCATGGCCGCGCAGTTTCCGGTTTGCTTCGAAAGCGGCCCAACGCTTTGACAGGTGAGCCTGGCGCCCCGACGGGCAGCAACGCATGGCAGCGCCGAGCTAGCGTCCAGGCCAATCAGTGGGTGTCCAGCATGCGTCAAGCCATACGCTTCGGCACGTACGCGGCGCCTATGGCCAAGCTGCTGGGTGAGGCGGCTCTGGTGCCGGCGCACACGATCAAGCTCCTGACACCTGAACAGTTGGCGAATTGGAAACTGACCAACAAACCCAATGACAAGAAATTGGTTTGGCTCCCGGAGAACAATAAATCGCTCTTTCAGCCGTGAACAACAAAGGGCTCCATCCAATTTATCTGTGCCTATACACCTTAATTTCTTGGCAAGTCAGGACGCACTATCTGTCGACGCAGGGGTAAGATCAGCATTTTTTGAGGCCAGACAACTCCGGCGGATTAAGGCTTTGGCGAGAGGAGGGCATTCGATGAAGAATCCGCTACTGCAGGCTGCAGCGCAACGATTTGCACCTGCATCGTTGCTAAACGCTCGAGCAGGCGGATGCGTGCGGTGATCGGCCACCAGTCATACAGAAAAATCTCCATCGGCCTCCACATGGCGACCCAGCCACCGATCAACACGCTTTGATGCAGTACCTGGGCCATGCTTGCCCCCGACAACCAGGTGCCGCTAGCCTCGCCCAGGCCAATGGACAGCGATAAAACGGACAAGCCGATCAGCAAGCTGATGCGGCCGCGCCCGAACAGCTCCTTGAGCTGCAAGCGCGTCGTGGCCGTCTGGGCTGCGAAATGCGTCTGAATGGCCCGTGCCACCTGGCCCAGTTTGGCCTCGTCGGTCGGGGGCCGGTCCAGGTGGATGACCAGCGCCAGCGGAACGTCCTTGGGCAGGGCTTTGGCGCTGTCCACGATGTACGCATCAGCATCCGGATCCATGTCGCGCGTATGAAAGGGCGAAGGGTCTATGGAATTGAACAGCTGATCGATCAGTTCCACATGCACCTCAATGGATGCGGTGCTTGAGTTCTGCTGAGGGCGACTGGGTGGCGGCATGAACGCAAAGCATAGACCAAGACAGTTCCCTCGCTCCGCCTGGGCCCAGATCGTCATGCGCGACTGCCGGTAACCTCCCGAGGTGAAACAAACAAATTTAGAGTGGCTGTCAGGCGGCGGCGAGATGTCCGAGCTGATCAGCGCCACCGACTGGTCGGCCACGCCACTGGGCCCGATGGATTCGTGGCCCGCCAGCCTGCGCACAACCGTGAGCTTGTGCCTCGGTTCGAACTTTCCCATCAACATCATCTGGGGGCCCGAGGCCATCCAGATCTACATCAGTGGTTATCGGGTGCTGTGCGGGGCAGCGCATCCGCAGTCCCTCGGAGAGTCCTATCGCGTCACCTGGGCGTCGGCATGGCCGGCCATTGGCAAGCCTTTCGACACCGCATGCCAGGGTCAGACATCCTTTCTGGAGAACCAGAGGATGTTTCTCGAGCGCAACGGTTATCTCGAGGAACCTTTTTCACGTTTTCGCTCAGCCCGATCCGAAACGAATGGGGCGAAGTCGTTGGTCTTTTTCATCCCGTCACCGAAACGACGGCAGCGATGCTCAGTGAGCGGCGCACACGCGCCTTCCGCGACATCGCCAACCGGGCAGGCAGCGCCGAGTCGGTTGAGACGGCCTGCGCAACCATTGCCAAAACCCTGGCCGACTATGCTGCGGATGTCCCATTCGTGAAGATCTACAGCTACGCGTCCGCCACCGACAGCTTGCAGCTTCTGGGCGACTCCGTCCTGGATGCCCGCACTTGCGCCGCCGTCGATTCAGGCGCTGGCGATTTCCCCGGCGTTGCCACTGGCGATGCAAACCCGTGGCCGTTCCGTGACGTTCTGGCCGCGGGCAAGGGCACACTGGTTCTGGACGTGCTGGCGCGGGCGGGCGCAATACCGTGCGCCGACTACGGCCAGATGACGTCCAGTGCGTTCGTCGTGCCCATCGAGTCGCAGGTACCGGGCGTCAAATTCGGGTTCGCGGTGATCGGTCTGAGCACGCGGCTGGCGTTCGATGCGGTGTATCAGAGCTTCGTGGAGATGCTGGGCGAGGCGATCGGCGTTGCCGTGGGAACGGCCCTGGCCTACCAGGCCGAACGGCAACGGGCCGATGAACTGGCAGCGCTCGACAAGGCCAAGACCGCTTACTTCAGCAACGTGAGCCACGAGTTCCGCACCCGCTGACCCTGATGCGGGCCGATCCAGGAGCGCTCGATGACATGCAAGAGCCTCTGGGGCCTGGCCAGAGGGCGCGGCACGAGCTGGTTAACCGCAATGCGCTGCGGCTCTTGAAACTGGTCAACACACTGCTGGACTTTTCGCGCATCCAGGCCGGCCGGGTCGTGGCCGCCTACCGTCCCACGGACCTGGCGCTCCTGACCAAAGGACTGGCCAGCGCCTTTGCAGGTGCCATCGAAAAGGCCGGCCTGGTCTTCAAGGTTCAGGTCCAGAATCTGGGCGAGCCGGTGTTCGTGGACCACGACATGTGGGAAAAGGTGGTTCTGAACCTGCTGTCCAATGCGTTCAAGTTCACCTTCGAGGGTGAAATCGAACTTCGGCTGCAAAAGCGCGGGAAATTTGCCCACCTGACCGTGCTCGACACCGGCACCGGCATCCCCGCCGCGGAGTTGCCCAACTTGTTCCAGCGTTTCCACCGGGTGGATGGAAGAACTTGCAAGGGCAGCGGCATCGGGCTTGCCCTGGTCAGCGAACTGGTCAAGCTCCATGGCGGCACGGTCAGCGTCAAGAGCGAGCCGGGCGTGGGCAGTGCCTTTGAGGTGTCCATTCCTTTGGGAAGTTTCGCACCTGCCGGCGCACCAAGTGAGGCAAAGCAAGGCAGCGTCGGCCATCGATCCTCTGCACCTAGCCTTTGTTGACGAGGCATCCGGCTGGCGCTGCCGACTCGTCCAACGCTTTTTCACAAGTACGCACTGGATGACACGGCTTTGCAGCAAATGGCCGTCATCGTGCGCGGAGCCGACACCTCGCGGCTTGACCTCACGCTGCAGTCGGCGGGCCTGTATGAGCTGTCGCTCGGCCTGTCGCAGAACTTCGCCGACTCAAGCACGGCATGGTGATGTACGACGCGCTTTATGCCTGGTGCCGGCACTGTCAGGGCGAGGCGCACAACTGGCCGCCAAAGATGTAAATTGTCCAGAAATCCATCGGTTCAGGGCAGCCATCCAATAGCAAAAGCACGACACGACAAGATCAAAACTCAGCGCTTCGGCCTAATTTTATCCTATGGGGTAGGATAGGATAAGGTGAAATTTATCGGAGAAACGCCCGTGCAAGTCAAAGCTGCCAACACCCATGACCTTTCATCTGCGCGACCCGCATCGAGTCTGGGCGCGCTGATGACCCAGGAGCGCTGGATTGAAGTCGCCAGAATTGTGCTGACCGGGCTCATTGCGCTGCTGTACTGGCGTGAGCTGGTCCCGCTTGGGGTGCTGTGGTTTGCCGTTGCAGTGGGCCTGTATCCGCTGGTCAAAACCGGTCTTCTGGACCTGATTCATGAGCGCAAGATTGGCACCGAGATCTTTGTCACCATCGCCACCCTGGTCGCGGTCCTCGGCGGGGAGACCGTGGCGGGCGCGGTGCTGATGGTCATCATCCTGATTGCCGAATTCATCGCGGAACTGAACACGGACCGGGCGCGCGCTTCCATCAAATCGCTGATCGGGTCGGTGCCGCAAGTCGCCCTGGTGCGTAGCAATGGCGGCGAGCGGACGGTTGCAGTGGCCGAGGTCAAGGTGGGCGATATTGTGCTGGTGCGCGCCGGCGAGAAAATCCCGGTCGACGGCCATGTGACGGGGGGAAACGCTTCCGTCAACCAGGCGCCCATTACCGGGGAAAGCGTGCCCAAGGACAAGATCACGGGGGATCTCGTTTTTGCCGGCACGGTCGTCGAGTCAGGCGCGCTCGACATCCAGACCGACAAAATCGGGGTCGACACGACGTTTTCCCGCATCATCGCGCTGGTCGAAAACGCCGAATCCCAACAGGCGCCGGTCCAAAAACTCGCCGACAAGGTCGCTGCCTGGCTGATCCCCGTCGTCTTCGTCTTCCTGATCGGGGTCTATCTGGTCACGCGGGACGTTCGCACCATCGTCACCTTGATGATTTTCACCTCGCCAGCGGAACTCGGTCTGGCGACGCCGCTGGTCATGATCGCAGCCATCGCGCGCGCTGCGCGCAGTGGCATCCTGATCAAGGGAGGGCTTTACCTGGAATCCCTGGCCAAGGTCGACACGATGGTTTTTGACAAGACCGGCACCCTGACCGCCAACAAGCCGCAAGTGGTGCGCATCGAGTCTCGCCATGCTGCATTTTCCGAAACGGAACTGCTGCGCCTGGCGGCCGCCGCAGACAGGCGCTCGGCGCACCCGCTGGCAAAAGCGGTGGTCAGCCATGCAGAGCAAACACAGGTGACGGTGCCCGAGCCTGAAAAATACGAGCAGTTGCAGGGACGCGGGGTCATTGCCACCGTTGAGGGCCGCATCGTGTTGGTGGGAAATGCCGCATTGTTGCGAGAAAGTGGCGTCAGCTTGGTAGATGCGGCCGTCGATGGCGGGCAGACCCCCCTTCATGTGGCCGTAGACGGACAGTTTGCCGGGGTGATCTTTATCGCCGACACCCTGCGGCCTGGCGCTCGCGAGGCGCTGGCGAGCTTGAGGAAGACCGGCGTCAAACGAATCATCATGCTGACGGGAGACAACGCAGCCACGGCCCAAGCAGTGGCGGGCGAACTCGGCGTGGACGAAGTTTTCTCGGACCTCATGCCTGAAGACAAGGTGGCCGCCATTGCTGCATTGCAAAAACAGGGCCACCGGGTGGCCATGGTGGGCGATGGCATCAATGATGCGCCGGCCCTGGCACGCGCCGATGTCGGAATTGCGATGGGCGGCGGTGGCACGCAAGCGGCGCTTGAAGCGGCCGATATTGTGTTGATGACCGATGACTTGGCAAAGATCGCTGGCGCACGCGCCATTGCCCGCCGGGCTTACCGGACTGTGCAGGAAAACCTGTTCGTCGGCGTGGGTGTCGTGCACGTCCTGGGCATCACGGCGGCTTTGCTCGGGTGGATTGGCCCCATTGAGGCGGCCATCATCCACTTGGGCCCTGACGTGCTGGTGTTTGTCAATTCCGTCAAACTGCTGCGCGTTCGTATCCCGGGCGTCTGACTGAGTCTCTACAAATACTTGGTGATGTCCTTGAACTCGGCGATAGAAGAACGCATGGCAGTAGGGGTTGAGCCGACGATTTCGTCCAGGCAGTGGTCTAGGTGGTCGTGAATGACCAGTTTTTTCGCCGCACTGATGGCGCGCTCGACGGCGTGAAGCTGCTGGGCGATGTCAACACATGCCCGCTCTGCCTCAATCATGGCAATGACATTTTGCAGATGACCTTGCGCGCGTTTCAGGCGGTTGACCACGTTGGGGTGCACGGTATGAAGGTGTTTTTCAAGCATCCCTTATCCTACCCCCCAGGATAAGCTACAGTCAAGGAATTGCGTCAATAGACGGGCTAAACAAGGGTAATCATCATGGTATTTTCGAAATTTTCCAGGGATGCAGGACGTGCTTGAAGTCCTCGCCAACAGAACCTACAGGCACCTGTTCTTTGCGCAGGTGATCGCGCTGCTGGGCACCGGCCTGGCCACCGTCGCCCTGGGCCTGCTGGCGTTCGACCTGGCCGGTGCGAACGCCGGCGCCGTCCTGGGGACCGCTCTGGCCATCAAAATGCTGGCCTACATCGGGGTCGCGCCGGTTGCGTCGGCCCTGGCCGAGCGCTTGCCGCGCCGCGCGGTGCTGGTGGCGCTCGACCTGGTTCGCGCTGTTGTGGCCTTGGTCCTGCCGTTTGTGACGCAGATCTGGGAGATCTATGTCCTGATCTTTGTGCTGCAGTCGGCTTCGGCCGCGTTCACTCCCACTTTCCAAGCGACGATTCCGGACGTTTTGCCCGAAGAAAATGCTTATACGAAAGCCCTGTCGCTGTCGCGCCTGGCGTACGACCTGGAAAGCCTGGTCAGCCCGATGCTGGCCGCCTTGCTGTTGACCGTGGTCAGCTACCACAGCCTTTTCGGCGGGACCGTGCTGGGCTTCCTGGCCTCCGCAGCGCTGGTGGTTTCCGCTGTACTGCCCCGGGCCAAGGTACCGCCAAAGCGCAGCATCTATGAGAGAACCACCCGCGGGATACGCATTTATCTGGCCACGCCGCGCCTGCGGGGCCTTCTTGCCCTGAACCTGGCCATCGCCTCGGGCAGCGCGATTGTCATCGTCAACACCGTGGTGCTGGTGCAGGCCGGGTTCGGCATGACGCAGACCGCAACGGCCATCGCGCTGGCCTGCTTCGGTGCGGGTTCAATGCTGATCGCGTTGGTGTTGCCCCAAGTGCTCGACCGCGTCCCGGAACGGCGCGCGATGCTGGCAGGCGCTGGTGTGATTGCCATCGGCCTGCTCGTGGGTGCTGCGCTGGCGTCGCGCTACGCCGTCCTGCTGCCGCTGTGGTTTGCGCTCGGGCTGGGGTATTCGCTGGCGCAGACACCTTCGGGACGGCTGCTGCGACGCTCTTCTGGTGAGACGGACCGCCCGGCGCTGTTTGCCGCACAGTTCGCCCTGTCTCATGCCTGCTGGCTGATCACTTACCCTTTGGCCGGCTGGCTGGGCGCCAAATTCGGCCTGACCACCAGTTTTGTCACGCTGGGCATTGTTGCCAGCGCGGCGGTATTGCTGTCGATGCGTCTGTGGCCTGCCAACGATCCGGTCGAACTCTGGCATCGGCACGATGACTTGGCGCACGGGCATCCCCATCTGGCCGATGGATCCGATGCGGCGCCGGTTGACCGCCACCATTCCCATGCCTTTGTCATCGATGACGAACACCAGCGCTGGCCTTCCTGATTTGATGATTTTTACCTCGCCGGCCACACGCGGTGTGGCGACGCCGCGGCCTGGGGACACAAAGTGAAGCCGGGTGCCTGGGACCAACCGCTTACGAAAAATCAATGATTGGAAAATCAAATGGCGACACTTCGAATTTTTGACCTGCAAACTGCAGCGGGCCGCGATGACACGCAAACGCTAAAACGTTTATGGCACAGCGGAGGCGTCACCGCGCAGCAAAACGGTGTGGATGTGCCGCAGGTGGTGCGGGAGATTTTGAGCGAGGTACGGCGTGGCGGCGATCGCAGCGCAGCCGAGCTCACCTCCAGGCTGGACGGTGCCAACATTGATCCGCTGAGAATCCGGGTCAGTGAGGAGGAGCTCAGTCGTGCGCACAGCGCCATGGATGAGGGCTTTTTGAAGCTGATACGCATGTCGATCGAGAGCGTGAAACGCTACCAGGAGCACATACAAATCAAACAGAGTCTCTGGCTGCAAGGCGATGACAAGCGCGTAGGGATTCGCTACACGCCTGTCAGCCGGGTCGGCATCTATGTCCCTGGCGGCAAAGCCCTTTACCCCTCATCCGTCATCATGACCGCCGTGCCCGCCATGGTGGCGGGCGTGCCCGAGATCGTCATGGTCTCGCCGCCCACCGGCGGGGACATCAGTCCGGTCGCTTTGGCCCTGGCCAAGGAGTTGTCGATTACGGAGGTCTACCGCCTCGGCGGCGCGGTTGGCTTGGCCGCCCTTGCATATGGCACGGAGACGATCCGGCGGGTCGCGAAAATCGCGGGACCGGGAAACGCGTTTGTTGCCGAAGCCAAAAGGCAGCTCTATGGCGTGGTGGGTGTCGACGGCATTGCGGGGCCGAGCGAGGTCGTGATCGTTGCTGACGATGTCGCCGATCCCAAGTTTGTGGCAGCCGACATCCTGTCCCAAGCCGAGCATGGACCGGGGTCAAGCATCCTCATCACGCCGTCCATGCGCCTGGCCGTGAGCGTCAGGGACGAAGTCACGCGCCAGCTCAGCCAGTTGGACCGGATGCAGTTGACGGCAGAGTCGATTGATCACCTTTGCGCCGTGATCGTTACCTCCAGTATGGAGGAGGCTTGCCGCGTGGCCGATGAGTTCGCGACTGAGCACCTTCAGATCATCACGCAAGACGATGAATACTGCCTTCGCAACATTCAAAACGCCGGCGCGGTCTTCTTGGGGCAATGGACGCCCGTGGCGGTGGGCGACTACATGGCCGGCCCCTCCCATGTGCTTCCCACGGGAGGAACCGCCCGCTTTGCCGGTCCCTTGTCATGCAACGACTTTTGCAAGGCGACCAGCCTGGTCCAGTATGGCGCCAAGGCGCTTTTCTCCGAAGGCCAGTTGATCGCAGATTTTGCCGCCAAGGAAGGGCTGGGTGCGCACGCTCAGTCCGTTTTAAAGCGGATCGGTCAGTCCAGCTAGGCTGCCAAGGCTCGCTTGTCGGTTCGGGAAGAAAGCGGCCAGATCAGCCTGTTGTATCGAGAATATCGAGAATGCCAGCATGCGACGACATCACCTTGCTATTTGGCTCGCCTTGACAGGCGCTCTGCTGCTGCCAAGCTGTGCCAGCTCCGTCCCAGCGAGCGTACAGGCCGACTGCCGAGGCTTGAGTGGGCGGTACTGGGACGCGGGCGAACCCGAGGGTGCCTCGCTCCTGCAGTTTTTGATAAAAAAAAGCCGCTGCAGCCGCGCCAGGTGGCGCTCGATGTCAACGCGCAAGTGGTGCGCGCGTCTTCAGGCGGGGCAGCGGGAGGCACGCTGTTCGCAGAAAAAGACTTTGCTTGCAACAGCGCCGATCGCCTTGTGCTGACCCGTCAGGAGACTTCGCATATCCGACTGCCCCCGCTGATTGACCAGACCAAAACCGTCACTTATGTGCTGACTGGCGGCGCGAGAGCCGACTTTGTCCTGAGCACCTACGTGCAGACCACCATTTCCCCTTATGGCGCCCAGCTCAAGGGTCCGGTGCAACGGGAGTCAACCATCACCTGGCACCGGGCTGGACCTTGACATGCTTGGGCGGGCAACAGAGGCGACGTGTGATTTTCCCGAACTCGTCCAGGAAATGGCGCTGGCCGACGCCCAGGGGATGACCCAGGGGAGGGCCCACGAGGTCTTCAGGGTAGTGATCCAGATGATCCTGGCTCAGGGCTTTTTGGGCGCGGCAAAGGCGTTTGATGATGGCGCGATGGGCGCCATGTGTTTGCGGTTGTGTCAGGGCTGATCACATCCCCTGGGGGAGGTTACTATAATCCCATCACTGATATTGAATGCATCAACTCCCCATGACCCAACACCCCTCCTACGCCTTGCGCCCCCACCGGGCAGCGCTGGGCATGCGATGGCTGGTTCTGGTGGTGATCATGTTCGGGACGATCATCTCTTCGATCGGGGGGACAAGTTCCCATGGCCTTGCAGCTTTCCCGACAGCGCTCCACGTCACTCCGACGTCCTTGGACACCTCCCACGAACATGCGCATGAGGATGAAGGCATTGGGTTGGTGACTCAGAGTGCAGGAGCCGACCACCCCCACCACCACGGGGCAGATCACTCGCACGACAACGCCCACGCCTTGCCCGTTGCGTGGCGTTCTGCAGCACCGCAGCTTCCCGGCTGGGTCGGGCTTGTGCGGCCGTGGATTGAAATGGTTCAGGCGTCCCGGCTCGAACGCCCGCCCATGGGCTGAGGCGCTTCTCGCCCTCTCCCTCGCACTGCTTTACTGCTGCAATGCTTTACTGCTGCAATGCTTGCAGCAGCGCTTCTCATTGTTTCCAACCATCGGAGTCTTCTTCATGCACAGCCATGTTCTGGGCAGGCTGCCACGTTCGCCATGGGCGATCTGGCAATCCCGTCTCTTACTACTTTTCGCCTTCTTCATCTGCCTTTTCCTGGGCAGCACAGAAGCCTTTGCCCACGCCGTCACCGAGGGCGACAAGGGCTACATCCAGGAGATCTCGGGCGTCAATCTGCTGCCCTTCATGTACCTGGGCGCCAAACACATGATGACGGGCTACGACCACATTTTGTTTTTGTTCGGCGTGATCTTCTTCCTTTACCGGATCAAGCACATCGGCATCTATGTCAGCCTGTTTGCGTTAGGCCACTCCACCACCATGATCCTGGGCGTTTACTTCAACGTCGGGATCAACAGCTACCTGATCGACGCCATCATCGGTCTGTCGGTTGTCTACAAGGCCCTGGACAACATCGGCGCTTTCCAGCGCTGGCTGGGGTTCCAGCCAAACACCAAGGTCGCAACCCTGGTGTTTGGCTTGTTCCACGGCTTTGGTCTGGCGACGAAGATCATTGAGTACGAGATCTCGCCCGACGGCCTGGTGCCCAACCTGCTGGCCTTCAACGTGGGCGTGGAAATCGGACAGCTGCTGGCCCTGGCGGTCATCCTGATCGGCATGAGCTACTGGCGACGCACCGCCAGTTTCCTGCGCCACGCCTACACCGCCAACGTCGCCATGATGAGCGCCGGCTTCATTCTGGTGGGCATGCAGCTCACCGGCTACTTCGCATCCTGAACACCCAACAAGGAATATTCAATATGTACAACAGCGATACCCCAACACGCGCCGAACTGCCCACTTCCAAGCAGCTTGTGCGCTCCACCGTCCTGGCCGCCATTTCGGCGCTGGTGCTCCTGGTTGCCGTCGTGCTTCCGGCCGAATACGGCATCGATCCCACCGGCATCGGCCGGGTCCTGCGCATGACTGAAATGGGCGACATCAAGCAGCAGCTGGCTGCAGAGGCGGCAGCCGATGCGGCTGCCGCCGCGCCGGCTGCACCGTCGCCAGCAGCCGGGACAACGCTGGGCATGGCCGCGGCCAATGCGGCAGAACCCCCAGCAAAAGCTGCCGTGGCGGCTGCCCCGAAGGCCCCTGTTCAGCCGGCTGCGCCCAAGATTGAATGGCGCGACGAGATGCCCGTGACCTTGAAGCCGGGAGAGGGCACGGAAATCAAGCTGAAGATGGTCCAGGGCGCCAAGGCGCAGTATTCGTGGGTCGTCGAAGGCGGCGAGGTCAACTTCGACACCCACGGTGACGCACCGGGCCAGTCGATCAGCTACGAGAAAGGTCGTGGAGTTTCCACCGACGAGGGGGTGTTGGAAGCCGCATTCACCGGCAATCACGGCTGGTACTGGCGCAACCGGGGCAAGTCCAACGTGAAGGTCATCCTGCGCACGCGCGGTGACTACACCGACATCAAACAAATGAAGTGAATGAAGGGCGCTGCGACTTCTGTCGCGGCGCCCACTCTGCACACACCCTCTACCAACCTTTCAACTCAATACCTCATGAAAAATCTCAAAACTGTTGTCAACGCCTTTCGGATGGTCTGCTTCCTGGCCGCTCTCGCCGGATGCGAAAAGTCCGGTGCCCATGGAAATGACGGAAAAAGCGGTCATGGGCACAGCCACGAATGACGACAAGGCAAGTTGTGTCTATTTAGGCTGTACCGTTCGCACCGATGTCCATCAGCCTTGAAGAAGGCTGCTTTCAGGGCAGGTTGATCAGGTCATCGGTTCGTATTTTTCGAATCAATTAATTGAAAAATACGAATTTACGCGAAGTGTTGTTTCTCGTAGATTAGAGCGGTACAGGTTTGCAAGCCTGTTTTTCTACTGAAAGTGAGCAGATCATGCGTTTAAGTACCAGAGGCCGTTATGCCGTCAGCGCCGTGATTGACGTGGCCTTGCATGAGCAGTTGGGGCCTGTGTCACTGGCCGCGATCAGCATGCGGCAGAAGATTTCGCTGTCCTATCTGGAACAGATGTTCAGCAAGCTACGCAGGCAGGGCCTGGTGGAGAGCACGCGCGGGCCGGGCGGCGGATATGGCCTTGGCCGCGCAGCGAATGCCATCACTGTGGCCGACATCATCGATGCGGTCGAGAGCAAACGGCTTGATGCCAGCACGGACAACCACCCTCAGGGTGTCTCGACGATGCCGGGCATGACAAAAGATTTGTGGGACGCCTTGAGCTCGAAAATGCGGGACCACCTGCAGTCGGTCACGCTGCGCGCCCTGGCTGACGAGCAACGCGCCAATGGGGTGCAAATCAGCCCTCGCCCGGCCGCCATGCGCGGCATCTTCGCGCCACGCAAGGAAAAGACGCCCAAGGGAAAAATACCCAATTCGGTGTTTGCATTGGCCGGATGCTGATGATCAGCCGCCTGCACACCGCCGCGCTTGGAATGGCGCGCCCTGGACCCATATAACCCTCAAACGCTTTCGCTGCCCGGCGCTTTTCGTCCCCGCGCAGCACGGCGCATTTGCCAATGACCCGCCACCTGGGCTGGTTCTTACCTCAAGGAATTTTTTGATTACTTCTTTACGCATCACTGCCGCCGCCGTCATTTCTTTGACCATTGCTTCGCTGGTCGCGCCTTCCGCAGCCTACGCCAAGCGAATGGGCAGTGCAGGGCGCACCACTCCTCGCATCAGCCAGAAGGCCCCTGTAGCACCGGTTGCCCCCAAGGCGCCCGTAGCGCCTGCCGCTTCGCCGGCAGCGGCCGCGCCTGCCGCCGCCGCAGCGCCTGCTGGCACGGCAGCACCCGCTGCCCGTGGCTCCGGCATGATGGGCACCATGGGCGCCGCTGCAGTGGGTGCCGTGGCCGGCACCATGGCCGGCAGTGCGCTGGCCGGCGGCATGTCTTCTGACAAGGAAGCCAAAGCCAAGGAAGCCAAAGCCAAGGAAGCCGAGGCGGTGACCGCCGAGAAAGAGGCGAAGGAGTTGCAACTCAAGGCTGACGAAGCCAAACGCAAGGCAGAAGCGGCCAGAGCCACGGTTAAGTAAGTTGGCTTGATGGCTGAGCTGTCCGTACGCAGCCGATGGCAAACAGGTATCAAGCATCTTGGTAGACGGGTGCTGCTCTACGAATTCTGCGATCAACTTGGCCGCAAACATCATGATGGCCACTGACGCCACTAAGACGTCCACAAGCCTGTTGCGTCCTCGCCTGAGCGGTCAGGCCCGCTCGCCGATGAAATACTTGATCAGCCTGTTGGCGGTGGTGCTGCCGATCCCCTGGGCAACGTCTTGCCGGCAGTGGCCATCAGCTTGCTGGCGCTTGGCGTCTGGGTCCTGGCCGGCATCGGGGTGGCTGGGGCTGCGGTATCCGTGGTCTCTGGCGTGATTTTTGCCATGATCAAGGCTGGGATGTATTTCTTGGCCCAGGCCTTGCCATGAGCAAACCCCGCACAGCCGGTTGTATCGGCAGCCGGTGGCGTGGCGAAGCTTCAGTGGCGGTAGTCTATTGGCGGGACATACTTGCCGTCGGCAGCCTTCTCAACCTTTCTACCGGCTTTGCTGCGCTGATGCTTGCAGCCCAAGGTACAGACATTGTTATTGCAGCGGCGGTACATTTTGCGCTCCTGCCTTACAACGTATTTCTTGTCGTTGCATTGTGGCGAACGCCACAATGCACCCGGACCATGGCCTGGACTTCTTTGGTGTGGCTGGGGGTGGTCACCGTTCTGTGAGCGTGAACCGGGTGGCGCCAAGGCAATTTAGGCGAGCATCCGGTTTGACTTGATGGCCCGCCAGTCGCCGGCAGAGCAGTTGATGGACGAACGGCTGGTCTTCGAAACCAGCTTCCAGCCTGCCCGGGTGGCCTAGCATCAGCAGGCTCAGGTGGTGCATTTCAAGCACCGCGAAGCCTGGCGCGTCGGCGTTGTCCAGAATGTACGCGCCGTGCTCGTGGTGGTAGTTGTGCGAAACCTTGCGGCTGCGTAACATCAATGGTTAATTTCAGCTCATAAACCCCACACGTGCAAGTTATCGTCAATGTAATCTACGTTTCCTTGTAAAGTAAACGGCAATTGCTGTTAATGTCTTTTCGATTTCGATGATTAACGAATTTGAAAATGAATGTCGTGTACGAAAAAATGGTTGTCGTTGTCGTTGTCGTTAGATTGCGAAGTCGCTTATCGCGGGGACGGAGTGCTCCTTTTGGAAAAAGCGATTCCTTTTGCCGTCACCTTCCCAAGTCGGAAATAGGAAAGGGGTCTGAAGCCTCCAACTTGATGCTTTCAGTACCCCGTTACTCAAACCATCCTGGGAATGGCCCCGACTTGCCAAGGCTTGAGGGTTTTGTTGCTTCCGGGTTCTTCTGCCATCGACTGGTCTGCGCAATGCTGGACACACAGGCCACCTGACTGGATTGCTCAATCAGTTTGCACACTCGTGTTGAATGGGGCGCAGTCAGAGGCACGGCTTGCTCACGGCCGTTTTGTCATCGGTGATGAACAATATGCGTACCGTGTTGGCCAGTTCTTTGTCAATCGATGTTTCTTCCGCCCAAGGCGCAGTTCGCGAAGCGATGATTTATGCCAACGTTATTGCCAGTGACCTGGGCCCGATGATCATGCCCATCGCAAGCCTTGGCGACACTGCTCTGGCTGCATTTGCCGGCAACCATCATCGAATATCTCAAGACTCCGCCCGGCCGCGACCACGCTGCAACAATTGCTGGAAAGCATGGACGAGCCTGTGCAAGGTGGTCGCTGCGCAAGATGTGGCTCAGGTCAAACTGGTGGTCGCGATCTTCATTTGGTTGAAGATTTATCCGATGATGATCCAGAAGAAGTCTTAATTCATTAAACTCAACTTATGTCCTGCATTCGCCGAACCCGTCTGGTTACAGCGTTATTCGCGCTGCTCAGCCTGCTGTTCATGCAGTTGGCGGTGGCGAGCTACGTTTGCCCGGGCACTGCATCAAAAGTCGCTGAAGTTGCGGCGATGGCCGAAGCCGACATGCCATGCGCTGAATCCATGACGCTGGCCATGGACGAATCGCAGCCTAACCTGTGTCAGGCACACTGCCAGGCCGGGCAGCAAACAGCCGACAGGTATGAATTGCCTGTCCCGGTCGTCATGGTTACTCTTCCGGCCGATTTCACATTGCCACTTATTGCCCAGGTGTTTTGGGGAGCGCCATTGCAAGCGCCCCACCTGAGGCGCACCACGGCTCCGCCCGTCGCCATCCGGAACTGCTGCTTTCGTCTCTGACCCCCTGATCACTTGACGCTTGCCTGAATGCATTTCTGATGCATTGGCAGGTTTTTATTCGTGCTCAGGAGGTTTTATGTCTTTTTCGTTTCCGATTTACCGGGTCGCCGTTGCTGCCGTGCTTGTTGCCATGGGATCCCCGTCCTGGGCAACTGACCCGTTGACCCTGGTGGAGGCGCAGCGCATTGCGGTGGGCCGTTCCCAGCAACTGCTTGCCCAGTATGCGCTCATCACTGCAGCTCGCGAGCAGGGCGTGGCGGCCGGTCAATTGCCTGACCCGGTGCTCAAGTTGGGCATTGACAACCTGCCGGCCAATGGACCGGACCGGTTGAGCCTCACGCGCGACTTCATGACCATGCGCCGTATCGGCATCATGCAGGACATTCCGCGGCTTGAAAAACGCCAGCTCAGGGCGCAAAAGTTCGAGCGCGAGGCCGAGCGGACTCGGGCGCAGCGCCTGTTGACGCTGGCCAATGTGCAGCGTGACACCGCACTGGCCTGGCTGGACCGCTATTACGCGCAAGCCCAGCGTGAGTTGCTGCAGCAGCAGGTCGAGGAAACCACTTTGCAGGTGCAGGCCGCCGACAGTGCCTTTCGCACCGACCGGGGCACCCAGGCTGACGTGTTCGCAGCCCGCGCCGCAGTGATCACTTTGCAGGACCGCCTCAGCCTGATTGACCGCCAGTCCCGCAGCGCTACGTTGATGCTGGCCCGGTGGGTGGGTGCTTTGGCTGCTGAACGGCCCACAACCGGATCGCCGCCCTGGCAAAGCACCCCGCTGCAAGCGGAGGTTTCGCTCGAGCACTTCAAGCGGCATCCTGACCTACTGGCCGTAAGCGCCGAAATTGATGCCGCTGAAACAGACGCGCAACTGGCACAGACGAACAGGAAGGCCGACATCAGCGTGGAAGCAAGTTACGCCCAGCGCGGCCCGGCCTATTCCAACATGCTCTCCATCGGGGTTTCCATTCCCTTGCAGTGGGACCAAAGCAATCGCCAAAACCGTGAACTGAGTGCCAAGCTGGCCATGGTCGACGAGGCCAAGGCGAGGTATGAGGACATGCTGCGCAAAACCGAAGCCGAAATCCGCAGCCTGCTCAACGACTGGCAAACCGGCAAGGAGCGGCTGGCAAGGTTTCGTGAGGAACTGATACCCAATGCTTGCCAGCGCAGCGAAGCCGTACTCGTTGCCTATCGCACGGGTAAAAGCGATCTGGCCGCCGTGCTGTCAGCTCGGCGCGACGAAATCGATGCGCGCATGCAGGCCCTTACGGTGGAGATGGAAACGGCGCGCGCCTGGGCGCAGGTCCACTTCCTCATACCTGAGCAACACATTTCGGCCGCTGCCAAGGATCAACCATGAACAAGAAACAGCTTATTTCCGCGCTGCTGGCTGCGGGTGTCTTGGGCGCGGCAGGGTACGGCCTGTATGCCCTGGGCGCCAAGCAGGCTGGAACCATGCCAGTCGCCCCAATAAACATGCCCGCCAACGCCGGTGCCAGCCCGAGCGCGGCGCCCGCCGCAGGCCCTCAAAGCATGGCAGATGGAGAAGAGGCGACCCGCCGGCATATCAGCGCAGGACTCAAGGCCGGCGACACCGATCCAGTGACCGGCAGCAAGATCTTGTACTACCGCGACCCCATGGTGCCTGCCAGCAAGTTTGACAAACCCGCCAAGTCCCCCTTTATGGACATGATGCTGGTGCCGGTCTACGCTGCAGGACAAGCCGATCAGGGCAAGCTCATCGTGAGCCCGCGCATCCAGCAAAACCTGGGCGTGCGCACCGCAGTGGTCACCGATGGCACATTGTCGCCACAGGTGTCTGCCGTCGGCAGCATCGCTTTTAACGAGCGTGACCAGGCGACAGTTCAGGCCCGTGCCACTGGTTATGTCGAGCGATTGCATGTGCGCGCCACGCTCGACCGGGTCAGGAAGGGACAGCCGCTGCTCGATCTTTATGTGCCCGAGTGGGTGGCAGCGCAGGAAGAGTTTTTGGCTGTCAAACGCATGCAGGGCAGCAACCTTGAATCGCTGGTCGACGGTGCCCGGCAACGCATGCGTCAGGCGGGGATGAGCGACGAACAAATTCGTCAGGTTGAGGCCAGCGGCAAGTCGCAGGCGCGCATCACCATCACAGCCCCGCTGGGCGGCGTGGTCGTCGAGCTCATGGCCCGCGAAGGCATGACGGTGATGGCGGGCACAACGCTTTTTCGCATCAATGGACTGTCCACGGTCTGGGCGAATGCCGAGGTGCCCGAAAGCCAGGCCGCCTTGGTGCGGCCAGGCGCCAAGGTGCAGGCGAGCAGCCCGGCGGCCCCAGGCATGACCTTCGACGGCAAAGTCCAGGCCATACTGCCGGAGGTCAATTCGGCGACCCGCACGCTCAAGGCCCGGCTGGAACTGGCCAACCCTGGCGCGCGTCTGGTGCCGGGCATGTTTGTGTCGATGCAGTTCATGGGCATGCAGGCCCAGAAGTCGCTCTTGGTGCCGACCGAAGCCGTCATCCAGACCGGCAAGCGCACGGTCGTCATACTGGCAGAAGAAAATGGATGGTTCAGCCCGGTCGATGTGCAACCTGGCATTGAAAGTGGCGGCCAGACCGAAATCAAGCGCGGGTTGCAGGCCGGCCAGCGCGTGGTAGTGTCTTCGCAGTTCCTGATCGATTCCGAAGCCAGCCTCAAAGGCGTGGAATCCAGGCTCAACGAAACCCCCAAGCCGGCTGACGCCACTACCGCTAATACCGCAACGCGGCATGAAGGCGAGGCCAAGGTTATGGCCATTAGTCAAGATGCCATCACGTTGTCGCATGGCCCGATTGCGGCGCTCAAGTGGGGCGCCATGACCATGGATTTCAAGCAGCCTGCACCCCAAGCCCTGCCCAAAAATCTTGCGGTTGGCAGCCAGGTCAGCTTTGAGTTTTTCATGGATGCCGAAGGCTTGCCGCAGCTGACACGGATCACGCCCATGGCACTGGCAGCACCAGCACCAGGCGCTGCCCCAATGGCTGCAGGGGAGCAGAAGTGATCGCCCGATTTATTCGCTGGTCCATTGTCAATCGCTTTTTGGTCCTCTTGGCAACCCTGATGCTGGGAGCCTGGGGGGTGTATTCGGTGCTCAGGACACCGTTGGACGCCTTGCCCGACCTGTCGGATGTGCAGGTCATCATCCGCACGTCCTACCCAGGACAAGCGCCGCGCATTGTTGAAAATCAGGTCACCTACCCGCTGACCACGACCATGCTGTCAGTGCCGGGCGCCAAGACGGTGCGCGGCTACTCCTTTTTCGGCGACTCTTTCGTTTACGTCCTGTTCGAAGACGGAACGGATCTCTACTGGGCGCGCTCGCGGGTGCTGGAGTACCTCAACCAGGTCCAGTCGCGTCTGCCTGCGCAGGCCAAAGCCTCGCTTGGCCCGGACGCGACCGGCGTGGGCTGGATCTACCAGTATGCGCTGGTCGACCGCAGCGGCACGCAGGACCTGGGGCAGCTGCGGGCGCTGCAAGACTGGTTTCTCAAGTACGAATTGAAGACGGTGCCCAATGTTGCCGAGGTCGCCTCGATCGGCGGCATGGTGCGGCAGTACCAGATCGTGCTCGACCCGGAGAAGCTGGCCGCTTATGCGATCCCCCATACCAAAGTGGTCGAAGCCATCCAGAAGGCCAACCAGGAAGCCGGCGGCTCGGTGCTTGAACTGGGGGAGGCCGAGTACATGGTGCGGGCGACGGGTTACCTCAAGGGCCTGGACGACTTTCGCGCCATTCCCTTGACCACGACTGCGGGCGGCGTATCCGTGCGCCTGGGGGACGTGGCCCGCATCCAGATCGGTCCGGAAATGCGCCGAGGCATTGGCGAACTCGATGGCGAAGGCGAAGCAGTCGGCGGCGTGATCATCATGCGCTCGGGTAAAAATGCGCTGGAAACCATCGCGGCCGTCAAGGCCAAGATGGCGCAGCTGCAAGCGAGCTTGCCCCAAGGCGTGGAAGTCGTGACCACCTATGACCGCTCCAGCCTGATCAACCGCGCGGTGGACAACCTCACGTACAAGTTGCTGGAAGAATTCCTGGTAGTGACGGTGGTGTGCTTTGTTTTTCTTTTTCACCTGCGCTCAGCCCTGGTCGCCATCATTTCGCTGCCGCTGGGCATTTTGGCCGCTTTCATCGTCATGCATTACCAGGGGGTAAATGCGAACATCATGTCCCTGGGCGGGATCGCGATCGCCATTGGCGCGATGGTTGATGCGGCCGTGGTCATGATCGAAAATGCGCACAAGCACCTGGAGCATTGGGTCCATGCGCACCCTGAGGAAAAACTGGAGGGTGAGGCGCGGTGGCAGGTCATTGGCGATGCGGCAGCGGAAGTAGGCCCCGCGCTGTTCTTCTCGCTCTTGATCATCACGCTGTCCTTTATTCCCGTGTTCACGCTTGAAGCCCAGGAAGGCCGGCTGTTTGCGCCGCTGGCGTTTACCAAGACGTATGCCATGGCGGCGGCTGCCGGGCTTTCAGTGACCCTGATTCCGGTGCTGATGGGGTATCTGATCCGGGGCCGGATTCCAGACGAAAAAAGCAACCCCTTGAACCGGTTTTTGATTGCGGTTTACCGCCCGCTGCTCGACATCGTGTTGCGCGCGCCCAAACTCACCCTGCTGGCTTCCGCCGTCGTGCTGATGCTCAGCCTGTGGCCACTGCAGCGCATTGGCGGCGAGTTCATGCCGCGCTTGGACGAGGGTGACCTGCTGTACATGCCCTCGGCACTTCCCGGGTTGTCTTCTGGCAAGGCGGGTGAGTTACTGCAGCAAACCGACCGGCTCATCAAGACCGTGCCCGAGGTCGCCAGTGTTTATGGAAAGGCTGGGCGCGCTGAAACCGCCACCGATCCGGCGCCGATGGAGATGTTTGAAACGACGATCCAGTTCAAACCAAAAGACCAGTGGCGCCCCGGCATGACCCAGGACAAACTGGTCGAGGAACTCGACCGCATTGTCCAAGTGCCCGGCTTGTCCAACATCTGGGTGCCACCGATCCGCAACCGCATCGACATGCTGGCCACCGGCATCAAGAGCCCGGTGGGCGTCAAGGTTGCAGGGACGGACCTGGAAATCATCGACAAACTCGCCGGCGAGATTGAACGCGCCTTGAAAGACGTACCGGGCGTGAGCAGCGCACTGGCAGAGCGGCTCACCGGCGGGCGTTATGTGGACGTCAACATCAAGCGGGACGCCGCCGCCCGCTTTGGCTTGAACATTGCCGATGTCCAGTCAGTGATCAGCTCGGCCGTTGGTGGCGAGAACATTGGTGAAACGGTCGAGGGCCTGCAGCGTTTCCCGATCAACATGCGCTACCCCCGTGAGCTTCGCGATTCAATGCAGGCGCTGCGCAGTTTGCCTTTCGTCACGGAGCGTGGCCAGCGTGTGGTGCTGTCCGACGTGGCCGACATCCGCATCACCGACGGGCCGCCCATGCTACGCAGCGAGAACGCGCGTCTGTCAGGATGGATCTACGTGGACATTCGGGACCGCGATCTGCGCTCTGCCGTGCAGGACATGCAAAAGGCCGTGGCTCAAAAAATCAAGCTCCCGCCGGGTTATTCGATTTCCTGGTCGGGCCAGTTCGAATTTCTGGAGCGGGCAACGGCCAAAATGAAAATCGTGGTGCCGTTCACGTTGATGATCATTTTTGTGCTGCTGTACCTGACCTTCAAGCGTTTTGACGAGGCGGCGCTGATCATGGCAACGCTACCGTTTGCACTGGTGGGCGGCATCTGGCTGCTATACCTGCTGAGCTACAACCTGTCGGTTGCAGGCGCAGTCGGGTTTATCGCGCTGGCTGGTGTGTCTGCTGAGTTCGGGGTGATCATGCTGCTGTACCTGCGGTCTGCCTGGGATGAACGCATTGCGCAGGGCAAGACCAGTGCTGAAGATCTGCTTGATGCCATCCGAGAGGGTGCTGTCTTGCGCGTTCGGCCCAAGGCCATGACAGTGGCCGTTATTTTGGCCGGCTTGCTGCCGATCATGTGGGGCACCGGCACGGGCTCCGAGGTCATGCAACGCATCGCCGCGCCCATGGTGGGGGGCATGATCACTGCTCCGCTGCTGTCAATGTTCGTCATTCCAGCGGTGTACCTGTTGATGCGCAGGCCGCGAGAAACTCAGCGGACATCGGGCCGCTTCTGGAGGCGCCGTGCAGTGGTTTAGCTAAGCCTGGCTTGGGCTTGCTCTGGCTGATGGACTCGGCGTTTGATTGCCAAGCTTGTAAGCTGATGCCGCGTTTGTTGATGTGAATCAATTATTAGTTACCCAATGCGCGTAGGATGAAACCTCTGTGACCTCAACCACCATGAAGCTTTTTTCCAACACCCGCGCCAGGCGCAGCACCATATTTATGGTGTTGCTGGTGTGGTTGTTTGCGTTGGCTTCAGGAGTTGCGAATGCGTGCCTGCTGGAAGCGCGTCAAACGCACTCCCACGTTGCCACAGCCGCATCTTCCGAAGCTGCTGCGCATGCATCCGTGATATTGCCCGGTCACACGGGAGCCGTTGCCGATGGCGTTGATGAGCCGCACTTCAAGGCGCCGTGCCTGAAGGTTTGCGACGATGGCACGCGCTCTTTCCCCAAGCAGGACTCGACGGTCGCCCAGACCGATCCCGGTCCAGCGTTCCTCGTTCTGGTTCTCTGGGGCAGAGTAGCACCCGTCGTTCCAACGCTTCGCCAACTGGATGAGGAGCAGCCGACCACGCCTGGGCTGCCCATCCGCGTTCGCTTCTCGCGACTGGCCATTTAGCGGCCTTCCGACGTTTGACCCTGAGCCTCGCGCTCTGTGGCCTGCGTTCGTATCTCCCTCCAATTTGCTTTTGTGCCCCCGGCGCGCAAAGCAGACTTGAGCCTTGCACCAGCAGCGTCGATGCCTACCCAAGGCACAGCACACCGTATTCCATTTTTTTGTCACCTAACCAGGAGTCTGTCATGACCCATTTTCGATTCATTCCTCTTGCCATTGCCCTCACCGCCGCCATCGCATTGACCGCCTGCAACACGGCTCCGACGATGATGCCCATGGGCACCGCGTCTGCCAGCAGCATGGGCTCACCTGGCCAGATGGGCCAGATGGATGCGCAGATGAAAACGATGCAGGCCATGCACGACAAGATGATGAGCGCCAAGACCCCTGAAGAGCGCAGCAAGCTGATGGCAGAACACATGAAAACCATGCAGGACGGCATGACCATGATGGAGGGCATGTCCGGCGCCGGCAAGGGCGGCATGAAGGGCATGAAGGGCATGCCAGGCATGACGGGCGATATGGGCGATATGGGCGCGCACCAGCAGATGATGGAAAAGCGCATGGAAATGATGCAGACCATGATGAAAATGATGATGGACCGTATGCCGGCGGCACCCGCCAAATAAAGAAGCCCATGCCATGACGCCGCTTCGCACGGGCTTTGCTCTGGCCATCACCGTCGGGCTGTTTTATGCCCTGTGCGCGCTGGTCTGGGCCTTGGCACCCGCCCCGTTCCTGGGCTTCATGAACAGCCTGTTCCATGGCATGGACTTCAGCACCATGGTGCAGCCGCGACCATTCGCATGGCAGGAATTCCTGATGGCGCTCCTCGTACTGAGCACCTGGGCCTTTTTTGCCGGTGCTTTCTTTGCGTGGTTGTCCAATCGATTGATACGTTGACCAACTCCCGCCTAGGGAAATTTGCAGCCATCGCGCAAGGCGGTGAGCCCAACGGCCCGCACCCTATTTTGTTTTGCTTGCCGCCGGGTTTGACGACCTGGCGGGAAGCGTTGAAGGTTAGAAAAGAAAAGTCCTATGTTGAAAAGAAGACAATTGTTTCAGCTCGCCGGCGTGGCCGCCTGGATGTATTCCGGCGCGGGTCACAGCCAGGAAGTGGCCGCAGTGCCATTTCGCCACTACCCCCTTGATCCCGTCGACACTGCCAACTTCCGGCAAAAGCTTTTCGTGCCCGGTAACAGCGGTCCGTTCGGCGTGCTCGATGTCGCGGGGCCTTTGAAGATTCGCGCCACCGCAGCGAATTTTCCGATCCTGCCCGGCCCCAAAACGCCAATCTCTTCGCCGTTTTTGCTTTACCAGACCGAACACGCGGGCAAGGCCTACCAAAATCCCATCCTGCGCATCGAGAGTGGGTCGCGCTTTACGGCCAGCCTGGACAACGCGCTGCCGGAGCCGACCATCATCCACTGGCACGGCCTGCACACGCCCGCCGCCATGGACGGTCATCCGGTTAATACCATCGCTGCGGGTGGCCGCTACGACTACGACTTCACGGTGCGAAACCGCGGCGGCACTTACTGGTACCACACGCATGCGCACGGGTTGACCGCGAAGCAGGCTTATAACGGTCTGGCGAGCTTTTTCCTGGTGGACGACGACGACCAGCGCCGCCTGGCCAAGGCACTGGATCTGCGACTGGGCGTGACTGATCTGCCCCTGGTGATCCAGGACAAGCAGTTCGACGCGCAAGGCAAACTGCGCTACCAGCCCAACGCCCAGGAGTCGATGATGGGCTGGCTGGGCGACGTGGTGCTCGCCAACCTGACGCCCAATGCCGTACAGACTGTCACCCCGCGCACCTACCGCCTTCGGCTCCTCAACGGCTCCAACGCACGCATCTACCGGCTTGCCTTCGTCACCGGCAAAAAACAGCTGAAGTTCACCGTCATCGGCACCGATGGCGGCCTGATCGAGCGGCCGGAAACGGTGACCGAAGCCTTTCTCGCCCCAGGAGAGCGTCTCGATGTCCTGTTGGACGCCGGCCAAGCGCAGATTGGCGCGGACATCTTTCTCAAAAGCCTGGCATTCGATCCCATGGAAAACGAAGGACCCGCCATGCCCGGCATGGCGGGAATGGCGCATGGCGGCGGGCATGCAGCGCCTGGCGTGGCCTCATCACGGCTACCGCTGGGTAGCGAGTTCAATGTGCTCAAGCTCTCGGTCACGGCTGGAGAACGCATCGTTGCCAGGCTGCCAGCCATGCTTTCCAAGGTCTCCGCCATTCCCCTCCAAGGCGCCACGCAGCGCAAGATTGAACTGTCGCTGAAAAACATGCGCTTTCTCATCAATGGGCGCACTTTTGTCATGGACGAGATCGCGTTTGATGTGAAGCGTGGCGCGGTGGAGGTCTGGAGTATCAGCAACCCGACTCTAGGCATGCCGCACCCGATGCACATTCACGGCTTTTCATTCCAGGTGCTGGAGCGGCTTAACAGTCCAGCCCAGGTGTCATCTTCGGCGCGATTTGGCAAGGGGCGCACGGCGGGCGACCTGGGCTGGAAGGACACCGTGCTGGTTTGGCCGGGCGAAACGGTGCGCATTGCCATCGATTTCACCCATGACTTTCCTGGCGATCAGACCTATCTGCTCCATTGCCACAACCTCGAACACGAGGACGCCGGAATGATGATCAACTTTCGCGTGCAAGGCTAAAAGCGGCCCGCAGGCTTTAAGCAAGTTCAGTTCAGGAGATATTCAAATGATCCACGACCATTCCCAACATGCCTCCGGGCCGAAGCCCTTCTGGCGCTCGCGCTATTCGATCGGCCTGTTCGTTTTCGGCGCGATTGCTGCGTATTTCCTGATCAGCGAGCACCGCGCGCACTTTTTTGGCGCACTGCCGTTCCTGCTCCTGTTGGCCTGCCCGCTGATGCACATCTTCATGCACCACGGACATGGTGGACAGGGACACAACCACGATGGCCAGCAGCACCCGGAAACGTCCGCACCGTCGCAGCCACCCAAGATTGGAGAATAGTGATGAACCATGAAACCCCCGCCTACGGACTTTGGCTGCTTGTCGTCATCAATTCGGCAATTTTCATCATGTTTGCCTACAGTTTTTTTAAACCGGCAACGGCGCGGGACTGGCGGACCTTTGGGTCTTTTGCCGCTTTTGTCGTGGCCTTGTTCGTCGAGATGTATGGCTTTCCTTTGACCATCTACCTGCTTTCAGGTTGGCTGCAGACCAGGTATCCGGGACTGGACATCTTGTCCCACGATAACGGTCACCTGTGGTCGACCTTGCTGGGCGAAAAAGGTGATCCGCACTTTGGTGTCCTGCATCTTGCCAGCTACTTATTTCTCGCCGGGGGCTTCATCCTGCTGTCCAGTGCCTGGAATGTGCTGTACCACGCCCAGCGGGAGCATGCGCTGGCGACGACCGGGCCTTATGCCGTGATTCGCCATCCCCAGTACGTGGGGTTTGTCCTGATCCTGCTGGGATTTTTGCTGCAGTGGCCGACGCTGCTGACCCTGGTCATGTTCCCCGTCCTGCTGGTGATGTACGGGCGCCTGGCGCTGACAGAAGAAGCCGAGATGCGCGCGCAATTTGGCGAAGCGTTCGAGCGTTATGCCCAGCGCACGCCCCGGTTTATCCCTCGCATGGGCAAAGCCGAGCCGACAGCTGACTCCGTGTCCAAAAGATGACCTGGGCTTTTTCCGGCGATTTTCATTTAATTTTTTTAGGAGTTTGACATATGAACACGATTGATCTGCAAGTCGAGGGCATGAGCTGTGGCTCATGCGTCAAGCACGTCACGCAGGCGTTGCAGTCGCTGCCGGGTGTCGGCGGTGTGGAGGTCGATCTTACGTCTGGCCGTGTCCGGGTGAGCGGTGAGCTGGCGCCAGGCGGCGATTCCCTCATGACGGCTTTGACGGGCGCGGGCTACCCCGCGAAGCTGGCCACAGACGCTTCAACTTCTTCTCCGGCCTCGCCGCCGAAAGCCTCGGGCTGCCACAGCGGCAGCACGGGGGGTTGCGGTTGCCGCTGACAGCGATGAAACCTGATTAACTGGAGGAATAAGAATGTTTCAAGACTACGGTTACTACATGGTTGGCATGCACGCCTTCTGGTGGATTTTCTGGATCATCCTGGTTGTGTCGATCCTGTTCAGTGGCAGGGGCAGGTCGGAGCGTCGCCACGACCGCGGGCGGGAGACACCGCATGAAGTATTGCGTCGCCGTCTGGCCAATGGGGAGATCAAGCCCGAAGAGTATGAGCAGCACAAGGCATTGCTTGATCAAGACACCGTACCAAAGTGACGCCTCAACTTGAACCTGTTTCCCCCACGGAATAAACCATGCCAGCAACCAACTCTATTGCTCTCGAGCGCCTCCCGTGGATGACCTCCACCACGCCCTTGCTCTTTGGCGTTGTACCAAACGCCTGACCACGGACTCTTCACTCAAGGAGAAACCGATATGCAATCCATGACTTTCGACATTCACGGCATGACCTGCGGCGGTTATGTCGGCGGGGTGCAGCGAACGCTACAGAATATTGATGGCGTGAGCGACATTCAAGTGTCATTGCACTCTGGGAAAGCCATCCTGAAGGTGGATCCGTTGCGCGTCAGCGCCTTGCAGATCGAGGCCACCATCGCGAAGCTAGGCTACCAAGCCAATTTTCGCCCCTCTGCAATTAATGGGCAGGTGGCATCATGAGCAAGAAAGATCACAAAAAATCCGAAAAACGGACAGGGGAAGCTGTGGGAAGTGCCACCAAGGCGAACGTTCCTGAGCTGGAAACTCATTCCATTTCGCTCGAAGATTATGAAGCGCAACTGCACCTGTTGCAGGTAGAGTTGGTCAAGCTGCAGCGGCACTTTATCGGTTGCGGCGACAAGATTCTGGTGCTGCTGGAAGGGCGTGACGCAGCCGGAAAGGATGGCAGCATCAAGCGCATTGTCGAGTTCCTGAGCCCGCGCGAAACGCGCGTCGTGGCTCTTGGCAAGCCTTCGGATCGGGATCGTGGCGCATGGTACTTTCAACGCTACGTCGCCCACCTGCCGACAGCCGAGGAATTCGTACTCTTGAACCGCAGCTGGTATAACCGCGCGGGTGTCGAGCATGTGATGGGGTTTTGTACCAAGGAACAGCATGAAGAGTTCATGCAATCGGTTCCGAAGTTCGAGGAGATGCTGGTCAACTCGGGCATCAAGCTGCTGAAGTATTACCTCGACGTCAGCAAGACCGAGCAGGTACGGCGACTCGAAGAACGCAAGCGCGACCCGCTCAAGCAGTGGAAGACCAGTCCGATCGACGCCGTTGCTGTCAAGCACTGGAAGGCGTACTCCGAGGCCCGCGATGCGATGCTGCTGCGAACGCACACCGCAGTCGCGCCGTGGCGCATCGTGCTGGCCGACAACAAGCGCCTGGCGCGCCTGAACCTGATGCGCGACATCCTGTCCCGGCTGCATTACGCCGGCAAGAAAAACAAGCTTGTCCAGCCCGATACGGACATCGCGTTCGAATTCACGCCGGACTGCATCGACGCCAGGCGGCTGGCGCGCTGAAACCTGCCCTCCAAGGAAAAACCATGAAAACAAGCACCGTCGAAGTCGGCGAACTCGTCTCTACGCTGAGCGCGGCGGGCGTCGAGCGGCAGCTCGCAACGCTACCCGGCGTCCACCATGTGGACGTGAACTACGTGGCTGGAAGCGCTACCGTGCACTACGACGAAACGCAGACCTCGCTGCAGGCAATCGGGCAGCGCATCATCGATTGCGGCTACCACTGCCGCGGTGAACTCGTTCCCGCCCATGTCTGCGATCCGGTGGATCACAAGATGACTGGGGATGCTCATGCCGGCCACACGGCACATGGGGATCACGCGGCGCACGGCGGCCAGGGGGCAGTGGCCAAGACTGCGGCACCGGGGCACGATGCCCCCTCGGGTCACGGCGAACACAGCGCGCATGAGGGTCACGGTGCCGCGTCCGCAAAGGCAACGAGCGACATGATGCATGACATGGGCCATGGAGCAGGCATGTCGATGCAGGACATGGCCAACGACATGCGCAACCGCTTCTTCGTGGCCCTGCTGTTCGCCATTCCGGTGTTCCTGTACTCGCCGATGGGCAGCATGTTCGGCGACTTTGCGCCGCCGTTCGGCCTTGAACGCAAGCTGTTCCTCTTCATCGTTGCAACCGGTGCCGTCGCCTATCCGGGCTGGCCCTTCTTCATCGCCGCCTGGCGCGCTGCCCGCAACAAGGTGGCCAACATGGCGACCCTGGTGGTCCTCTCGGTTGGCACAGGCTACGTCTTCAGCGTGGGCGCCACCTTTTTCTACGAGGGCGAGGTGTTTTATGAAGCAGCGGCCGTGCTGCTGGTCTTTATCCTGCTCGGGCATTGGCTGGAGATGCGCGCGCGCGCAGGTGCCTCGGACGCGATCCGCGCCTTGATGGACCTGGCCCCGCCGCTGGCCACTGTGCTGCGCGGCGGCGTCGAAACCAAGGTGCCGACCGCCGAGGTGCTGGCCGGCGAAACGGTGATCATCAAGCCGGGTGACAAGATTCCGGTGGACGGCGAGATCCTTGAGGGCGGCTCGCAAGTCGATGAATCCATGCTGACCGGCGAATCAATGCCAGTGAAGAAGGTGGTCGGAGATTCCGTCATTGGCGCCACGATCAACAAAAGCGGCAGCTTCCGCTACAAGGCCACCAAGGTCGGAGCCGACACGGCGCTGGCCCAAATCGTCAAGTTGGTCCAGGAAGCCCAGAACTCCAAGGCGCCGGGGCAGTTGCTGGCCGACCAGGCCTCGCAATGGCTGGTTCTGGCTGCCATTGCCATTGGTCTGATCACCTTCGGCGTCTGGTTCTGGGTCATGGGCCAGCCGCTGCTGTTCGCGCTGACGCTGACGATCACGGTTTTCGTGATCGCCTGCCCTGACGCGCTCGGACTGGCCACGCCGATGGCGATCATGGTGGGCACCGGACTCGGGGCGATGAACGGCATCCTTTTCAAGAACGCCGCCGCGCTGGAGAACGCCACCAAGCTTACGGTCATCGTGTTCGACAAGACCGGCACGCTGACGCTCGGGCAGCCCGATGTCGTCGAGATGGTCCCCGCACCAGGCGTCAGCGAGGAAAAGTTGCTGGCGACCGCGGCCGCCGTCGAGAAGTTTTCCGAACACCCGCTGGCCTTGGCGGTGCTCAAACGGGCGGGCACCACGCCGACCGAGATCGCTTCTGGTTTCACCAACATTGACGGGCAGGGCGCCCGCGCCACGATCAGCGGCGAAGTGGTTCTGCTCGGCAACCTCAAGCTGATGCAGTCCGAAGGCGTCGCACTGGAGGCCCTTGCCGCCGAGTCCGCCAGGCTTCAAGGCGGTGGCCGCACCGTGGTTCACGTCGCTCGGGGAGGCAAGCTCATTGGCCTGATCGCCATCGCCGACGCCGTGCGGCCAACCTCCATGGCGACAATCGCCAAGCTGCAGGAGCGCGGAGTCAAGGTTGCGATGATTACGGGCGACAACCAGGCCACGGCCGAGCGTATCGGCAAGGAACTGGGCATTGACATCGTGCTCGCCGATGTGCTGCCAGGCCAGAAGGCCTCCAAGATCAAGGAGCTGCAGGACCAGGGCCACAAGGTCGGCATGGTCGGTGACGGCATCAACGACGCGCCGGCGCTGACCCAGGCCGATGTCGGCTTCGCGATCGGCGCGGGTACCGATGTCGCGATGGAAAGCGCTCAGGTCATTTTGATGAAAAGCGACCCGTACGACGTGGTCGGGGCAATCGAGCTGTCGCGCGCCACCCTGCGCAAGATGCACCAGAACCTGTGGTGGGCAGTCGGCTACAACGTGATCGCTTTCCCGCTGGCGGCCGGCGTCTTCTATCCCTTCACGCTGTCGCCCGAGGTCGCGGCGCTGTCGATGTCGGGCAGCTCGGCCGTGGTGGCGATCAATGCGCTGATGCTCAAGCGCACCAAGCTAGCGGGCATCAAGAGCGCACGGACGCAAAGCCCACCGACAGCGGACGCGCAGGTTTCCAGGGGTGTGTCGGCATGAGCGAACCAATTGAAGGCGACACCAACAAAGGTGCCCATGCAACTTCGACCTTACTCGGCCACGGTTTTGGCGCTCGGCGGCACGATCTTAATGACGCTCGGGCTGTACTTCGTATTCCTGCGGCCGCCTTTGCTGCCAGAAGACGCGCGCTTCATGGAGGCGTCGTTGGTAGAGCTTCAGGCGACTGTGCCGGGTCTGCTGATCTGGCTTCGTCGCGTATTTTCGGTGATGGGCGGCTTTATGTTCGCCACCGGCCTGTTGACCTTCTACGTAGCGGTTACTACCTTTCGCACCCGAGTTCGCGGCGTTGCGGGCGCCGTGGCGCTTGCTGGGTTGACCTCCATCGGATTGATGGCGGTAGTGAACTTCATTATTGGTTCGGATTTCAAGTGGCTGATAGTGTCTTTTGCCCTTCCTTGGACCTTGGACCTTGGCCCTGGCACTCTACTGGCTCGAACGGAGCATCTATCAGGTTCTCGCGAGCAAGCATGCCGCAGGCCGCACATCACTGCCTTCACCCGGCGACACATGCATCCGTGATGCCGCCGGATCGCCCCACGCCAAACCCATAGTGAACAACGACGGCTGCCATGACCAAGAAACAACCACCTGACTCGATTTTCTCTGCAACTCTCCGCCGGATGCCCCGAACCGATGCGCCGTCGACACCGCTCGACGTCAACGCCAAGGGGCCTGTCCCGAGTGAGCCTGACACGTTGGACGCGTTGCCTGAATACATCCTCGACATGTGGCAGCGCAGCGCACTTTTCTTCGACACACTGCGCGAGCGTGGAGACAACATGCTGGCGCACGAACGCGCCGGTCAGCCGCCCTTGCTCGACTTCGAGCATGAACTGGTGCTCGACGCGCGGCAGTTCGACCGGCCGGCCAACTATGCGCTGCTGCGCATCACGCGTTGTGGTCCTACCCATGCGAGCAATTTCGAGCGGCAAGACCTGCGGCCGGTGATGGTCGTTGACCCGCGCGCCGGCCACGGACCCGGCATCGGTGGCTTCAAGCACGACTCCGAGGTCGGCGTGGCGCTGCATGAAGGCCACCCGACCTATTTCGCAATGTTCTACCCCGAGCCTTGTCCCGGCCAGACGCTCGAGGATGTGATCCATGCCCTTCGCGCGTTCGTTGAGGAGATTGCGCGCCGCCACGGCGTTGCGCCGGTGCTGTATGGCAACTGCCAGGGCGGCTGGGCCGTGGCACTGCTGGCCGCTGAATGCGAGGGCCTCGACGGCCCTGCCGTTCTCAACGGCTCGCCGCTGTCGTACTGGGCCGGGGCCGAAGACGTGAACCCGATGCGCCTTGCCGGCGGCTTGCTGGGCGGCGAGTGGCTGACCCACCTGATGGCGGATCTCGGCGGCGGACGGCTCGACGGCGCCTGGCTGGTACAGAACTTCGAGGGACTGAACCCGGCCAACACTTGGTGGCAGAAAAACTACGACCTGTATGCCCATGTCGATACGGAGCGAGAACGCTTCCTCGAATTCGAGCGCTGGTGGTCGAGCTACTTCTTTCTCAGCCGCGAAGAAATACTCGCCACCGTCGAAAACCTGTTCATCGGCAACAGGCTGGAGCAAGGCCAGGTGCTGCTCGATCCGTGCAACATGGCATCGCAGCCCGACTGTGTCGTGGACCTGAAGCGTATTCGCAATCCGCTGGTGATTTTCGCCTCCAGCGGCGACAACATCACGCCGCCGCACCAGGCGCTGGCCTGGCTGCCTGCAATTTACCCGACCACCGAGGCCCTGAAGGCTGCTGGTCAACGCATCGTATTCCTCCTGAATCCCCATGTAGGGCACTTGGGCATCTTTGTCTCGGCCAGCGTCGCCCAGCACGAGCACCGCGCCATTTTGGAAAACATCGAGGGATTCAAGGATCTGGATCCCGGACTGTATGAGATGAAGATCGGTGAGCCGGTAGAAAGACAATCGGTACACGGGTCAGGCAAGCGCTCCGGCCCCGACACTCCCCCGGCGCGGCACAAGGTCTGGTTTGAAGAGCGAGGCATCGAAGACTTGCAGTACAACTACCCGCACAAGGCCTTTGAGAAAGTGGCGGCAGTCTCCGGATGGAATGAGTTGGCTTATCGCACCTGGGTTAGCCCTTGGATCAAGTGGAGTGCGAACCCGGTATCGGCATTCATGCAAAAGTGGGGCCATCCGATGCGCCTGCAGCGCTACATGTTCTCGCCGCAGATCACCCCGGCGATGGCTTGGGTGACGTACGCCGCGGCGTGGGCTCGTGAGAACCGGCTACCTGCTTCTGAAAATAACCCGTGGCGGCGGCGCGAAGAAGCGACAGGCAAATTGATTGCCGGGTCGCTTGAGCAGTGGCGCGTGCAGCGCGACGCTGCCGAGGAGCACCTGTTCACGATGCTCTACGGAGCGTCATGAAGTCCGCATACCACGATCAACGCCGTGCGGTGGTGGCTGTCAGTGAGTCGGCCGGTTCGCGCCCGCGAGTGCGAGCGGGAGGCGTGATGTCGGCCGTGCCGGCCATCCCGGCTGGCATGCCCGAGCCGCAAGCCCTTCGCCCGATACAACTGGCGCTTCTGGCTGCAGCGGTTTTTGTCGTTTCGGCCGGATACGGCGGGTTGCTGCCCGTGCTACCTGCCTGGCTGGCGCAACAGATGCCGCAAGCCGATGCCGTTGAGGTGGCGCGGCATGTCGGGTTCCTGAGTGGCGCTTATGCAGCCGGTGTGCTGGTAGGCGCCCCCTTGTGGGGAACGGTCTCGGACCGCGTGGGGCGCCCTCGCATCCTTGTGACCGGCATGGTCGGTTATGTTGTGAGCCTGCTGCTCCTGCTTGTACCAACGCTGGGTAGTCTGTCGGCCATCTATGTGTTGCGCGTTGCGGCCGGGCTGTGCGTGGCCGCCGTGGTACCGGTCGTTTCGGCGCTCGTCGCTGAGCATACCCCGCAGGCGCTGCGGGCGCGGCGCTTTGCCTGGTTGAGCGCGGCCTCGCTGATCGGCTTTTTGTTCGGGCCGGCGCTGAACGCCCTGGCCGATGGCCTGACTGGCTGGCTAAGAAGTGGTGGCAACCAGGCGCCCCTTTCGGCAAGCCTCGTCGTCGTACTCTCTGCCGGATTGGGGGCCGTGATCATGCTCGGACTTGCCTGGACGCTGCCAGTTCGCCAGTTACCGATGGCCAAATTCGTTCCCGGTCCAACCAGGCAACGCGGTGTTGCCGCGCTACTTTGGCTCAGCGGTGCGGTCATGTTTGTGCTGTCCGGCTTCGAACTCGGCATTGTGTTGCAAGGGCAGCAGCATGCCAACCTCTCGACCCAGCAGATCGCGCTGATGTTCGCTGAATGCAGCTTGGTGATGCTGGTCATCAACGCCATGCTGTTCTTCACGTCATTGCTCGACAAGGTGCCTGCGCGGGTCTTGATTGCGTTCGGGCTGTTGATCGGCATGGCAGGTTTGGCGATCATGGCGCTGCACCGCGCCGACAGCTGGATGTATCTGGGTGTCAGCCTGACATCGGCCGGAACGGGGTTGGTCCTTCCCGCTATCACTTTCCTTGCGGCCGGAGCCTCGCGCCAGAAACTGGGCGCCACGATGGGCGGACTCGCGGCGGCGGCCGGCTTTGGCCAGACGCTCGGTTCAGCGGCCGGCGGCTGGCTGTTTGGCGCGCTGGCACAACAGAGCTTCGGCTGGCTCACGCTGCCGCTGGCCCTCACGCTGTTCATGCTGCTGGCGCGCCCTGGCTGGTGCGCCCAGCAGCCGATGCGCGAGGAAGCCGGCGCATGAAAGGCCAGCCCGCGCGACAAACCGCTACACCTCGTAAATACCGCATGACTAAACAAACTTTCACACCAAGGAGCAGAACATGACCTGGCTGTCAGAAAACTGGATTTGGGTACTTTTCGGCGTGGCCTTCGTTGCCATGCACCTTTTCGGACACGGCGGCCATGGCGGCCACGGCTCGCATGGAAACGGCCACCGCAGTCCGGATGATGCCCTCGGACGGACTGGAGGTTCCCGTCCTACGTCCCCTGCGGACACCTCCGGCTCCCATCGTCATTAGGAGAACTTCATGCTCAATATCAAGGTTGTTTCGTGGTCGCTTGCCACCACGACATTGATCTCGTTCCTGGTTTGCGTGAGCTATGGGCTCGCCACCCCAGCGAGCCTGCACATGCACGCATTCCTCGAGCAGGTGCTGCCGGGCTTCAAGTGGCTCACGCTGCAGGGATTTTTCGTCGGGCTGGTCGAGAGCTTCCTGTACGGCGCCTACGCCGGGCTGGTGTATGTGCCTGTTTACAACTTCTTCGTGCGCCGCTTTGGTCGCTGAGATCAAGAAACACAAACATCATTCTGGCACCACCTACCCTAAAGATAGAACAAGTCAACATGAAGGACATGCCATGAACAAGCTGATCAAGAAAACCATTCTCTGCGCAAGTGCGCTGACGTTGATGATTGCCACGGGCGTTTGCAGCGCCGCACCCTTGAGTGGCTTCATCTACACCGCCAACGAGCGCGACGCTTCTATTAGTGAAATCACGTTGGCGACTGGACTGGTTCGAACATTCAAGACGTCTATCGTTCCCCACAACGTCCAGATCACACCCGACGGGGCCTTCCTGCTGTCAGTTGGGATGGCCGCCGAGGGTCACGAGCAGCAAAACATGCAAGGCATGCAAAAGATGCAGCCCGATAACGACGAGGGAAAGCTGTTGATTTTCGATGTCCGTAATCTGGAAAAACCTATTGCCACACTACCGGCCGGGAAACATCCGGCTCATGTGATCACAGACCGTGAGGGCCAGCGAGCCTTTGTGACGAGCTCTGAGGAAAACGCGATTACTGTGCTCGACCTTGCGCGCCGTACGGTCATTGGGAAGATCGGCACGGGAGCGTCGCCTCACGGCCTTCGTCCCAGTCCGGACGGACGTGAACTGTATGTGGCCAACGTCGGAGATGGCAGTGTGTCGGTGGTGGACACGACAACGCTGAAGGTGGTCGGGCGTATCCTGGTCGGCAAAGCACCGGTACAGGTTGGGTTTACACCCGATGGGCGACAGGTCTATGTGTCGCTGCGCGACGAGAACAGGGTGGCCATCATTGATGTCGCAACGCGCCGGGTCATCGGCATGGTCGATGTCGCACGCAATCCAATACAGCTCTACGCAACTTCGGATGGCAAAACCATGTATGTAGCCAATCAGGGGAGTGAAAAGGCCTGGGACGACAAAGTTTCGGTGATTGATCTCGCCAGCCGCAAGGTCACTACCACGGTGACTACCGGCCCTGGTGCCCATGGAGTCGTCGTCGACAGCAGCGGCAAGACGGCTTTTGTGACCAACATCGAGGCGGGAACCGTGTCTGCGATTGATACGACAAGCCAGCGGGTCACGGCAACATTCAAGGTGGGAGCAGGCCCGAATGGAATCACCTATCGCCGTAACTGAAACCAACAGGAATCATGACCATGCGCAAGTTTCTTCTCGCTCTCGTGGCAACGCTCGTGCTCGGTTTGTCCGGGTGCGGCTACAACACGTTCCAGTCCACCGACGAACAAATAAAGGCCAGTTGGTCCGAGGTGCTGAACCAGTACCAGCGACGGGCGGATCTGGTGCCCAATCTGGTCAACACGGTCAAGGGCTACGCTAAGTACGAGCAGGACACGCTGGTAGCCGTGACCAATGCGCGGGCCAAGGCGACCGCCATCACCGCGACGCCGGAGTTGGTTAACGACCCACAGGCGTTCGCCAGGTTCGAAGCCGCGCAGAAAGAGTTATCAGGTGCCCTTTCTAAACTACTGGTGGTGGTCGAAAGGTATCCCGACCTTAAGGCAAATGCTGGCTATCGCGATCTCCAGGCCCAGCTGGAGGGTACCGAAAATCGCATCGCTGTCGCGCGCAATCGCTATATCAAATCGGTTCAGGACTACAACGTCACCGTGCGGTCCTTTCCAAGCAACCTGACGGCCATGGTGTTCGGCTACTCGGTTAAGGCTAATTTCACGGTGGGTGACGAAAAGGCCATCGCGGTGCCACCTGCGGTGACCTTTGGCACGGGGACAAATAAGCCCGCGAGTTCGCCATGAAGACAACCAGCCTTGCCGGAGCTGGCATCGCCAGGGGGTTGTTCATGCTGTGGCTGATGGCCTTGGTGGCGTTCATGCCAACCTATGCCGCTGACGGTTTCGTGCCCGTGCCTCCACTCAAGGCGCGTCTGACCGATTTGACCGGCACACTGACGGCTGAGCAGCAGTCAGGTCTGGAACAAAGTCTGCGGGCTTTTGAGATCAAGAAAGGCACGCAGATCGCCGTGCTGATCGTCTCGACCACCAAGCCCGAAGAGATTGAACAGTACGCCTTGCGGGTTGTCGAGCAATGGAAGCTGGGGCGCAAGAAGGTGGACGATGGTGCTTTGTTGCTCGTCGCCAAGGACGACCGCACACTGCGGATCGAAGTCGGCTACGGAGTCGAAGGGGCCTTGAATGACGCCACCGCCAAGCGCATCGTCAGCGAGGTGATCGCGCCGCGGCTCAAGGAAGGAGACTTCTTTGGCGGCGTCAGCGCCGGTATCGATCAGATGATGCGCGTTATTGACGGGGAACCGCTGCCATTACCCAAGCAAAGCGCTGCGAGGCCGGACGGCAAGAACCTCGGGCAACTGTTACCGGTTGTGTTTCTGCTGGCGCTGGTGGTCGGTGGCGTGCTTCGTTCAGCGCTCGGTCGCCTTCCCGGCGCCTTGGTGACTGGCGGGCTGCTCGCTGTCCTGGGCTGGCTGATCATGGGCGCGGCATTTGCTGCAGCTTTCGCCGGAGGCATTGCTTTTCTGATCACTTTGCTGGGTGTCAACCTGGGCCGACATGGCGGCATGCACGGTGGCGGCCGTTACAGGGGATTTGGTGGGGGTCGCTCAGGGGGCGGCGGCTTTGGTGGCGGTGGCGGTGGATTTGGCGGAGGCGGTGCCTCCGGGAGGTTTTAGCCATGGACATCAAACGCATCTTGCGGCATTTCGCCATGACCCAACGGCAGGTCAACCGCGCTTTCCCGCGCGCCACCCTGGACGCGATCGAGCAAGCCATCAAGGCAAGCGAAACATCCCATCTGGGTGAAGTCCGCTTCGTTGTGGAGGGCGCGCTCGACGGCGCTCCGCTCTTCAACGGGCAGTCCGCCAGAGAGCGTGCCATCGACCTGTTCTCGCAACTTCGGATGTGGGACACCGAGCACAACAGCGGTGTACTGATCTATCTGCTGCTGGCCGACCGACAGGTGGAAATCGTCGCCGATCGGGGAATTCACGCGAAAGCGGGCTCGAACGAATGGGAGGCGATTTGCCACGATATGGAAACGGCATTCAAATCAGCCAACTACGAAGAGGGTGTGGTCCATGGCATTCAGGCGGTGTTACGAAAGCTCACGGAGCATTTCCCTGCTGCGGCGGACAATCGCAACGAATTGCCGGACAAGCCGGTCGTGCTGTGAGTCGGGCAATTGCGTTCGCGGCGGGCGACGCCGAGAGGATTACGGTCGTCTCTGGCGATCGACGCTGCTGGGTGCCCGCTCCAAGGCGGTCATCTTCCACCGCGCTCCTGATTGCCAAAGGAGAGTGCGGTGAAACAGCATTACGTGTGGCTCATCTGGTCGTGTGCCTTCCTGGTGCCCTGGCTCGTCCTCTATCTGGCCAATCCCAGGCTTCGCACGCCGATGTGGCAGGCCAGCCTCGCGACGACTCTCTTTGGGTTGACGGAACCCCTCTTCGTGCCGGCGTACTGGAACCCGCCCAGCCTTTTCGAACTCGCGCGGCGTACCGGTTTCGACATCGAGAGCCTGATCTTCGCGTTCGCCATCGGCGGGATTGGTACTGTTTTTTACAGCACCATCACCCGGCAGTATCTCGTTCCAGTCAGTCCTGCAGAACGCCATGCGCCGATGCACCGGCTTCATCTTGCGGCGCTGATTTTGCCGTTTGTGGCATTCGTGCCTCTTTTTTTCCTACCTTGGAACCCTATTTACCCAGTCCTCACCAGTCTGGCCCTAGGTGCGATTGCGTCCGTCCAGTGCCGTCCGGAACTCCGGCGGAAGACCTTCATCGGCGGGCTTCTCTTCCTCGGCCTGTATGCCGTGTTCATGTTGGGGCTCAAATGGTTCGCGCCCGGGTACATCGCGGCAGTCTGGAATCTTCCGGCCTTGCACGCAGGGCTGGTGTACGGTATCCCCGTCGAAGAGTTGCTGTTCGGCTTTGCGTTCGGTTCGTACTGGTCCAGCGTATACGAGCACTTCACCTGGAGCAGGAGCGGCTGATGTGTGTATCACCACCACCTTGGTAGGCATCAGCGATGCACCCCTGGTCAATCTCGCCAATCACCGATCTGTTAATGCGTCCAGCGCTTCCTGATGTCGGCATTCGTTTCCGATAACAGGATATGAGTCTAGCTGCAACCCTGTCCTCAACCAACCCGATGCCCTGCGCACCCACAACATGTGCTTTTCTGCGACTGCAAGCTTCATAACCGGTACTGCCTTGTCCGTGCTCGGGGTGGCAACATTACGCGCGACGCGGCGAAAGGCAGAAATTCCGTTCGCGGCGATTCCGCTGCTGTTTGGGCTCCAGCAGATTGTTGAGGGCACGTTGTGGTTGTCATTCAGCTTCGACGCGCCACAACTGAACGTGGCAATGACGTATCTGTTCTCGATCTTCTCGCATGTGCTTTGGCCGATATTCGTGCCGTTCTCGATCGGATTGCTCGAAGCCGTACCTTCGCGCCGCAAGATGATCTGGGGGTTCCAGGGGGGCGGGCTTCTCGTTGGCTTGTACCTGCTCTACATGATCATCAAATTCCCCGTGACCTCGGTGGCGGCTGCAAATATCGTGTATGTTTCGCCGCATTTCTACAAGCTCCCGGTGATGCTGCTGTACCTGGCCGCGACATGCGTCAGCTGTTTCTTTTCCAGTCACGCCACGATCAGGATTTTCGGGGTTCTCGCGCTACTACTGTTCTTACTCGCATATGGGTTTTTCGCCGTGGCGCTGTTTTCTGTCTGGTGCTTCTTTTCCGCAGTGTTAAGTGCCATCATCTACGTTCATTTCCGGTCGGGACGCGCCACGCTTGCGGGTAGCCCCGCCGGGGGTGACATGACGCAACGTCACCTGATCTGATCGGGACAAGCCGGATGTCGCTGGTTCCGAACGAGAGAGATGGTGAAGGGTTGCCGATTGCTTCATGTGGGCGAAACGAAGCGGGTGCGCAACAGTGTTCATGCATCACAGCCAGAGCAGACCCCTTGACGGTAATGCCGCTGATGACTTTCATCTTTCCCTGCATCTTTCTTCGCATGGCTTGTTGGGACTGATCCGAAGCCCATGTTTATTTTTACCTCGACTTTCCTAAATGGAGTTCACCATGTCGTCTTTTCGTTCCACTCTATTAACTTTCGCTCTTGCAGCAGCCTGTTCGGGCTCATGGGCTGAAATCTCTGCGCAAGCCCAACCCAAAGGTACGAAAAGCGCTGCGACACAGCTCGCCGAGCCAAAAGTCGAGAAGCTCGCGGTTGCGGCCGACCCATTGAAAAAGGCGGTGCTCATCGGCCGTGCCGCAGCAGGCGACATGGTTTTTCAACTGGAACTTGAAGGTTCGGAACCGATGTGGATGCAGATGAGCAATCCGCCCACTTGGGATGCACATCAACCCGCTGACGACGAGCGCTACCACGTCGAGTTAAAGCTGACAGACCCGAAGACCAAGACGCGCATTCCCTACGCAAACATCAACTTTGCCGCGACAAACAAGGAGACCGGCAAGACCATCTCCTTGCCTTTGCCACCGATGTGGGGCAGCAGTGGCCTTCACTATTCAGCCAACAGTGCACTTCTTGGGGACGGTACCTACGCAGCCACAGTGACGGTCGATGTCCCGACGTTCCAGCGCGAACTGAAAGACAAAGACCTGTGGTCCAAACCGGTGAACGCCAAGTTTCACTTCAAACTTGCCAATGGCAAGTTGACGGAAGTCTCGCAGGCAAGCCGGTAAGAGCTACTGGTGGCCTACCTTTTTTGTCCCACTGCGGCAAGGCTGCTTCCAAAACCTCTGGCTGCCACATCGGCGGCACAGGCGGTTGCGGTTGTTGCTGATTGCGGTGGAATCTGATGCCCGGACAGTTAACACTCCTTGAAAGAAATGACCATGCCCTCTAACGACCGACCCCTACAGCCCAAGGTCAATGCGAAGCCCGAATCCCCATCGTACGGGTTTCACGCCCACCTCGGAAATACCGACTTTGCAGCCGCCGTCGAACAGGTGAGCGACGCACTGAAGAAGGAGGGTTTCGGCATCTTGACCGAGATCGACGTGCAGGCAACGATGAAAAACAAATTGGGCATCGATGTTCCTGCGCATCGCATTCTCGGCGCCTGCAATCCCACACTGGCTCACCGTGCGCTGATGGCTGAACCTGACATCGGCCTGCTGTTGCCGTGCAATGTAGTCGTGCGTCAGGACGCCGACGGCAAGGTGACGGTCGGCCTTATTGACCCAATTGCAATGCTTCAAGTGACTGACAACCCGGAAGTGGCAACGGTCGCACAGGAAGCCCGTGAACGATTGCAACGGGTATGCACCGCGCTGGCCGCAGGCTGATCTTCTGCAAAATCTATTTTCAAGGGAGATCGGCATGGTTTACACAAGAGGCTACATGATGGGACAACGATGGATGCTCGCGGGCTGGATGGCTTGCGCTGGCCTCGGGCTGGCGACGTCGCCGTTGGTGGCGTTGGGCCAAACAAGCCTTGATGCCACCGCCACGCAGTCCTCAAACGAGCAGGGCGTGACTGTCAAGGTGACGGCGAAGTCGATCGGACTGCCGGCCAGCCAGTGGGAGTTCGCTGTCGTGCTAGACACGCACAGCGCCGACCTGAGCGATGACTTGGCTCAAAGCGCCACCTTGACGACCGACGACGGACGCACCTTCAAGCCCGCGGGCTGGCTCGGCGCGCCACCGGGCGGCCACCACCGTGAAGGCGTGCTGGCATTCGATGTGCCGGCGCCGCGGCCAGGTGCGATCGAACTCCGGATCGACCGGCCGGGCGAATCCGCGCCCCGTACCTTTCGTTGGCAACTCTAACAAGCGACAGAAAGAAGTAACCAGATGGACATGAAAACACATCAGCATCACAACGCCAGCCCTCCAGCCAAGCCATCCTCGCCAACCGATCTCAAGGATCCGGTGTGCGGAATGACCGTCACGGAGCAGTCTGCTCACAAGTTGACGCACGAGGGCCGGCCCTACTATTTCTGCAGCGCCAAGTGCCAGGGAAAGTTCGCGGCCAACCCGCTGCAATACCTCGCGCCCGTGCCACCGGTGGAGACCACTCCAGCGGCGGCTGGCACGATCTACACCTGCCCGATGCATCCGGAGATTCGCCAGGACCATCCGGGCAACTGCCCCAAGTGCGGCATGACGCTGGAGCCCTTGCTGCCGGACCTCGATGACGATGAGAACCCCGAGCTGCGCGACTTTCAGCGCCGTTTCTGGTGGACCCTGCCGCTGACAGGCCTGGTTTTTGTGCTGGCCATGTTCGGCCACCGTTTCCAGTGGATGGATATGACCGTGCAGAGCTGGGTCGAACTGGCGCTGTCGATCCCCATCGTCCTGTGGGCGGGCTGGCCGTTCTTCTCCCGTGGTTGGCAGTCCGTGGTGAACCGCAGCCCCAACATGTGGACCTTGATTGGCCTGGGCACTGGCGCCGCTTTCGTTTACAGCGTGGTGGCGACCCTGGCGCCACAGGTGTTTCCCGATTCGTTCATTTCCATGGGGCGCGTGGCCGTGTACTTTGAAGCGGCCGCTGTCATCATCTCGCTCACGCTGCTGGGCCAGGTGCTCGTACTCCAGGCCAGGTCGCAGACCTCGGCGGCGATCTAGTCACTGCTGGTCCTGGCGCCCAAAACCGCACGCCGCATCCGGGAAGACGGCACCGAAGAGGATGTGCCGCTGACCCATGTGCATGTAGGCGACTTGCTGCGCGTGCGACCCGGCGAAAAAGTTCCGGTAGACGGCGAGGTGACGGAAGGCGGCAGTTCAGTCGATGAATCCATGCTCACCGGCGAGCCGATGCCAGTGACGAAACGCGTGGGCGACAAGGTGATCGGCGCCACGCTCAACAGCAGTGGCGCGCTGGTGATGCGTTCGGAGCGCGTTGGCGCGTCCACCGTGCTGGCCCAGATCGTGCAGATGGTGGCCCAGGCCCAGCGCTCCCGGGCGCCGATGCAGCGCATGGCCGACGTGGTGGCGGGCTACTTCGTCGTCACGGTGGTGGGCATTGCCGTGCTGACCTTCTTCG
>JAUSMR010000057.1 GCA_030645955.1 Gallionella sp. | reverse complement strand
TCCCGCCTGTTGGCGCCGACGAAAACTAACCCACTTATAGAGGTTATGCCGATCCAAAATTGACCCAGGTGTTTTACTGGCTCTGCCTTATTTTTAGGCAGGAGCAAAAAAGGTGATCACCATGGAAATGTTGGGAAAAATCAGACGGAGGTACCTGCGCGACAAGATGTCGTTGCATGCCATCGCGAAGCACACGAGGTTGTCACGCAACACGCTCAGGAGGTGGCTCAGGGAGCCCGACGAACAGGCTGTGACACGGTCATTCCACTACGACCCGTGGTGGAATCCGGCCGTCGAGGTGCAAGGCGGAGTTGCTGAAGCCACTCTTAGTTTGATAGCTATCTGCGCTTATTACACGCGGGCTAGAGGCTTATTTGATCGCATAAAAGCTGGCAACTGAGTCGTCCTGCCTGCACTGACTAAGCCTTGGCGTGTTGGCAAGTGGCCGCTGGCGGGGTGAATGAGGCGGGGATGAGGGTAGCGGCGACCGAAGGTTTGCCGACGTACGTCTGCTCTACCGATCAGTTAACACGCCTAAAAGACCATGACATGGTCAACGAGGTATTTCCCGTTTTGCTGGACCAACACCATTTCCGCCACGAAGTCGCCAGTCTGCTTGGTGAAACGTTGCTTCCAAATCACAGCGACGGAGTCTGGGCGGCGGAAGGCGGCGACAAATTCCCTCCCCGCGAAGAACCCTTTGGTGCTTTGGTAATCTCGGCAGATCCACTCCAGCCGCTCCTTGGACAAGACGCTCTTAAGCCGATCGGAGAAGTCACTGATGTGCTTCTCGTAATCGATCACGGTCGAGGCATCCATTAGGTTGTCCATGATCGGATTTGCTACCGACAGGATTTCAGCGTCTGACTTGTGAGCAAGGTCCATGAAGCTTATATGGATGCCTCCCGGATAGCAAGAAGAATTTGTGTCGTGCTGCGAAGAAGTCGGCTGCTTCCTTATATCCGGCCTTGATTGCGTGGTCCGTCTAGTTTCCCAGACTCGCCCGCTGGCCCCGATGCATATCCGCTGA
>JAUSMR010000056.1 GCA_030645955.1 Gallionella sp. | reverse complement strand
TCAGCGGATATGCATCGGGGCCAGCGGGCGAGTCTGGGAAACTAGACGGACCACGCAATCAAGGCCGGATATAAGGACGCAGCCGACTTCTTCGCAACACGACACAAATTCTTCTTGCTATCCGGGAGGCATCCATATAAGAACCCCATGATCATCGATTGCCACGGCCACTACACCACCGCCCCAAAGTCACTGGAAAACTGGCGCAACCAGCAAATTGCCGGCATCAAGGACGCATCCGTCATGCCCAAAGTGGCCGACCTCAAGATCAGCGACGACGAGCTGATTGAGACCATCGAGCAGAATCAGTTGCGCCTGATGAAAGAGCGTGGCAGCGACCTCACCATCTTCTCGCCCCGTGCCAGCTTCATGGCACACCACATCGGCGACTTTAATGTGTCCAGCACTTGGGCCGCCATCTGCAACGAGCTGTGCTATCGCGTGAGTCAGCTCTTTCCTGACAACTTCATTCCCGCCGCCATGCTGCCGCAAAGCCCCGGCGTGGACCCGGCCACCTGCATCCCCGAGCTGGAAAAGTGCGTCAGGGAATATGGCAATGTTGGTATCAACCTGAACCCTGATCCGAGCGGCGGCCACTGGACCTCGCCCCCCCTGAGCGACAAATCGTGGTACCCGATTTACGAGAAGATGGTGGAGTACGACATCCCGGCCATGATTCACGTCAGCACCAGTTGCAACGCCTGCTTCCACACCACCGGTGCCCACTATTTGAACGCGGACACCACGGCCTTCATGCAGTGCCTGACCAGCGATTTGTTCAAGGAATTCCCGACCCTCAAGTTCCTGATTCCCCACGGCGGCGGCGCCGTGCCTTACCACTGGGGGCGTTTCCGTGGGCTGGCGCAAGAGCTGAAAAAACCGCTGTTGCAGGACCACTTGCTGAACAACATCTTCTTTGACACCTGCGTCTACCACCAGCCCGGCATTGACTTGCTCAACACCGTGATTCCCGTGAAGAACGTCTTGTTTGCCAGCGAGATGATTGGTGCGGTGCGCGGCATCGACACGGAAACCGGCCACTACTACGACGACACCAAGCGCTACATCGAAGCGTCCAAAATTCTGAGTGAAGAGGACCGCTTCCAGATTTACGAAGGCAACGCGCGG
>JAUSMR010000204.1 GCA_030645955.1 Gallionella sp. | reverse complement strand
CACGCCTTGGGCACTTTGATGCCGCATCCATCAGAGGATCCACCCCGATTGCTCGGGCTTCTCTTCCTGATAGACGGCTGTTCAATCTCAGCGCTCCAGTTTCCTTCTCCACGGGGAGGGAGGCATCCATAGCATCTCCTGAGCACTAGCGTGATTTAGATCCCCAATTTTGCGGGATTCTCCGAAAGACCGCTCCCGCTGCGTTGCCGAAAATGAATTTCAGCCGCCACGGTCTAAATGGGCACGTTGTAGCAAGCCACCAATTTGGTCCGCATCCCTGACGATCCAAAAATACCAACCGTCAGGCCAGAACGTCGAGCCCATGTTTTTGCACAACTGCCAGCAACTTCAGCGCAATCCCACTGGGCTGTTTGCTACCTGACTCCCGCTTTTGAACCGTGGATTCACTGGTGTTGAGGTATCTCGCAAAGACAGGCTGGCTCACATAAGCATGCTCTCTGATTTTCTTTATCTGTTCTGGCGCCAGCGCAATGGGTGTCGCCATGCATGACCTATCAAACTTGCGCATGGTTGTTTGATTCATCGCGCCCACTTTTTGCAATGCGGTGGCAGAGGCGTGAATCGCCGCAAGGGCGTCACTTTTGAATTTTGGTTTTGCCGTCATGGCATATCTCCACAAAGTCCCGGGTCGCCAACCGCTAACAGCCAGTGACAGCCATGGCAGTAGAAATCCGCGATAACGGTCGAGGCAGACCTGAATCACGCCACCAAATACAACGCCACCCGGTCCGTTGTCCACGTCGCCACGCCCGTGCCAAAAAAGTCAGCATCTTCCGTCCAAACCGGGCAATCTATCGTCATGGCACACGCGAGAACCGGCCAGTCATCGGCATCGCGCATGGCAATTCGCTGGAGGGCTTGTTGTTTCAGGCCAGCATAGTGATCAAGTTCGAGGGGACGAACAATTGATTCAAGGGTGTCGAGAACCGCCATGGCGGCTGCGCTTTTGACGCCGCGCTTCTCCAGCAAAGCCGGCAGGTACTTCCGGGCATCGGCGTACGCCACGTCAGGCGCGAAGAATCTGACTGTTGCCGCATTTGCAAGAAGGAGTTCTCGCACCCGCTTGCCCAACACCGCACGAATCAGAATGTTGGCATCCAGGACGATGGCCTTGTTACTCATGCCGCGGCGGCCTTGGGCTTTTTGCGGGGGCTTAGCGGTTTGCGAACAGCTTTGAATTCAGCGACCACTTCTTCGACATCAACGCCCTGTGCCGCAAGCAACTGATCCAGGGTCTTGCTTGCCTTCTTCAGTGCCGCGATGTCCGCGTCAGCGTTCCCTTGCGTAGGGATGAAGTAGCCGACGGTTTGGCCGTGACGCGTCACCGCCACAGGCGTGCTAGATGCGATGTACTCCGCCATACCTGCGCGGAATTCCTTGATGCCTACTTTAGTCGTTTCCATGATTTTGACCTTTCGGTGCGTCATTGCACATTGGTGAATCCTAGTGTACACACTTTTCACTATTCTGGTGAATCAAGTACCTATACGGAACCCATTCCATGCGGCGCACGAAGGGGTCCCTCATTTACCGGCGAAGCAAAAACTTGCGCGCGGTTTAGCTTTTGCTTGGTCACAGCAAGTTTGGAAGCACAGTCCGATACCTTGGCATTGAACTGGTTCCGAATAATCGCAGCTTAAAAATAAAATCACTCTCTATTTGATAGCAGCGTGCGCAGGTGTTACGGGGACTAGCGGCTGATTTTTCATATGAATCTGCTTCCACGACTGAACCGTCACACCTTGGCGGATCATGTTCTCGTCACCGCCATAAACCAGCACAGGCGGCAAAGCGGCGGCGCCGGCGAGGCGGGTCCATTTGTGCAGGCCCGCCAGAAAATCGCTTGTGAAGGTCTGGCTGGACTTGATTTCCACCGGCACCAACTTCTCCCCCCCTGCTCAATCACCACATCGATCTCATCGCCGGTGTTGTTGCGCCAGAAATACAGGTTGGACAGTAGCCCCTGGTTGTAGCGGCGCTTGAGCAGTTCGCTGATCACAAAATTCTCGAACAAG
>JAUSMR010000199.1 GCA_030645955.1 Gallionella sp. | reverse complement strand
ATCAGGGTTCAAAGTGGCGCCTTAACGCCGGAAATCCTGTGGCGCCATTACGCCGGAAATATAGTGGCGCCATTACGCCGACAATTTACTGGCTCCATTACGCCGGAAACGAAATGGCTCCTTAACGCCGAAAGTTCACAGCTGGCCAACTTCCCTGTGGTTGCGATGTTGGGTGCGCGCCAAGTCGGCAAAACGACGCTTGCCCGCCAGTTGGAAGCAGAATGGGATGGGCCGAAGCGTCATTTCGATCTGGAAGATCCGGGCGATCAGGCGCGGCTTGCTGATCCTGCTTTTGTCTTGCGGGAGCTTAAGGGTTTGGTGGTGCTGGATGAGATTCAGCTACGCCCGGATATTTTCCCGTTGTTGCGCGTGTTGGCGGATCGGACCGATGCACCTGCTCGATTTTTGATTCTGGGGAGTGCCGCACCCGAGTTGCTCAAGCACACCGCCGAGAGCTTGGCCGGCAGGGTGGTTTTTCACGAGCTGGATGGGCTGGCGCTGCATGAAATTGCGCAGGCGAATTCTTCGCCAGACTGGCTGGATACGCGTTGGCTGCGCGGAGGTTTTCCGCGTGCTTTATTGGCTGACAATACGCAGCTTAGTCGTGAGTGGCGTGATGCGTTTATTCGGACTTATCTTGAGCGGGATTTGCCACAACTGGGGATTAATCTTCCTGCTGTAACGATGCGCCGTTTTTGGACGATGCTGGCGCATTACCACGGGCAAACCTGGAATGGCAGTGAGTTGGCGCGATCGCTGGGGGTAAGCGACAAAACGGTGTCGCGTTATCTGGATATTCTGGAGGGCACGTTCATGGCTTATCGGTTGACGCCCTGGCATGCAAACGTGGGCAAGCGGGAGGTAAAAGCGCCCAAGGTTTATGTGGCAGATTCGGGTTTGCTGCATAGTTTGCTGGGCATCGGTGACCAGGACTCTTTGATGGCGCATCCCAAATGTGGCGCTTCGTGGGAGGGGTTTATTCTGCGCGAGGTTATTCGGCGCACTGATGCAAAACGCGGTGAGGCATTTTTCTGGGGCGTGCATGCAGGGGCGGAGCTGGATTTGTTGATTCTTCAGGATGGTCGTCGCCTGGGGTTTGAAATCAAATTGACCAAGTCGCCGCAAGTCACCGCATCGATGCGTTCTTCAAAAGAAGCGTTAAAGTTGGATCATTTGTATGTGATGTGTCACGGCGAAGGCGAACCTTGGCCACTGTCGGAAGGCGTGACAGCAGTACCCGCTTCTCATTTGGCTTCGGAGCGGTGGCTGCCAATAATGTAGGTGGAACTCTATTGTGGTGGGCGATCCGGGGAAGGATTACCAGAACACCCCAAGGAAACGCAGAATTACTCATTCGACCTGTCACTGCAGAAAGCCTTTGCTGCGAGCACAGCGTGGCAATCCAGAAAAGCCCGTCATTGCAGGCCGCAAAGCGGCGCGGCAACCCAGAGGTTCCCGTCATTGCGAGGAGGCAAAGCCGACGTGGCAATCCAGTTCCGCCCGTCATTGCGAGGAGCGTAGCGACGTGGCAATCCAGAAGGTTTTCGTAGAGCCTGACGCTGCGCTACTGGACTGCCACGGCACTCCGTGCCTCGCAGTGACGAATGCGCCGTCATTGCGAGCGAAGCGCGGCAACAATCCCCTCCCTTTCAAGGGGAGGGCTAGGGTGGGGATAGGGTGAGGATAGGGTGGTTTGTCGCGGGGAAACCCATCCCCATCCCTGCCTTCCCCTTGAAGGGGAAGGTGTGGATTCTATCGAGAAATGGAATTTCGTAACCCCGCCATCTTGCATTGATCATTCCCACGCTCCGCGTGGGGATGCATACACTACCGCTCTACGGCGGGTCTCGCTTCAATACGACACGCCAACAATCGCGACGCGGAGCGTCTCAGGTTACGTTCCCACGCAGAGCGTGGGAACGATGAAAAGCGGGCTCGGATACAGATATTTCACGTATCGGCTCTGATACAATCGCCCTGTTGGATGAAAGGCAGAAATATCAGCGCATGTCACAGGCACATAACCCATATGGTGGTGATGGGCGAGCGGAACTATTTGTTACGACAGATGACCGCCTGCTTAAACACTTGCGAGCTGCTGATGGTGTCGTGGCAATGTTGCCGCAGGATGCCTTGGCCTTTTTGGAGAAATGGTATGAAAACTGAAACTGAAATCCGGGTTGCCGGAATGCATGCGCTCATAGGCGCTTTGGGGTTGGTTGAAGCGGAGCGTTTTCTGATGGCAGTATCTCGTGAACGATTTGATTACACAGAATGGCGCCGTCACGGCTTGCCTGATTTGCCATTAGATGAATTAGCCAAGCTGGCGAATCTTGAAGCAGAAAAAAACACGCGATTCTTGAGTGGAAAGTAACCAGGTTTACGCATGAACATCGTTTTCCGCACCGATGCAACCAGCCAGATCGGCAGTGGGCATTTTATGCGAAGCCTGACTTTGGCTGTGTGCAAGACTCCATTTCTGCTCGCTGCCCCCATTCGTCGAAATATCAAATATTCTTCGTTAACTGCGGCTTCCAGGATTATTCATCCTGAAAAACGCAGTTGAACGATGCCATTCCTTCGATACGCCCGCTGTACAGGCTACTCAGGGCGAACGGAGGACTTATTCAGCGTTCCCTTAAATAAATTGACAGTCGCCCGAAGTGTTGGTAATGTTTACAACATGAAAGCGCAAGTGCTCGTGGATGAACGAATTAAGCAGGGCGACGACGCTTTTGCGGAGTTGCGGGTGGTGCGAGTTCCCGAGTCGGTGCGCGGCAGTGCGCATATTTTCAAATATAGCCTGTCGCTGGTGGTAGAAGGCGAATGCGTGTTGCGCTATGACAATGAAGCAGGAAAAGGCGACCACTATCACCGGGGCGGGATCGAGTTGCCCTATCACTTTACTACGATGCCTGCGCTGCTCAACGAATTTTGGAAACAGGTGGATCAATGGAGGCAGGCATGAAAACAGTCGTAATCGGGGTATCCAGCCGCGACGAAGCCAATGCACGCATTATGCGCGCGCTGGAAACAGGCAAGCCACAAGGGGCATATCGCAGCTTTGAAAGCACGGCGGAGCTATGGCGCACACTCACGCCAAAACGCTGGGATGTACTCAAGGCGATGACTGGGGCAGGCGCATTGTCACTGCGCGAAGTGGCACGACGGGTGGAGCGCGATGTCAAGGGCGTGCATACCGACGTGCATGCTTTGCTGAATGCCGGATTACTGGATAAAACCGATGACGGCAAGATCATCTTTCCGTTTGATGCGGTACATGTGGATTTTATGCTACAGGCGGCGTGAGTCCAGACAGCCAGCCGTTGGGAAGAGATCGGCACCATCCACCATCCACCTTCGCTACGCCTCTTCGCAAAGAAAAGCGCTGTCCTTGCGAGGAGGCAAAGCCGACGCGGCAATCCAGTAGGGCGGGCTCCGCCCGCCGTTAAAAAAATGCCGGGCAAAGCCCGTCCTGCGATTATTCCCGAAATGGGAATGGGTCTCTAGTTCTGACGTCACAGTGAAATTCATCGCCACGGTTTCGGTTAAAAAGGCCTGCAAATCGGCCAGAGTATGCAGTTGTTCGTCGTTCATATTGATCACCATGCCCCGCATAATAATCGAACACGGCTACCCGTTCAGACTCAAACCCCGTTGGATTCACGCACCCCCGCTCAGACTCAAACCCCATTGGACAACGCACCGTGTTGATTTTTAGTGATAATACGTTACAAAAATGTAAATCCTAAATTGCGTATTTAGAAATTACATAAATGATCTCACGACATATTCAATCTCAACTGCAAACATTACTGACTCACTTCCCTTGTGTAGTGCTCACAAGGTGTGCGGCAATGCGGAAAAACAACGTTGCTGAGCACACTTCCCGGCGGGTGGCAACGCTTTGATATGGAGAATTCAACGGATCGCCAGCAACTACTTGCCGATCCTGATTTATTCTTCCGTTTGCATGCCGACAAGGTAGTGATTGACGAAGCGCAGTTGGCGCCGCCTTTATTCTCGGCTCTGCGCGTGGCGATCGACCAGGATCGTTCCAGGAAGGGACGGTTTTTGCTGTCAGGCTCCAGTTCACCTGAATTGGTCAAGCAAATTTCAGAAAGCCTGGCAGGCCGGGTGGCGCGTTTGGAAATGGCGCCGCTAAGTCTGGCAGAGGCGTGGCAACTACCACCATCCCGCCTTTACCCTATGCTGGCCGAGGGTGCGGCGGTTGCGGATATTCAAGCTGCCGCAGTTGCCCGCCTGACGGCGCAGCAGGTTCGAGACTACTGGTTTCAGGGCGGTTATCCGGAGCCATGGCTGAGCGAAAAAGAAGAATTCCGCAGTCTGTGGTATCGCCACTATATCGATGCATATTTACTGAGGGACATTGGCGACTTGTTCCCCAATCTGAATCGGGATCGCTACCGGCAGTTCATCGCCCTGCTCAGCCAGGTATCCGGGAACATTCTCAACAACGCCGACATCGCCAGAACGCTAGGGATAAGCGAACCAACCGTGCGCGACTGGTTGAGCATCGCCCACGATACTTTTTTGTGGCGGCATATTCCGGCATGGGATCGTTCTGCCGCAAAGCAACTGGTCAAGCATCCAAAGGGTTTTCTGCGGGATAGCGGTCTGTTGCATCGGCTGTTGCGAATTCAGGATATCGACATGCTTTCCACCCACCCTGCAGTCGGAAAATCGTGGGAGGGAATGGTGGTGGAAACTTTGCTGAGGGGCTTCGAGAACGCCGGAATTGACGTGAACCCTTTTCATTACCGGACGCGCGGCGGAGCGGAGATTGACCTGATTCTGGAAGGACAATTTGGCAATTCCCATCTTCTGCCAGTTGAAATAAAACTGACGCAGCAGTCAGATAAACGCGCCTTGCGTTCGCTTTCAGAGTTTGTGGCGTCCAACAACTGCCCACTGGGTCTGGTAATTAATAACGACGAACGCCCGCGCTGGCTGGATGAGCGCATTCTCGCCATTCCGGCTGCCTGTCTCTGAGTTTGTTTTACTCCGAAGATATGCAGAGCGGCCAAGAGATTAATAGGCATTTACGCATCGTCAATCCGTTTGTTTGACTGAATCTCTTGGTGTCCCCTTATTACAAGTGAATCTGAATCAGGCTAATGTAGGTCGGGCCCTGCCCGCCACGTCTGGATTGTCACGCCACGCCGCTGATCGCGGCACTCCATGCCCTGCCGCAATCCTGCATTCCGCGCCTCACCTTTCGCAACTGCTGTCAATATGTCGTTCAGACTATATGGTTTGGCGGCGCAATCAAATAGAATACCCACTTTGCGAAAAGGCACCGCAGGCGCCGAAATCCAGAGGTTCCCGTCATTGCGAGGAGGCGCAGCCGACGCGGCAATCCAGCCAATTATGGTGCTCTTCACCAAGCTGTTGGCGGCGCATTGCCTGCCCATCTCGCCGTCATTTCGTAATCCTCCACCATCTTGTCTAGCCCCTAGCCCCTGTTTTTGTCTTAACCCTTTACCTTTCGTCTCCGCTGCCCATAGGCCATTCGACCTATGGGCGGCGATAGCGTAAACAGGTAGAATGCGCGCCTCGTTTTTTGAAAGTCTGACGCAATGAAAATCGCCATCGCCGGCACCGGCTACGTCGGCCTCTCCAACGCCATCCTGTTGGCGCAGCACAACCAAGTAGTGGCAATCGACATCGTCCCCGAAAAGGTCGAGATGCTGAATCGCAAGCAATCGCCCATCGAGGACGCAGAAATCGAGGATTACCTCAAAAACAAACCGCTGAATTTTCGCGCCACCTTGGACAAGGTCGATGCCTACACCGGCGCCGACTACATCATCATCGCCACTCCCACCGACTACGATCCCGAGACCAACTACTTCAACACCAAATCGATAGAAGCCGTCATTCAGGATGTCATCAGCATCAATCCCAATGCCGTGATGGTCATCAAATCCACCGTCCCCGTCGGCTACACCGCCAAAACCCGCGAACGCTTCGCCACTACAAATCCCCTCCCCCAGGCAGGGGGAGGGCTAGGGAGGGGGTCGAATCTCGGAGACAGAATTGAACCCAACCTGATTTTCTCCCCCGAATTCCTGCGCGAAGGCAAAGCACTGCACGACAATCTGCACCCCTCGCGCATCGTCGTCGGCGAACGCTCCAAGCGCGCCGAAACCTTTGCCAACCTACTCAAGCAAGGTGCAGTCAAAAAAGATATTCAAACACTGTTCACCGACTCCACCGAAGCTGAGGCGATCAAACTCTTCGCCAACACCTACCTCGCCATGCGGGTAGCCTACTTCAACGAACTCGACACCTACGCCGCCACGCACGGACTCGATACCAAACAGATCATCCAGGGCGTCAGCCTCGATCCGCGCATCGGCGATCACTACAACAACCCCTCGTTTGGCTACGGTGGCTACTGCCTGCCCAAAGACACCAAACAACTGCTCGCCAACTATCAGGATGTCCCGCAGAACCTCATCCACGCCATTGTTGAGGCCAACACCACCCGCAAAGACTTTATCGCCGACAGCATCGTAAAAAAATTAGAAGCAAATACGTTTATCCCCTCGCCCGCAAGCGGGAAAGGGTTGGGGAGAGGGGAACGCAATCCCCAAGTCGTCGGTATCCACCGCCTCATCATGAAAGCAGGATCGGACAACTTCCGCTCATCCAGCATCCAAGGCATCATGAAGCGCATCAAAGCCAAAGGCATCGAAGTTATCGTGTATGAGCCTGCATTGAAGGAAGCCGAATTCTTCCATTCAAGAGTGGTGAACGACTTGGCGCGATTCAAGAAAGAGGCAGATGTCATTGTGGCCAACCGTATAACCGACGACATTCGTGATGTAGCGGACAAGATATATAGCAGAGATTTGTTTGGGAAAGATTGAATATCAAATAGCCTTTAAAAGGCTGGTCGTTAAGGTAGTCGGAAAGGAAAAATTTAAATTATGAAAGCAGTGATTCTTGCCGGTGGACTGGGTACTCGCATCAGTGAAGAAACCTCCACTCGGCCAAAGCCTATGGTCGAAATCGGCGGCAAGCCAGTTCTTTGGCACATCATGAAAACCTACTCGGCTCACGGCATCTATGACTTCGTGATTTGCTGCGGCTACAAGGGTTATCTCATCAAGGAATATTTCGCCAATTATTTTTTGCACATGTCGGACGTCACTTTCGATATGGAGCACAACAAAATGGAAGTGCACCAGCGTAATGCCGAGCCGTGGAAGGTGACCTTAGTAGATACCGGCGAAGACACCCTGACGGGTGGCCGCTTGAAGCGGGTTGCCGAGTACGTCAAAGATGAAGATGCGTTCTGCTTAACCTATGGCGACGGTGTGAGTGACATCAATATCACCGAACTGATCGCCTACCACAAAGCGCAGAAAGTCAAAGCCACGTTGACTGCTGTTTTGCCACCGGGGCGTTTCGGCGCGCTCGATATGCAGGGCAATAAAGTTAACAGCTTCCGTGAAAAGCCACAAGGTGATGGCGCCATGATTAATGGCGGCTTCTTCGTGCTGTCTCCGCAAGTTATCGACTACATCGCCGACGACAAAACCACTTGGGAGCGCGAACCGATGGTGCGTTTGGCGGAAGAGGGCGAACTCGCTGCATTCCATCACCAAGGCTTCTGGCAGCCGATGGATACCTTGCGCGACAAGATGCATCTCGAAGAGTTGTGGCTATCCGGCAAAGCACCGTGGAAGGTGTGGAAGTGAATCCGGCATTCTGGAGCGGCAAGCGCGTCCTGTTGACGGGACATACCGGTTTTAAAGGAAGCTGGCTGTCGCTCTGGTTGCAATCCATGGGTGCGCAGGTCGTGGGTTATGCCCTCGCTCCGCCGACGAACCCGAGCTTGTTCGAAGTCGCCGAGGTCGGTAAAGGCATGACCAGCATCGTCGGCGACATCCGCGATCTGGCGTATCTGCGCGCCGTGTTTGCCGAACACCGCCCGGAGATCGTCATTCACATGGCGGCGCAGCCGCTGGTGCGCTATTCCTATATCGAGCCAGTCGAGACCTACTCCACCAACGTGATGGGAACCGTCAATTTGCTTGAAGCGGTGCGCAGCACAGACAGCGTGAAGGCGGTGGTGAACGTCACCACTGATAAGTGTTATGAGAATCGCGAATGGGCATGGGGCTACCGTGAAAATGAACCTATGGGCGGTTACGATCCCTACTCCAGCAGCAAGGGGTGTGCAGAACTTGTGACTGCTGCGTACCGTAACTCATACTTCCATCCCGAGAAATATAAAGAGCATGGGGTTGCTATAGCTTCCGGCAGGGCGGGCAACGTCATCGGCGGGGGCGATTGGGCCGATGATCGGCTCATCCCAGATATAATGCGCGCCATCACCGCAGGCAAACCGGCCAACATCCGCAACCCGCATGCCATCCGCCCTTGGCAGCATGTGCTGGAGCCGTTGTCCGGTTATCTGCTGCTGGCAGAAAAGCTCTATACAGAAGGCGCAACTTATGCGGAAGGCTGGAACTTCGGGCCGAACGATGAAGATGCCAAGCCGGTGCAATGGATCGTGGAGAGACTGACCAAAGCTTGGGGCGAAGGTTCAAGCTGGGTGCAGGATGGCGGCGAACATCCGCACGAGGCGCATTACCTGAAGCTGGATTGTTCCAAGGCGAAAACTCGCTTGGACTGGCATCCGAGATGGCGTCTGGATGAAACATTGGGCAAAATCGTGGACTGGCAAAAAAATTATCAGCAGGGTGCGGACATGAAATCAGTAACACTGAAACAAATTGATATTTATTTGAAAGGAGCGCGACTATGAGCAATATACTTCGCCAACAACTTACTGCAGATGCAAGCCACACCATTCATCTGGTTCTCCCGCCCGAAATGGGCGACGAGGTTGAGGTTATCGTTTTTCAGCGCTCTTCTTCAAAAATGACAGCGCAACAAGAAAGTTTGGCTATGGCACAGCTGATGGATGAAAGCGGCTTTGCCAATAATATTCTTAACAGCGCAGAAGAGGATTGCTGGAATGACCTTTGAAATTACACCGGGCACAATTTACAGTGCGCACTTTCCGTTTAGCGATCTGAGCAATAAAAAGAAACGACCCGTGCTGGCATTGTCCGGAAAGGATGAAAACGATGATGTGCGCATTGCTTTTATTACCAAAACATCTGTCGCCGAAGCGCAGGGCTTTGCGCTTGAACAGGCGGATTTTGCAGATGAGGTACTCAAGCACCAAAGTCATGTGCGCGTGGATAAGACTTTTAATCTTCACATCAGTCGAATTGAAAAACAGGTTGCGCGATTGAGTGATAAAGGTTACGAACGTGTTTTGCGCAGGCTGGTCACATTAGACATCCCAAATCTTGCTGCGCTCAAGTACCGCGACAAACCTTTTCAATCTGGTGTGAGCGTCATCCCCCCCTCCGGTAAAGTGCTCGGAGCGAGTGAACTGAAAAATATGGTCGAAGCCTCCCTGGATGGCTGGCTTACCACCGGACGCTTCAATGAAGCATTCGAAAAACGCTTCGCCGAATTCGTCGGCGTACCCTATGCGTTGACCACCACCTCCGGTTCATCCGCCAACCTGCTGGCTTTCACCGCGCTGACCTCGCACAAGCTGGGCGCACGCGCCTTGAAGCCGGGTGATGAAGTCATCACCGTTGCGGCAGGCTTCCCCACCACCGTGAACCCGATGTTGCAGAACGGCATGGTGCCGGTGTTCGTCGATGTGGACATCCCCACCTACAACATCGACCCGAAGAAGATCGAAGCTGCGGTGACCGAGCGCACTCGCGCCATCATGATCGCGCACACACTGGGCAACCCGTTCGATCTGGATGCGGTCATGGCCGTGGCGCGCAAACACAACCTGTGGGTCATCGAAGATTGTTGCGATGCCCTCGGTTCCACCTATTCCCCCTCGCTATCCGCAGATACAACTATTCCCTCGCCCCCACGGGGAGAGGGTGAGGGAGAGGGGCAAAGAGGCAAACCTCAGCATGTCGGCACCTTCGGCCATATCGCCACATGCAGTTTCTACCCGGCACACCACATCACCATGGGTGAGGGCGGCATGATTTTTACCAAAGATCGCGACCTGCGCACTATCATCGAATCCTTCCGCGATTGGGGCCGTGATTGTTACTGTGGACCGGGTTGTGATAACACCTGCGGCAAACGCTTTGGCCAGCAGTTAGGCTCGTTGCCATTCGGTTATGACCACAAGTACACCTATTCGCACCTGGGCTACAACCTCAAGATCACCGATATGCAGGCAGCCTGTGCGCTGGCGCAGATGGACCGGTTGCCGGATTTCGTAGAGGCGCGCAAACACAACTTCGCGTTCCTCAAAGAACGTCTGAAATCTTGTGAAGAGTTTTTGATCCTGCCGGAAGCGACTGCAGGCAGCGAACCATCCTGGTTCGGCTTCCCGATCACCCTGCGCGAATCGGCAGGGGTTGCGCGGGTCGAGCTGTTGAAATATCTGGATCAATACAAGATCGGCACACGCCTGCTGTTCGCGGGGAACCTCACGCGCCAGCCGTACTTCGAAGGACGCACTTACCGTATAAGCGGCGAGCTGACCAATACCGACAAGGTGATGAACGACACCCTCTGGATCGGCGTGTATCCCGGCCTGAGCGAAGAGATGCTGAGTTTCGTGGTCGAGAAGATCGAAGCGTTCTTTGGCGTGAATTTCTAGAACATAAGAATACAGGGATACGCTTTGAAGGCTTCTGACGCACTCGCCAAATATCTGATCGCCCATCGGGTGCAAACCTGTTTTGAACTCGTGGGCGGAATGATCACCCACCTGCTCGATAGCTTTGCTGAATCAGGACAGTTCAACATCGTCTCAATGCACCACGAGCAATCCGCAGCCTTTGCTGCAGAAGGTGTGGCTAGGCATACCCAAGGCAAAACGATCGCTGTGGCCATGGGTACCAGTGGCCCGGGCGCAACTAATTTGATCACTGGTATCGGTAGTTGCTGGTTCGATTCCGTACCTTGTTTATTCATCACGGGGCAGGTCAACACCCGAGAACTCAAGGGTGATCGGGCTGTCAGGCAGCAAGGCTTTCAGGAGCTGGGAATCGTAGAAGTTGTGCGCTCCTTGACAAAATACGCGGTGAGAGTGGATAAGCCTGAATATCTGTTGCCGGAATTGCATAAGGCATTGTCAATAACACTGAGCGGACGCCAAGGACCGGTGTTGCTAGATATTCCAAACGATGTTCAGCGAGCCGACATTCCGGATGCCTTAGTCGAAAAATGGTTGAACATACCTTTGGACATCTGTACCGGTCCAGAAGTAGGGCAAATGGATTTGACGCAATTAGAGGCTCTGTGTAAAGACGCCCAGCGTCCATTGATCTGCATCGGTGGCGGTGCACGCTGGGCCGATTCGAAGGATGAGTGGCTGCTGGCAGCAGATAGGCTGGGTATTCCATATGTGTCGACACTTATGGGCCATGAGCGAGTGGTCGCGCGCAATAACTACTTCAACATGATCGGCAGTTATGGCAATCGTGAGGCCAATTGGGCAGTACAGAATTGCGATTTGTTGATTGTAGTGGGCGCGCGACTTGATGTTCGGCAAACAGGTTCTGATGTAGATGATTTTGCCCGCAAGGCGCGCATCGTTCAGATAGACATCGATCCCGCACAGATGGGTAATCGGGTGCTGGCCGATCTGAACATCTGCGCAACGACTGAGAGCTTTTTTAAAACATTCCCTCCCCGGGCGACTGTATTTCCAAAGCTGGACACAAACTGGTTGTCCGAATTATCGATGCAACGCGACCGGGCGCAGCTTAATGAATATGCCGACTGGGAGATCAGCCCCAGTGAGCTTTTCAAAAAACTGAATTACATCTTGGCTAACCAACCCGTCGATTACGTTTGCGATGTCGGCAATCACCAGATGTGGGCGGCGCAGAGCTTGCGCCTGTCTCCCAATCAAGCCGTTCACTATAGTGGCGGCATGGGCGCGATGGGGTTTGCTTTACCCACAGCATTGGGGATAGCTATACAGTCCCAGAAAAAAGTTGTCGTGATTACCGGGGACGGTAGCCTGCAGATCAATATTCAGGAGTTGGACACGCTTAATCGTTTGGGATTGGATCTGACCATCATCGTCATGAACAACTCGGTTTTAGGCATGGTCAAGAATTTCCAGGATATGTATTTCGATGGACGGGATCAATCGACCCGGAAAGGCTACAGCAGCCCCTCATTCACTGATATTGCAGTGGCCTATGGAATTGCGGCCCATCGAGTCGCCAGCGCGGCAGAAATGGATCGTGTCTTGCCTCTGATCGTTGGTCACAAAGGCCCATTGCTTATTGAAGTCATGATGGATGGCGCGACGGAATGTCGGCCACGCTTGGCCTTCGGTTCGAAGCTGGATGAGCAGTTTCCCAAGCTGCACGGTTAATCGACAATCAACATGATGAAAATAGCCATCCTAGGGGCAACCAGCCAGATGGCCCGAGACTTGATCGTCTCGTTTGCCGCTGCGGAAGAAAAATACCTGTATTTATTTGCGCGCCGCCCAGATGAGGTAACGAAATGGCTGGCGTCCGTAGGACTGTCAGGGCGTTATCTGGTAGATGATTTTGCCGGGTTCGCCAAGCAAGAGTTCGACGCAGTCATCAACTTCGTCGGGGTTGGCAACCCGGCGCAGGCGGTGGCGATGGGCAATTCGATCTTTGATATCACCCTGCGTTTTGATGAATTGGTACTGGAATACCTGTGGGTACATCCAACATGCCGCTATCTGTTCTTGAGTAGTGGCGCTGCTTACGGATCAAGTTTCAACGAGCCGGCCACACGAGATACTCCCGCAGTTGTAGCAATAAATAATCTGGCACCGCACGAATGGTATGGCGTCGCCAAGCTCCATGCGGAATGTAGGCATCGCTCACGCCCCGAATTACCCATCATCGATATACGCGTGTTCAATTATTTCAGCCGCACGCAGGATCTTTCGGCACGTTTTCTGATCACCGATATTCTGCGCGCAATTCGCGACCATGAGGTGCTGAATACTTCACCAGATTACATCGTGCGCGACTTCCTTCATCCATCCGATTTTCATCAATTGGTCAACGCTCTTCTTGCTGCGCCGGCCACCAATGCGGTGGTCGATTGTTACAGTCGAGCACCCATCGATAAGCCGAGTCTATTAATAGCCATGCAAGAAGAATTCGGGCTGCGCTATGAAATCACCGAAGTAACCGCCAGCGTAAATGCAACCGGTGGCAAACCTTACTACTACTCACTCAACACCCGTGCTGCTGACTTTGGATATCAGCCTGCTTTGACTTCGTTTGAGGGCTTATTAATTGAGTCCAGAAAAGTTCTGTCGCCGTTAATGCTATAAGCATATTGAAAATCCGATGAAGAAAAGAGTATTGATTACTGGTGTAACAGGCTTTTTAGGGAGTCATTTGGCTAAAGCTTTGTTGGCTGTTGGCTATGAGGTTGTGGCCCTAAAGAGGAAATCATCCTCACTACGCAGGGTTGAATCCATCGCCTCAGATATTGTTTTTTTTGATATTGAGGGACTCGATTTTGACGATCTTTTTTGTGATTGTGGGAAAATAGACGCCATTATTCATACAGCTACTTGTTATGGGCGGAATAATGAATCCGTGAGTGAGATTTTTGCGGCCAATACCGAATTCCCATTGCGATTGCTTGATGCGGGAAATCGTGCGGGGGTTCAGTTGTTTCTTAATACCGATACGGTTCTGGATAAGTATCTGAACCTATATGCCCTTTCAAAAAATCAGCTTCTTCAGTGGGGGAAGTTCTTTTCAATGCATGAAAAGATACGTTTTGGGAATATCAGGCTCGAGCATTTCTATGGCCCGGACGATGACGACACTAAATTCTCTAGTTATGCCATCAAAAGCTGCCTTGGTAACGTCCCGGAACTGAAGCTTACGCTGGGCGAGCAAAAGCGCGATTTCATTTATATTGATGATGTTGTTTCCGCATATCTTCTGCTGCTGGAAAAAATGGACAGATTTTCCAATCCATTCGTGGAATTTGATGTCGGAAGCGGACACGCCATTTCGATAAGGGAGTTTGTCGAGACAGTACATCGCCTTGCTGTGTCCAAGACACATCTGGTTTTTGGGGCACTACCTTATCGCGAAGGGGAGGTGATGCATTCTGAGGCTGACATATCTGGCTTGGCGGCATTGGGCTGGCATTGCCGTTACAATCTTGAAACCGGATTAAAACAAGCAATCGACCAAGAAAGGAAAGCATCGTGAAACTACTTATTACCGGAGGTTGCGGCTTCCTAGGCAGCAACTTAGCCGCTGAAGCCTTGCGACGCGGCGACGAAGTGATCGTCTTTGACAATCTATTTCGCTTGGGCGCAACGGAAAATCAAGACTGGTTGCGCAGCCAAGGGGAGTTCCGTTTTGTACACGCGGACATCCGCAACCAGAACGACATCACCCGCATCGTCAATGAAACCAAGCCGGATGCCATTTTCCATTTGGCCGGGCAAGTGGCGATGACCACCTCGATTGCCGATCCGCGCAAAGACTTCGAGATCAACGTGGTGGGCAGTCATAACTTGCTCGAAGCAGTGCGCCAATTCAGCCCCGAAACAGCGGTGCTCTATTCTTCGACAAATAAAGTCTATGGTGATCTGGAGCAATTCACCTATACGGAAACGGATACGCGCTACGTTTGTGATCAGCATCCCAACGGGTTAGATGAAAAGATCACCCTGGATTTTCATTCCCCTTACGGCTGCTCCAAAGGCGCAGCAGACCAATACATGCTGGACTACGCGCGCATTTTTGGACTGAAGACAGTGGTGTTTCGCCATTCTTCGATGTACGGCGGCAGACAATTCGCCACCTACGATCAAGGTTGGATTGGCTGGTTCTGCCAGAAGGCGAATGAGGCAGCCAAAGGCAGCAAGCAAAAATTCACCATCTCGGGCAACGGCAAGCAGGTGCGAGACGTATTGCACGCCGAGGATATTGTGAGTCTCTACTTTGCCGCATTATCGAGAATAGACACGGTATCAGGTAATGCTTTCAACATCGGCGGCGGAATAGATGCCAGCCTTTCGCTGGTGGAATTGTTCATCATGCTCGAATCCATCACCGGTGTGACGCTAAGCTATGACAAGCTACCTCCCCGTGAAAGCGACCAAAAAGTGTTCGTGGCCGACGTTGCCAAAGCTAACAAATTGCTGGGGTGGCAACCGAAGGTGAGTAGTCGCGAGGGTGTGGAAAAAATGATGAAGTGGGTAGGGCGAAATTGCGCGTGAGTCAAATACGAGCCATTTTGAATTGTAATAGGAGAGACCTTTGTTTGTTTTAGTAACAGGTGGCGCAGGGTTTATTGGTTCTCATAGCGTTGAAGCCTTATTGGAAATAGGTGCGAGGGTACGAGTGTTAGATGACCTAAGTACTGGCTGCCGTGAAAATCTGCCAGAACATCATGCTGCACTGGAGTTTGTACACGGCGATGTACGGGATGGTGCTTGTGTGGCCCGTTGCATGCAAGGCATCACGCACGTCTTGCATCTTGCCGCACAAGTTTCAGTACCAATTTCCATCCAACAGCCAGTGCATTCACATTCAGTCAATGTGGCGGGCTATCTTAATGTGCTGAATACGGCACGTTTAGCGGGGGTACAGCGCGTAGTTCATGCGTCTAGTGCTGCTGTGTATGGCGTGCCGGTTGTGTTGCCATTGACAGAAGATTCGCCGGTTGCTCCGTTGTCGCCTTACGGTCTGGAAAAATTGGTGACTGATCAATACGCACATTTGTTTGGCGAGTTATACGGTGTTTCTACGCTGGGGCTACGTTATTTCAACGTATATGGTCCGCGTCAAGATCCGCGCTCACCCTATTCCGGTGTAATTAGCAAATTCGCGGCGTTGGCGATACAAGATAGCTCGTTTACTGTGTTTGGTGACGGACTGCAAAACCGAGATTTTATTTATGTAGAAGATGTGGCTCGTGTGAATGTTGCTGCGTTGCAATCGACGGCGTGCGGGTTAATAAATGTCGCTACGGGGCATAGTGTCACGTTACTGGAAATGGCTCAAATGTTTGCTGCTTGCGTGGGCCATCCTATTAAGGTGATGCATGAATCCGTCAGAGCTGGCGATGTTCCGCATTCTTCAACTCTACCGCTACGAATGCGAGCTGAATTGTCAGCGAAAGAAACAGTTGCATTGGGCGATGGTTTAGCGCAACTTATTTTGCACTTGAGAGCCGTGCCTTGAAAGCTGTTATTTCTCTATTCATGCTAGGCATGATTCAGGCTGTTTTAGTAACCCATAAAATTGCTAATGTATCGCCACTGCTTACCATCAGTAGAAGCGCATTCTGGATGAAATGGGATTGGGGTAGTGTGGTAAGGCTAAATTCAATTTTGGTTACCCGTCATTAGTATGAGATTTACTCGTCTGATCCACTATTTGCGGCTTAATCCTTTTGATGTCAGCACACAAGAAGGGCGCGCTGAAGAAAGACATCGCAAAATTTTATTAACAACTTTGAGCTCTGGTGGCTCAAAGATGCTTGCAGCGGTAATTTCATTTGCAATGATCCCGCTGACGCTAAATTATTTAGGAACCGAGAGATTTGGTTTGTGGATGACAATTAGTTCGGTGGTGGCGATGCTCAGTTTTGCAGATTTAGGCATTGGTAGTGGCCTGATGAATGCCGTGGCAACAGCACAAGGTAAGGATGATAACCAGGGAATAAAGCAAAAAATTGCTGCTGGCCTTTTGCTTCTTAGTGGAATTGCTTTACTGATTATTGCGTTGTTTTTTTTGATCGAACCACTGGTGCACTGGGAGAAATTGCTTAATATTGGCTCTGATCTGGCTAACAAGGAGGCGGTTCCTACGATTGCAGTAGTCGTAATTTGGTTCGCGATCAGTATGCCAGCAGGGGTGGCGATTAAAGTATTGATGGGATTGCAAAAAGGCTTTGTGGCTAATCTATGGCTAGCAACTGCAAGTATTGCAAGTTTGGGGTGGGTACTAGGGGTGATTTACTTTGAGGGGGGGCTTCCTAGTCTTGCCGTAGCTACTATTGCGCCACCGGCGGCCGCAGGGGTTATTGCGGGCCTATATTTATTTATCAAACAGAGTCCACACTTAAGGCCACAATTCAGAGATCTTTCGTATCATGATGTGAAGCATTTGGCAGGGACAAGCGGTCTGTTTTTTGTATTGCAGGTATCTGGGTTAGTCGCATTTCAGTCGGACAATTTGATAATTGCTCACTATTTAGGGCCAGAATCAGTAGCCGTCTATGCGGTGACATTTAAATTATTTACTATTCCCTCAATCATCCTGAGCCTATTTTTGAACGCATTATGGCCAGCTTACGCAGAGGCTAAGATTCGGGGGGATAAGGAGTGGATTTATAAATCATTCACGAGATCATTAAAGTTTAGCGCTGCTATTGCAGTGCCGATTTCGGCTTTAACACTGGTCTGTGGGCCTTGGATTATTGGCCAATGGGTTGGAAAAGAAATTAATCCAACATGGGATTTGTTGATTGGGTTGTTTTTCTGGTCATTATTGACAATTCTTGGAGGAAATTTTGCTGCACTTCTGAATGGATTGGGTGTGATCAAATTTCAAACGATAGCATCTGTGGCGATGGCTTCCGTAAACATCATGTTATCAATATGGCTTGTGCAGGTAATAGGTGTTTCTGGTGTAATTTGGGGTTCGGTATTAAGTCTAGCACTGATTTTGTACCTCCCATCATTCCTATACTTACGTAAGTATTTTCGATGAAAACAGTGCATTTTGTTTATGTATTACCCTCAAGTGGTAATTTAATCTGCAAGGTATATAGACGACTTATGCACAGGGAAATGTCCCGAGCTAGTTCAGTAGCTGCATTTAATTGGCCCAGTCCATTACGTGCACCGCAGTCAATTACTTTTTTTGTAGGTAAATCATTAGAAGCTCAATACAAAGTAAAACTTTACGACTTAAGGGAAAAACTAACTATTTGCCCTGAGCCTGGGGATATATTGCTGGGCCATCTTTGGACTGATCGGAATACGGTTATGTGGAACTCCATCCATGATGCTAGATTTAGTAAGAAAATTTTGATTCAGCCATACAACAACAACGAGTCCCAGCTAGGTTGGGTTAGAGAAGGGTTAATGTTTTGTGATGGAATGATTGCGATTGGCGGTGATTATTGGGTGGATAATTTTAGCGAATCCCCCCTTAAAAATTTCAGGAAGAAAATATTCCATTTAAATATGGCTGTTGATGCTAAAAGTTATCCGATAGTTAAAAATGAGTTTAATCTGCCTAATAAAAGACGGTTTCTATATATAGGTAGGAAAAGCAGATTTGGCGATGAAAAAGGGATAGGTTTGTTAGAGGAGTTGGCTAAGCGTATCCCAGATTTTCAAGGGGGGTATATTTGTACCGGGGCAAAAATTAATGGGTGGAAAAAGATATCTGAACCCACTGCCTTGACACCAGATTTAATGAAAACTATCGCAAGTGATTACGATGTTTTAATCAACATGAGTAGGGCAGATGCGCAAGCAACCACAATTTTAGAAGCGATGAGTTGGGGATTTCCCGTGGCCTGCACAAATCAATCTGGGTATAGCCGGGAAAAAAATATTTTTTATTTGTCGCTGGAGGATATGAATCACAATGTTGACGTGATAAACAAGATACAAAACTTGTCGGACGATGAAATTAAGACCATATCAGTAGAAAATAGATCAGTTGTTGAGGGTAAGTATTGTTGGGATGTTTTTATATCAAATTTTGAAAAGCTTATGAGGAGTATTTTATGAAACAAAAAGTATTAGAAAGAATAATGATTTCCAAAGAGGAAGTTGCAAAGACCGAATCAGAAATCAGATTTCATGAGCACTTGAGAAGGTATGCCGCTGTAAGGCGTTATTGCTATGGCAGAGTATTAGATTTTGCTTCGGGTTGCGGGTATGGATCTCATATTCTGTCCTCTAATCCAGATGTCGAAGTTGTTGTTGGCGTTGACAAGGATGAAGTGGCAATTAACTGGGCACAAAAAGAGTTCGGAAGTAATAAAGCTCAGTACAAGTGTGTTGACATTGAAACAGTTAGTGAAAAATTTGACACGTTGGTAAGTCTAGAAGCGATCGAACATTTCGACGACGTGACGCTAATTCCTAGGCTGGCAGAACGATGCAGTATCGATCATGTGGTAATTTCATATCCCAACAAAAAATCAACGCATTTCAATCCTTACCATGTGCAAGATTTTAATGTACAAAATATTTTAGACATCATGAGCGAATACGTTTGTTATCATTCATTTGTGATGGGAGACGTTCAATTTCTGCTGTTTTTGCGTAAACCACCTAAAGCGCCGCGCTGCATTTTTAGCAACATTCTTGATTTGAAGAACTAAGACGCTTATCGTGATTATCAACTCAAAAAAGTTGTGCTGATGGATTCACCCAAAGTCAGCATTTTGATCCCCGTTTATAACCGGGAGAATTTCATTGCGTCTTGTATTGAGTCTGCGTTGTCACAGACATTTACTGACCTTGAAGTGATCGTGGTTGACAATGCAAGCACGGACAGGACGTGGGATATTTGCCAGCATTATGCCGGCATAGATTCCAGAGTCCGAATTTTTCGGAATGAGGAGAATATAGGCCCGGTTCGCAACTGGCTTGCATGTGTGGCTCAAGCGACGGGTGAATACACGAAAATTTTGTGGTCTGATGATTTGATCGCCCCAGAATTTTTGAGCAAGCTGCTTCCTTACCTCGACGATCCATCCGTCGGTTTCGTGTATTCATCGGTAGATGTGTTCGAAAAAGTTAAGGAGATTGTGTCCAATAAACTTTTTTCCAAAATTGAATCAGGGTTTCATGATTCGAAAAAATATATAGTTGGCGCATTGCTGGGTAACGATTTTCCATGCTCACCCGGTTGCGCTATCTTCAGAACCACGGATATAAAGAAGAATTTATTGTTACATGTGCCCAATCGGATAAATAGCGATTTCAGCATGCATGCAATTGGGAATGATTTATTGCTTTTTCTATTAACGGCACAACAGTACCCAAAGTTCGCCATCGTGAATCAACCACTTTCTTTTTTTAGGTCGCATAAGGATTCGATTACGACATCCGCGCCACCAGGTAGACTCCCTTTGCACTATGATTTGGCAAAAGGTTTTTTTTCTGAAAAGTTCATTTCCGATACCTCGTTGTTAAAAAAATTGAATTCAAAATTTCTCATCGATCAGTTTCGATACCGGTTAGTGGCTAGAAACTTAGGCATAAGATCATTAGTTGATTTTTATCCTTCAAATACATTTATAGATTTGGATGCCATTTTTCTGTTAAGTCGGATTAAAAGATTCATTGCAGATAAGTTTTGAATATAGTGAAAGCAGCGCTGTGAAAAGAAATCCGTCAATGCTCGCAATGATCGGATTGGTGTTGCTGTGGCTAACGCCTTTCTCCATTTTAAAGAATATGCAAATATTCTTTGTTGCGATAGTGATTGTGAGTATGTTCAGGCTATTTGCCAAGCGGCCGGTTAATTGTGGCCAGCTGATTGATGTGGGCCCTCTTTTGGAACTTAAAAAAATACGTTTTTTTTTGCTTGCGGTTGTTTTGTATGCACTCTTGGGAAGTTTTATTTCCATATTGATACTGCTCTCTTCTGGTGATGCGGATATTTTTGAGTTGGCTTGGCGTTTTTTTTCTCAGTTTGCGGCCCTGCTCATTTATATGTTCACGATAGTTTGTGGATATCACATGGCCGTTCACTTTGATATTTATCGTATTCGGCAGGCAATCTATATTCCATTTTTGCTAATGGTGTCGATATGCGTTTATCAAGTATTCTCAGAAAGCTGGGGACTGCCGTATATTGGGAATTATGTTGTTGATAAATTTGTGGGGCTACGGCCGAGTGGTTTGGCAGGGGAGCCTAAGTATTTAGCCAGCTATTTGGCAGTGGTCTTTTTTTTCTTACTTTACGAGTTGAAAGCTGGTAAGAGTAGGTTCGGTCAATTTGGGTATTTTATTAAGCTAAGTGGATTGGCGGCCGCAGCATATTTTTTTCTGGCGGCGGCATCGGGCAACGGGTTCCTTGCTTTTTTTGTCTTGTTGTTAGTGTATTTCACTAGGTTGAGAATCTGGCAGCAACTTGTGGTTGGAGCAGCAATGGTTGTAATTCTGCTTTGGTTGGGGAGCCAAATTGCGGCTGGCGGTTTAGGTTTGCGAGGATCACATCAAGATATTATTGATAACCTCGGTAACTTGGATTTATCTAATTTAGATGACCTTATAGCTCTTCCGCTTATGGCTTGGCGTGACAATGGCTGGAATTTATTATTTGGTTTTGGTCCCGGGTTGATGCATTTTTTTGCGCGTCGGTATATGAATTTCGCTACATGGCTTACGGATGAGACTTATATCGAAGGTAATGTCAGTGCGATTACATTTATATCCAATTTTGGTCTGGTTTTGTTTGCAACCCTGTTTGTTTTTTTTGCCAAACGTAGTTGGTTCACAATAAACAGCCAATCAAAACTGGGATCGTTTCCCGTGAATTCATTTTTTGTGAGTTCTTTTTTCGTTGGTGCTTTGGTTGGCGGTAATTCGTCGATACCGTTCTTCCTTTCACTCGGTTGGATTTTGCGTTGGAGTGTCCAGCGCAAGTCTATTAAATCTGTTGTTCAATAAATTCGCGAGCGTTTTGATGAAAAATGATGAAATCCCTCTTGTAAGCATAATTACTCCTGTGTTTAACGGAGAAAAATACCTTCGTCGTACTATAGAAAGTGTTCTTTCCCAAGGCTATCCAGGTATTGAATACATCGTTGTGGACGGCGCTTCTACTGATAACACACTGAATGTTCTAGAAAGTTACGGAGACGAAATTAGCTTGATTATCTCCGAGCCAGATAGTGGTATGTATGAGGCAATCAATAAAGGGATGCGGAGATCATCTGGGCAAATTTTGTGTTATTTAAACGCAGATGATTACTTTTTTCCTGACACTATCAAGCGTGTTGTTGATCGATTTCTGGCGGCCAAAGTTGAGCTTGTATTTGGAAATTGCATTTATGTTGACGAGAATGAGCATGAACTTTACCGTTATTCAGGTGTAAATCTTTCATATTCTCTGATTAAACGTCTTGGGCGTATTCCGTTTGCTCAGCAAACCGCTTTTTGGACTAGAGAGCTATATGTTGAAGTAGGTGGATTTGATCAGCGCTATAAATATGTGGCTGATACAAAGTTTTTCTACGAATGTTTACGACTTGTGGGTGCTAACAAATCCCATATAAATGAATTTCTATCGATGTTTAGGCAACATGATGAGGCATTTTCAAAGAGGGTATACCAACAGATGGCAATAGAGCATGACTTGGTGCTTTCTGATCTTGGGTTGGATGTCGGTTTCAGTCGCTATCTTGTTGAAGCTATCGTCAAGGGGAAAAATTATCGCAACTTTATTCGTCGGTTAATTTAGATGAAAATTCTTCAGGTCTGTCCCGCCTTCTACCCCGCAATCTCAATTGGTGGCCCCATATTTACTACCCAGTCGTTGCAACATGTACTCGTAACGAAAAATCATCGTGTCGATGTCCTCGCTACGCCACTTGGCTTGACTCCACAAGACAAGGCATCAATCACTTACGATGTGCCCGTGCCCGTGCCCGTGCCCGTGCCCGTGCCTGTGCCCGTGCCCGTGCGTGGGGTTATCATCTACCAGCGTTATTATGGTTATCCACACTTCACGTTTTCGCCGCAATCATTTTGGTGGCTACTTAAAAATATTCGCCAGTATGACGTAGCAATTTTGCATGGTGTATGGAATTTCCCGATATTGGCTGCGGCGTTAGCATGTCGATTCAAGAAGGTGCCGTATTTCATTTTTCCACACGGCACGTTGTATCAAGAAACTGTAGAGCTTCGTTCTGCGCAACTGAAGAAAATTTTTCTTAAATTGTACGTTAGGCGAATGCTGCAGGGGGCAAAACGGGTCATTTTCACCACTCAGGACGAGAGAGATAAAGTGACCAAGTTTCTTCAAATTAATATGGCATCGTTTGTTATGCCCAACATTGTGAGATCAGCGGAGTTTAAGCAACTTCCTCCAAAGGGCGCATTTCGGCGGCATCATGGTATTCCTGACGATGCCATGATGCTGCTTCACTATGGCCGCATCAGCAAGAAAAAAGGGCTCGAATTTACTGTACAAGCTCTGTCAAAGTTAGCTTTTGAGTTTCCCACGGTTATTCTCGCGGTTGTAGGGGGTGATGAGGAGGGATACCGTGCGATCGTTGAGCGTTGTGCAAGCGATTTGGGCGTTATGGATAGAGTGATCTTTACTGGAATGGTTGAGCCTTCAATAGGAAAGCAGGCTATGGTGGATGCGGATGTTTTCGTCTTACCATCACTTTCAGAAAACTTTGGGATGGCTGTGGTCGAAGCAATGTTATGCGGTTTGCCCGTGGTGATTTCCGATAATGTGGGCATTGCACCAGATATCGGTAGTGCAGGGGCGGGCAAAGTCATTTCTTTGACCCCTGATAATGAACCCTTGGCCAATGCGATAGCTGAACTTCTACGCTCTCCAGAAGCGCGACTTGCTTTAGGTGATAAAGGGAGACAATTTGCGATCGAACACTATGATCAGCAAGCTGTTTCATCCTGTGTCGATGAATTGATGGCGCTGGTTTGAAGCTGACTATGCAACATGGATTAGACGCTGAACAACAACCTACTCAATTACCTTGGGTTTCGGTGTTGGTGTTAACACGAAACGAATCGATACATATTGAGCGCTGCATACGCAGTGCCCAACGCCTCAGCCCTCATGTATTCGTTGTGGATTCACACTCACCCGATGGCACTGCCGAATTGGCAAAAAAGCTGGGCGCTTCTGTGATATCTGGCAATTTTGATAGCTTTGCCGCCAAGTTGAATTGGAGTTTGGATCACGTTGATTTTCCAACACCTTGGGTTATTCGGCTTGATGCAGATGAGGTGTTTACAGACGATTTGCTGACTGACTTGCAACGTACCGTAGCTGATGCAGGGTCAGAGGTAAACGGTTTTTACTTGCGACGTCAATTATGGTTCATGGGGCGCTGGATTAAACACGGTGGTATGTACCCTACCTTCAGTATGCGTTTATGGCGCAAAGGCTGTGCTCGGTCAGAGGTGCGAGATTTGGATGAGCACATGCTATTGTCCAACGGTGTGGCGATGACTTTGAACCTCGACATTGTTGACAATCCACTTACTGATTTGGCATCGTGGATCGATAAACACAACCGCTATTCCACGGTAGAAGCGCAAACAGTTTTTTCTCAACAAGAACAAACCAATCCTGATTTAATCCAACCGCGCTTGTGGGGTGGTAGGGTAGAACGGATGAGATGGATCAAGTTGAACGTGTTCTATCGATTACCTTTGTTTGTTCGCCCACTGCTATATTTTTTGTATCGCTACATTTTTAGGCTCGGCTTCCTGGATGGTCGCGAGGGTTTTTTGTTCCACTTTATGCATGGGCTGTGGTACCGCATTCTGGTGGACGGAAAAATATATGAACAAAGAGTTTCGGGGAAGGATATGTGACTCTGATTTCTGTGGTTTTAGTAATTAGTTTTGCAATGTATATATTTTTATAGAATTTGGACTCCCTTCTGATCCTTGATATGACACTGCCGCGAGGCATGAGTAAACCGCCGTGAAATTGATCTTTCTTAACCGTTATTTCTTCCCTGATCACAGCGCCACCAGCCAGATGTTGGCGGACCTTGCCTTTCATCTGGCGGAGGTTGGGCATGAGGTGCATGTGATCTGCTCGCGACAGTTATATGAATCTCCCGAGGCGAAATTGGCGGCTTTCGAGCAGGTGCGCGGTGTAAAGGTGCATCGGGTATGGACATCGCGCTTCGGGCGCGCCAATCTGGTGGGGCGGGCTAGCGATTATTTGTCCTTTTATTTTTCGGCCACGCTGAAGCTGTTGTGGCTGGCTGATGCGCACACCGTGGTGGTGGCCAAAACAGATCCTCCGTTGATTTCAGTACCTGTCTCGTGGGTGACACGCTGGCGTGGTGCACGCTTGGTGAATTGGCTGCAGGATGTGTTCCCCGAGGTTGCAGTGGAGTTGGGGGTCAAGGCACTGGGTGGTCGCTTGGGTGGTTGGGTTTGCCACCTGCGGGATAATTCCTTGCGCGCCGCGATGATGAACGTGGTGCTGGGCGAGCGTATGGCGGAACGGGTGCGGGCTCGTGGCATTGATGCCGGTAAGGTCAGGGTGATTTCGAATTGGGCGGATGGTGAGGCTATTACGCCGATACCTGCGGAAGCGAACCCGTTGCGGGCCGAGTGGAATTTGATAGGCAAGTTTGTGGTGATGTACTCGGGCAATATGGGGCGTGGCCACGAATTTGAGACGATCCTGGGGGCGGCGGCTTTGTTGCAGGCGGATGCGCGCTTCGTTTTTCTGTTTGTGGGCGGGGGGAATCAGCGCGGCCCGCTTGGGAGCGAAGTAGCGCGCCGGGGGCTGACCAATGTGCAGTTCAGACCGTACCAGCCGAGGGAACAGCTTGGTTTGAGTTTGACCGTGGGCGATGTTCACTTGATTTCCTTGCGCCCAGAGCTTGAGGGGTTGATTGTTCCAAGTAAATTTTATGGTGTGCTGGCGGCGGGGCGGCCAGTGGTGTTCGTGGGTGCGCCAGATGGCGAGATTGCGCGTCAGGTTGGCCAGGCTGATTGCGGTGTGGCGGTGGAGCAGGGCGATGCACGGGGCTTGGCGGCTGGGCTTGTGCGATTGGCGGATGCACCGGCTGCTTGCAAACGTATGGGGTGGAATGGGCGGCGGTTGTTCGATGGTGCGCTGAGTCAGTCGGCGGCGTTGGCGGCATGGGAAGCAATATTGGATGACCATACTTCTAACCAATTTTGTTCACCGTATTGATGCCACGGATCGCTTCAAGTGCAACCTTGGTCTTGCACAAGGTATGGGTTTTGATTAACTTGGCCGAGCGTTTGCGTACGTTTATGCAGTCAGCCCCCGGTGTCTGGCTTGCCTGCGCTGGCGAGCATCAATCCGGGGAATGATCTGGCAGAGTTGATACAAAGAGAGGGTGTTGGGCGAGCCTGCACGGATCACTCGGCGGAGACGTTGCAGCGCCTGGCAATTGAACTCGCGGATGAGATTGCTGCTGGAAAAAATGTGTCTGCCCGTTGCCGTGCATTGTCGGCAAAGCTGTTTTCGCCAGAGGCG
>JAUSMR010000185.1 GCA_030645955.1 Gallionella sp. | reverse complement strand
GAGCACGGCCCTGGCACCGCTGCAACCCCCTTTGGCGCTGATTTTTGGCTCCGTCGCCAGCGGCACCGAAACGGCCAGCAGCGACGTCGATGTGTTGATCATTGCGGATGTCGGGTTTGCCGACGTGGTGCGCGCCATGTATCCAGCACAAATCGAGTTGGGCCGCGAGGTCAACCCGGTGGTCTACAGCGCCCAGGAATTCAAGCGCCGCGCCCAGGAGCAAGACCCTTTTGTGCTTGAGTTACTGCGCAAACCCAAGATCTTTTTGATGGGAACTGAACATGACCTTGGCCAACTTGCTGGCCATTCAGCGACTGCAGGCGTTTAACGCGACGGCGTATTGCAAGCCTTGCCGCTCACGATGGGCCTGTCCAATAACGTAGTCATCGTGCTCGATGCCCTGCGCAAGCAGCGCAACCTGAATGACTATGAAGGCGATCCTGTGCGGGATGCCGTCGTGACCGAGTGCATCACCCAGGCCGAAGCCCTGCTGGCCCATACGCAACTGCCCGAGACATTCATCGCCATGCTGCACCTCACCTGCGGCATCATCACTTGGCGTGCCACTGGCCTACTGGAACAGGCTCTAAATCGATGGCTTGTGAATGCCGAGGCGGGTGACTACAATTGTGGTAATTCTTGAAAGGCAAATCATGTCCACTGTTTCCATGCGCATCGACGAGTCCCTGATCAGCGCTGCCCGCACGGCCGCCAAGGCGGAATTTCGCACCGTGCAGGGGCAAGTGGAGTTCTGGGCAAAAGTGGGCCGCGCCGCGCTGGACAACCCCGATCTGCCCGCCTCCTTCATTGCCGAAAGCCTCATGAGCCTGGCCGAGCCGCGTGAAGACAGCACTCCCTTCGTTCCCCGTAGCCGCACCAGCGCCACGCAGGCATGAGCTGGCAAGTCCAGCAAACGCGGCGCTTTGCCCGCGTTTACAAAAAGCTGACCAACGCCGCACTGATTGCAGATACCGATGCTGCCGTAGCCACCGTGGCAGACAACCCCGAGGTAGGTGAGCGCAAGAAGGGTGACTTGGCCCAGTTGTGGGTACACAAGTTCCGCAGCCAGGGCCAGCTGTACCTGCTGGGTTACACCCGCGAGGATGAAGTGCGCCTGATCTACCTGGAAGCCCTGGGTCCGCATGAGAACTTCTATCGGGATTTGAAGCGGTGAATATTGCTGCCAACCAGCCAACCAGCCAACCAGCCAACCTGGTCACCACCAAACCGCATTGCAGGCCTTGCCGCTCACGATGGGCCTGTCCACTAACGTAGTCATGGTGCTCGATGCCCTGCGCAAGCAGCGCTACCTGAATGACTATGAAGGCGACCCCGTGCGGGATGCCGTCGTGACCGAGTGCATCACCCAGGCCGAAGCCGTGCTGGCCCATACGCGCCAGTTTTTGCACATCCAATTTCCCGACCTGTTGGTCAAATCCTAAATCAGCCGCCCCTGCAGCGAAGCGTTTGCCAGCGGGCGCAAGCGCGCATAGTCCAGCAGTTCGGCCAGGCGCGCGCCCTTCGCCTGCCATTCAACCAGCACGTTTTCCGCCAGCAGCACGTAATGCCAGGGCGCGCCGCCGCGCTGCTCGGGGCTCAGCCCATTGATGCGCTCGCACCAGGCCAGCGCCGCCCGGAGCTTGCGCTGCACGTTGGGGTGAATGGTTTGCTGCTGCGCCTTCGTTTCCACCAGGTACACCGCATCGGCAGTGCGCACCAGAAAGTCGGGCGAATAAAGCGCGGGCAAGCCGTCGTCTTTCACGTAGCGCAGCCGCGCATAAGTGTGGCGGTTTTCGCTGATTTTCCAGAACGCTTGTACCTGTGTGTCGGCCTGCGCCCAGTGGATGAAGGCCCGCTCCAGTCCGCCGTTGCGTGCGGGCCAGGCCAGCCGGGTGTAGATGCACTTGGACACTTCCACAGAATGGCTCTCGCGCATCATCAGTCGCGGCACTTCGCTCAAATGCCGCAAATGCACCTCAGTCTGGCCGGTCACGTGCTTTTGCTCGGACTCCAGCAACGCCACGGCAAACACCTTGGTCATGTGGTCCACCACTGGCTGCAGCAAGAGCACACGCCAGTTTTCACCGTCGAGCGGGTTGAAGGCGGCGTCAAACAACTGGGTCCAGATGTAGTCGTCCAGCCAGCCGGTCAACTCCGCCGTGTTCACCTGCAAATAAGGCTTGGCCAGATGCGTTGCCACCTTGTTGCCCTTGGGGACAGGCTCGCTCAGTGCCTGGCTGATGCGCCGCGTCAGACGCGACAGGTACTCGTTGTAGCCGCCCACGTTCATCACCGCGCCATCCACCCGGTAGTCGCCGAACAGCGTGGCGCTTTGCAGGTCCTGGGAAATAAAGGTGTCGCCCTTGCCGAGCAGTCCGCTGAGTTGTGCCACCGTCATGGCCGTGAAAGCGGGCAGGGCGGCCAAGTCCAGCGGGTGATGGTCGCGCACCTCGTCGGCTTCTTGCAGGATGAACGGAATGCCGAAGTCAAACGCCTCGTAACCCTCGCGCAGTTCGGCCGCGATGACGTCGCCGGTGCTCGACGTGTCGTCCATGTCGTCACCCGTCGTGCCAGCGAGACCTTCCTTGATCAGATCGTCATAAAACGATTGAAAGGCCGGATGCTCCACGATGGACAGCACATCCAGCAAGCTGCCGGGTTCCTGGCCCGCGTTGATGCGCTCGCGGTTCTCACGCTTGAGGTCGGTGTATTCGTCGTCGCGCCACATCAATCGCAGGCCGCGCCCAATGGTCTGCTCCAACAGAATTTGGGCTTGCGAACTGCGCAGCGGTACGATCACGCAGATGTTGTTCACATCGAAGCCTTCGCGCAGCATCAGCACGCTGACGATCACGCGTGGTGTGGCGTGGTGGTCCACGCTGAACAAGCGTTCGCGCACCGGCGCCCAGTCCTTCTCGCCCAGCTCGGCCTTCTTGCCCGAGTCGATGGTCATCACCTCATCCAACCCCAGTCCTTCCTGATCTTGCAAGAAGGCGGCCACCCGTGGCGACACGCTGGTGTCCTCACACACCACCAGCATCTTCGGGTGGCGCGTCGGGTCGATCCGGGCAAAGTCAATTTCGAGTTTGCGCAGCTTCTTCAAACCGGCCCGCAACATCACGCGCTGGCCTTCGCTTAAAGCCGGGTGGCCCTGCTCATCGCGCTCCGCTTTGAACTCCAAAGGGAGCGCGCCAATCTCCTTGCGCCGGTCCAGCACCAGCGACTTGACCAGCCCGGCGCGCATGGCGCTTTTCAGGTCAAAGTCTGTGACGATGTGCGGGAAGTACACCTTGCGCTTGTTTTTGCCTGCGCCCACGTCGTTGTAAGGTGTGGCGGAAAAATCCACCTGCACAAAGCGCCGTCCCTTGGTTTCAGCGATGCGCGACAGGCTCTTTTGCCACTCCACCTCGGTGCTTTCGCCCTCACGCTTGAATTCGTGGATGTGGTGCGCCTCGTCGTTGAACACCATCAGTTCCGGTAAACCGGCCAAAAACTCCAGCACATTGCCGCGTGCGTAGCGCCGGTCCAGCACGTCCAGGCTGTTGCCGGTGGCACGGCCGGGCGTGAGTGGCAGCACGGCGTTGATGACTTGCTGCGGGTCAAGCGGCGCGCCCAAGGCTTCTACTTCTTCCACCTCGTCGGCAGTGTCACCCTCATTGAGCAGATGCCAGTTGGTGATGGCGATCATGCCGTTGCCGGTGGCTTTCAGGCCAATATCATTCTTATTGCAAACGTTGCCGCGCACAAAGGCGAATACCGCATCGCGGTGGGTATCAGGCATGAACAGGTCGGCAAATCGGGCCATGTCCGAGGTGGCGAAGTCACGCGAGCCGTTGCCGTTTTCAACCAGCTTGCCGCAAAACGCATCCAGCAGCCGTTCATAAACAATCAACCCCGGCGCCACCACCATGAACTGGCGCGTAAAACGGGCGTCGTCAATGCCTTCAGCCAGCGCGGCCGTTTTGTTGAGCAGTTGCCAGATCAGCAGCGCCTGCAGCACCCAGGTTTTGCCGGTGCCGGTGGCCATCTTGAAGCAATATTTGGGATGCGCGTGTTTGGCCTGCGCGACCTCGTTCAGTCGCGTGCCCATCAGCAGTGCATCGGGCGCGCAGTTTTTGTAGAGGTCCAGCAGCGTCCAGTGCGCATGCCCGTGGCCCAGTACCTCGTGCGCGACGATGGCGTTCAAAATGGCCTGCTTCTGCCCGGCGTGAAAATTCAGCCCACTGCGCGCCAGCACCATGTCCTCGCCAAACCACCACATCAGGAGTTCTGCCGTGGTCGGTGTCACCAGTTCCAGAATATCGGCGGCACCGGATTCGAGGCCCAGACACAGCTGGTTGGTTTTGGCTGTCAAGCCGATGGAGAGGGCGAGTTGATGTTCTGGTTTGTTGCTCATATCGTCCCCACAGTGGAGACGACTTCCGCTTCAAACCCGAACACATCGACTACGCGCACGCACACTTTGCGCGGACCGGGTTTTGTGATGGTCGTGACCACCGCCTGCGTCACCACCCGCAGCGCATCGGCATCATTCGCGGTGTTGCCCCGGTAGTCCTGCCAGACGGAGCGGAACACTTTGCCGTCGTAGTCCGGGTCCACGGCCCAGTATTCGATTAGCACCAGAGGCTCCTGATTGATGACGGCCTGCAGCTTGAGGCGGTTGGCGTCGTCCAGATTGATGGCTTCGGGCGACAGCAGCACGTAGTTCTTGAGCTTGACGGTCAGTGTTTCCTGCGCGCCTTCCGTTGGCCCTGAGCCTGTCGAGAGGTCGCGCTCAATTGGGTGAATCGTCAAATACTGCAGCGAGGAAAACCGCACCTGTCCGCGCAGCTTGTCGATGCCGCCCTTTTTCTTGAGCCGGTCCATCAGGTCGGGCGGAATCACCAGCACTTCGAGCCGTGAGTCGTTCAGCGCGGTGATGGTTTCACCAATCGAGGGCTCAAAATTCCAGCCCAGCACCACGACCCGGTCCCAGCCGCCCATCAGGTTGTCGCGCTGCGCAATCGCCTTCTTGAGCGTGGCCGCGCCGGTGAGCTTGTTGGGCGAATCGGCCAGCACCAGCGTTTTACTGCTCTTGCCAGCGCCAAACGCCATGCCGGCGATCTGGCCCAGATTGCGCTGCGGGTTCACGTCCGGCGGCAGCGGCAGCGCGCCATAGAGCGACAGCACGATTTGCGACAAATCGCCAATGCGAAAGTCGCGCCCCAGCATCGCCTTGGCCGCCTCCACCTGGTAGTCGCCGATGGCCTGGTAAAGGAAGGGCTTGGCGTCCTGATCGATCAGCCGCTTGCGCATGATCATGCAGGCGGGTTTGCCGAGGTCGGCGGTGATCCAGCGGCGGCCGAGTTTTTCGGCGACAGCGGCGGTGGTGCCGGAGCCGCCGTTGAAATCGGCGACGATGCCGTTCTCCGGGCACGAGGAACGAATGATGCGCTCCAATAGGCTTTCGGGCTTTTGCGTGTCGTAGTCAATTCTCTCCGCGACGATTGCTCCCAATCCGCCGAGGCTTTTCAGGTCGTCCCAAATGTCTTGCGTAGGCTTGCCAGGCATCTCATCCAAATAGCGCTTGTACTTTGGCACAGTCCCCGGTTTAGTCTGAATCACTCGACCATCTTTGATGAGCTGGCTCATTTTCTCTTTGCTGTAGCGCCAGTAACGGCTCACACCCATTACCTCGTAATAGGGATTTCCCTTTGTCGCACCGCCAGGACCTTGCAGGTTGTCGAGCCAGTACCGTCGACCTGTCCCTGGCTCAATGTTCTTGTAGTACGTGTCTTTGTATGCCTGTGTGTACGGAGTGAACTGTTGTTCGAAAAAATATTGTGATGATTTGGAGTAGAAAAATATCGTGTCGTGAAGGCGTCCAAAGTGCGCAGAACCTTGCTTTGAGTCGCTGTGCGCATGGCCGCGCTTTCAGATCAATTGATTGATGAACTGGTCCTTCCCGAAAACCTCATCCAAAACCAGCTTCACGTAATGCCCCACATGCCAGTCCAGATGCACATAAATCGAGCCGGTATCCGCCAGTAACTCGCGCATCAAAATCAGGCGAGGCGTGATCATGGCGAGGTACGAGGCGGTGCCGTCGTTCCAGGTGTCGGAATAGGCGAACTGCTCAATCACGGTGGGCTTTTGCTCCAGTTCCATGCCGGGCAGCGTGACCTTGGTGCGGTAATCGGCCTTGCTGTCAAACGGCGGGTCGATGTAGATCAAATCGACCTTGCCGCGCAGGGATGGCGTGTTCTCATCGCCCGCCAGTAGGGCCGCCATGGCCAGCAGGTTGTCGCCGTAAATCAGGCGGTTGGTCCAGGGCTGCCCTTCGACCATCTCAGGGCGAACGGAGGTGGCGACATCCCCCAGCATTGGTTGCGGGCTCTCAATCAGGCTGGTTTGGCCGGGTGCGAACACTTCGCGTTGAACCGTGCGCTTCTGCGCCGTCACCCAGTCCTGCATCGCGCTGTCCTTGGCGGGTAGTACCACCTCACGGGTTTGTAGCGACACGCGGTGGCGACTTTCAATGCCCTCCAGGATTTTTTCGGCTTCTTTGCGGCCATTGGCCACGATTTCGGGGAGTTGTTCGAGCAGGGATTTGGGCATGACGGCAGCGCATCAATTCATAGTTGATGCATAAATCAATTGAAAATTGATTGAATTATCAATTGAAAAGATTCTGCTTCGCGTGATGCCCCGTAATTTCGGAGGAATGAACGAGAAGCTCGAATTCAGCAACCGCCTGCGGACGGCCATGGTCGCGGCAGGTCATCAGGCCCGCCCGGCGGTGGTCCTGCGCGAGTTCAATGCCCGTTGGCACGGCACGTCGATCAGCACCCAAGCCGCATGGAGCTGGCTCAACAGCAAGTCCATTCCTGCGCAAGACAAAATTCAAGTGCTAGCTGAATGGCTCAAGATTGAGCCCGAGGTATTGCGCTTTGGTGAGACCGTGCGGAAGTCTGTTCAGCAGCATCGCAAGCGCTGGGACGAAAACGTCGGCTACCTGGAGCGCGAAACTTTCGACGCCTTCCTCAAGCTGCCAGCCCCCCAGCGCAAGATCATCCGCGAGGTGATTTTGACCTTTGCCAAGGTGCATGGTGACATGACGCCGCCCGCGTCAGAATAAGTTGAAGATTCCGTTTCACGGAATCCATGTTTCAGATTAAAATTCCTCCATGATCCGTTCTTTCACCTGTGCCGACACTGAGGCCTTGTTCAATAGCCAGTCGGTTGCCCGGTTCAGAAACATTGAGCGGGTAGCACGGCGCAAGTTGCTGCAACTGCACGCGGCCACCGAATTGAACAGTTTGCGCATTCCACCGGGCAACCTGCTGGAAGCCTTGAAGGGAAACCGCAAGGGCCAGCACAGCATTCGCATCAATGACCAATGGCGCTTGTGCTTTGTCTGGCATGACGATGGTGCGTATCGTGTGGAAATTGTGGATTACCACTGAGTCGGCTCTGGAGGCCCAACATGACACAAAAATTACTTGACGAAATTCACCCTGGCGAAATCCTGCTGGAGGAGTTCATGAAGCCGCTGGGCATTACGGCCCGGCAACTTGCGGCTGACATGGATGTGCCGCCCAGCCGCATTAGCGATATCGTGAATGGGGCACGGCCCATCACGGCGGACACGGCCTTGCGTTTGGGTCTGTTTTTTAGCATGGAGCCGCGTTACTGGCTGAACCTTCAAACCGAGTACGACATGCGCATCGTTACGCGCGAGAGCCGCGACAAGATCGCACCGCGCATCCGGGTTTTTCAGCCTGCAGTGTCCTGAGATTTTTTGCTACTAAATATATAGCTATATATGTATATGGTACGAAGGCTAGAGGTCTATTTTGTCTATAAGTAGGCATGGATTGCCGCGCTTTGCTCGCAACGACGAAACCCGGTAGGTTTCCGGTTTTCAGTTCCCTCAGCCTTCCCGGTTCAGCTCCGTCAATTCCGCTTCGCTGAACACGCGCGAGTGCGTGTGAAACGCCTTGCCTTCCGGGCCTTCGAGCGAGAAGGTGCCGCCACCGTGGCCGTCGATCACATCGATGATGAGCTGGGAGTGTTTCCAGTATTCAAACTGCGACTTGCCGATGTAGAAGGGGCAACCCCCGATGTCGCCCAGATAAACATCACCCGCGCCGATAGTGATTTCACCGGGCAGGTAGCAGTTGGCGGCGCTGCCATCGCAGCAGCCCCCGGACTGGTGAAACATCAGCGAACCATGTTTTTGCTTGAGGAATTCGATGAGTTCCAGCGCAGCGGGGGTGGCCGACACGCGTGGCGGTGTCGTGCCCATGGCATCAGGCCGCCACGGTTTCGCGCGTGGCCTGGCTCGGGGAATGCCCCGTGTCTGCCGATGCAGTCATGGCACCCCGGAAGATGCTTTCGATGTCGGCCTGGCTGGCCTTGCGCGGATTGGTCAGGCCGCAGGCATCCTTGAGCGCGTTCGCGGCCAGCATGGGAATGTCTTTTTCCTTCACGCCCAGGTCGGCCAGGCAGGCGGGAATGCCGACGTCCACCGAAAGCCGGCGGATGGCGGCAATGCAGGCCTGGGCCCCGGCCGCGGCATCCATCCCCTCGACTGCCACGCCCATGGCGCGGGCCACATCGGTCAGGCGGGCGGCCGAGGTTTGCACATTAAACGCTTCCACATGCGGCAGCAGCAGGGCGTTGCACACGCCATGGGGCAGGTCGTAGAAGCCACCCAACTGATGCGCCATCGCGTGCACGTAGCCCAGCGATGCGTTGTTGAACGCCATGCCGGCCAGGAACTGGGCGTACGCCATTTGCTCGCGCGCAGGCAGGTTGTCGCCGTGCGTCACGGCGGTGCGCAGGTTCTGGGAGATCAGCTCTACCGCCTTTAGGGCGCAGGCGTCGGTGATCGGGGTGGCTGCAGTGGAGACATAGGCTTCCACGGCGTGCGTGAGGGCATCCATGCCGGTGGCGGCGGTCAGGCCCTTCGGTTTGGCCAGCATCAGTTCTGGATCGTTGACCGACATGATGGGGGTGACGTTGCGGTCCACGATGGCCATTTTGATGTGTCGCTCTTCATCGGTGATGATGCAAAAGCGGGTCATTTCGCTGGCCGTACCGGCGGTGGTGTTGATCGCCACCAGCGGCAACTGCGGTTTGGCCGAGCGGTCCACCCCTTCGTAGTCGGAAATCTGTCCGCCATTGGCCGCGCACAGTGCAATGCCCTTGGCGCAGTCATGCGGAGAGCCCCCGCCCAAGGAAATGACGAAATCACACTGGTGTTCCTTCAGTTGGGCCAGGCCGGCCTTGACGTTGGCCACCGTCGGGTTGGGTTGGGTACCGTCGAACACTTCGGACTGGATGTCCTGCGCTGCCAGCAGCGACTGGATACGGGCCGCAACTCCCAGCTTGCTGAGGACAGTGTCGGTGACGATGAGTGCCTTGCGAAAGCCGTGGCCACGAATGGCCAAAACGGCTTCCTGCAGACAGCCTGCCCCCATGATGTTGACGGAAGGCATGAAAAAAGTGGTGGACATGATGAATCTCCTGTGAATGGAATCGGTGAAAAACCTTGCCCATGGATTTGGGCAAGGAAGGTGACGATGCCAACGGAGACCCGTGATCGCCGAACGGTAGCTTCCAGGCTACCGTCCTGTTGCCCTGGATCAGAAGAAGCCGAGCTTGCTCTCGCTGTAGCTAACCAAGAGATTCTTGGTTTGCTGGTAATGGTCGAGCATGACCTTGTGGGTTTCGCGGCCGATGCCCGATTCCTTGTAGCCACCGAAAGAGGCGTGCGCCGGGTAGGCGTGGTAGCAGTTGGTCCAGACGCGACCGGCCTTGATGGCGCGGCCCATGCGGTAGGCCACATTGCCGTCACGGCTCCAGACACCGGCACCGAGTCCGTACAGCGTGTCGTTGGCAATCGCCAGCGCATCGGCTTCGTCCTTGAAGGTGGTCACGGCCAGCACCGGGCCGAAGATTTCTTCCTGGAAAATGCGCATCTTGTTGTGGCCCTTGAACAGCGTAGGCTGCACGTAGTAGCCGCTTTCTAGATCGCCACCCAGATGCGCTTGAGCGCCGCCGATGAGCAGTTCAGCGCCTTCCTGCTTGCCGACGTCCATGTAGGACATGATCTTGCTCATTTGCTCTTTGGAAGCCTGTGCGCCCATCATGGTGTCAGTGTCCAGCGGGTTGCCCTGCGTGATGGCGGCCACGCGCTTGAGCACACGTTCCATGAACTTGTCATAGATGGATTCATGAATCAGGGCGCGCGAGGGGCAGGTGCAGACCTCGCCCTGGTTGAAGGCAAACAGCACCATGCCTTCGATGGCTTTGTCCAGGAAGCCGTCGTCTTTGTCCATCACGTCGGCAAAGAAGATGTTGGGCGACTTGCCGCCGAGTTCCAGTGTGGCTGGAATCAGGTTGTTGGCCGCCGCCTGTGCAATCACGCGGCCGGTGGTGGTGGAGCCGGTGAAGGCGATCTTGGCGATGCGCTTGCTGTTGGCCAGTGGCATGCCGGCTTCGCGACCGAAGCCGTTGACGATGTTGAGCACGCCGGGCGGCAGCAGGTCGGCAATCAGCTCGGCCATGATCAGGATGCTGATGGGTGTCGATTCAGCGGGCTTGAGCACCACGCAGTTGCCGGCGCCAATGGCGGGGGCCAGCTTCCAGGCGGCCATCAGGATCGGGAAGTTCCAGGGAATGATCTGGCCGACCACGCCGAGGGGTTCATGAAAATGGTAGGCCACCGTGTCGCCATCGATATCGGAGAGGCCGCCTTCTTGCGCACGGACGCAGCCGGCAAAGTAGCGGAAGTGATCGACGGTGAGCGGGATGTCAGCGTTCAGTGTTTCGCGGATCGGCTTGCCGTTGTCTACGGTCTCGGCGTAGGCCAGCAGCTCGAGGTTGGCTTCCAGGCGGTCGGCGATTTTGAGCAGGATGTTGGAGCGCTCGGTGGGCGAGGTCTTGCCCCATTTGTCGGCGGCGGCGTGGGCGGCATCGAGGGCCAGTTCGACATCTTTGGCGCCGGAACGGGCAGCCTGGGTGTACGGCTTGCCCGTGATGGGTGTGATGACGTCAAAGTAGGTGCCCTCGACCGGTGCGACGAATTTGCCGCCAATGAAGTTGTCGTAGTGGGCCTTGAAGGCAATCTTGGCACCAGCGGTGCCGGGAGCTGCGTAGATCATGGTGTGTCCTCGTATCGTCGAAAAATTGAAGGGTTGTCCCTTGCGGGTACCTTTACCTATCAAGTCCCGTGCCACCCCGCAGAAAGGCAGAAGATGGTCGATTTGGTCGATTTTTCTAAGGACTAACGCGGTGTTTCGTCCATGCTGACGTGTGGCGATGCGCAACAGCTGTTGCAAAACGGGACAGTCGGACGAGGGTGTGTCTATGCATAAAGTTTCATACCCATCATGATGAGCAAGACCAGCCCTATGATCGGCGCCTATGAGCTTGTTCACCTCACTGCGTTACCTCGTTGCCCTGCATCAGCACAAGCACTTCGGACGAGCTGCCGAGGCCTGCCACATCACGCAGCCGGCCTTGTCCAATGCAATCCGCGCCCTGGAGGAAGAGTTTGGTACCGCCATTGTCAAGCGGGGCCGCT
>JAUSMR010000053.1 GCA_030645955.1 Gallionella sp. | reverse complement strand
TTCTCTCTGTGATTACTTTGGCATTGCAGCTTGTTCAGCATGGCATGGCGGCATTCCCGCCAAGAGAGTTTCGCAAAGCGCTTGAAAACTTACGTTATGATCATCCTGTGCTGCAACTTTGAGGGGAGACCTCAGAAGCTGCCCCCTTTAATTATTCGGGAGCAAGTGAGTTTGAAGCTTGGGGACTGAAAGAAATGAGCATGACCAGAATAATGTCGAGTGGATCAGGTCGGGAAAAAAGAATAGGGCTCCGTCCCCATTTCATCCCGCCATTTCATCCATGTGCGAAGAAAATAAATCGACTCCGGTACCTTTGGTGCCGAGGCGATTCGGGGGGGCGGTGAATGATGCAGCGTTTGAGGCGAGGAGAGCGGCATGAAAAATATACTGAAGCAGTCCCCGTGGCTTTTGTTGATTCTGTGCATCTTGCTATCAGTGGGATGCACAGGGAATAACAGTGTAAAGCCCATTTCCAAAAGTCAGGAGGAAATGCTGCGCAGCAAGTATGAAGTACTGCTGTTCAACCACCTGAGGACTCGGGGAGAGTGGCCTCTGGACAAGCGCTTTCGCTCGATCAAGCAGATGGCTGACGAAGGTTTTGAGTCGGCGGCATTAGCTTTGAAGCTTTTCGACATCGAGCACAGCGATCTCAAAAGAAACGATACTTCAGCACAGAAGCGTCTTGAGCAATTGGCAGAACAAGGCAATCCGACTGCGCAATGTTTGTATGCCTTTTATTGGGAGCACTATAACTTTCAGGATGAAAGAGGTGAGCGATGGCGCAGGTATGTTACCCAGGCGTCCAATCATGGCGTGGCGCATTGCATGCACTTGCGAGCGATCAGCCTGGAAAGAAACCATCTGAACGAACAGATTAACCTTAAGTTCGAGGCAGCACACAAAGGGGATTTGTATGCACAGTCTGGAATGGCTTTTTATTACGAGAAGGGTCTGGGTGTCGAGAAAGACTTGGCAAAAGCAACGTGCTGGGCAATCGAAGCACAAAAGTCCAATACGGATTGGGGGAGGGGACTTTACAAAGATATGGCATTTTTTTATACGCAAGAAAATCCAAACGGGCTTCAAAAATTGACCCCCGAATTTTGTAATGCCGCAATTAGCGTTCGATAAGTATTGAGGAGAATGGACATGGATGAAGCAACATGGGTTAGCGACTTAAATGAACTCCGGCAAGCTAGAATTAAAGGGGCCAGGCTCGATTTATCCTGATAGCATAAGCCATGCCTCGCAGACCTCGCATTCATCTGGATGATGTTCCGTTGCACATCGTGCAGCGCGGGCATAACCGCGAAGCCTGCTTCTATGCGGAAGAGGATTATCACGCTTACCTGCATTGGCTCGGCGAGGCCTTGTTAAAAGAGCACTGTACCCTGCATGCCTATGCGCTGATGACGAACCACGTTCATTTGTTGCTCACACCCAGGCAGGCGGAGAGCGTCCCGCGTCTCATCATCGCGCTGGGGCGGCGTTACGTGCAGTACATCAATAAAACCTACCGTCGCACCGGCACGCTGTGGGACAGCCGCTACAAGTCTTCTCTGATACAGGCTGAAACTTATCTGCTGACCTGCCAGCGCTACATCGAATTGAATCCGGTGCGTGCGGCGATGGTTGATGATCCGGCACATTACCGATGGACGAGCTACCGCGCCAACGGGTTGGGGCAGCATAGCGCGGTATTGACTCCACATCCCTTGTACCTGTCACTCGGCGAAGACGACAAGGCGCGCCAGCAGGCGTACCGTGCCTTGTTCCGCGCGCAACTGGACAAGGAGGCGGTCGACGACATCCGGCTGGCGCTTGGACAGAATCAGCCTTTGGGCAATGAACGTTTCTACGCGCGTATCGAGATGTTGACCGGACAGTGGCGGGAAGCTAAACCGCAGGGGAGGCCGCGTGTTATTTCCAACATCGATGACGCTTCCGATGTTGCGCAGGGGAAATTGGGATTGTAGGGAAACAACTTGAGCCTGGCCCCTTTTTTGCCGACCTGGTTGCCGACACCGAAGGCACCCGTACCCATGTCGTTCCCGAAGGCATCATCATCCAGACTAGTCAGGGTCAGACCAGCCTGCTGGTCACCCGCATCGACGACAAGAGTGCGATCCAGGCCAACCGCGACGGCATCACCAGCTATGAGGACACCGAAACCATCGTCAGCGCCGCCGACCTGCTGGCCAACGACACGCTGGCGGGATTTTCCGGGCAGAATCTCAGCGTTGCCGGTGTCTCCAATTTTGCTCACGGCACCGGCTTCCTCGATACCAACGGCTTTATCCATTACACCCCGGATGCCAACTACTTCGGCGCGGCCAGCTTCGACTACAACCTCAAGGCCAGCACCGGGCAGAGTGATGCGGCGAATGACAGCACTTGGTTCTGTGAAAGGAGAGCAGCATGAAACCGGTTATCCAAAGCGATGTGCTATCTCGAATAAGAAGAGGCTTGCTGGTGCTTGCCGTGGCTGGTGGAATGACCGTTATGGCTGGAAGTGCATATTGTGAAGGTGATGTTCTACCACCGGAAGTCAGGGCAATGGTCGGGATGCGGATTCCGGCGAAAGCACCGGGAAAGGGAGGGGATGTTCCAGGATGGGGAAGAATGGGGTCATATGCATTGGATGCTGCGACTCTGCCTCAACAGTCCTTGGGAGTTGAGGAACTTTATCGAGATAATGTGAGTATTTTCGCAATCATCTTGTTGGACGAAAAAGATTGGAGCAGAACCATCCTAGATGCTCAAGTTATACCGCAAAAACTGCTGTGGTATTACGTCAAGAACGGCAAGTTTGTGGAGAAGAAAAATAGGCGGTTGTACAGCTTTAACAGTATGTGTAAACGCGCCGACTCCGAGACCATAGTTGGTTTGATGCGTCCTGAGTCAGGAAAAGAAAACTGTACGCACCATAGCAAACAAGTGATGCATGCCTGGAAAATTGGCCAGCAAACAGGGCGCATAACGGACATCCCAGCCCAAGGTGTTTCTTGTTTCAGAGGCGACGCAGATTATTCGTGTGAATGATTGATTGAAATTAAAGTTAATTCTATCAAGAGGGGTCAAAGGGGTCAGCTTCTGAGGTCTCCCCTCAAAGTTGCAGCACAGGATGATCATAACGTAAGTTTTCAAGCGCTTTGCGAAACTCTCTTGGCGGGAATGCCGCCATGCCATGCTGAACAAGCTGCAATGCCAAAGTAATCACAGAGAGAA
>JAUSMR010000052.1 GCA_030645955.1 Gallionella sp. | reverse complement strand
CGAAATCCTACAAATCCTGAGCCTGACCATGTTTGAGAGAACCCCACTGGATCAGCTACTTGCTCGTATTCCGCCTTCATCAGATCTACTGGAAAATCCCAACCAGTTGATCTTGTTCGATTAACGTTGGGACACTACTGATCTCGTAGCCAAATCTGCACCGGTCCTTACGGTCTCTGACATTGGCGGTCGTGAGTGGTTTAGAAAACCAAAGGATGGCCGTCGCGGGCCATGGCTGTCGGCAAAGTACTCCGTACTCAATGAATCGGCTTGGCGCCGCAAAAGCCCGTGCATTTATTTTGTTCGCGACACCGACGCCACGCTACGTTATGTCGGCATCTCACTTAACAAGATGGAAGATCGTTGGCGCACGTCTCCCGCGTATACGGCAGATGACGTCTTACTTCCGGGCGATGAATTGTTCCATAGCCAGTGCTGGCCGAAAATCTGCGAACACGCCCGAAACGGAAAAACTCATTCATACGAAATTTCGGTGCTCTCCGGCATTGAACTTTTGGAATTACTCCGAACAGTCAATCACGATCTTTCGCACCTTTCATTTCTTCGTAACGATCCCGAGATAATTGTCACCGTCCTCGAACTTTGGATTTGCAAATACGGTCACGCAACACTCTGGAACAAAGCGCTAACTGGCGGCAAAAATGCTCGTGTCAATCGCAGCCACGGCTAACCCTTCATTCCAGGGGACGCTGCGCGATGAAGCCGCGCAGCGCCCCTGAATTCAAACGTTAGCCACTCGCAGCCCATGCCACTTTCACCCGCCATTAGAAAGCCGTTGCTGGTCGGAGCCAGCGCAGGTCTGTTGCACTTTCTCTTGTGCGTGGTTGTCTTTGCCGCCGTCCAATTCAGCACTGACGGTCAGGCGGGCTTTGTGTGGTTTGCGTTCTTTGCGCTTGATTACCCAACAGGCTCGCTTGCATACGAGCTACTCGGAAACATCAGTCCAATGACTGCTCTTATTGACTGGTGGTACTCCATCGGCAACAACCAAGGACCAAACATTCGCGCACTCATATTGTTTGGCATACTCGGTTCTCTACACTGGTTCTTTGTTGCCGCGCTTGTTGCGGCCACGCTGCAACGATTGTTGTTAATTCGGCATCGGGGTCAAGAGCGTGGCTAACCCGGCGCTCAACCTCGCTCCCTTCGGTCGCTGGACGCTGCGCGATAAAGCCGCGCAGCGCCGGTTAGCTCTACGTTCGACACCTTTGGCCCGCATCTAATTGCATCCACAGTATGCCTTGACTTCTGGTCATAATGCATCTACGATCTGCTGATGGTCACTTACGACGAAACCAAGCGCCAAGCGAACATTGTCAAGCACGGCATTGATCTGGCGGCGTTGTCGGGTTTCTTTGATGGTGACTTGCTGACCCGCGAAGATGCGCGCGAAGCCTATGGCGAGTTGCGCTTTCAGAGTGTTGGCTGGCACGCGGAAGGAATGCTGTTCGTTGTCTGGACGCCGGGCGACGATGAATGGCCCCATATTATTTCGGCACGAAAGGCGGAAAAACATGAGCGCGAAGCGTGGACACGTTTCTGTAAATGATGCCCCGGCTACTAAAGCGGACGATTGGAATAATGCTTTTGTCACTCATTCGGCGGACGAACTGCGCAAAGCGGTTGCCGCTCGTCGTACCCGTGGGCCAAACAGGCACCCAACCAAGGAGCAAGTTGCCGTGCGATACAGCCCCGAGGTGCTTGCCTATTTCCGCGCTACCGGCGCGGGCTGGCAAACTCGGATGGACGAAGCTTTGCGCGACTACGTATCCCACCACAAGGC
>JAUSMR010000181.1 GCA_030645955.1 Gallionella sp. | reverse complement strand
GCAACAGGTTATCGCCTACACTCATCTCGCCGAACAGGGCTCTTGATTCAGGCACGAGCGTGATGCCGAGCGCCACCATCTGTTCCACTTCGGCCTCGTCCAGGTCGTCTCCGAGAAAACGGATCGCCCCCCGGGTGTGCGGCAGCAAGCCCATGATCGAGCACAGCATGGTGGTCTTGCCGGCACCGTTGGGGCCGATCACCGTGACGATCTGACCCGCACCCACCTTTATGCTGACACGATGCAGCGCTTCGACCTTGCCGTAGGAAACGCAAAGATCTTCCACCTCGAGAATGGTCCTGACTTCCCTCATCAATCAACGCCTCCGAGATAGGCCTCGAGCACAACTGGATCGCGCTGCACCTCCTCAGGCAGGCCTTCGGCGATCTTCTCGCCAAACTCCATGACCACCACGCGATCGGCCAGACCCATGACAAAATCCATATCGTGCTCGACCAGCAGAATGCCCATGCCCTCACCGCGCAGCCTCCTCAGCAGCTCGGCCAGTGCCTGCTTCTCCATGTAGCGCAAACCCGCCGCCGGCTCGTCGAGCAGCAACAGGCAAGGGTCGGCGCACAAAGCGCGCGCGATCTCCAGGGTTCTCTGCTGCCCAAGAGCCAGACTCCCCGCCAGCTCGAACATGGAATCCCTCAAACCGACCCGCTCCACCTGGCGCGCCGCCTCAGCCAGCAGACGCGCCTCCTCGCCGCGCTCCAGGTGCAACATCGCGGAAAGTACGCCCTTGCTGCCGCGCAAGTGCCCGCCGAGAGCCACATTCTCCAGCACTGTCATCGTCGGCAGCAGGCGAACATGCTGAAAGGTGCGGCTCATCCCCAGCCTGGCGATCTGGCGGGAGTTGAGATTGGTCACTGCTTCGCCGCGAAACAGCACTTCACCTTCGCTCGCAGAATCAACACCCGAGACGCAATTGAACATGGTCGACTTGCCAGCCCCGTTCGGACCGATCAGCGCCATTACCTCACCCGCCTTGACGCTCAGGCACATGTTGTTGTTTGCAACCAGGCCGCCAAACCGCTTGAAGACATTTCTCGCTTCGAGTAAGACTTTGCCCGCCTCTGGAACAGGCCTTTTCGGCAGGGCATCCCCTTTTGGGACTTCGCGCTTCGCTTCACTCTGCGGCACGAAACGCGCCAGAATTGGCCAGAGACCATCGCGCGCGCGCTGCAAGACGAAGATCATCATCACGCCGAAGACGATCATTTCGAAATTACCCGAGGCACCCAGCAGCTTGGGCAGCCAGTCCTGCAGCCATTGCTTGAGCACGGTAATGACCCCAGCCCCGATCAATGCGCCCCAGACATGGGCCGCTCCGCCCACCACGGCCATGAACAGATACTCGATACCGATGTGCAAACCAAATGGCGTCGGATTGACGAAGCGCTGCAAGTGAGCATACAACCAGCCTGAAACGCAAGCGAACAAGGCGGCAATAAGAAAAATAACCACCTTGGAACGAGCCGTATCCACACCCATCGCTTCGGCCATCACGACCCCGCCCTTGAGCGCGCGAATCGCGCGGCCCTCGCGGGAGTTCAGCAGATTCTGGGTGAGCCAGACTGCGCCGAGGACAGCCGCCCAGACCATGTAATAAAACTTGCGGCCATCTCTGAGCTCGACACCGAATAGCGACAGCGCCGGAATGCCGGACATCCCGGTGTGACCACCGAGAAACTCGAGATTGCCAAACAGGAAGTAGAGGCTGATGCCCCAGGCTATCGTTCCCAGCGGCAAATAGTGCCCGGAAAGCCGCAGGGTCAGCAAACCAAGCAGATACGCCACCAAACCAGTCACCAGCAAGCCTGCCAGCAGCCCCATCCAGGGCGAGCCCCCGAGCATCGAGGCCCAGCCTGGAAGACCCTGGGCAGTTGATAGATAGGCCGTCGTGTAAGCGCCTAGCCCGACGAAGGCCGCCTGCCCGAAGGAGGTAAGGCCGCCCACCCCCGTGAGCAGAACCAGGCCAAGCGCGACGATGGCATAGAGACCTATGTAATTGAGCAGCGTAATGTGGAACTCGGACACCACCAACGGCGAAATCAACAGCAGACCAAGGAATCCGGCAAGCAGCAGACGCCGCACCATCACTCATCCTCCTCGACATGACGCGTCGTCAGCGAGCGCCATACCAATACCGGGATGATGAGGGTGAAGACGATCACCTCCTTGAACGCCGAAGCCCAGAAGGAGGAGAACGCCTCCAGCAAACCAACCAGGATCGCACCAGCCGCCGCAACCGGGTAACTGGTGAGTCCGCCAACGATGGCGCCGACAAAGCCCTTCAGGCCAATGAGGAAACCCGTGTCGTAATAGACCGTGGTGATTGGAGCGATCAGAATTCCCGAAAAAGCACCTATCAGGGCGGCCAGCAGAAAGGAAAGCTTTCCCGCCATCACCGTCGAGATGCCCATCAGGCGCGCCCCCGTTCGATTCATTGCCGTGGCGCGCAAGGCCTTGCCGTAAATGGTGCGCTCAAAGAATACAAACAGCACCACGATCAACAGCAAACTGGCACCCACCACCCATAACGTCTGACCACTTACCGTCACCAGGCCGAGATTGAAGCTGGCATCAGAAAAACTAGGTGTCCGCGAACCTTCGGCACCGAAAAACAGGAGACCCAGCCCAACCAATGCCAGATGCACGGCCACCGCAACGATCAGCAATACCAACACGCTGGCTTCTGCCAGCGGCTGGAAGGCCAATCGATACATCATGGGTCCGAGTGGCACCACCAACACCAGCGCAAGAACAATTTGACCCAGCAGGGGAAATTCGCCGGGTTTCAAGAGAAAGACTATCGCCGCAGCCGCGGCCGGATAGACCAGATTCCAGCCGACGATGCGGGGAATTCGGCTGGGCGTGCCGGAGCGCATTGCCTGCGTGATATCGACCAGAGCCACCACCACCCCGGCGCCAATCAGCAACCAGAGCGTGCCCGGCGTCTTGCCTGCCTGAAAACTGGCAAGCGTCAAAGCGCCGAAAGCGACAAACTCACCCTGTGGAATAAATATTACGCGGGTGACCGCGAACACAAGTACCAATGCCAATGCCAACAGCGCATAGATGGCGCCGTTGGTGATGCCGTCCTGCCCCAGAAGAAGCGCAATTTGCAGATCCATCGATCCGTTCTCTATCGAAATCGTGCCGCCTGTTGGACATCCATCGGCGTCGAACTCATCCCTTCGCAGACTGGCATTGAATCAGCCCGGAGGCAAAGCTCACGAAGAAAGCATTAAAAGTATACAGTATACGTTACAGCGATCATGACTTAGAGGCGGCTCTCAGACAAACGTGTCGTAGGCCAGGCGAGCAATCAGCACCGATGCCACGACAAGAAAGACCCATCGCACGAAGCCACTGCCGTGGCGCAACGCGAGACGCGCGCCAAGCAAGGCTCCGGCAATATTGAATACTGCCATTGCCAAACCCGTGATCCAGAGTACATGGCCGCTTGGTACAAAGTAGGCGAGCGCGGCTGCATTGGTGGCAAAATTCACCACCTTGGCGGCACTCGACGCATGCAGGAAATCAAGACGAAACAGGCGGACGAAAGCGAAGATCATGAAGCTGCCCGCACCCGGCCCGAAAAAGCCGTCGTAGAAACCCAGCAAAGCGCCCACCAACAGCGCCCATCGTCGCTCCAACCCGGGCTCCAGTCGCGAACCCGAAACCGCGCCGAACTCCGGCCGGATCGCGGTATATATCATGACCAGCACCAATAGGCCGAGAACCAGCGGACGTACCACCGCCCTCGGCAGCCACGCCACAACCATGGCTCCCGCAAAGGAGAAAAGGAACGCGGCCGCCGCAGCGGGCAAGGCGATACCCCAGGGCAGGGCAATCCGTTTGGCATAACGAAGCGCCGCGTTCGCGGTGCCAAATATGCTTGACACTTTATTGGTGCCAAACACGGTCGCGGGTGACTCGGCAGGCAGTGCCATCAACAAGGCCGGCACCTGGATCAAGCCGCCGCCACCGGCCACTGCATCCACGAATCCGGCGAACAAGGCAGCCACCAAGAGCAGGATCAGGTCGAATTCAGCCATTTCACCCTGTCTACTTGCCTATGCAGAAACGGGAAAATATCTCCCCCAGCAAATCGTCGGCCCGGAACTCGCCGGTAATGCGTGAAAGCGCTTCCTGCGCCAAACGCAGTTCTTCCGCGCAAAGCTCTATCTGATCCAGTCGCCGTGCCGCCAACGCCGACTTCTCCGCCGCAAGTCCAAGCGCCTCCAGGTGCCGCTCGCGAGCTAGCACCACATCCTCGCCATGCCCTCGCCAACCCGCCACACGCAGCAGTTCATCGTGCAGCAGACCGATGCCCGCACCGCTCTTGGCAGACAGGCGCAGATGCACCCGGCCCTCGTCGGTAAAGCGCGCCTCAGCCTCCCCTGCCAGATCGCACTTGTTCTCCACCACGATGCGTTCAACAGCCACGGGAAGACGTACCGCGATGGCGTGGTCGGCAGGCGTTACGCCACTGCGCGCATCGACCAACTGCAACACCACGTCGGCCTGCTCTATTTCGCGCCAGGCTCGCTCGATGCCGATCTTCTCGACGACATTGTCCGTCTCACGCAACCCCGCCGTGTCGATGATGTGCAACGGTATGCCCTCGACCTGAATCGTTTCGCGAACGGCGTCACGCGTTGTGCCGGCGACCTCGGTCACAATCGCGCGCTCCTCGCCGGCCAGACAATTCAGCAAGGAAGATTTGCCGACATTGGGCAGACCCGCCAGCACCACGTGCAGCCCGGAACGCAACATGCATCCGGCACGCGCTCGCCCGAGCAGCGCGGCCAGATCAGCGCGGAACGCAGACAGGCGCTGTGCTGCATCGGTATCTCGCAGAACATCGATTTCCTCTTCGGGAAAATCCAGTGTCGCTTCCACCAGCATGCGCAATTCGGTAAGACGCGCCACCA
>JAUSMR010000168.1 GCA_030645955.1 Gallionella sp. | reverse complement strand
GAGAGAGGAACTTAAACGTTGTAAGCGCGTTCGCCGTGAGCTGTGGTATCCAGACCTTCGCGCTCGTCTTCTTCTTTCACACGCAGGCCGATGGTCAGGTCAACGATCTTGTAGCAGATGAAGGCGACCACACCGGACCAGATTACCGTGGTCAGCACAGCCTGGGCCTGAATCCAGACCTGATCGGCGATGACCGTATCAACAACCGTGTTGTTCACGTAGTCGGCGATCCCGGTGCCGCCCATGCCCCAGGTATTGAACACACCGGTGAGCAGCGCCCCCAGAATACCGCCGATACCGTGTATACCGAACACATCCAGCGCATCATCCGCGCCGAGCAGTTTCTTCAGGCCCGTCACACCCCAGAAGCACACTACTCCGGACAGTGCACCGATTACCAGACCGCCGCCGATACCTACCCAGCCGCAGGCCGGTGTGATCGCAACCAGACCCGCAACTGCACCAGAAGCTGCACCCAACAGACTGGGCTTACCCTTGATCAGCCATTCTGCAGCCAGCCAGGTCAGCACCGCAGCGGCAGTCGCAATCAGCGTGTTAGCGAAAGCCAGGGTAGCCGTACCGCCCGCTTCCAGCGCGGAACCCGCATTGAAACCGAACCAGCCCACCCACAACAATGCAGCACCGATCATGGTCATCACCAGATTGTGCGGCGCCATTGGTTCTTTACCGTAGCCGATACGACGGCCTACCAGGAACGCACCGACCAGACCTGCAACCGCAGCATTGATATGCACCACGGTACCACCGGCAAAGTCCAGCGCACCCTTCTGGAACAGAAAGCCGCCTTTTGCAGTTTCAACAGCGAGGGTCGCCGCATCCTTGATTGCATCAGGGCCTGTCCAGAACCACACCATGTGGGCAATCGGCAGATAAGCGAAAGTAAACCACAGGCCGGAGAACAACAGCACGGCAGCAAACTTCATCCGCTCGGCGAATGCACCGACGATCAGCGCCACAGTGATGGCGGCAAAGGTAGCCTGAAACGCGACAAAGATAAATTCAGGGATGTACACGCCTTTGCTGAAGGTGGCCGCATTGGCAACACTGCCCGTCATCGGATCGAAAATACCCTTCAGGAACAGCCTGTCGAAGCCGCCGATGAATGCATTACCCTCGGTGAACGCCAGCGAGTAGCCGTAGATCGCCCAAAGCACGGTGATCAGCGCGAAGATACTGAACACTTGCATCAGGATGGACAGCATGTTCTTGCTGCGCACCAGACCGCCGTAGAACAGCGCCAGACCGGGAATGGACATCATGATCACCAGTAACGTGGCCACCAGCATCCAGGAGGTATCGCCCTTGTTCGGCACAGGTGCTGCGACGGCAGCAACAGCTGTTTCAGGAGCAACGACCGGGGTGGCAACAGGTGCTGCGACAGTTTCAGTCACTGCGGGAGCCGATGCGGCCTCCTCAGCGAAAGCCGTCGCTGTCAGGCCGCACAACATGGCCAGCAGCATGAATGAAGCGATGAGTTTTTGCATTTCGATCTCCTTAAAGGGCTTCCGAACCGGTTTCACCGGTACGAATGCGGATCACTTGCTCGAGTTCCTGCACGAAAATCTTGCCGTCACCGATCTTGCCGGTTTGTGCCGCTTTTTCGATCACTTCAAGCACGCGATCCAGTTGATCTGCCTGTATTGCTGCTTCCAGCTTGACCTTAGGCAGGAAATCCACCACATATTCCGCACCGCGATACAACTCGGTGTGTCCCTTTTGCCGCCCGAAACCTTTGACTTCGGTGACGGTGATGCCTTGCACGCCGATGGCGGACAGGGCTTCACGCACTTCGTCAAGCTTGAACGGCTTGATGATGGCTGTGACCATTTTCATAATAATCTCCTGGTGGGGGCGGGATAGTTCCCGCCCGTTGTTTGGTTAGAACGAATGAGTCAAAGACAAAGCAGCCGTGCCCTTGCCCCACTTGCCGCCATTTGCATATGTCCAGGCCGGGCCAGCGTTGGTGCTGGTATAGGCCAACCCCACTACATATCCGCTGATATCCTTGGTCACACCCAGTTTGTAGTCTGTGTAGGTGTAAATTGATGCCGTCGCGGGCTTGAAGGTTTGCTTGCCCGCGTGTGCGGCAACCGTAAATCCGCTCTCGGCGATTGGATAACTGGCGTTCAACTCAAGGTAGTTAGTGCCCTTCGCGCCCGGAACGGTCAGGAATTTGCCCAGGCCGTAGGAATACTTGGCGGTAAGCCACTTGTAACCGACTGCACCATAGATTTCGTCGGTGTCCGCCTTGGCAAAACCTGCAGCCGGAGTGTATTTGCCCAGGTAGTTGTAGCGGACGAAGCCCACATCGTAGTTGAAGTCTTCAGCAAAGGTATTTTTGAAGCCCAGATAAGTATCCAGTTCCATCGTGACACTGCCGGTCGCGACTGCGCCGCTGTCGGCGATCCAGCTCACATTGGAACCCCACACGCCCGCGTAAAATCCGCTGCTGTGCGCGTAATCAATCCCGCCTTGTACCGCGGGGTTGTGGGATGTTTGCGTAATGCCACGGAAAATGTAGTCGGTCGTGAAGCCCACGTTTGCAGTAATGGGTGAGGCCGGCGCAGCAGGGGCTGCATCTTCCGCCATTGCCACGCAAGGCACCGCCAAGGCGGC
>JAUSMR010000153.1 GCA_030645955.1 Gallionella sp. | reverse complement strand
TCACGCTGAAGGAGCTTCAGGAAGAGCGCGAATACATCAAGCATCTGCTCGCTTAAACCAAAAAACCAGCGCCGTAGGATGTGGTGAGGCACGAACCGCATCATTAACGCGAACGATGCGGTTCGTGCCTCACCGCATCCTACCGTGCTGATCCGGCTGAGATAATTAGAACGGGGAAAAAAAGATGTCCACGAAAGGCACGAAATGGGGTAAGCAGGCATTTCGCCGAAAGGCGAAAGCTCGCAAAAACACGAAAAGGGCTTCATGCTAAATATCGATACACGATAGGTGAGTGGCTGAAATAATGCGATTCCTTGTTTTATTTCGTGCCTTTCGTGTATTTCGTGGATCAATTGAAGTTTTTTAGGTTAAACAATCACATCATCTTTCAGGATATTTCATGACCACTATTCGCCAGCAGGACTTTATCGACAGCATTGCCGATGCGTTGCAGTTCATCTCCTATTACCACCCCGCAGATTACATCCAGGCGCTGGGGGCTGCGTATCAGTCCGAGCAGTCTCCTGCGGCCAAGGATGCGATGGCACAGATACTGACCAACTCGCGCATGTGCGCACAGGGGCATCGCCCCATCTGCCAGGATACCGGCATCGTCGTGGCGTTTGTGCGGGTGGGAATGGAGGCGCGCTGGGACGCGAAGATGACTGTCGTTGACATGGTGAACGCCGGCGTGCGCAAGGCTTATCTCGCTCCGGACAACATGTTGCGCGCTTCCGTCGTTTCAGATCCGGCAGGCGCGCGCAAGAATACCAACGACAACACGCCGGCGGTGGTACATGTCGAGCTGGTGCCGGGCGACAAGGTGGATGTGCGCATCGCGGCCAAGGGCGGCGGTTCGGAAAACAAAACCAGTTTCAAGATGCTCAACCCCGGCGATGACATCGTGGAATGGGTGATGCAGCGTGTGCCGGAAATGGGCGCGGGCTGGTGCCCGCCGGGGATGCTGGGCATCGGCATCGGCGGCACGGCGGAGAAAGCCATGCTGCTGGCGAAAGAGGCGCTGATGGAGCCGATCGACATGCACGAGTTGAAGGCGCGCGGCCCGAAAAACAAACTGGAGGAACTGCGCATCGAGATTCACGACAAGGTGAATGCCTTGGGCATCGGCGCGCAGGGCCTGGGCGGGCTGACCACGGTGCTGGATGTGAAGATTATGGACTACCCCACCCATGCGGCTTCCAAGCCGATCGCGATGATTCCCAACTGCGCGGCAACGCGGCATATTCACTTCGAGCTGGATGGCAGCGGGGTGGCGCAATTCACCCCGCCGAAGCTCGAAGATTATCCCGACGTGCACTGGAAGCCGGCGGCGGATGCCCGCCGGGTGAACCTCAACGGCATCACGCGCGCGGACATCGCCAAGTGGCAGCCGGGCGAGACGCTGCTGCTATCCGGCAAGCTGCTCACCGGACGCGATGCGGCGCACAAGCGCATCACCGACATGCTGGCGCGCGGCGAGAAATTGCCGCCCGGCGTGGATTTTACCAACCGGTTCATCTATTATGTCGGGCCGGTTGACCCGGTGCGCGATGAGGTGGTGGGGCCTGCCGGGCCGACAACCGCGACGCGCATGGACAAGTTCACCGAAACGATGCTGGCGCAGACCGGCCTGATCGGGATGATAGGCAAGGCGGAGCGCGGCAAGTCCGCGATCGAGTCCATCAAGCGTCATGGGGCGGTATACCTGATCGCGATAGGCGGCGCGGCTTATCTGGTATCACAGGCCATTAAGGCTGCGCGCGTGGTTGCCTTTGCCGACCTGGGCATGGAAGCGATTTACGAATTTGACGTGGAAGACATGCCGGTCACCGTGGCGGTGGACACAAAGGGTAGTTCGGTGCACGAAATAGGCCCAGCGAAATGGCGCAACCGATCGGCATGATTCCGGTGAAGGCGGTTTAAGTTCTAATCAAGTAATTTAGAAGCGGTTCAAGAACCGTAGCGGGCATCGTCAGGGCAATACGGTGCACATCAGGTTTTTGACCCGCTTAACCATTGAGCACAGCAGGTCGATGCCGCTATAATGCCGCAATCGAAACCCGAGCAGTAGCCCGCAGAAACATGCAACCCAACTGTCATTCAGCCGGACATCCAGCCGTATTCAGGGATAATTTGTGATTAAAAAAATACTCGTCGCCAACCGCGGTGAAATTGCCGTCCGCATTGTGCGTGCCTGCTCGGAAATGGGCATCAAGTCGGTCGCCATCTACACCGATGCCGACCGACATGCGCTGCACGTAAAAAAAGCGGATGAGGCTTACCACATCGGCTCCGAACCGGTCACCGGCTATCTTAACGCTCATAACATCGTCAATCTGGCCGTTACCTCGGGGTGTGATGCGCTGCATCCGGGCTATGGCTTCCTTGCGGAGAACCCTGAGCTGGCGGAAATTTGCGCGCGCCGCGATATCAAATTCATCGGCCCGAACGCGGATGTCATCCGCCAGATGGGCGACAAAGTCCAGGCGCGCAACGCGATGATAGCCGCCGGCATCCCATGCGTGCCGGGCAGCGACGGCAACCTCGCCGATGTTGAAGAGGCCCGCATACTGGCAAACAAAATCGGTTACCCCATCATGCTCAAGGCCACCAACGGCGGCGGCGGGCGCGGCATCCGCCGTTGCGACAGCGATAAAGACCTGATCAGCAACTATGAACGGGTGATCTCGGAAGCCAGCAAGGCTTTTGGCCAGCCGGAGGTCTTCCTGGAAAAATGCGTGGTCAACCCGAGGCACATCGAAGTGCAGGTGCTGGGCGACAGCCATGGCAACATAATTCATTTGTTCGAGCGCGACTGCTCCATCCAGCGCCGCAACCAGAAACTGATCGAAATTGCCCCCTCGCCGCAGATCACCCCGGCGCAGCGCGAATACATCGGCAATCTGGGCGTCAAGGCCAGCCGCGCCGTGGGCTATGAAAATGCGGGCACTGTCGAATTTCTGCTCGACCAGGACAACAATTTCTATTTCATGGAAATGAACACCCGCATACAGGTTGAACACACCGTAACGGAAACCATTACCGGCATCGATATCGTGCAGGAACAGATTCGTATCGCCGATGGCCTTGAACTGCAATACAAACAGGAAGACGTCAGATTCCGCGGCTACGCCATAGAGTTTCGCATCAATGCGGAAGACCCCAAGAATGGCTTTTTGCCGAGTTTCGGCAAGATCACCCGTTACTATGCACCGGGAGGCCCCGGTGTGCGCATCGATGCCGCCATGTACAGCGGCTATGAGATCCCGCCCTATTTCGATTCCATGTGCGCCAAGCTCACCGTTTGGGCGCTCACCTGGGATGGGGTCGTCGATCGTGGCCGCCGGGCGCTTAGCGACATGGTAATCTATGGTGTCAAAACGACCATGCCGTATTATCAGGAAATCCTGAAGCACCCTGACTTCAGGAATGCGAACTTCAACACCGGGTTTGTGGAGTCCCATCCGGAATTGGTCGATTACACCACTAAAATCCCGCCGGAACTGAGGGCAGCTGCCATTTCAGCCGCGATAGCGGCGCACGAAGGCATTTAATTTCAACCTATACAATCAAGTCAACAACATGGCAAAAACCCTAATTTCCGAACTGGTCCTGCGTGACGGCCATCAATCCGTGATTGCGACACGCATGCGCACCGACGACATGCTGCCCATCTGTCCCAAGCTGGATAACATCGGCTTCTGGTCGGTGGAAGCCTGGGGAGGCGCGACCTTCGACTCATGCGTGCGCTTCCTGAAAGAAGACCCGTGGGAGCGCCTCAAAAAACTGCGCAAGGCCTTGCCGAACAGCCGCATCCAGATGCTGCTGCGCGGCCAGAACCTGCTCGGCTACCGTCACTATTCCGATGACGTGGTGCGCGCATTTGTCGGCAAGTCCGCAGACAACGGCGTGGACGTGTTCCGCATTTTCGATGCGATGAACGACCTGCGCAATTTGCGCGTTTCCATTGAAGCGGTAAAAAAATCCGGCAAACATGCCGAGGGCTGCATCAGCTATACCACCAGCCCGGTGCATGGTATTCCCCAATTCGTCGAACTGGCCCGCGAACTGGAAGCCATGGGCTGCGATACTATCTGCATCAAGGATATGGCCGGCCTGCTCACGCCTTACGCAACCACCGAGCTGGTCAAGGCGATGCGCGCAGCCATCAGCCTGCCGATTCATTTGCACAGCCACTCCACCTCCGGTTTATCTTCGATGTGTTTCCTCAAGGCCGTGGAAGCGGGTGCCACGATGCTGGATACCTGCAATTCTTCATTCGGTGAAGGCGCCAGCCATTCCTCGACCGAGAGCATCGTTGCCGCGCTGCAAGGCACCGAATTCGACACCGGCCTCGACCTGGCCGCAATACAGGAAGTTACTGCCTATTTCTACGAAGTGCGCCAGAAGTACTGGCAGTTCGAGAGCGCATTTACCGGAGTGGACACGCGCGTGCTGGTAAACCATGTGCCGGGCGGCATGATTTCCAACCTGTCCAATCAGCTCAAGGAACTGGGCGCGCTCAACCGCATGAACGAAGTGCTGGCCGAAATCCCACGTGTGCGCGAAGACCTGGGCTACCCGCCGCTGGTTACGCCAACCTCGCAAATCGTCGGCACGCAGGCGGTCATGAACATACTGACCGGCGAACGCTACAAATCGGTTACCAATGAAGTCAAGAATTATTTGCTCGGCCACTACGGCAAGGCGCCGGGTAAGGTCAACGAACAAGTCAAAAAACTTGCGGTCGGCGTTGCGGAAGTCGTGACTTGCCGCCCGGCGGACCTGATCGAAGACGAGATGAACAAGCTCAAAATCGAAAGTGAAAGCTTTGCCCAAAGCGAGGAAGATGTCCTCACTTACGCGATGTTCCCGGATCTGGCAAAAACCTTCCTGCAGGAACGTAATGCCGACACGCTCAAGCCTGAGCCGTTGCTGACCAGGGAGGCTGCTACCACTTCCTCCGAACGTTACGCGCCCAACGAATTCAAGGTGACGCTGCATGGCGAAACCTTCCATATCAAACTCACCGGCAGCGGACACCATGGAGAAACTCAACGTCCGTTCTATGTTTCCGTCGATGGTATTTCGGAAGAAGTCATCGTCGAAACGCTGAACGAAATCGAGGTTTCCGGGGGCAAGGGTAACGGCAAGAAAAAGCCTGCCGCCACGGCACCGGGCGCCGCCCGCCCGCGACCATCCCATCAGGGCTGCATTGTGACCGCCATGCCCGGCACCATTGTCGATGTCAAGGTCAAGGTCGGGGATAAAGTCGAAGCAGGGGACGGCGTGCTGGTCATCGAAGCCATGAAAATGGAAAACGAAATCCAGGCGCCGCTATGCGGCGTTGTGATCAGCGTCCATGTCAAAAAAGGTGACAGCGTGGCACCGGACGAAACTTTGGTCGAAATCCAATGACGTAGGGTGCGTTCCACGCACCATTACCAACTGGTGCGTGAAACGCACCCTACGAAGTTATTATTGTTTGTAACGCAATTTTGAATTACATGCAGAATCGCCTCCACCCATCCGGCGTACTCTACTCAGGCAGCCGCCCGTTCCCCCGGCTTGCCGCGTGCGAGCACTTTGCCGGCAGCGAAAAGATGCTGAACAAGGCGCTCCAGATTCAAGCTGAATTATCGGTCGATGAGCGGTCCATCTTCGACATCACCGCCGACTGCGAGGACGGCGCCCCCGCAGGCAAGGAGCGCGAACATGCGGCCATGATCGCCGGGCTGATCCTGTCCGGCCAAAATCGCTTCGACCGCATCGGTGTCCGCATCCATGATGTCAGCCACCCGTTCTGGCGCGACGAGCTGGAAATCATCATTGGCCGGGCAGGGCAGCGCGTGGCTTATATCGTATTGCCCAAACCGGAAATTGCCGGCGATGTCCTGACACAGATCACCGCGCTCGACGAATTGAGAAGCCGCCACGGCATCGCCCGCGAGATTCCCGTCCATGTGCTGATCGAAACACCCGGCGCGCTGCATGAAGTCTGGGAGATCGCCCGCCTGCCCCATGTCGAGATCCTCGATTTCGGCCTGATGGACTTTGTTTCCGCGCATCACGGCGCCATTCCCGCCACCGCGATGCGTTCGCCCGGCCAGTTCAGCCATGCGCTGGTCGTGCGCGCCAAGTGCGAAATCGCTGCTGCCGCACTGGGCAACGGCATCGTGCCCAGCCACAACGTCACCACCGAAATACGCGACACCAATGTGGTACGGGAAGACGCCCGCCGCGCTCGGCAGGAACTCGGCTTCCTGCGCATGTGGAGCATCCATCCGAATCAGATATTGCCCATCGTCGAAGCCATGCGCCCGGATTTCGCCGAGGTCAACGAGGCCGCCACCCTGCTGATCGCCGCCCAGGACGCCGCCTGGGGCCCTATCCAGCATGAAGGCAAGCTGCATGACCGCGCCTCCTACCGCTATTACTGGGAACTCCTGCAACGCGCACAATCGACGGGAATGGATGTACCGGCTGAGGCACGCCAGCGTTTCTTTTCTTAACATACCTGTGAATTGAGATTTTTGCATTCTGCGCGCAGAATGTCGCCATTAAGCCAAGCTTTTGGTTAGCCAATATACGTCAGGTGCCGGCCATGACGGATGCTCGGGTTGCAAAGTTAAAAGCATCGGCCCCGTCTAATATGATATCGCCCGCGCAAATACATTATCAGGGGGGATGTGATACGCCGTAGAATGAACGCGCTTATCTGTCCGGATATAGCAAGCCTCTCTCACGTCACAGGAGTCATCCAAAAACGACATCTTCAGGGGGATCATGATCATGAAAAAGATATCCTTTAATTTTATCTTGGCTGCGCTGTCACTGTATTTCTGCAGTGGCCTTTTTTCTTGCGCCTACGGGCATTCTGTTGTCTTCGGCCCGGAAATCTTTTCCGGTGAAAGCGGCAAATCCCAGCGGGTGGTCAAGCGTTTTTCCATTCACGACGTAAATCAGAAGTTTTTCATTTCGGTGCAAAGCGGAAAGGGCAGTGAGAAAGGAGTGGTCGGAGCCGCAATTGATCTAAACGGGGAACGCATCGTCTCGCATGCTGAGATCGGCAAACAGTTCAAGATGCTTACGAAACCCGTGAAGCTCAGAAAGCAGAATGATATTTCGGTCGAGGTGACAGGCGAATCCGAATCACCGATTATCGTGACCATAATAAGCCTGAAAGCGCAGGCAGTGACCGCCAGGATATCTCCCCTTGGAGGCAGGTTGAATATTCCGGAATATGCATCGATCACATTCCCTGCCGGAGCTTTTGACGCTACTCAGGAAGTCAGGATGTCCCTGAATGCTTCTCCTTCAATCCAGGATATTTTTGAGGCCACTGCCCCGGGGCCTCGTTTGCCGTATGAGATCAGGATAAACACCGGGAACCAGGCGCCGGCAACGACTGTTGCGATCGCTGTAACGTATCCGGACTCCTTTTTTTCATCGGCTTATCGGATGCAGATATGTGCCCGGATGTATGACAATCCGGATGCCACGGACGTGCATGACACATTCTGTCTGATTGATTCTGGAGTGAGCCATACCGGCGCCATCATTACATCGCTGCCGAAGCAGGTCTTTTCAAACCATTACGGCAAAAACGGGACATATGAAGCGATCATCACCGTTGTGCTAACTCAATGAGCTGCTCGCCACAGACCGTACAACGCATTATTTTCTCGCCTCTGTTGCTGCCTGAATGAGCGCATTGTTTTCTTCTTGATGATGTTGCTTAGAACGTCTGCAAGCGGGAGGCGAGACATGCCGGATCGTGCCGGCGGTCATTCACCTGTAAGTCGTGCTTATTTGCCGCTCATGAACGCTTCAGGTGAGCATAGGCCGGTAGAGTCTGCAAGCGGGTATCCGTGAGTGCGGCGCCAACAGTGAAGTGATACATGCTTTGCAAGCTCTGGTTCTGAATGCCGAGCAAGTCATGGACAGCATCGTCAAAGTAACAGCCGATACCCGTACCGCGCACCCCCGCTGCTTCAGCTTCGAGGTAGAGCAACTGCCCGAGGATGCCGGCTTCCCAAAACAGCTGGCGGTAAACCCACGGTCCCTGCGCCAGGCTTGTTTCATATTCGGCCAGCATGCCGAGGCTGAACGCGCCGTCGGCAGCGATATCCTGGTGACAGGACAAGGTACGCGCTGTATTCCGTACATCAGCCGCAACGAGCCGGAACAGCAGGAGGTGCGCTGGGCAGTCTTCTACCTGAATCCAGTCGAACTGGGAGGATAATTCTGCGCGTAGTTTGGCTGCAATATGAGCGTTGCGCAAAAAAATATACAGTCCGGGTGCAAGGCCGTCGACATGATGGACAAACAGCGCCAGATGAACACGCGGTTCCCATCCTATTGCATCCCATGGTGGAACGGTACTGCGTGGCAAGGTCATGTCCAGCATGCGGTAGAACGTGCTGGCGGGAATCGAGCTCACCCCGTCGAATTCCTGTGCGCTGCGCCGTTGCTGGATGATTTCGACCGCCGAGTGATTGCAGATACTGCTTGGCGGCTCAGGCAGCATGGGGGCTTGCCAAGGTGTGCCCTGCGTTTCAGGCTTGGTGCAGGCATGGGCGGCTTCGCCAATCACCGGCCAATCGAACAGATGATGCGCAGAAAGCATGTTGGCTTGCCCTTGCCAGCGGCCGCCTCTGGCAGCGCGCACGAGTGCGCCCGGTATGAACGGGCGGTGGGCAGAACCAGATGGCTGTGTCGTCACAATCAGCATCAGGTCAGGGTGTTCGCGTTCGGCCCCGGCAAAATCTGCATCCCGGTCAACACCCAGCATGGCGCCGATATCCCCGTCACTCCATGAACTCAGAACACGCGCCTGCCAACCCAGTGCTGCGGCTGCAAAACGGATGGCCGCGATGGCATGACCGACATCGTGCTGACAATACCGGTATGCGCGTTCGCCATATTTCCATGCTTCGCGCCAATGGATCGATGACAGGCCCACGAGAAAGGAAGCGGGCGGCAAGCTCGGTTCGTTGCCGCTTCCCGTCATGTCAAAGCGGCAGCGCTGTTCCAGAACATGATCGCGACTCACATAATGATGTACGCCATTCACAATGCCGCTGCATCCTTCGGTAATCACATAAGCCTCAGTGGGGTGCAGATTACCGCTGGAGGGATTGCAGCGCAGAGCCCAGCGCGGGCCACCGTACTGCTTCCATGCGGAAATGCCGAAGGAAAGTTCAAGCAGGGCGGCAATGCCGCTCAATGTCAACGGTTGCTGCGCAGTTTCATCCGTTTTGTAGAGATCGGTATAGGGGCGGCGAGGCTCATCGGCCAGCAAGGGCAATTCCAGTTGCGGGCTGCCGGTAAAATTACGGAAAGGATCCGGCTGGTTTTTCCAGTCCAAGCCACCCGGCCCAGCTGCATAACGATTCAAATGGTGTTTGGTGCGCTGGTGATAAGCAAGGATGGTATCGAGAGAATTTTTCATGGCACAGTTTATATTAACCCAAATAATCCATTAGCTTCGTCATTCCCACGAAGGCGGGAATGACGCGGTTTTTGGCTAATGGACAATCTGGGATTAAGGGAACGAAACAGGAATCACCAAACTCGGGGCGACCGTATCACACGGTCAAACCTTACTTAATCCCCCTGCAAAGCAGGGGGTTTACCTCACTGAATTAGCGGGATGCCTCGTGCGATTCAATTCGCGCAGGGGGTGTGCAGAAGTCGTTCCTTGATACAGTCGCTGTCTCCCATCTGATAATCATGGCAGATCATCGGTCGGTGGTCGTAAATAGTGCACAGCATGGTGTTCCTATCCAAGGCTGAGCACCAGCCGTCGTCGAGACGCGCCATGATCCATCCTCCCCACCGGTCCCGTTCCGTCAATTCGGGCGGAATGTCATCGTCACCCATCAACATCACCTCTAACCGGCAGCAGCAAGCTTTGCACGAGGTGCACGATATGACCGGGCTATCGCCCGCATCGCCGGTATTATTTTTTGTATTCATCTATTACTATTTTCGCACCTTATGAAGCCATGGCCAACAGACGCTGACCGCAGAAGCACCAGGCTGATATATATTTTGTCGCCCGATGAAAGGGCGTAACCGGAGTTGTGAATCAAATAGCAAGGATAGGCAAGGCTCGAATCAGCCTGTTTGATTTCGCCTGGAAATTCAGCGGGTGCGACAAGCAGAGTAAATTGGCATGGTGCCGTATTGTGGATAAAGATGGCGGGAACTCGACGTTTTTCACGGCGAAGACAATTTTGTTGACGCTGTCCTCCGCATCAACAATCACCAGGCGGTTGGCAAAACTGTTGCGGATTCGTGCCAAATATTCATCGTAGTGCGGGTAGCCTCCCCACAAGTTGGCGGCCATGATGCCGTTGTCAGCCAACGACGCAAAGCAGTCATCGTAAAACTGCTGACTGCTTAATTGGTCGGGTAACCCACCCGTATCAAATCCATCCACGATCAGCGCATCGAACTGTCCGGCTGCGCCTGACACAAACTCTGCACCATCGCCTAATAACACTTTAAAGCGCGTATCGTCGGCGGGAATTGCAAATTCATTACGCAGTGCGATCACATCGCGGTTAATTTCGACAACGGTAATTTCTGTCTGCGGTAAATAGCGGTAGCAATACTTGGCCAGTGAACCGCCGCCCAACCCTATCATTGCAATGCACTTCGGCGATGGCTCAAACAACAAAAAGCTCATCATGGCTCTGGTATAACCAACGACCAACTCGTCCGGCAGATCAATAGACATCTCGCTTTGTATTGACAAGGTATCGAAATGCAACGCAAGAATTCCTTTGCACTCTTTCAGATAGGGTTTACCCGTCTCAACATTCGTTTGAGGTTCTGCCATCCACCCAAGCATCTTTTCAAACTGATGCTGGATTCCCTCGGCAGTTTTTTTCAACGGTTTATTTTTGAACTTCATGAGTCCCTGTGATTGCGGCGAGTATGCACTGCAGGATGGCAGTGGGTGTGTGTGGACACTGTCTACAATTTTGTAAGTGTACCAAATGAACACGATGCTATTGACACTAGATACCGACAGACTGCTCTTATGCACGGAGCCAAAACAGGGGCGAGAGCAATGCACCCCCACGTTGAACGTCCGCTCCTCAAAGTCAAAGGGTCAGCATGAACTGACCCCCATAATGCAGTGCCAAGAGCGGAAGTTTGTAAAGTGACCACGCTATTGCATAAGCTGAACTGGCGGCTTCGGCTCTGAAGTGCAACTTTCATAAGTGAGTTTAGGTGGCGAGCTGCGTTAATATAGGAGCCACTTAAATGACCAAGCAAAATGAACCAACATGAAAACCCTCGCAGTATTTGATCCCGCCTTGTCCTATTTCGATCCCGTACTCGTCCAGTTCGTTGCCGATCTGAAATGGGTCGAGAAGCTTGGCGTGAAGGTCTCGCGCCACAACCTCGGCAAGGAACCGCAGGCCTTCGCCGCCAATCCGGCTGTGGTCAAGGAAATGGAAGCCGGGATGGATAGGCTACCGGTGATCATGGTCGATGGCCGCATTGTCTCGACCGGCATGTATCCCACCCGCCAACAACTGGCACAGAAACTCGGCATTGCAGCGACGCCAGAGGAAATCTCACCCGTCGAGGCAGCGGGGTGCTGCTGCACCCCCAAGTTTGGCTGCTACTGAAACGCAGTCATGCACCAACCATTGCTGCATCAGGTTTTCCTCATCTGGAGGTACAATTAGCAGCATATCGAAAAACAAAGCTATGCCGATTAAGAATTGGCGCGGCATTGCGATGACTGTTTTAATGACACCCTCCCAACGTATTTTTTCCATGTTCAAAGACATACACGAAACCCGTTTAAATATGGAATCCTGTGCCGAGGCGTTGCTATGAACGCGCACGAAATATCACACAAGACGTATGTTTACATCGACGAGCTGGCTTCCCTCATGTGTATTTCCGAAGCGGAAGTGCTGGCGTACGAAAAGCTCGGCGCAATTCCGCCTTCAGAACCGCACTACCTTCCGGGCGATACACGTCGAATATATCCAAGGCAAAAAGCGCTTGAGATGTGGGCTGACTGGAAGGCATATTGCGAATTTTTAGATGAAGAGCAGGGGACCAACCATGCAAATCACTGAAATTGAAATCATCGCCAATATCCGCTCTTTGTGTCGGTCGCTGCCCGTCACGAGCGTCTGCTACTTGTGATCTGATAATTGACCTGGAAGCAAAGCTCCAATGACCGCTTTCGGGATGACTATAAACTACAGCTTGGTGGGCAACCTGGTGCTAAGAGCGGACACGTGCGAACGCTGAAAATTTCCAATGGGTAATGCTGTTATTTGATTCACTATGTTTCAAAGTTGTATGGCTTGCTCGGCGCGCGTTTGCTGTCAGTAATGTCGAATACCATGGAGCGGCTCATCAAGAAGCGGCCGGTAGCATCCTTGATCGCGGTGGCGTTCAACAACACGGATAGGCTCGTGCCATCTTTGCGCGGACTGGTTAAATAGATACATAAATTGAATTCACTAGGCAAAACGCTACGGCGCTGGAATATGCGCCGAATCCTGCGGCGCAACCCAATACCCCATCATGTTTGGCATCGGGCCACGCGAAAGATTGTGGTGCTGCAAGGGCTGGACGCAGTGCAAATGGCGCATCTGCGCGAACTGACGACGTGGTTCCTGCATAGCAAGTCTATCAATGGAGTGCAGGGTCTGAATGTGACGCTGCCTATGCGCGTGGCGGTGGCAGCGCAGGCGTGCTTGCTGATTCTGAATCTGGATATTGATTGCTTTGATAATTGGGTCGAAGTTATCCTCTACCCCGGTGCGTTCCGGGTGAATCATGAGCAGGTGGATGACATTGGCTTGGTGCATAACGACGCAAGCGATTTAACCGGCGAGTCATGGTTGCGCGGGCCGGTGATCTTGTCCTGGGATGACGTTAAGCGTGACACTTATCATCCCCAGCCCGGCCACAATGTCGTGTTGCACGAGTTCGCACACAAGCTGGATGGCCTCAATGGTGTGGCGAACGGTTTGCCGCCATTACGTCGCGGCATGAGCCTTAAAAGATGGGCCGAAGATTTCAGCCGGGCTTACGATGCACTTCGCCAGCAAGTGGCAACAGGAAGATTGGCCTGCATCGACCCGTATGCCGCCACCAGCCCGGCAGAATTTTTTGCGGTAGCGAGCGAGTATTTTTTTACCGCGTCGGATATTCTGAAAAATTGCTGCCCCGGCGTCCACAGGCAACTGACGCTGTTCTATCGGCAGGCTGCATCGCGTTGATTCCGGGTTGTCGATTTGGGAGAGCACTGAATAAGTCCCGACTGCGATCTTATGCGAACTTTGTTTGTCAGATCAGGTCTGATTGAACATACTTTACATTTGACAGGACTGTCGAGTTTTGCCAAGCTGCGCACATGTCACGTTCCATTAAAAAATTTGTTGCGGTATTTATAGCCATTTGGTTGCCGTTGTTCAGTGGCAACGCGCTGGCTGTTTCGGTTGCCATGCAGACGATGGGGAGTGGTTGCCATCCTGCTGCTGCCCAACAGGACGAGCATCACTTGAACCACGCTGCGACTGCGAAACTCATCCAGTCTGTTGCGGATCAGGATCAATCTGCCAACCTTCAAGACCAACAGGATTCTGGCTGCGGAAACTCCGGCATCTGCCATCTGGCCTGCTGCGGATATATGGCTACCGTGTCAATTAAAGTGGCGGTAGCTCAGCCATTCGCGCAGTCGTTTACATTCCCTTCGACACAGTTTCAATCCATTGCATTAACTCTGCTTGATCCTCCGCCTCTCGTTCGCGCTTAACGCGGGACGAGTGTCTTTATTTTTTCGCAACTGCGCTGAATCTTTCAGCATAAAATCTCGTTCCGAACCGTACGGCAGCCGCACTGCGCCTGCTTATTCACTAATTTATTCAGGATTCAAAACATGAAAATATTTACGAAAACTCATTTTAAGAAACTCGTCCTGCTGCATGGTGTGGTGCTGTGTGCCGCGTTGGGCGCCGCTCTGCCCGGTTTGGCGCAACCGCTGCAACAGGGTTCAGGACAGGCCGCTTCGCCCTTCGCTACCTCAGGAGGCTCAGGACAGGTCTTGCCAGTCGTGGAGGTATATAAAAGCGCGGAGTGCGGCTGCTGCAAAGCCTGGGCGGAGCATCTCCAGAAAAACGGCTTCACGGTAATTTTGCATGATGTGGATGATGTGCCTGCGGCACGCAAAAAACTGGGCATGCCCGATAAATTCGGTTCGTGTCATACCGCCAGGGCCGGACAATATCTGGTTGAAGGGCACGTGCCTGCGGCGGACATCAAGCGATTGCTTAAGGAACGTCCCAAGGCCATCGGCTTGGCCGTACCTTCCATGCCGCCCGGGTCACCCGGCATGGAAAGCGATCATCCGGTCGCTTATGACACTTTGCTGATAGGCGAGGATGGCAAAGCCAGGGTATTTGCGCGACATTGAACCGGCGCAACCGCCCGGATAAGCAACTTTCCGGCGGTTGTTTTGCATTTGGCTTCAAGGAGCAAACATGAAGATACGATCTGTTGTCAGATTGGCGGTTTGCGGTTTAATGAGCGCATTGCTGCTGCCTGCCCATGCGGTTGAGGAGCGCATGTTGGGGGATCGCATATTGGGCTCCGAGCTTGCCGGACTGCTGGAGTATGCGCGCGAGCACAATCCAGAATTGGCGGCAACGCGATTCGATGCTGATGCCGCTACGCAACGCGCGCAGTCGGCGGCAGCCTTGCCCGACCCGGTCTTGCGTGCCGAACTGATGGATATCACCAACCAGGGCACGAATAAAGGCACGAGTCTGTTGCCGTCGCAGGTCGGCAGCACGCGCTACACGTTGATGCAAAGCGTGCCGTGGTTTGGCAAGCGCGACTTGCAGCGGGAAGCAGCCGGGGCTGCGGCAGGACAGGCACAGGGACGAACCGCCGCAACCTGGGCGGAATTGTCGGCGCAAATCAAGTCCGCTTACGCGCAGTATTACTATGTTGCGGGCAGTCAAAAAATTACCCGCGACCTGCTCGATCTGGTGATGCAGATGGAGAAAGTTGCGCAGGTTCGTTATGCCAACGGCCTTGCTGCGCAGCAAGACGCGGTGCGCGCGCAAGTTGAACAAACGGTCATGAAAACCGGGCTGGTCATGCTGGACAATAGCAGGCGGCAAATTGAGGCACGGCTGAATGCTTTGATGTCGCGTCCGGCGATCATGCCGCTTGCCACTCCGCAACACTTGCGCAGCATTCCCGCAGCGGCCAGTCTGGAAAACTATACGGTATTGGAAAGTCGCATTCGTGAACACAACCCGGATTTGTTTGTGGAAGAGGCGGGTATCAGCGCGGCTGAAAAAAATCGTGATCTTGCTTACAAAAACCGTTATCCGGATTTTGCGCTGGGTATTTCTCCAACCCAGTCCGGCACTGAGGTGCGCGAGTGGGGCGTGATGGTCGAACTCAATATTCCGTTGCAGCAGGAGACACGCCGTTCACAGGAGCGTGAATCCGAGGCCATGCTGGCGGCGGCAAAGGCACGCAAGGAAGCAACCGCCAACCGCATCCTGTCTGCGCTGACCGAAAACCTGGCCGGACTTGACGCAGCACAGCGCACCGGGTTGCTGAGTTCCGGCGGCCTGTTGCCGCAAGCGAAGGTCACCTTTGAATCCGCGTTAAGCGGCTACCAGACCGGCAGGGTGGATTTTGCGACGCTGCTGGATGCGGCACGACAAATCCTGAATGCCAAACTGGAAGTGCTAAAAGCCCAGGCGGACGCGCAGATGCGTTTGGCTGAGATAGAACGATTGTTGGGAGAAGACCTATGAATACCTCAATAAATTTGTTTGTCGGGCGAATCGCTGCGTCGCGTGCTCGCTCATTCCTTGTCTATCAATCTGATATGCCTCGTCATTCGCTGCGCGGCTCCTTGCGCTTCATCCCGAAGTGGTTCAAGCAGGCAATCCGCGTAGCGGATGCTCGCAAAAACAAATTTCTAGGGGTATCCATATGAAACCGATCAGCAGAATAATTATTGGCGCCCTGGCTTTGCTGGGCGTGGGCGCAAGCGGATATTGGTTTGGCACACGCACGGCTGCCCAGGCGCCGACTGAGCCAGTTCCCATTACGACCGTCAAAGCAGAGCGGAAAATTCTGTATTACCGCAACCCGATGGGCTTACAGGACACCTCGCCGGCGCCGAAAAAAGACGCGATGGGTATGGACTACGTTCCGGTGTACGAAGGAGGAGAGGAGCCGGGCAGCGGTAGTCAAACCGCTTCGTCCTTCGCTACTTCAGGAGGCTCAAAACAGGTAAAAATCAGCGTCGAAAAGGTGCAGAAGCTGGGGGTAAAAACCGAGCATGCGGCGAAGCGCGCGCTTGATAAAACGATACGCGTCGTGGGCAAGGTGGAAGTCAATGAGCGGAATATCCACAACATCACTCCCAAGTTTGAGGGCTGGATAGAAAAGTTGCATGTGAAGACTACTGGGGAACCGGTAAAGAAAGGGCAGGCACTGTTCGATGTGTATAGCCCGGAACTGGTATCGGCGCAGCGCGAGTATGCGATTGCCATGCAAGGTGTCGCGGCATTGAAAGATGCGGATAACGATACCAGGCAGAGCATGCAACAGCTCGCCGAGGCCAGCCTGCAGCGCCTCAAGAACTGGGACATTTCCGAGCAACAGGTGAAAGAACTGACCGAGTCCGGGACGACCAGGCGCAGCCTGACCTTTAATGCCTTTCATACACCGGTGAATGGCATCGTGCTGGAGAAGAAAGCCTTCGAGGGGATGCGTTTCATGCCCGGTGAAATGCTGTATCAGATCGCCGATCTTTCATCGGTGTGGGTGATGGCCGATGTCTTCGAACAGGACATCGCTATGTTAAGGACTGGCGCCAAGGCCAAGGTGAAGATCAATGCCTACCCCGACAAGGAATTTGAAGGCGCGATCACCTACATCTACCCGACCTTGAAGCCCGAGACCCGCACTGTCACGGTGAGGCTGGAGATAGCCAATCCGCAGGGGTTGCTCAAGCCCGCCATGTTTGCACAGGTGGAAATTTCTGTGACCGGCAAAGGTAAGGTGCTGACCGTACCGGCTTCTGCGGTGATTGACAGCGGCACGCGCCAGATTGTGCTGGTGCAACTGTCAGAAGGGCGCTTTGAGCCGCGTGAAATCAGCTTAGGCAGTCGCAGCGATAATTATGTGGAAGTGCTGGATGGTGTTGCCGAAGGAGAGCGCGTGGTCGTGGCGGCCAACTTCCTGATCGATGCCGAGAGCAACCTCAAGGCAGCGCTCGGCGGGCTAGGGCACGCGCATGGCGGTGGGGCACCAGATGCGAAAGGTGCGAATGAACAGTCGAAGCCAGCTGCGGTGGGGTATCAGACAGAAGGCACGCTGAATGCCCTCAATGCAGATGGCACGGTCAACGTCACGCACAGCCAGATCAAGATGCTGGGCTGGCCGGGGATGACCATGGATCTCGCGCTGGCTAATCCATCGCTGGTGACAGGCATTCAACCCGGCACTGCCATTACCTTTGAAATAGTCGAGCGCAAGCCCGGCGAATGGGTGATTACCAAGCTGCAAGCCAAACCGGCTGCACTTTCCGGCAACTCACACGCGGGGCATTGACATGTTAAACACCATCATCGACTGGTCGGCGCGCAATCGCTTCCTGGTGATTCTCGCCACGCTGTTCATCACGCTGGCGGGCATCTATGCCGTCATCAAAACCCCGCTGGATGCGCTGCCCGATTTGTCCGATGTGCAGGTGATCGTCTATACCGAATACCCAGGCCAGGCGCCGCAAGTGGTGGAAGATCAGGTGACCTATCCGCTGACCACTTCCATGATTTCGGTGCCGAAATCCAGGGTGGTGCGCGGTTTCTCGGTCTTCGGCGCGTCCTTCGTGTATGTCATTTTCGAGGATGGCACCGATCTCTATTGGGCACGCTCACGGGTGCTGGAGTACCTTAACTTCGCTTCCGGCAAACTGCCCAGGGGCATTACGCCGCAGATCGGCCCGGATGCGACCGGTGTCGGCTGGGTGTATCAGTATGCGGTGATCGGCGTGAACAAGACGCTGGCAGAACTGCGCACCATCCAGGATTGGTATCTGCGTTATCAGCTCACCAAGGCACACGGGGTATCGGAGGTGGCTTCCGTCGGCGGCTTCGTGCAGCAGTATCAGGTGACGGTGGATCCGGTGAAGCTGCGCGCCTATGGCATCCCCCTGATGAAGGTCACGCAGGTGATCCGCGAGTCCAATCGCGATGTCGGCGGGCGTGTGGTGGAAATGGCCGAGACCGAGTACATGGTGCGCGGCAAGGGCTACTTGCGCGGCGCGGGCGACATCGAGAATCTGGTAGTGAAATCGGAACGCGGCACACCGGTGCTTATTCGCGACATTGCGCGTGTCGAGCTCGGCCCGGACGAGCGGCGCGGTCTCACCGAGTTGAACGGTGAAGGTGAGGTGGTGTCCGGTATCGTCATGGCGCGCTATGGCCAGAACGCGCTGGAGGTGATAGCGAACATCAAAAGCAAAATTGCCGAAATTGCTCCTGGTTTGCCGGAAGGAGTGACTATTCAGGCGGTGTATGACCGTTCCGATCTGATCCACCGCGCTATCGCGACCTTGAAGCGCACACTGCTTGAGGAAAGCATCATCGTCGCACTGGTGTGCATGGTGTTCCTGATGCATGTGCGCAGCGCGCTGGTGGCCATCGTGATGCTGCCCGTCGGCGTGCTGATCGCCATTATCGCCATGCGCGCGCTGGGCATGAATTCCAACATCATGAGCCTGGGTGGAATTGCGATTGCCATCGGTGCGATGGTGGATGCCGCGATCGTGATGATCGAGAACGCGCACAAACATCTGGAGCGACTTGATAACCCCTCCCCCTTCAAGGGGGAGAGCGTCAGCGAGGGGGCAACTGGGAGGGGGATGGGGGAAAGTGCGGCGCCCTCAACCCACCCCCATCGAACCCATCCCCCTCCTAACCTTCCCCCTGAAGGGGAAGGGACGATCGCCCCTCCCCTTTCAAGGGGGAGAGCGTCAGCGAGGGGGCAACTGGGAGGGGGATGGGTTGGCTCGCTTCCCCCTGAAGGGGAAGGGACAATGGGGCTGCGCGCTAAAGCCATCCTCGCCGCCTGCAAGGAAGTCGGCCCGGCATTATTTTTCTCGCTGCTGATCATCACTGTTTCGTTCCTGCCGGTGTTCACGCTGGAAGGGCAAGAAGGGCGGCTGTTCTCCCCGCTCGCATTTACCAAGACTTTTTCCATGGCGGGCGCAGCGTTGCTGTCCATCACGCTGGTTCCGGTGCTGATGCTGCTGTTCATTCGCGGCAAAATCATGCCGGAGGCGAAGAATCCGCTGAACCGCTTTTTGATCTGGGTTTATCGACCGATCATTGCGGCGGTGATGCGCTGGAAGAAAGCGACCATCTTCGCCGCGCTGGTGGTGCTGGGTGTTTCCATCTATCCGGCGACAAGGCTGGGTTCCGAGTTCATGCCGACCCTCAACGAGGGCACGCTGCTTTATATGCCTGCCTCGCTGCCTGCCATGTCCATCACCAAGGCTGCGGAGCTGTTGCAGACGCAGGACAAGATCATCAAGAGTTTTCCCGAAGTTGCATCCGTGTATGGCAAAGCGGGACGCGCGCAGACGGCCACCGATCCGGCCCCGCCGGAGATGTTCGAGACGGTGATCAACCTCAAGCCCGAGGCGGAGTGGCGACCCGGTATGAACATCGACAAGCTGATCGCGGAAATGGACAAGGCATTGCAATTTCCTGGTATGGCCAACTCGTGGACCATGCCGATCAAGGCGCGTCTCGATATGCTCGCTACCGGTATCCGCACACCGATCGGCATCAAGGTGTATGGCAAGGATCTGGAAGGGATAGAGCGTGTGGCCAAGGACATCGAAGCAGTGGTCAAGAATGTTCCGGGCACCACCAGCGCCTTTGCCGAGCGCATTACCGGCGGTTTCTACCTCGATATCGAGCCGGACCGGGAGGCGCTTGCGCGTTACGGAATGCCAGTGGGCGACTTGCTGGATGTCATCTCTACCGCACTCGGTGGCGAGATGGTGACCACGACGGTGGAGGGCCGCGAACGCTTCGGTGTCATCGTCCGCTATCCGCGCGAGTTGCGCAGCAGTCCCGAGCTGATTGCGCGCGAAGTGCTGGTGCCAACCATGGAGGGCGCGATGATCCCGCTCGGGCAGCTCGCCAAGGTGGAGGTAGTCAGGGGAGCGCCCGCCATCCGCACCGAGAACGCGCTGCTGTCCGCCTATATTTTTGTGGACATCCGCGACCGGGACATCGGTTCGTATGTGGCTGATGCCCGTCGTGCGGTGGCTTCAAGCGTGAAATTCCCGCCCGGTTACTACGCGACATGGAGCGGGCAATTCGAATACATGGAACGCGCCGAAGCCAAGATGAAAATCGTGATACCGATCACCCTGCTGATTATCTTTTTGCTGCTTTATCTCAACTTCAGGCGCGTGACGGAATCGTTAATCGTGATGCTGTCGGTGCCGTTCGCGCTAGTCGGCGGCGTGTGGCTGCTTTGGCTGCTCGGCTACAACCTGTCGGTTGCCGTTGCGGTGGGCTTCATCGCTCTGGCCGGAGTCGCTGCTGAAACCGGCGTGGTGATGCTGATCTATCTGGAAAACGCCTGGGAACAGATCAAGGCGAAACGTGCGGCTGAAGGGCAATATCCATCTACTGGCGATCTCTACGCAGCGGTTATGGAAGGTGCGGTAGAGCGGGTACGGCCGAAGATGATGACGGTAGTCGCAATCATGGCCGGGCTGTTGCCCATCATGTGGGGAACCGGCACCGGCTCCGAGGTAATGCGCCGCATTGCGGCGCCGATGGTGGGCGGCATGATTTCTTCCACCGTGCTGACGCTGCTGGTGATCCCGGCAATTTATGCGCTGGTGAAGGAAATAGGATTGCGCAGGCCGTAACAAGACTTGACTGTAAACGGGCAGCAGTCGAAGCGTTGTTGGGAATGTCCGGCAAGGCAACGAATGGAGAGCACAATGAAAAACCGAATTGTAATAATCGCCCTGTTGTTGGCTGGCGTGGCGCCATTGCCGCTGGCTGCCCAGCCGATGGCGGGTATGGAGGCGCAGAAAAAAACCGAACAAGCCAGCCATCAGGGCACAGGCAAGGTGGTGTCCGTGGATCGTGCAAAATTGCGCATCAAGCTGGCGCACGAGCCGATCAAATCGCTCGGCTGGTCGGCCATGATGATGGACTTCAGCGTAGTAAAAGCCTCGTTGCTGGATGGCCTCAAGGCGGGTGACGCTGTGCGGTTTGAGCTGAGGCAACTCAAACCGGATGACCTGGTATGGGTAATCGTCAAGATCGAACGCAGGTAATCAACGGGTAAGCGGGCTGGGACCGACTGTGCTCAAGAGCGGCAAGCCGTAAACATTGGGTGGATTCGCATACGGACTGTTCGGTGCAACTGAAAGTGATGTCAGCATGACACTCAATCAATCCGAGGTTGTGCTTTGAGCTTTAACCGGCGTATCTTGCGGGGTATGGATTAGGGCATACAGGAGGATGGTAATCATGCTGGACGAATTTATTCACGAACCGCGCATTGCGTACTTCTCGATGGAGATTGCGCTGCGCAATGAAATTCCGACCTACGCCGGAGGGTTGGGGGTACTCGCCGGCGACACGGTAAGATCGGCTGCCGACCTTGAACTGCCTATGGTGGCGGTCAGCCTGGTAAGCCATGCCGGCTATTTCCGTCAGGAGATTGACGCACAGGGACGGCAGATGGAGCATGCCGAAACGTGGGATATCAGGCACTGGGCGCAACCCCTCGATGCCAAGATTGCCGTGCAGATCGACGGCCGCACGGTCTGGATCGGCGCCTGGCTGTATGTGCTCGAAAGCCATATGGGAGGCCGTCAGCCGGTGTTGCTGCTCGATACCGACCTGGATGAGAACAGCAGCAGCGACCGCGAAATTACCCACTACCTCTACGGCGGCGACAACGTCTACCGGCTCAAGCAGGAAGTGGTGCTCGGGCTGGGCGGCGTGCGCATGCTGAATGCGATCGGCTTCACGATCAGGCATTACCACATGAACGAGGGGCATTCCGCGCTGCTCGGGCTGGAACTGATGCGGCGTTTTACTTATTCCACCGAGCACCTGCGGCCCGGCGAATCGCACTATGACCTCCCGCGCGTGCGCCAGCTGTGCAGCTTTACCACCCATACTCCGGTCGAGGCCGGGCATGACCGCTTTCCCTACGATATCGTGCAGCGCATTATCGACAACGGCTTCGATATCGAAACCATCAAGCGCTTGGCCGGTGAAGACAGTCTCAACATGACCAGGCTGGCGCTGAACCTGAGCGAGTATGTAAACGGCGTCGCCAGAAAACATGCCGAAGTGTCCAACGCGATGTTTCCCGGCTACAAGGTGCATGCAATCACCAACGGCGTGCACCCGTATACCTGGGCCGCAGAAGGTTTTCGCCAGCTTTATGACCATTACCTCCCGGGTTGGTGCCACGAGCCACAGTTGCTGATGCGCGCCGACTGCTGCATCCCGGAAGCCGCGGTTTGGGAAGCGCATGTTCAGGCGAAACAACATCTCATCGATAAAGTGCAGGCACTCACCGGCGTGTTGCTGCAACCCAATGTCCCGATTTTCGGCTTCGCGCGGCGCATGACGGCATACAAGCGCCCGGATCTTCTGTTCTTTGACCTGGAAAGGTTGCGGGCAATTGCGCGCAACTATCCGTTCCAGATTGTGCTCGCCGGCAAGGCGCATCCGCATGATGAAAACGGCAAGCACCTGATTGAGCAACTGCATGCACATGCGCGTGCCCTTGCCGGCACGATACCGGTGGTCTATCTGCCCGATTATGATCTGGCGCTTGCCCAGACGCTGACCGCAGGAGCGGACGTGTGGCTCAACACGCCGCTGCCGCCACTCGAGGCTTCGGGCACCAGCGGCATGAAAGCCGCGTTCAACGGCGTGCCCAATCTCTCGGTGCTCGATGGCTGGTGGATTGAGGGCTGCATTGAGGGCTTGACCGGCTGGGCAATCGGCGATACGGCGGGAATGGCCGACGGCAACGCACAAATGCTTTACGACAAGCTCGAACAGGTGGTGCTGCCGCTGTATTACGGCCACAGCGACGGCGGGTGGATCAAGGTGATGAAGGGAGCGATCAGCAAGAACGCCTCATATTTCAACAGCCACCGCATGATGCGCCGCTATGCGACGGAAGCATACGCGCGATGATTTCCGATATTTCCGGCGAAGCGAAACTTCCGATTCATGCACTTGAAAGGAACAGCCCATGAGCGCTACCACAGACCCGGTATGCGGAATGAAGGTTGACAGCGAGTCACGGCATAGTGTGGAACATGCGGGTGAGCGCTATTACTTTTGCTCGCAGCATTGCCTGGTAAAGTTTCAGGCAAACCCCGCTAAATACCTTAAGCCGGTTGCGTCAGCCGCTGTTCAGGCGACCGGAATTTATACCTGCCCGATGCACCCGGAGGTGCGTCAGGCAACACCCGGCTCGTGTCCAAAATGCGGCATGGCTCTTGAGGAAGAATCGCCGGTCGCAACGGCAGCGGGAATCCTCAGGCCGCTCCAGTTTGGAATGGGAGCATTTGTTTTTTTGCTCGTCATCTATTTTGGGGTGGTCAGCCTGATTTCCGGGGTGGACTTCGCGTTCGAGCAATTCGCAAAATTCTGGTATTTCATCGTACCCCTTGCGCTGGGTTTCGGCATCCAGGTTGGACTCTACACATACCTCAAAAACCTCGTTGGACAACATGGCGCTTCAGGCAAAGTGGTTGCCGTATCCGGCACGACCTCTACTGCCGCGATGGTTTCCTGCTGCGCGCATTACCTGGCCAATATTTTGCCCATTCTGGGAGTCACCGGCATTCTCGCTGTAGTTGCAGAATACCAGGTCGAGTTGTTCTGGCTGGGTCTGGCATTTAACGCTGCCGGTATTCTGTATATCTTGCCGAAGGTTATTCAAGCTACCAAGGAGCATAAAAAATGCGTAAACAATTCTTGACTGGTTTGGCTGTTGCGGCAATAGCCGCTTATTCCTGCACCGATGGCTTCGGGGTGGTCAGGATCATTGCGGTGAGCAACGCAGCGGAATCCGGGTATGAGCCGCAAGTGAGCAATGAGCGGGAAATAAAAGTTACGGCCACATTGCAACATATTCCGAACGAAGCGAAAACATGGGACTTTGAAGTGACCCTGGAAACCCATACCAAGGCATTGGGCGATGATCTGGTCAAGTCATCGATGCTCATTGCGGATGGCAAGCAATACACGCCTCTGGGCTGGGAAGGTGCGCCGCCGGGAGGACATCACCGCAAGGGATTATTGCGCTTCAGGGCGATTGCTCCACAACCGGCGTCAGTGGAATTGCAGATACGCCTGGCAGGCGACGCCTCTCCAAGAAGTTTCAAATGGTTGCTGAAATGAGCAGTTACCTGGTTGATGAGGTGCCATGAATACCGAGGCTGATGTTTTAGAACGGGTAGATGACACCTTTGCCGAGGCATTGGCCGAGGCTTTGGATATACGTGAGCATGAAACCGGCGACCACTCCAAACGAGTAGCCTGCCATACCTTGGTGCTGGCGCGCCGTTTCATCAATGACCCTCATCAACTGCGCCAGATTTATTGGGGCTCCTTGCTTCACGACATAGGCAAGATCGGGATACCGGATGCAATTTTATTGAAGCAGGGTGCGCTCAATGAAGATGAGTGGAATACTATGCGAACTCATCCCGAAAAAGGATACCGCATCGTCTCGCAAATTCCTGACATGGGGGAAGCCGCCGAGATCGTGCTCAGCCATGAGGAGCGTTTCGATGGCAGTGGTTATCCGCGCGGACTGCGTGGCGAACAAATCAGCCTGGGCGCGAGACTATTTGCCGTAATCGATACCCTAGACGCCATTACTTCTGACCGCCCTTATCGTAAAGCAAATTCGTTTGAACAGGCACGTGATGAGATTGTCAGGATGAGCGGCACACAATTCGATCCGGTGGCAGTGCAGGCATTTCTGGCTGAGGAAACAGCGTTGCGCGAAATGGTGGATGTCAAGTGCATGCTGCCGAATGACCCGGCCATTTCGAAAACACAAATGAAAGGAGCAGAACATGACACCCAACATTGATCCGGTTTGCGGCATGACGGTAAAGCCGGAGTCTCCGCACCACTGCGAATATCGCGGCGTCGAATATCATTTCTGCAGCGCCAAGTGCCTGGCCAAGTTTCAGGCATTGCCAGAGACTTATCTTGAGCCGCGTCCGGCAGAGCATCAGGTTGCCAAACCGGGCGTGATGTACACCTGCCCGATGCACCCTGAAATTCGCCAGCCTGCGCCGGGAAGTTGCCCGAAGTGCGGTATGGCCTTAGAGCCTGAATTCCTGGTAATGCCGGGAGCTGTCGAATACACCTGCCCGATGCATCCGCAGATTGTGCGCAGCGAACCGGGCAGTTGCCCGATCTGCGGCATGGCATTGGAACCGCGTAACGCAACATCAGAAGACAATACAGAATTGAACGACATGACGCGCCGCTTCTGGGTGAGCACTGCATTGGCGTTGCCGGTGTTCGTGATGGCGATGGGCACCGACCTGCTGCCGCGAGCGATGCCGGAATCCGTTTCGATGACGGCGCTGCAATGGCTGGAATTCGCACTGGCCACGCCCGCAGTGCTGTGGGGCGGCTGGCCTGTCTTCCAGCGCGGCTGGGCATCGGTGGTCAACCGCAGCCTCAACATGTTTACCCTGATCGCGCTGGGCGTCGGCGTGGCGTGGACATACAGCGTGGTGGCGATGCTGCTGCCCGGAATATTTCCGCCCGCGATGCGCAGCATGATGGGGACGGTGCCGGTGTATTTCGAGGCTGCGGCGGTGATCATGGCGTTGGTGCTTCTCGGGCAGGTGATGGAGCTGCGCGCGCGCAGCCAGACCAGCGCAGCGATCAAACTGCTGTTGGGTCTCGCGCCCAAGACCGCACGTATCGTGCGCTCCCCTCTCCCCAACCCTCTCACGCAAGCGGGCGAGGGAGCGATCGAATCGCTACGCGAATTTCTCCTTAACAGCAACGAGGAAGATATTCCGTTGGAGCAGGTGCAGCCGAATGATGTGCTGCGCGTGCGTCCCGGCGAGAAAGTGCCGGTGGACGGCGTGGTGCTGGAAGGCGCAAGTGCGCTGGACGAATCCATGGTGACCGGCGAATCCATCCCGGTGGAAAAAACGGCAGGCGCGCGGCTGATCGGCGCCACGGTGAACGGCACTGGCAGTTTATTGATGCGCGCCGAGCGCGTTGGCGCCGATACCCTGCTGGCGCAGATCGTGCACATGGTGAGCGAGGCGCAGCGCAGCCGCGCGCCGATCCAGCGCCTGGCCGATGTTACTGCGGGTTATTTCGTTCCGGTGGTGATAGGAGTCGCGCTCGCCACACTGGCGGTATGGGGCCTCTGGGGGCCTGAGCCGCGTCTGGCGCATGCCGTGGTCAACGCGGTGGCGGTGCTGATCATCGCCTGCCCCTGTGCGCTGGGTCTTGCCACGCCGATGTCCATCATGGTCGGCACCGGACGCGGCGCACAGGCCGGTGTGCTGATCAAGAATGCCGAGGCGCTGGAAACCATGGAGAAGGTGAACACGCTGGTGGTAGACAAGACCGGCACGTTGACCGAGGGCAAGCCGAAACTGACCTCGGTCATTCCGCTCCCCGGATTTGACGAAAGCGAGGTGCTGCGGCTGGGCGCCAGCCTGGAACGCGCCAGCGAACACCCGCTGGCCGCAGCCATCGTCAACGGCGCGCAGGAAAAAAACATCGTGCTTGCTGCGGTGAGCGAGTTCCGTTCGATCACCGGCAAAGGCGTGATGGGAATGGTCGAAGGCCGCGCGGTCGCGCTGGGTAACCTCAAGCTGTTCGAAGAATTGCAGATCAATGCGGGCGAATTGCCGGCGCGTGCCGAGGTTTTGCGCGGCGACGGCCAGACGGTGATGCTGCTGGCGATTGACGGCAGTGCGGCAGGACTGATCGGCGTGGCCGACCCTGTCAAGGCTTCTACGCTGGAGGCGATCCGCGCCCTGCATGAAGAAGGTGTGCAGGTCATCATGCTGACCGGCGACAACCGCATCACGGCGGAGGCGGTGGCAAGCAAGCTGGGTATCGACCGTGTCGAAGCGGAAGTGCTGCCCGAGCAGAAGGTCGCCATCGTCAAGCAACTGCAAGCGCAGGGCCGCTTTGTGGCGATGGCAGGCGACGGCATCAACGATGCACCGGCGCTGGCCCAGGCGCAAGTCGGCATTGCGATGGGAACGGGAACCGACGTGGCGATGGAAAGCGCGGGTGTTACGCTGGTCAAAGGCGATCTGCGCGGCATCGTGCGCGCAGTGCGCCTGAGCCGCGCCACGATGCGCAACATCCGGCAGAATTTATTTTTTGCTTTTATCTACAACGTACTCGGCATCCCTATTGCGGCGGGTGTGCTGTACCCGTTCTTCGGTCTGCTGCTTTCCCCTATCATCGCGGCGGCGGCGATGAGTTTCAGCTCGGTGTCGGTGATTACGAATGCGCTGCGCTTGCGCCGCGTTGTACTTTAAGGAGACTGCCATGTCTGACTCACACGAAACACGGCATCTATCCAGAGGACGCTGGGTGTTCTACGGTTTTCTCGCCATAGCCGGTTTCCTGCTTTTTACCGAGCACCGCGCCCATGTGTTGGGAATATTGCCTTATCTGTTCCTGCTGGCCTGCCCGTTGATGCATCTGTTCATGCATCACGGCCAAGACAACCATGACCGGCATCATCACGGTTCATCTTAAGGAGAGCCAAAATGAATACGGACGCACCCGATTATGGTTTGTGGTCGCTGGTTATCATCAATTCCGCTGTGTTTATCATTTTCGCGTTCAGCTTCACCAAACCGAGAACGCCGCGAGACTGGCGCTCGTTCAGCGCGTTCTCAGCCTTCATCGTGGCGCTGTTTGCCGAGATGTACGGATTCCCCCTGACGATCTTCCTGCTGTCAGGCTGGTTGCAGACTAACTACCCAAGGGTGGATATTCTCTCCCATGATGCCGGGCATCTATGGCATACCCTGCTCGGCTGGAAGGGCGATCCTCATACCGACCCGCTGCACATGCTGAGTTTTGTGTTCATCGGCGGTGGATTTATTTTGCTGTCTGCCGCGTGGAAAGTGCTCTATCAGGCGCAGCGTGCTCACAAGCTGGCGATTACAGGGCCTTACGCCAAGATACGCCATCCCCAATACGACGCCTTCGTGCTCATCATGTTCGGCTTTCTGTTGCAGTGGCCGACCCTGCTTACGCTGCTGATGTTCCCGGTGCTGGTGTGGATGTATGTGCGATTGGCGCGTTCCGAGGAGCGCGATGCGGAAGCAGAATTTGGCGAGCAATGGTGCGCGTATGCCGCACATACTCCGGGATTCATCCCGCTTACGACGCGCCAAGGCCAGTAAGACAGATAATCCGAAATGGCCATTGGGAAAACGCCATGAACGAAGTAGTCAAAAATTTACCATTTCATTTTGAGAGCAGCGCCAAACTGAATGCGCCTGCGGCGGCTGTCTTTTTGCACCTGGACGATCACCAACGCTTGTCGGCGCACATGAGCCAGTCTTCATGGATGATGGCGGGCTCGCGCATGAAAATCGAACTGGATGCTGCACAGGGACGTGCGCTGGGATCAAAAATTCGTCTGAGCGGACGTGCGCTGGGTATTCCGCTTGCGGTCGAAGAAGCCGTCGCGGACTATACTCCTCCGCTGCGTAAATCCTGGATAACCACAGTCGAACCGAAGCTATTGGTGATAGGACATTACAGGATGGGTTTCGAAATAACGCCACAAGGCAACGCTTCGCAGTTGCGCATTTTTATTGACTATGCGCTGCCGGAATCTTACCCGGCGCAATGGCTGGGTCGAGTTTTCGGAAGCTGGTATGCGCGATGGTGTACGTTGAGCATGGTTAGCGATGCTGAAAAAAGTTTTCGATAGGGGAGATTTTCATGACTGAAACAGTTAAAGACTATGTTTGCAATATGCAAGTTCCATCAACATCATTTGCCACAGAATACGCGGGCGGGCATTACGCATTTTGCTCGGCGCAGTGCAAGGAACGCTTTCTGGCAAACCCGCATTTATACATTGGATTTCCCGGGCGAAAAGCGCCTGCGCAGCAAGGGAAAAAAGTCATCAAGCGCCGCCGCCTTTTGCTGTCGGCGCCGCTTGATGCGATACAGGCCGAACAGGTAAAACGTGCATTGCTCGAGATGATGGGAATAGATGAAATTTGCATTGAGGGGGATAAAATCGAAATCCAGTATGACCTCATACAAGTGACAGCCGAGCAGATTGCGGACAAATTGGCATTGATAGGGGCCGATCTCGGAGGAGGCTGGATAGATCGCCTCAAATTGGCGTTTATTAATAACCTGGAAGAAATCGAAATTAGCAGCCTTGAAGTCGACAACAAAAAGTGCTGTCACTAGCGGATAAGAGGAAGCATGCCTGACTAACAGTTCGGGGGAGCGAGCTATTCTTCCTGCTTGTCATTCCCATTGCGGCGGGTGTGCTGTACCCGTTCTTTGGCTTGCTGCTTTCCCCTATGATCGCTGCGGCGGCAATGAGTTTCAGTTCGGTGTCGGTGATTACGAATGCGCTACGGCTGCGCAGCGTACAGCTTTAGACGCGCTTTATCAATTGCGTATAGAAAGGAGAACGAAATGTGGGGACATATGGGTGACTACGGTTGGGGCGGCATGGGGTTGGGTATGCTGTTGTTCTGGGGGTTGCTGATTGCAGGCGTCGTGATGCTGGTGAAATGCTCCTGGGGTTCCGGCGCTTGCGGGAAGCGCGAGCGGGAGAAATCCGCGCTCGACCTGCTGAAAGAGCGCTATGCACGAGGCGATATCGAGCGCGAGGAATTCGAGCAGAAGAAGCGCGACTTGGGAGATTGATTCGGGTTGGGTGCGTGCTGAATGGATGAAGGGCGGCGGCAGGAGTGTTGCTACCGCCGTTCGAATTGTTGCTGTCGCACATCATCGCTTCCGCCGCGATGAACTTCAGTCCTGCGCCGGTGATTGACAATGCGTTCGGGCCGAATCGGGTGAAGCTGAGAACAGGATTGGTACAAGATAAACTACGATCCGTTTATGGTGCGGGTTGTTTTTAAACGAAAGCCATGTAGGGTGCATTCCATGCACCAATACCACTGGTGCATGGAATGCACACTGCAATATTTCACTATTGATTGGGAAATGGAATAAGCTGGATACCATGGCTATCGAGACTGAACTTAAATTACGCATCGCCCCCGAACAGCTTGCCAAATTGAAGCGGCACGCGTTGCTCAGGACGCATCAGGTCACGCGCCCGGTCACGCGCCGCCTGTACAACATTTATTACGACACTGCAAAGCTCGAATTGCACAAATCCGGAATGGCGCTGCGCCTGCGCCGCACCGGGCGGCAATGGCTGCAAACCCTGAAAGGCGGCGGTTCGATCAAGGCCGGGCTGCATCAGCGCAACGAGTGGGAAGTGCCGGTGAACGGAGCGGCGCTGGATTTTTCCTCGCCGCAAACGGCGGAGTGGGATGAGCATTTGCCGAAGGCGCTGCGCAAAAAATTGCAGCCGGTTTTCGTCACCGATTTTTCCCGATCCAGCCGTGTGCTGCAATGGCAGGGCGCGCAAATCGAGCTGTGCATGGACCAGGGCACGGTGAGCACCGAGCAGCACAGCACGCCTGTCTGCGAGCTGGAGCTGGAATTGAAATCCGGCCAGCCGCAGCAATTGTTCGAGCTGGCGTTGGCGATTCTGGAAATCGTGCCGTTCGAGCTGGAGGTGGTCAGCAAGGCGGAGCAGGGCTACCGCTTGTTATCCGGTTATGCCGACAAGCCGGTCAAAGGTGCTGTGCCGAGTCTTGGCAAGACGGACACGCTGGCGGATGTGCTGCAATCGCTGATCTGGTCATGCCTGTTCCATTTGCAGAGCAACCTGCGCGGGGCGATGAGTAGCGACGATGCCGAGTATCTGCACCAGATGCGTGTCGCTCTGCGCAGGTTGCGAGTGGTGCTGCGCATGGCTGAAAAAAATCGCGCCGATGAACAGCTTGCCGCGTTGAGCAAAGAGGTTGCCGCATTGTGTGTCGCCCTGGGGCGAGCCCGCGAATGGGATGTATTCATCGCCCAGACCGTGCAACCGATGTGCGCGCGGATGGCCGGACATACCGGATTGCAGGCTCTGCTGGCAAGCAGCAAGCACCAGCGCGATGCTTATTATGTTGCACTGCGCAGCGAAGCACGGGCACACGAATTGCAGCGCCTGATCCTGCGCTTCGCTATCTGGATGAACGGCGCGTACTGGCAGCAACAGCAAATCGCGCCACTGGCGCACGATTTCGCGACTCGTCGTTTGCGCAAACTTGCCCAGCGCTTTGCCCAATCCGGACAGCACCTGGATTCCCTCGAAGCTGAACGCCTGCACGCCTTGCGCATTCTCGCCAAGAAGCTGAGGTACAGCGCGGAATTCTTTGCCGGCCTGTACGACAAGCAGAAGGCAAAATCATTTCTTGCCGCGTTAAGCGAGGTGCAGGATGTGCTCGGGCAAATCAACGATATCGCGGTGACGCATCGCTTGCTGGATGAATTGGCGGCGAGTCAGGATTTGTCCGCACATCAGGATGCGGTTGTGTTAGCCAAGGGCTGGATTGCCCATGACCTGTCCCATCAATTTACCGCGCTGCGCAAGGCCATTCAGCGGTTTGCCAGGGAGCCTTCTTTCTGGGAGAAGTGATGCCGGCTGGACGTTTGTTACATCGAGGCTGAGCCTATTGATTCATCATGTAGATACTGTTATCCCTGTCAACATCCATGCAACGCGGGATCGAAGTTTTTCCCCGACTTGAGCACCCCGAACGCCACGTGAACAAGTTTACGCATCATCGCCCCGATAATAAGCTTGGGCGGTTTGCCAGCCGCTGCCAGGCGTTCGCGGAAGCGTATACCCCAAGCGGTTTTGTACAACGCGACCATAGCAGGCATATACAGTGACTTGCGCAGGAAGGCATGTCCGACCTTTGACATCCGTGGCTTCATCTTAACGCTTGTGCCGGATTCATGGTGGTGCGGATCAAGTCCGGCGAATGCCGCCGCCTGCCTGGCATTGCCGAAACGGTCAAGGTCGGCAAAGAAGGCCAGCAGGATCGCGATCGTGCGCTCGCCCAAGCCCGGAATGCTATCCAGAAGAGTCTGTTTGTCTTTCAGGTCAGCGTCGCCATCCATATGCTCGCCGATCTTTTTCGCCAGCGCCGTGATCTCCTTGTCCAGCCATTCGATATGGCTGGCGATGCCGGGCTTCACCGCATCGCGCGCCACTTCAAGACGATTACTCTCCTGGGTGCGCATGACCTGCAACGAATCCAGCCGCAGCACCATCGCCCGCAAGGCTTGTTCGCTGGGCGTCGGAGCCTGCCATGGTTCAAGATTGCGTTCGGCACAAAACCCGGCGATCAGTCTGGCATCAACCTTGTCTGTTTTGCTGCGCACCAGATGCGACCCGCCAAACGCCTTGATTTGAGCTGGATTGACCACGCTGACCGTCATTCCCTCGGACACCAGATACTCGGCTACGGCTTCCCAATACACACCGGTGGCTTCCATGCAGACATGCGCTGTCGTCGCGCCATGTTTCTCAATCCACTCGGTCAATGTCTTGAAGCCTTTTGGATTGTTCTCAACTACCTTGTTTTTGAACTTGCCCTCTGGAAGACGCAGGGCGCAGTCCAGCTTGGCTTTTGCCACATCGATTCCCAATACAATTGACCCATTCATACAATGTCCTTTCGTATTTGCGCATAAAATACCTCTCGTGATCAACCTTGTGAATGCGGGCTACCGGCCATGCCGGGCCAAAGATACTGTTCGATCTTTATGAGAAGGTGAGCGACTGCTGCAAAAATCTACGTTACAGGCTTAATGCCTAAGGGCGCAAACGGCATCCAGTCGCTCGTTCTTGAGATGCCTCTCAAGAGTTGCTACACAGCTTCGATGAAAATAATTCCATCAAATTCACTGCGAGGGGATAATACAAGGGCGCAATAACCAACGGGCATTGCGCCGCATGTAGCGTGCCATCCGGTGCAATGCGCTACGCTTAGTGCACCCTACGCGAGTTACGCGAACTGCCGGGGTTGGGCTTTACACACGGTCAACCCAACTTATGGCATCGCGGGTTTCCTGGCTGAAGCGCTGGAATTCTTCCGGTGTCAGCAAACCGTGGGACTGAATCGCGGCAAGTTCAAAAAATGCTGTGGAGCGGCGATGGTCATTGAAAATTTGCGCAACTTCTTTGTCGCGGCGATGGATGACTTGATAAATCTCCAGGTAGCGTTGATGGGCGCTGAGGGCATGGTTGGCATTGATGTTCTCGATCTCGGAAAGTATCCGCTGGCAAAATCGTTCAAGCGCGTCTGTACGCAATTTACTTAGAAGTTTCCAATCCGATTCCTTGATTTGTCTTGGCATGACGATCTCCTCATGGAAAGCAAGTGTAGCAAGTGTAGTCCGGATTGAATGCAATGGAATCCGGGGCGCTTTCGGGTACGCCCATTTTTCCCCGGATCGCGCTTCGCTTCATCCAGGCTACGGGACTGATGGGTTGTACGATGTGCAATCATGAACCTTCGAGAGTAACCGTAGGGCGGGTCACACCCGCCGTCACAACCAATATTGCAATGGCGGGTGTGACCCGCCCTACGCATTACGCACTAACCAGATCAGCGCATTTGACTCCGCTCATCACCGCGCCTTCCAGCGTAGCCGGGTAATCGCCTGCCGTGTAGTCGCCTGCGAGCAGCAGGCGGGGCAGGGGCGTTTGCTGTGAGGGACGATGCAGGTTGGGTGAGCAGCAGAACGTGGCGCGCTTTTCGGCGATAACCTTGAACCATTCCGGCGTCTCGGTGATGCCGAATTCTTCGCGCAGTTCGGCAATTACTTTTTGCGCCAGTTCTTCCTGGGACAGTTCCTGATGGATGCCTTCCGCGCTGATGACGGCAGCGAGCAGGCCGTGCTGTCCGGCGATTTCCCCCTTGTCGAACAGCCACTGGCTGTAGCGTTGGTGCAGGCCGAGCATGGCATGGGGCAGGGTGACATGATTGGGGTATTGCAGGTAGAGGGTATAGATTGGTTGGTGTTCCAGGCGGTCGATCTGAGCGACGGTCTCTGCTAGTGCTGCAATGGGACGCAGCAGCTTCGCGGCAACGGCAGGCGATGCGGCGCAGATGACGTGGCTGAATGTGTGAGTTCCCTGAGCAGTAACGAGTTCGATTTCACCGTCTTTCGGAACGATGGCTTCCACGCCGCACGAGGTGTATACCTTGCCGCCGTGCTGTTCGATATAGTTCGCGGCGCGTTGCGGAAACAGTGAGGTGAAGTCGATGCGGGGCAGCAGCATGTCACTGTCGGTGCGCGATTGGTTCAGCGCATCGCGCAGCACGTTGAGCAGCACTTGCGCGGAAGCCTTGTGTATCGGCGTGTTCAGCGCGGCGATGCACAGCGGTTCCCACAGCTTGAAGGTCAGGTCGGCATCTTGTCCATGTTGGGCGAGTAGTGCAGAGACAGTCATGTCGGAAGACCCCTCACCCCAGCCCTCTCCCGCCTGCGGGAGAGGGAGTTTGTTCAAGCGAAAATTTGCGTGGCGCAATGTGAGCATGAAGTTTGCAGCCTTCATGCGTTCGTTCCAGGTCAGGCCTTGTGCCTTGAGCAGCGCGACCAGCAGGTGGAGCGGGGCGGGCAGGCGTGGTGCCTTGAGCGAGAATTGGCCGTGCAGGTCGAGTTGCAGCGGCAGGCGCAGGAAGTCTTGCTCGACATTCCCGCCGACCTGCTCGATCAGGCGCAAGGTTTCCCGGTAGCAGCCGAGCAGCAGGTGCTGGCCGTTGTCCAGTTGCATGCCTTGGTGCATCACGCCGCGCGCCCGCCCGCCGAGCTGCTGGGCGCTTTCGAACACGGTGACGGGGATGCCGCGCGCTGCCAGTGAAACGGCGGCAGCCATGCCGGCGTAGCCGCCGCCGATGATCCCGGCCTTCAATTCTTCAGCCACGCCTTGAAAGCCAGCCACAGTTTGAAACCCGGCGTGAGCGAGACGCGCTCTTTCAGCACGTGGCAGCCGCTGGCAGCGATTTCATCCAGTGTGGCGCGATAGATTGCGGCCATGATTAAACCGGTGCGCTGCGGCTTGCGATCGGCTGCGGGGAGATGCTCCAGCGCCTGTTGGTAGTAGCGTTGCGCGCGTTCGATCTGAAATTCCATCAGCTTGTGGAAATTCTCCGTCTCGCGCGCGTTGAGGATGTCCGCCGCCGCCACGCCGAATTGCTGCAGTTCATCCATCGGCAGGTAAATGCGGTTGCGCCGCGCATCTTCGCCGACATCGCGGATGATGTTGGTGAGCTGGAAGGCGATGCCGAGGTCGTGCGCATATTTCAGTGTGCGGCGGTCGCTGTAGCCGAAGATTTCCACCGACAGCAGTCCGACCACCGAAGCGACGCGATAGCAATACAGTTGCAGCGATTTGAAATCCGGGTAGCGCGCATGTTCGAGATCCATCTCCATGCCGTCGATGATTTCCAGAAGATGTGCCTGTGCCAGGTTGAATTGCTTTACCACCGGCACCAGTGCCAGCGCGACCGGATGTTGCGGTTTGCCGCCATAGATTTCCGCCACCTGGCCGCGCCACCAGTTGAGCGTGGTGCGCGCCACGTTCTCATCGGAACATTCGTCCACCACATCGTCCACCTCGCGGCAGAAGGCATACAGCGCGGTGATGGCGCGGCGTTTATGCGGCGGCAGGAACAGGAAGCTGTAGTAAAAGCTGGAGCCGCTGGCGGTTGCTTTGTCCTGGCAGTATTGATCCGGGGTCATGTCAGAAATGGAACGGTGTACTTTTGGCCAGCATGATAACCCAGTCGAAGGGGCGCAACACCGGGCGTTGGCGGAACATGTCGTAGCGCGCGTTTTCCAGCTTGTCGAGTATGCGCAAGCCGCCGGCGATGATCATGCGCATCTCAAGGCCTATGCGTCCGGTGAGTATGCTGCCGAGCGGCGCGCCCGAGAGCATCATGGCGCGGGCGCGTGCCACCTGGAACTGCATCAGCTTGCGCCACGCGTCGTCGCTGATGCCCTGCGCGATCTGTTTTTCACTCACGCCGTATTGCGCCAGCTCATCCAGCGGCAAATAGATGCGCCCGATGGCGTAATCCCTGGCGACATCCTGCCAGAAATTGATCAGCTGCAGACTGGTGCAGATGGCATCCGAATAGGCGATGTTCTGCGGTGTGGCTTCCCCGTAGAGATGCAGCAGCAAGTTGCCGACCGGATTGGCGGAACGGCGGCAGTAGTCGAGCAGGTCGGCAAAGTCGCTGTAGCGTTTTTTCACCACGTCCTGCGAGAAGGCATCGAGCAAATCATGAAGCGGTTGCATCGGCAGTGCGTGTTGCCGGACTTCTGCGGCCAGATTCCGGAACAGCGGCGTGAGCGGCGTTTCATTCTCATTAATGCGCGCCAGCTCGGCACGAAACTCGTCAAGCTGCCTCAGGCGCTCTTCGCCGGGCAGATCGCCTTCGTCGGCGATGTCGTCCGCCGCGCGCGCAAAATGGTAAATCGCCGCAACCGGTTTGCGCAGCCGCCTGGGCATCAGGATAGAGGCGACGGGGAAGTTTTCGTAATGGTCAACCGACATTCTGAGTCTCAATAAATCCAAATTTCAGGCGAATCGCGGCGTCGCGTGCTCGCTCATTCCTCGCCTACCTTTGCGGTATGTCTCGTCATTCGCTGTGCGGCTCCTTGCGCTTCATCCCGAAATTCTGAATTTCTAATTGCTGCAAGTTACAGCAAATCGTTCCGGTGCAGCATGAACACAAACTGGTCACCCGCGCTGACATCCAGCCAGGTGAACGGCAGGTCGGGGCAGGCGGCTTCCAGCGCATCGCGGTTGTGGCCGATCTCGACGAGCAGTATGCCGTTCACGGTGAGGTGTTGCGCAGCGTGTTTGAGGATGATGCGTGTGGCCTCCAGCCCGTCATGGCCGCTGCCAAGCGCCAGCTTGGGTTCGTGCAAATATTCCGGCGGCAGTGCGTTGACTGATTCCGCATCGACATAGGGCGGGTTGCTGATGATCAGGTCGTATTTAATGCCGCCCAGCCTGGCGAATAAATCGGACTCAATCAGGCGCACGCGGTCTTGCAGATCGTAGTCGGCAACATTGCGTTCGGCGACGGCCAGCGCGTCCGGCGACAAGTCCACCGCGTCCACGCTGGCATTGGGAAAAGCATTTGCGGCAAGGATGGCGAGGCAGCCGCTGCCGGTGCATAAGTCCAGTACGCTGCTGATTTCTTCCGGCTCGGCGACCCACGGGCTGAGTTGTTCCCGCAGCAATTCGGCGATGAAAGAGCGGGGTACGATGACGCGTTCATCCACATAAAAACTGAAGTCACCCAGGAATGCCTCATGGGTCAGGTAGGCGGCGGGAATGCGCTGTTCGACGCGCCGCTGAATGATGCTCAATACTTCGGTGAGTTCGCTATCGGTCAGACGCGCATCGAGAAACGGTTCCAGGTTGTCCAGAGGCAGGTGCAGCGTATGCAGGATCAGGTAGGCGGCCTCGTCATAAGCATCGCTGCTGCCATGCCCGAAAAACAATTTGGCCTGGTTGAAGCGGCTCACCGCAAAACGCAGGCAGTCGCGCACGGTGTACAGGTTTTGCGCGGCTTCGGAAAAATAATTATTCATTTGCAAAGTAAATTTTCCAGAGTGCGCTGATAGGTGAGCTTGAGCGGTTCGATGTCGGCCACGGCAACGCATTCGTTGAGTTTGTGGATGGTTGCGTTCAAAGGGCCGAACTCGACGACTTGCGGGCAGATGGCGGCGATGAATCGTCCGTCCGATGTGCCGCCGCTGGTGGAAAGCTCGGGCGTGATACCGTAAGTCTGCTCAATTGCGCGGCTGATCGCCTCAACCAGGCTGCCTTTGGCGGTGAGATACGGTTTGCCGGAAAGCTCCCACTTTAATTCATACTCTAGACCATGCCTGTCCAGAATTGCATGGACTTTATCTTTTAGATATTGCTCGGTGCTGGCGGTGGAGAAACGAAAGTTGAACCAGATTTCAACCGTTCCGGGGACGACATTGGCCGCACCCGTGCCGCCGTTGATGTTGGATATCTGCCATGAGGTCGGCGGAAAATATTCGTTGCCATTGTCCCAGGTGGTGGCTGCAAGTTCCGCAATCGCCGGTGCGGCCATGTGTATGGGGTTTTTCACCAGGTGCGGATACGCGATGTGGCCCTGGATGCCTTTTATGATGAGCGTGCCGGACAGAGAACCGCGCCGTCCGTTCTTGATCATGTCGCCGACCAGTTTGTTCGATGTGGGTTCGCCGACGATGCAGAAATCAATTTTCTCGCTGCGTGCTTGCAACGTTTCAACCACGCGCACCGTGCCGTCCACCGCCACACCTTCTTCGTCGGAGGTGACGAGCAGCGCAATCGATCCACCGTGATTCGGATGCTGTGCAACAAATGCTTCGCTGGCGGTGATAAAAGCTGCAACTGAGGTTTTCATGTCCGCCGCACCTCGCCCGTACAGCATGCCATCGCGGATGGCCGGTTCGAATGGCGGACTGAACCACGATTCCGGCGGACCGCTGGGCACGACATCGGTGTGCCCGGCAAAAACCACGACAGGTTTGGTCGTGCCACGCCGCGCCCAGAAATTATCCACGTTGCCGAAACGCATACGCTCAATTTTGAAGCCGAGTTTCTCCAGACGCTCGATGAGAATGTCCTGGCACCCCGCATCATCGGGAGTCAGCGAACGGCGCGCGATCAGGGTTTTGGCAAGTTGCAGGGTTTCGGACATGGCAGTGATCAGGACTTCAGGTTAAGTATTCTGGAGCAAGCAGCGTTGCCAATACCGATATGCAGCAGTTTGCCAGGTAGCGACAGCCAGTCGTGAGCATTTCTTCCTGGTGCAATTGGGGATGCCATACAACCTCATTTAGGTTCGTTCAGGTTAAGCTTGATTTCGCTAAAATCGGCTTGTGAGGATGAACTTTTTTTGGCAACCTGATTGGGATCAAACGCGGGTGCTTTCAGGTTGGTATTGGTGCGTTCCGCAAAGTCGACCAGCGAGGACAAATTGCTTGCTGAATCGGCGTTGCGCATTGCCTCTTCTTTGGTGATTTGCCCGGATTTGAACAGTTTGTAGAGGGCTTGCTCGAAGGTTTGCGAACCGGCGGAAACGCTTTTTTCAATGGACTCGCGAATCTTGTCGAGTTCATCGTTCTTGATTTGGTCGGCTATCAGTGAGGTGTTCAGCAGGATTTCCACTGCGGGAACCTGCTTGCCGTGCACATTGCGCACCAGGCGTTGCGAGATCACCGCGCGCAAGCACATTGACAGGTCTGCCAATACGCCCCTGCGTGATTCATACGGGAAGAAATTCACGATACGATTCAGCGCGTGATAGCTGTTGTTGGCATGCAGGGTTGCCAGGCACAGGTGTCCGGTCTGGGCGAAGATCAACGCGTGTTTGAGTGTGTCGCGATCACGGACTTCTCCGATCATCAGCACGTCCGGCGCCTCGCGCATCCCGCTGGACAAAGCGTTTTCATAAGAGAGCGTGTCGGTGCCGATCTCGCGTTGGTTAACGATGGACTTTCCGTGTTTGAAAATATATTCGATAGGCTCCTCGATGGTCAGGATATGGCCGCTCATGTTATGGCTGCGATGCTCGATCATGGCGGCAAGCGTGGTTGATTTTCCCGAACCGGTCGCGCCGACCACCAGGATCAGGCCGCGTTTTTCCATGATCAACACTTTTAGTATGTCAGGCAGATTGAGTTCTTCGGAGCTTCCGATCTTGGCCTTGATAAAACGAATCACGACGGCAACATTGCCGCGCTGACGAAAAATGTTGGCGCGGAAGTTGCCGATACCTTCGGCATGGAACGAAAAATTCATTTCCATCTCCGACTCGAACTCGGCGATTTGCTTCGGAGTCATCATTTCATAGGCAATGCGCTTGACGACTTCCGCTTCCAGAAGCTGTGCATTGACTGGCATGGCGATGCCGTCGATTTTGATATTGACCGGCGCCCCGACCGAGAAAAACAAGTCGGAAGCATTTTTGCTTGCTGCCAGTTGAAGTAACGGTGTAATGATCATGTCGGTCTCCTGAAACAGTTGATAGACGTTAGACGTAAGTTATTAGTTGGTATTGCCGCTGCGCGGTTTTACTTTAACTAACGACTTGCGTCTTATGTCTTACGTCTGCATTTAGATGCCTCTCAACAATTCGTTGATGCCCACCTTGGACAAAGTCTTGGTATCGACTTTTTTTACAATCACCGCGCAGTACAAGCTGTAACTGCCGTCCTTGGAAGGCAGGTTGCCGCTAACAACCACCGAGCCGGATGGTACCCGGCCATAGTGAACCTCGCCAGTTTCGCGGTCGTAGATCTTGGTGCTCTGGCTGATGAATACGCCCATCGAAATCACCACGTTGTCTTCAAGAATCACACCTTCCACAATCTCCGAGCGCGCGCCGATGAAGCAGTTGTCGCCGATGATGGTAGGGTTGGCCTGTACCGGTTCCAGCACGCCGCCGATGCCTACACCGCCGCTCAAGTGTACATTCTTGCCGATCTGCGCGCAGGAGCCGACTGTCGCCCAGGTGTCCACCATGGTGCCTTCGTCGACATATGCGCCGATGTTCACGTAGGAGGGCATCAACACCACGTTTTTGGCGATGTATGCGCCTCTGCGCGCAGCAGCCGGAGGCACAACGCGGAAACCGCCTTCGCGAAAATCGTGGCTGTTGTAGTCGGCGAACTTGGAGGGGACTTTGTCGTAATAGTTGGTAAAGCCGCCCTTGATGAAGGCGTTGTCTTCCAGGCGGAACGACAACAGTACGGCCTTCTTCAGCCATTGATGGGTTACCCATTGGCCGTCAATTTTTTCTGCGACGCGCAGCTTGCCCTGATCGAGCTGGGTGATGACGTTATCCACCGCTTCTTTGAGCTGCGCATCTGCATTGCGCGGGGTGATTTCGGCGCGGCGTTCAAAAGCTTGTTCGATGGTTTGCTGCAATTGATCCATGGTGATTTCCAGTAAATTTAAAGTTGATAGTTGGCAGTCGTAAGACGTAAGTTAAAACAAGAAACGCGCAGCGGACAACGCCAACTAACAACTTACGTCTAATAACTTACGACTGAATTTTGCTATTCGTTGTGCGGCTTCCACAGTCTCTTCCGTATCTGCAACCAGTGCCAGCCGCACAAAATTTTCGCCGGGATTCACTCCCTGCGCGGTACGCGCCAGATAGCTGCCCGGCAACACGGTTACATTATAGTCGCGATACAAGGCTTGCGCGAAGTCGGTGTCGGCAACCGGCGTGCGTATCCACATATAGAAGCCGGCATCCGGCAAGGTAACCGGCAACACCGGTTTGAGTATCTCCAGCACCATGGCGAATTTCTCCGTATACAGACGGCGGTTTTCCGCGACGTGCGCTTCATCATTCCACGCGGCGATGCTGGCGGCTTGTATCGCCGGATTCATTGCCGAGCCGTGATAGGTGCGATACAGCGTAAATTTTTCGATCACCCTGGCATCCCCAGCGACAAAGCCGGAGCGCATGCCGGGCAAGTTGGAGCGTTTCGATAAACTGGAGAAAACCACCAGATTGCGGTAGTCGCTGCGCCCCAGTTGTTGAGCGGCTTGCAGCGCGCCGAGCGGCGTGCGTCCGCGAGAGGGCATAGTTGAGCCAAGTTTATTTGAAGCGGCCGCTGCATCCATCTCCGGGGTCACACCCCCGCTGCGCGGGGCCCCTGTTCTGCCCTCCGATGGCGCAACAAAATAAATCTCCGAATAGCACTCATCCGAGGCGATCACGAAACCGTAGCGGTCGGACATCTCGAACAGTATCTGCCACTCTGCCAGCGGCATCACATGCCCGGTCGGGTTGCCGGGAGAGCACACATAAATCAGTTGGGTGCGTGTCCAGACCTCTTCCGGCAGTTGCGCGAAATTCAGCGCGTAGTCGTCTTCCGGCAGGGTGTTGAGGAAGCAGGGCGTGGCCCCGGCCAGCAACGCCGCACCTTCGTAAATCTGGTAGAACGGGTTGGGGCAGACCACGGCAGGATTGCTTTTGCTGCGATCGATCACCGCTTGGGCGAATGCGAACAACGCCTCGCGGCTGCCGTTCACCGGCAGAACCTGGGTCTTGGCATCCGGCAGCGGAATACCGTAGCGAGTCGCCAGCCAAGTCGCGATGGCACTGCGCAGCGCATCGCTGCCTGCGGTTGTGGGATAATTTGCCAGCCCGTCGAGATTGGCGGTCAGCGCATCCTTGATGAACTGCGGCGTGGCGTGTTTCGGTTCGCCGATGGACAGACTGATAGCACGATAATCCGGGTTCGGCTGGACTTCGCGAAACAGCGCGGCGAGTTTCTGGAACGGGTAGGGCTGTAAACGATTGAGGTCGGGATTCATTCAGAATTTAACAGGTAGCGAAAATCAGCGCGCATTATAAGGGCGCATTGCATAATTAGGGGCTGGCCAGTGCCATCAAAACAAAATGTATTGCCGATTGCCAGTGTATTGACCGGCGCGCTGGTATGGGGGCTGATCTGGTATCCCTTCCGCGTGTTGCAGGATGCCGGCGTCTCCGGCACGCTGGCGACGCTGGCCACCTATCTGCTGGCGATGCTGTGCGGCGCGTTCATGCTGCCGCGCGTGTGGCGTGAGCTGCGCCTGCATAATAACGACGGGGCAGGTTGGTGGGCGGTGGCTTTACTGTTGAGCGCGGGCTGGGCGAATTTCGGCTATGTGCTGGCGGTGCTGCACGGTGAGGTGATGCGTGTGCTGCTGCTGTTCTATCTTGCGCCGCTGTGGACGATATTGTTTTCCTATTGGCTGCTCGGCGAGCGGCTCAATCGCTATGGCTACCTCATCATTACGTTGTCCTTCGGCGGCGCGGTCATCATGCTGTGGGAGCCGCAACTCGGCTTGCCGCTGCCAAATAATCCAGCCGAATGGATCGGCCTGTCGGCAGGCATGGGCTTCGCGCTGTCCAACGTGGTGTCGCGGCGAGCCGCGCATTTGAGCTTGGAGGTGAAGTCCTACAGCGTGTGGCTCGGCACCGCCCTGCTGACCGCGCCGCTGCTGTGGTGGCAAGGCGGCATGCAAAATCAACTGCTGGCGATTGATGCGCAGGCCTGGCTGATACTCGCGCTGCTCGGCATCGTGCTGTGCGCCGTCAGCTTCGCCGTGCAGTATGCCATTGCCCATCTGCCCGCCAACCGCGCCATCATCATGTTCCTGTTCGAACTGGTGGTCGCCGCCGTCTCGTCATATTTTCTTGCCGATGAAGCGATGCAACTGCGCGACTGGCTCGGCGCGCTGTTGATTATTTCCGCCAGTTTGCTATCGGGGAAGCTGTATACAGAATCAAAATAGGGTGCACTCCGTGCACCAATGGCTCTGGTGCGTGGCACGCTACGCTTGCTGCAAACGCGCCAATGGCTGGCTTGGGCGCATGAATGCGTAAATTAACCGGATGCTGCTGATGTTCGAATACTGTCATTTATACTGTTAGACAGTTCGCTGTACTGTCTATGTCGCAGCAAATAAGATTTAATTTTGTCTTCGCGGCAATTAGATAGCGAATTACCTTCATGTCAAAATTATCTTGACATATACGGCCTGAAGGTTTAAATATGCAACTGTCTAATTATACAGTTAGCCTGTCTAAATTATGCTGACCAGTTTTGAGGTAATGCAGGCCGCAAATATTTCCCGTGCCACGCTCAACAACTACATCTCGCAGGGGCTGTTACCGCGCCCGCTGGTGAAGAATCCAGAACCGGGAGCTTCGACCCAGGCGCGCCAACTCGGCTATTTTCCCAGCGAAGTACTGACGCGCCTGAAACGCATCCGGCAATTGAAAAAGGATGGCTATGCCATGGCAGAAATTGCCCGGCAACTGGAGTTGGATGGTTTCCAGATACCGGAGGCACCGGTGCAGGTGCTCAAGACGACTCACACTCCTCTCCCCGAATCTGCTGCGGAGTCCGTCGCGGCGGATAAACAGGATGCGTCCCAACCTGCCGCGCCAGTCCAATCCAGTCTGCTCCGGCTTACTATTGACCATATCCCTTTCCCGGCCTACATGGTCAACTACAACTTCGAGATCACCTGGTACAACGAAGAAGCGCGCACTGAACTGTTGGGCGAATTTGATCGCTTGCCCGCAGACATCAAGGAACGCAACGCGCTGGCCTACTTGCTCAAGGGGCGACTGGGCAGGAGTGGCGCCAATCGTGAGAAGTTGCTGCAATTCTATCTGCTGCTGGGCAAGGGACGCCTTACGCGCAACGATTTGATGGACGTACTCACCGGTCAGTCTGACATTCCGGTCATGCAAACGGGAGAATCTCTGGCCGAAGCACGTCCCGGCGGTACGCTGATGCAACTGCCTCTCACTCTGCACCTGGGAAACGGCGAGGTTGCCCGCTACAACGTCTATGCCTCCTATTACCGCGAAGGTATCCTGCTCATCTATCAGCCCAGTCACGACGACAGCGACAACGACAGTTTGCTGGGGTTGCTGGAACGGCGCGACGAAGTGATCCGCAACCTGCTGAAAAAACATCTGCCTGTGCTGACGGACGTCGCCGTGCTGGTTGCGGACTTGCAGAACTCGGTGCGCATTTGCACCGAACTGCCGCCGGAAGAATACTTCGAACTCATCAACCAAATCTGGTCCACCATGGAGCCGATCTTCCGCAAGTATTACGGCACCCACGGCAAGCATGTGGGCGACGGCATGGTGTACTACTTTTTCCCGCAGCCTGACTGCAACTACATCTTCAACGCGCTGATGTGTGCGCAGGAGATGAAGGCCACGATGCGCAGGATCAGCAAGGAATGGCAGTTGCGCAAGAGCTGGCTGAACGAGTTGTATCTCAATACCGGCCTCAACGAAGGGCAGGAATGGCTGGGCATCTTTCACATCGAAACCAAGGTGGAATTCACCGTGCTGGGTGACACCATCAACCGCGCCGCGCGGTTGTCCGACTTCGCACGCGGCGGTGCCATCTGGGCCACCAAGAACCTGCTCGGCAAGTTACCCGCAGAAGTGCGGCAACGCGTGCAATTCGGCATCCGCCGCCATGATGCCGACGGGCGTGAGGTGTTTGTCGGTGCGTCCTATTCCCGCATCGCTGAACTGGAGAATCTCAACACCTCGCGCAATGAGAAGCTGGGCGATATCGCGGCACTGCCGGTAACGGAGATTATGGAAATCAGGGTTTGATTTGAACCTGAGTGACAATTATTGATTCGGCCAGATTATGTTTGAAGCCCGTTCGCCTTGAGTTTGTCGAAAGGAGAACGGGCTTCGACAAGCTCAGCCCGAACGGGGTTAATACTTCACTGTGCCGGATCAATAAAGTCCCGATTACCCAGCACTCTCCACTTTCTTCTCATGCATGTGGAGTATCAGTTCCTGTTTGATCTCGCGCAGCTTGCCTTTGATTATTGCCTCATTCTTGCTGCCTGTCCGCATCAGGATACGCTGGCCGATGGAACGCTCTTCAAGATCGGGGTCGGCAAACAGGTAAAACACATTGGGCTGAACCAGTCTGACTGGTTCCTTGATGTCCGGCGCAGCCAGGAGGTTGTCGAGCGCCACGATCAGGCGGTCATTGAAATATTTCTTCGGGTAGCCCAGCTTTTCGTAGGCCTGCTGGAACAGAGGATAGAGACGGACATAAAGCTCGACCAGTTTTTTGGCGTCGACCGCCTCGGCGATTTTCACGTAGGGCGTGTAGCGCGCTGCGTTTTTGGTGCTGATGGACGGGTCGCTTTCCGTGCCTGCAGTGACAAACTTGCCCGGTGCCCGTTCGACCGGCATCACGCTCATCGGCGCGCGCCTGCTCGGCAGGTTGTCGATGGTAGCGACGATATTATGGATTATCCGCTCGGTATGGAAGACCTTCATCAACGATTTATTGCCGACCAGTCCGGCCAGGGCATCGAGCATGTAACTGTCGCTTTCAGCCAGCACTGGCAACGCGGGTGCTGCCGGGGGAGTCTCGATCACCTGGCTCACCTCTGGTTCAGGCGGCGGTGGAGGCGGGGGCGGCGGGGCTTGCACGTATACCGGTTCTGGTTCCGGCTGGCTTTGCGGCCAGTAGAGATAAGCGGCGAGGCCGCCAACAATGACAACTACAGCAACAGCAATCGAGATGTTCTTTTTCATGGACAATCCTCCGCAATAAGTTACGCCACAGTCACTTCTTTTGATGAATACACATCCTGAATCGCATTGAGCAGCGCGATGCCGTCCTGCATCGGTTTCTGGAACGCCTTGCGCCCGGAGATCAGCCCCATGCCGCCCGCACGCTTGTTGATCACCGCGGTGCGCACCGCCTGTTGCAGATCATTCTTGCCCGATTCGCCGCCGGAATTGATCATGCCGACACGCCCCATATAGCAGTTCGCCACCTGGTAGCGTACCAGGTCGATGGGGTGGTCGGTGGTGAGTTCGCTGTATACCTTGGGATGGGTCTTGCCGAATTTGATGGCGTTGTAGCCGCCGTTGTTCTCGGCCATCTTCTGCTTGACGATGTCGGCGTTGATGGTGACGGCGAGGTGGTTGGCCTGTCCGGTCAGGTCGGCGGCTACGTGGTAGTCCTTGTCGGCAGTCTTGAATGCAGGATTGCGCAAGTAAGCCCACAGGATGGTCGCCATGCCGAGTTCATGCGCGTGTTCAAACGCATCGGAAATTTCCTGAATCTGGCGGCGCGAATGTTCGGAGCCGTAGAACACCGTCGCGCCCACCGCCACCGCGCCCATGTTGAAGGCCTGATCCACGCTGGCGAACAGCGTCTGGTCGAATATGTTGGGGTAGGTCAGTATTTCGTTGTGGTTGATTTTGACGATGAACGGAATCTTGTGCGCATAGCGGCGCGCCACCGAGGACAGCACGCCGAGCGTCGAGGCCACGCCGTTGCAGCCGCCTTCGATGGCGAGCTTGACGATGTTTTCCGGATCGAAATAAATCGGATTCGGCGCGAACGAGGCGCCACCGGAATGTTCCACGCCCTGATCCACCGGCAGCAGCGACAGATAGCCGCTGTTCGCCAGCCGTCCGTGCCCATACAGGGCTTGCATGCTGCGCAGCACGCCAGTCTTGCGGTCTTTCATCGCCACCACGCGATCCACGTAATCCGCGCCCGGCAGGTGCAGCGATTCTTTGGGAATGCCAGTGCAACGATAACCCAGCAAATGTTCTGCTTCATCACCCAATAATTGCACGATGTTCGTCATGATCTCGCTCCCTATGATGGTTGGAATAGAATGGTTATGTTACTCCTGTTGACGCGCAAAATGTTGCAGTGAAGTAGGGTGCATTCCATGCACCATCACCATTGGTGCATGGAATGCACCCTACGTATTTCACTTATAATTGGCCCGCTCCTACAAGTTCTAACCGTTTTCAGGATAATTTCGCGCACACCACATGAATACTCCAACAAATCCGCTCATCATCGGCACTCCGCTCACTCCTTCCGCCATCCGCGTCATGCTGCTCGGCAGCGGTGAACTGGGCAAGGAGGTCATCATCGCGCTGCAACGCCTCGGCGTGGAAACCATTGCGGTAGACAGATACGCCGATGCGCCGGGGCATCAGGTGGCGCATCGCGCGCATGTCATCAATATGGCGGATGGAAAACAATTGCGCGCTCTGGTCGAACAGGAAAGACCACACATCATCGTGCCTGAGATCGAGGCGATTGCCACCGACATGCTGGTGCAGATCGAGCAGGAAGGGCTGGCGCGCGTCATCCCCACCGCGCGCGCCGCAAGGCTCACGATGAACCGCGAAGGCATCCGCCACCTTGCCGCTGAAACGCTGGGATTGCCGACTTCGCCGTATCGTTTCGCCGACAGCCTGGACGAGTTGCGCGCTGCGATAGACCACATCGGCTTCCCGTGCATCGTCAAGCCGGTGATGTCGTCATCCGGCAAAGGGCAATCGAAATTGGACAGCGATGCCGACGTGGAAACCGCGTGGAGCTACGCCGCCAGCGGCAGCCGCGTGAATCAGGGCAGGGTGATCGTCGAAGGCATGATCCAATTCGATTACGAAATCACCCAGCTCACCGTGCGCGCATTGGGCGCGGACGGCCGGGTCGAGACGCATTTCTGCGAACCCATCGGGCATGTGCAGGTGCATGGCGATTACGTCGAAAGCTGGCAGCCGCAGGCCATGTCGCCACTGGCCCTGCAACGCGCGCGCGACATCGCGCAAAAAGTCACCGACGACCTTGGTGGCCTCGGCATCTTCGGCGTCGAATTATTTATCAAGGGCGATGAAGTCTGGTTCAGCGAAGTCAGCCCGCGTCCGCACGACACCGGCATGGTCACGATGTGCAGCCAGCACTACAGCGAATTCGAACTGCACGCCCGCGCCATCCTCGGCCTGCCGGTGGACGTCAGCCTGCGCGCGCCCGGCGCAAGTGCGGTGATCTATGGAAAACTGGAAGAACAGGGTATCGCTTTCACAGGCGTGGATGAGGCATTGCGAGTGCCGCAAAGCGACGTGCGCCTGTTTGGCAAACCGGAATCCTTCGCACGCCGCCGCATGGGCGTGGCACTGGCTACTGGCCGCAATACGGATGAAGCGCGCAGCCGCGCCAAACTGGCGGCCAGTAAGGTGGTTCCGGTTAAAGGGTGAAGATGGCGAAGTCCAGAGTTACCAGATGTCCTCTCTCTATGCCGCCGCTGAAACCAGCAGTTGCTCGAACAACTGGATTTTCATGTTGGTATCGGGGTTGGCAGACGTGAACTCTGGCCCTGCGAGATGGCGGCTTCCGCCATGTTTTATTTTGACGGCTTTTGCATGGATGCCGGTTGCTCGGAAATCGACCAGCGGAAGATCAAATTCAAGTTCACATCGCAGAGTGCTTTGAGCGAGTCGTCGATCCCCTGCTGTACCAACGTTTGGTTGCATAAAATTTGAAAAATAACCCGTTAGGGTTATTCCAGCCGCAATTTTGGGGCGGTAAGCTGCATTAGCTTTATGAGTACTTCATTCAAACTGCAGACTGTGGAGGCAACTTGATAAACCTGGCACGCCGCAAAGCACTCAAGACGGGTGGCAATCTCGGGCTGCTGGGCTTTCTTGCGGCCGTTGGACTGCTTAAATCTGGAACTGCATGGGCCGAGAGAAATACTCACGCTTTCGAAGTTAAAACTCTGGATGAAGCACTCGATGCCTTGGGTGCCGTCCTGCCGGAAAACAGCGCAGCTATCCAGCTCACCGCGCCTGAAACCGCCGAAAACGGCGCATTTGTTCCGATCACAGTATCCAGCTCTCTCCCTCGCATCGAACAAATTTCCATTCTTGTGGATAAAAACCCAACTACGCTGACTGCCAACTTTATCTTGCCGGAAGGCACGGAAGGTTTTATCACTACGCGCATCAAGATGGGCCAGACTGCCATGGTCATAGTGCTGGTGAAGTCTGACGGTAAGTTTTACCGTGCTGCCAGAGAAGTCAAGGTTGTTCTGGGCGGTTGCAGCTAGATGATGGCCGCACTGATACTGATCAAACGATAGGGACAGAGGAATATGGGTAGCCCAACAAAAATTCGAGCCACTGCCAAGGATGACATTACTGAAGTCAAAATTCTGATGCAGCACGAAATGGAAAACGGTCGGCGCAAGGATGATGAAGGAAATCTGATTCCTGCCAAGTACATTACTGAGGTGGCAGTGAGGCACAATGATCGAATTGTGCTGGAATGCCAGTTCGGCACGGCAGTTTCAAAAGATCCTTACCTGATTTTCCGGTTCAAGGGCGGCAAGCAGGGTGAAAAGATTTCGGTGAATTGGATCGATAACAAGGGCGACAACCGTCTCGATGAGGCGGTGATCGGCTGACAGTCGACAATTGAGAAGAAATGCTTTCTGCATTATATTTAGGTATTACCTGCCGCTTGCATTGAACGGTTGGTGTTTTGTGGAGTAATTGTCATTAAATAAAAAGGAGGAGTTATGAAAATGATCCAGCATCAAACACTCACCATTGCCGGCGCCATTGGGCTGTTGTTATTTACCGCAACTTCTCATGCCGAAGTCGATGCGCATGCCCGCAATCTTGCGGCTTCCTGCGCCGCTTGCCACGGAACCAACGGTCACAGCGTGGGCGGTACGCCTGTTTTGGCAGGCCTGGACAAGGCGCTTTTCGTTAATCAAATGAAAGACTTTAAATCCGGCGCCCGCCCAGCCACAGTGATGCACCATCACGCCAAGGGTTATACCGACGAAGAATTCGGAAAATTAGCTGACTTCTTTGCCGCGCAAAAACGTTAGAAAAATAGCGAAGCATCCAGTACAACCAAAAATTACAAGGAGTACAACATGACATTAGATCGCCGTGATTTTTTGAAGCTAAGCGCAGCAGGGATTGTGATAGGTGTGTTTCCGGGCTGTGCAACTTCTGGCAGTGAAATCGTCAGTAAAAAAGGGCAGCGCGTAGTGATTGTGGGCGGCGGCTTTGCCGGTGCAACAGCAGCCAAGCATATCCGTATGTGGAGCGAGAACAAGATCGAGGTGGTGCTGATCGAGCGCAACTCGAAGTTCATTTCATGCCCGATGAGCAATACGGTGCTGGGCGGCAGCAGGACCATTTCAGACCTCACGCAAAACTACGATACCTTGAAGAAAAAATACGGTATCGAAATGGTGCGAGGGGAAGTCACGGCCATTGATCCGCAAAAGCAAACCGTCACGCTGGCAGATGGCTATCTCAGCTACGACCGGTTAATCATCGCGCCGGGTGTCGATTTCATGTTCGACAAGATTGAAGGACTCAATGCCAAAGTGGCGGACGAGAGTATTCATCATGCATGGAAAGCCGGTACACAGACAACCATGCTGAGGAAGCAGCTGGAATCCATGACTGACGGCGGCGTCTTTGCGATCAGCATTCCCAAGATGCCGTACCGCTGCCCCCCGGGACCATACGAGCGCGCCTGCCAAGTGGCGTTCTATCTGAAAAACAACAAGCCCAAATCCAAGGTGCTGATCCTGGATGCCAACCCTGATATTGTCTCAAAGAAAGGCCTCTTTATGGCGGCCTGGAAAGAGCTTTACCCCGGTATCGTGGAACATCGTCCCAACGCCGAGGTGAAACAGGTGAATGTGGCCGGCAAAACGCTCAAAACCGAGTTTGAGGACGTAAAAGCGGACGTGCTGAATATTATTCCACCGATGAAGGCCGGTGCAGTGGCCAGCATGGCAGGGGTGGCCAATGTGGACAATCGCTGGTGCGCAGTGGATTTTTTGAGTTACGAATCCAAAGTGCAAAAGAACATCCATGTTATCGGCGATTCGGTTTCGGCTGCTCTCCCAAAATCCGGCCATCTGGCCACTTCCCAGGCGAAGGTCTGCGCAGCGGCCATTATTGAACTGATGCAAGGCCGGCAGCCGGATCCTGATCCTGCTATTGCCAATACCTGCTATAGCATGGTGAGCAACAATGAAGCGGTGCATGTGGCCCATGTGTACCGATACAACGCGGAGAAAAAGATCATGCTCCCGGCGGATGGCGGTGGTGTTTCAGCCAGTCGTTCAGAAGTTGAGGGTACGCTGGCAAATTATTGGCTCAAGAATATTTTGAGCGATGTATTGCTTTAAGCTTGCCAACTCGGAGGTTCTTTAAAACATCCTTCGTTCGCAGTGGAAATGCTGAACTGCGAGCGGAGGATTATTAATTCAGTGAGGTAAACCCCCGGCTTTGCCGGGGGACTCCGTTAGGTTTGACCGTTCTGGCGGTCATTAACGAGTAACGTTAAAACTCTTAGCTACATTATTCCCTCCCCCTTGCAGGGGGAGGGTTAGGGTGGGGGTAGAAATTCAAGCACGGATGCAGTCAAAAGTTTGTACCCCCATCTCAACCTTCCCCCTGATAGGGGGAAGGAGTGGAAACCAGCCGCCTTGGGCGTCTCATAGTTTTATCAGCACCTTTGAGGCGTTCACCCAATAAGCCTCCGGCTTTGCCGGAGGTAATTTAACTTAAACAAATATGCGCAAAATTCAATATTGCCTGGCCCTGTTGCTTACCCTCGTTGTTCATTCGGCGATGGCAGCATCTCCCGCACCGGCGCTCTCATTCACGAAAATGAAAGTGCAGATTGCGCGCGTCCAGATTCAGGATGGTGTCAGTTTTGACGACGCTGTTGAGTCACTGAAACTGCGCGCGAATCAGCACAACCTCAAGTTTGTCGGCGCCAGCCCGCTATACAAGGAAATCGAAGCTCTGACGGGAAAGCCCGCCAAACGCATGGAAATTTTCAGCTTCTGCGACGGCCTCACGGCGCAGCAGATGATTGCCGCCGATCCTGCAATGATTTCCTTCATGCCTTGCCGCATCGCCATGGTGGAAGATGCCCAGGGTAAACGCTGGATCATTTCCATGATGATGGACGAGGCAATGATTCGCGCACTGCCGGCCGATACCCGCAAGAACGCTGAGCGAATAATGGCTGCCATGAAAGACATGATGCTCGCCGCCAGCAACGGCGATCTCTGAAACCGCGCATCGTGCAGAAAAGTGCACGCCCAATAAGCATGACCATCCAGGTTGTTCCTTAAAAACGGAGGGGGTTGAAAAATAACTCCAATGGGTTACCCCGGTTACCCTTCATGGGTATGGACGCATGTAAGCTGATTATTCCTATAATGTTATCCATACGGCTTTGTTAGCGCGCTTAGAGAACCTGTATTTTTTGCGGCAATTTTAATAATTTGTGGGAGATGAACATGAACTTTGATAAAGAATATGATGCCAGCGGTATGTCCTGCCCTTTGCCTATCCTGAAGACCAAAAAGGCACTCGCCGATATGGCTTCCGGGCAGGTGCTCAAGGTGCTCTCGACCGATAGCGGCTCTGTGAAGGATATGCAGGCATTCGCCGAGCAGACCGGCAATTCCCTGTTAGCTACAGAAGAGGCTAGTGGGAAATTCACTTTTTACATGAAGAAAAAGTAAGTTATCTATACCCAACCCAAACCATACTCAAAGGGGAAAGCATGAGCTCTAAAAAAATGGCAATCATTGCCACCAAAGGCACGCTGGATATGGCCTACCCACCATTTATCCTCGCTTCAACCGCCGCCGCTTTGGGCTATGAAGTGCAGGTGTTCTTTACATTCTACGGGTTGCAATTGCTGCGCAAAGACCTGTCCAGCGTGATGATCAGTCCGCTGGCCAACCCTGCGATGCCGATGCCTGTGCCGATGCCGGTGATGGTGCAAATGCTGCCGGGAATGGAATCCATGGCTACCATGATGATGAAGCAAAAGTTGAAGAAACATGGCGTTGCCTCGCTGCAGGAGTTGCGTGACCTGTGTCTGGAAGCCGAGGTGAAATTCATCGCCTGCCAGATGACGGTTGATTTGTTTGAATTCGACAAGAGCGAATTTATCGACAACATCGAATATGGCGGAGCGGCAATGTTTTTGGGATTTGCCGGAGACACCGACATCTGTCTGTTTGTTTAAGACGACAGGCTGCTTTTTCTGTGAAGTAGTAGTGCAGGGGTTTGTTTTATCAATCAACCAGGGAGTTTTTAATGAAGATAAATAATATTGTCGTTTCGTTGTTCACCGCTGGCTTGATGTCATCGCCGCTGGCATATGCTACTAATGGGGACCACATGATGGCTGCGGGTTCACAAAACTCCGCATTAGGCGGTACAGGTGTAGCCCACTTTGTGGGTGCTGAAAGCGCATTCGCAAACCCGGCGATGCTGGGCAAGTCAAAAGGCGCCGAAGTGACAGGCGGTTTGGTGCTTTTCAAACCGAATGTCACTAACAGCGGCATGCCTGGGGGCACTGCGCAAACCAGCACGGCGGACACCAGCTACATTCCTGATATTTCATACTCCAGCAGAACCGGCGACAGCCTGACCTATGGCGTTGCCATGGGGGGAATTGCCGGGATGGGTGTTGATTACACTGGTGCCCCAGCTTCACATGTGAAAGCGAAATCCGCTCTCAGTATTCTCAGGGTGGTGCCAACAATTGCCTACAACGACAGCGGCTACGGCTTAGGTTTCTCACCCGTATTTCAGTATGGTTCTTTGATGCTTTCTTATAACAACGGAGCAGCTTATAACGGAGCCGAAAATGCAGATACCGATACCGGCTTTGGCTATAGTCTTGGTGGTTACTTTAACGTTACGCCTGGGCTGACTGTAGCTGCCGCGTATCAATCCGCGATCAAGATGCAGTATGGCACGCAGATATCCGGGGCAGGCACCGGTTTCGGTCTATGTTCACCAGCCGGTGGTCCTTGTACCGGACTTCCTACTTTTGGTGATGATTTGACTCAACCTGCCGAGATGAGAGTCGGTGTTTCTAGCGCCATAGACGACAACATCACGGTTACAGCTGATTACAAGTTAATCAAATGGGGTAGCGCTGCCGGCTACAAGGATTTTAACTGGGAAGATCAGACCGTCATCGCTGTGGGCGCTAAATATGCAGGTGATGGTTATTGGCTCGGACTGGGATACAACCACGCCAATGATCCTATTGGCGGACTCGCATCCAGCGGTCTTGTTGGCTCTGATTATCGCAAGTCGGCTATCAACATGTTTAATAACATGTTCTTTCCAGCTGTCGTGAAAAGTTCATACACCTTTGGTGGCGGATACAGCATGTCTAAGGAATTTGATATTGAGGGTTCGGTCGTAATTACTCCCGAAGTCACCAAGACTGTTGAAATTCCCCATTTTGGTGGAACTGGTACAAATACGACGACTCACTCTCAGAAGTCTTACTCAGTGTCATTGCGTTACAAGTTTTAGGCGCAATGGGATAGATGCAAACAGGATGGCAGTAAACATCCAGAAAGCCCGCAGCGATGCGGGCTTTTTGTTTGGCGAGAGCTAACTGTCAGTTCCCGCAATGCGGTCAAGATAGCGCGCGCGGTAGAGCAGGCGCGGATGTGACGGATTGTCGCGGAATTCGGCACGGTCATGCAGCACGTTGTTGCACAGCAGGCCCATGCCGCATTCAAGGCGCGCGTGGTGGATATGCGGCGAATCAGATGCCAGCAATTTTTCCAGCATCGCGACAGCCGCCAGTGTAATGGCATCCTGTTTCCACACGATGCTGCGGGTGCGCGCGGTATAACGCATGTGCAGGTTGCCACTCGCGGAGTCTATGGAAAATACCGGGCCGGTTTGTGCCGGGCGAGCAACACCCTGTTCGTCGGTGCGTTGCGGAATAGTCATGGCATCCGGCGCGGAGAGTGCGCGGATAAAATCGCTGTTTGCATCACGCAACATCAAATAAGCGATTTCGTGATCCATCAGGCGATTCTCGCCGCCCTGTCCGGCACTCTGCGCGCAATGCAATACCATGCTGAGCACCTGCCGTTCTGGCGGGTTGTAATAACCGTCGGTGTGCCATTTGATGGCGCGGTCGGTATAAGGAATATAAGCATTCCGCAGCCCATCGTCAGCACATACCGTGATGCGTGTTACACCCTGTTCACTTGCCAGCCAATTCGCATCCATGCGATTCAAACTGAACTGTTGTCCAAGCTGGCGAACCGCATTTTCATCGACGCCCTCGGCCAATGATGCATAAATCGCCATGTTGCTGCGGCGGCAACGCGCCAGAAGCGCGGCGTGTTCTGCCGCAGTCAGTGAGCGCGGATTTTTGATTTCAACGGTGAGCTCGTCAGTGTTGGTGATGGCGTGCGCCAGTTTGTGCTCGCGCCAGCGCAGGTAGGCATCAGGATTATCGAGATTGAATGGATTTTGCATCAATTGGTAAGCACAAACCTGGGCAATTTAATCCCCGCTGACAGTTTTGCGGCTGCGTGGTTGCCTCGGTTCTGTTTCGAATAAGTCACGCATGGTTTTCTCCACCATGGTTACGGCCTCTGGAGCTTCGATGCCCATCATCTGGTCTATCACCCAGATGGCATCTTTTTCATCCATCACTTCGCGCATACAGAAGCCAAGGTATCGGGTGAATGCAAACTCGGGGCCATTGTTGTCATAGTTGAAGTCAGCATATTCTCCCGCGCGCTGGTTAAGCTTGTCGATGAAGTGCTGCTTGTGTTTTTCAATGCTGTTGCCTATCAATCTGCTCTGGTTTTCAGCCAGGGTTTCCGCCACGCGATTTGCCAAAGCGCTGGTGAACGCCAGGCGATCTTCAGCGGGTAATTGGCGATAGGCGATGCGGTCTGCGACTTGAATAAGGAATACCAAAAATTCGCTGAGAAAAGAAAAATATTGTGTGCCGATTGCTATTTCGAATTTGGCATTGCGGGTATTTTTGAGAGCGTTGTCTCCGATGCGCCATATGACGAAAGCCAGCGCACCCGCAATTTCTGGTGGCGTTCTCTTGCGTCCGCTTTTAAACCATTGGCTTTTGATCCTCATCGCTTTTGACACTCAAACCGATTTTGGCGATCAAATTCGGCATCCGGCACGAGTTCCATCATCCTTTTTGCAGGAAAAATTCATACTCGCCTGCGGATACCTCAATTGTGTCGAGAATTTTCACGCCGGTCATGCTGGCCCAGCCGACGATGTCGGATCGTATCCCCGGGCAATTGCTGACAAGCTTGAGAATCTCGCCAGAGTTCATGCTGTTCAGCAGTTTTTTGGCTTCCACGATAGGTCCGGGACAAACCACGCCGCGAATATCCAGAGTTACATTCGCTTTGCGCGCCTCCCCTTTGCCCTTTTTGATGTAATAGCCCGTGCCGCCGTCCGGCATCGTCTCTGTCCCCAATACTTTGTTGCGGGTCTGTTCCGCCCATGCGAACAGATCGTCCCGGGTGCCTGGGCAGTCCGAGATCAATAACAGTACTTGCTCGTTTTTCAGATCGTCGACCACGCGCTTGGCACCGAGCAGCGGAGCGGGGCAGGTCAGGCCGCGCATATCCAGTTTGATATTGGCGTGCAAATTTTGAGTGTTCATTTTAGAGTCCTGTTGGTTGCCGAACTGTTATTGTTCAATATCCGCCCTTACCATAAGGCTGGGGGAGTCCGGCAACTTTCGCGGCTTGTTTGGCCGGGCCGGTTGGAAATAAATCATACAGGGATTTGCTATCCGCTTCCGGCCAGAACTCCTGAATATCTTTCAGCATATTGCGAAAGTTGGGTGTGTGGCCATGTTCGCGGTGCTGATCGCGCATGTAATTGATTATCTGCCAATGCTTGGGCGTCAATTCGATGTTCTCCGCCGCTGCAATGACGCTCGCGGCTTCTTCGCTGTAGTCGGGTTCCAGCAAATAGCCTTCTGCATCGGTTTCCAGTTCGTTGCCTGCAATGATGTATCCCACGATTAACCTCCGTTAAATGAGCTTGATTGAAGATTGCTGTTGTTCAAGAAAAAATTAGTCATCATTCAAACCGGAAATGACTTTGTAAGGCACAAATATCCCACAACCAAATTGACGCGATTCGCCCAACCCCGCATATTGCAATTGCAGGGATGACTCCGGTTTCAGATCATGTATAACCAAACTATATCCATGGATAGTATGCTGGTCGCCTGCAAGGGTGCGGCGCTTGCCGCAGATCAGTTTAGCCGTAATGTTCATTTCACTTAACTGTGTTCTGATGCCGTCCATGAACATCACTTCGTCGCTTGTGCCGGTTACCAGTTGCGCGTGTATTGTGGAGTAGGGCTGAATCGGGCGAGCCTTGCTTTTTCCTAACCGCAACTGGCTTGAACCAATCTGCATAGCGCTTCCGATCAGACGTAATGCGGCATCGGTCAGTGCCGTTGGCAGGCGCAGCACCAGCTTGGCGCGTTTGGGAAGCAGCATCCCTTCATTGCATTCCGCTGTGCGCAACGGCAAAACCCCGACCAATTTTTCTTCCGCAAGCTGTGGTGCATGGCGCACTATTTCAGACCATAGCGCAAATGGATAAGCGGCCGGGATAGTCCCACCGTCCAGATCGAATACCAAGTCGATCATTTCAGTGATCATGTTTTCAGACATGAGCCGATTGTTGGGAGTCTGCCCATGCCTGCATGGCAGCAGCCCATTGTTGTGCAGTAGCAGGGTCAATATCGAAAATCGTAAAACGCTTACCCTCACGAATGCGAACGCGTAACAAGCTCATCCCGCCTTCGACGTGATCAATCTGGTGCAATTCAATTTCCTGGCTACCCAAAGGAACTTTGATTTTTAATAATTCACTGGTTTTTGCCATTTTTTATCTCTCGGTTAATTACACTGCATTGTCCCTGAGGATATTCTGCACGAGATTATCAGAGGCTTTAAGTTTATCGCTAATACACTTAATATTGAAATACTACTCGAGGAAGGTAAAGCACTACTCTTTAGGGTTATTGAAAATAGCCGCTAAGGGTGATGGAATGCATACAAGTTGCGCCGTAGTATATTGGCAACCATTAAGAAACTGGGCATACCGCCGGACTGAAAGCAGTATAGTTCAAACGGAGCACCCAAATAGAATGCAAGCCCCGCCTCTGCCGGGTCATTTAATCGTTTGCCAGCAGTAAGCCCCGGGCAATACGACTGAAAGGAAGATTATGGCTAAGAAAATGCATGATACCCCAAACCTTGACCAACTCGAGGTTGGTCCATGGCCAAGTTTTGTGACCGGCTTGAAAGCGTTGGCAAGAGACAAGGATTACGTAGTCGACCTGCTTGGGCAGCTTGAAACATCGTACCGAACCAAAAAGGGCTACTGGAAGGGCGGTACTGTCGGCGTGTTCGGCTATGGCGGCGGCGTTATCCCGCGCTTTACCGAACTAAAGGATGAAAGCGGCCAGCCCGTTTACAAGGACTGCGCCGAATTTCACACTCTCCGCATTATGCCACCGCCTGGTATGCACTACGACACCAAGGTGCTGCGTGACATGTGCGATGTCTGGGAGAAACATGGTTCCGGTTTGATCGCATTTCATGGCCAGTCCGGCGACATTATGTTCCAGGGCGCGACCACAGAAAACGTACAAAAAGCCTTCGACGAAATCAATGAGATGGGTTTTGACATGGGAGGTGCGGGTCCTGCGGTGCGTACCTCCATGTCGTGTGTAGGCGCGGCGCGCTGTGAACAATCCTGCTACGACGAGGCCAAGGCGCACCGGGCCGTATTGAATACTTTCCTGGATGATATTCATCGCCCGTCATTGCCGTACAAATTCAAGTTCAAATTCTCCGGCTGCCCGAACGATTGCATGAATTCCATACAGCGTTCGGATATGGCCGTAATCGGAACCTGGCGAGACAACATACGCACCGATGAAGAATTGGCGAAAAAATGGTTTGCCAAGCACGGCATGGACGAGTTGGTGAATGACATTGTCGCGCGTTGCCCGACCAAGACTTTCCAGCTCAAGCAAATCAAAAACGTCAAGAGCGGCTCTACCATTTCCAGTGTTGCCATTAATGACACGCACGCGATAGAAATTGAAAACCGCGATTGTGTGCGCTGCATGCATTGCATCAATGTGATGACCGGAGCGCTGGCCCCCGGCAAGGACAAGGGCGCCACCATTTTGATGGGCGGAAAACGCACCCTCAAGATCGGCGATCTGATGGGCACGGTAATTATTCCGTTCATGAAGCTGGACACGGACGAAGACATGGAAAAGCTGGTCGACCTCGGCCAGCGCACCATCGACTTCTTCGCGGAAAATGCGCTCGAACACGAACGCACCGGAGAAATGATCGAGCGTATCGGTTTGGCCAGTTTCCTTGAAGCGATGGAAATCGATGTGGATGTCAATATGGTTTCCACCCCGCGCACCAACCCCTACGTCCGCACCGATGGCTGGGATGAAGAAGTCGCCAAGATCAACGCCAAAAAGCAGGCTGCCTGAGGAGATAGAACATGAATGCACCCGTACAGATGCGCCGCCCGAAAGAGACCGGGGTACCCGACAACAAGAAGTATCTGCATCCATTGCTGCTGAAGAACTACGGCAACTGGAAATATCACGACCGCCCGCGTCCAGGAGTGCTTCATCATGTCTCGCATAGCGGAGACGAGGTCTGGTCGGTCCGCGCCGGCACTCAGCGGCAAATGGACGTTCATACCATCCGGAGATTGTGCGATATCGCCGACAAGTATGCGGAAGGCCATGTGCGTTTCACGATCCGTTCAAATATCGAGTTCATGGTATCCAGTGCGAAACAGGTTGATCCGCTGATTGCAGAACTGGAAAAAGGCGGCTTCCCAGTAGGCGGCACTGGCAATTCGATTTCGATGATCGCACACACGCAAGGCTGGCTGCACTGTGACATTCCAGGTACGGATGCTTCCGGAGCGGTCAAGGCATTGATGGATGAATTGATCGTTGAATTCAGGCGTGAAGAAATGCCAAACCGTGTGCATCTTTCCACGTCCTGCTGCGAAATCAATTGCGGTGGACAAGCCGATATCGCGATCGTCATTCAACATACCAAACCGCCGGTAATCAACCACGACCTGGTGGCCAACGTGTGCGAACGTCCGACTGTGGTGGCGCGTTGTCCGGTTGCCGCGATTCGTCCGGCGATGGTGAACGGCAAGCCTTCCCTGGAAATTGACGAAGCGAAGTGTATGTGCTGCGGCGCGTGCTATCCGCCTTGCCCGCCGATGCAAATCAATGATCCGGAACATTCCAAGCTGGCGATCTGGGTGGGTGGTAAAAATGCCAATGCGCGCGGCAAGCCGACTTTCATGAAGATGGTTTTGTCCGGCCTGCCGAACAATCCGCCGAGATGGCCCGAAGTTACTGAAGCGGTAAAAAACATATTGCACGTTTACAAGGAAGATGCACGCCCGTGGGAGCGCATGTCGGATTGGATCGAGCGCATTGGCTGGCCGCGGTTCTTTGAAAAGACCGGATTGCCATTCACCAAGTATTTGATCGATGATTGGCGTGGCTCTCGCGCCACTCTTAATGCTTCGACTCATATTCGCTTCTAACACGGGGTGACCGCATGAAATTTGGCATTGTCGTTAACGAGGGGCCTTATCAGCATCAGGCCAGTGATACGGCTTATTTGTTCTGCAAGGCGGCCATCGAAAAAGGCCATGAAGTGTGGCGCGTATTTTTCTATCACGACGGGGTTAATAACGCCTCGAAGTTGACTGAGCCGCCGCAGGATGATCGCAATATTGTCAATCGCTGGAGCAAACTCAACGAGGAACATGGCGTAGATTTGGTGGTTTGCGTCGCTGCTGCATTACGCCGTGGCATCAAGGAAGAAAATCTGGCGCAGGGTTTCCGCATTTCCGGGCTGGGCCAGTTAACGGAAGCCGGCATTAAAACTGACCGCCTGGTTGTGTTTGGCGATTGATAGAGAGGGAACGCGATGAGTGACATCAAGAAATTCATGTTCGTTAACCGCAAAGCTCCGCACGGCACGATCTATGCGCTGGAGGCGCTCGAAGTGGTGCTGATTACCGCAGCGTTTGACCAGGATGTTTCCCTGGTGTTTTTGGACGATGGTGTATATCAACTGAAAAAGGGCCAGCAGACCAAGGGTATCGAAACCAAGAACTTTTCCCCTGCTTACCGTGCGCTGGAAGGCTATGACGTCGAGAAGCTGTATGTAGAGAAAGAATCGCTGGAAGCGCGCGGTATCAGTGAAGAAGATTTGCTGGTGGATGTTACCGTTCTCGGGCGTTCAGAAATGGGCGAATTGATGAATCAGCAAGACGTCGTTTTGAGTTTCTAATGGAGAACCGTTAAATGCTGCACATCATCAACAAATCTCCGCTTACCAATTGCGCGCTGGATAGCTGCTTGCGCGTTGCCCAACCGGGAGATATTTTGCTTATCGAAGACGCAGTTTATGCCGCCACAATCGGTAATGCGTTCGAAGGCAAGATACGCGAGGCGATGGGCCGTTTCAAAATTTATGTATTACAACCTGATATCGATGCACGCGGATTCACCGGCCGCGTCATCGAAGGAGTTTCACCCGTGGATTACAGTGGTTTCGTCGAGCTCACGGCCACAAATAAAACCTGCCAATCCTGGCTCTAAACCGTTCTGATAAGGAGAAACACTATGGCAAGCATCGAAGTTGAAGGCAAGGCTTATGAAACGGATGAAGAGGGTTACCTTACCAACCTGGCTGACTGGAATGCTGAAGTTGCCAAATACATCGCACAAACAGAAAATATCAATATGACCGATCAGCATTGGGAAGTAGTCAATTTTTTGCGTGAGTATTTTGAAGAATATCAAATTGCGCCGGCAGTTCGTGTGTTGACCAAAGCCATCGGCAAGAGGTTTGGCGCGGAAAAGGGCACCAGCGAATATCTGTATGGACTGTTCCCATACGGCCCGGGCAAACAGGCATGCAAGATTGCCGGGTTGCCGAAACCAACAGGTTGCATTTGATTTCATTTGTCAGGCAATGATCTAACTTCGGGATCGAACCATGATGGGCACCTTGTTCGCGATACTGTTTTACCTTGCTACCCTGGTGTTTGTCGTGGGATTGCTTTACCGCGTCAGCGTTTATACACGCACTCCAGCCCCGCTTAAGATACCCACCACTCCTGCTCCGATTAACACCGGTGGCGTAGTTTTGCGCATGGCACGTGAAGTGGTGTTTTTTGAAAGTTTGTTCAAGGCAAATTTATGGACTTGGGGCTTGGGTTGGCTGTTTCATGCCAGTCTGGCGCTCGTTCTGCTGCGGCACTTGCGCTATTTCACCGAACCCGTCTGGACTTGGGTGGCGTTTATTCAACCATTCGGCATGTATGCGGGCATCACCATGCTGCTCGGCGCGGCCGGGTTGTGGGCGCGACGCTTGTTCGTCGAACGCATCCGCTACATTTCCACCCCTTCCGACCATCTGATGCTGGCATTGTTCATTGCAATCGCCTTGTCTGGTCTGACGATGACATTTGTTGCGCATACCGATGTGATCGCGGTGAAAGGCTTTTTCCTTGGCTTGATGAATTTCAACTGGCAGGCGCTGCCTTCAAGCGTTGTTCTTTACGTCCACCTGTTGATGGTCGCGCTATTGCTGCTGATTTTTCCGGTCAGCAAATTGCTGCACGCGCCCGGCGTGTTCTTTTCTCCCAGTCGCAACCAGGCGGACAATCCGCGCGAGAAACGCCACATCGCTGCCTGGGCAAAACACATGGAATCGGAGAGCTAGCATGGCGGATATCGCCGCACCAGCCTACCGCGTCATTCCCATCATTCCGGCGTTGAAACCGGGAGCAATGGAAGGCGTCAGATCATTTGTTGCGAACGACAAGATTCAGGAAGCACTCGGCTTCCCCGGACAACTGGTAGAAGACTGGCATGAGCGCGCGATTGCCAAGATGGGCGAGCTGCTCGGCAAGTACCGCTCGCTTAAAGTGTACATGGATGCCTGTGTGCATTGCGGCGCCTGTTCGGATAAATGCCACTATTTCATCGGCACGCAGGACCCGAAGAACATGCCGGTAGCGCGTCAGGACTTGATGCGCAGCGTCTATCGGCGTTACTTCACATTGCCGGGCAAGCTCTTCCCGAAACTGGTTGGTGCGCGCGATTTGACGCGTGAAGTTCTCGACGAGTGGTACACCTATTTTTACCAATGTTCCGAGTGCCGCCGATGTTCGGTATTCTGCCCCTATGGCATCGACACGGCCGAGGTCACTATGGCGGCACGTGAAATTCTTGCTTCTGTGGGTTATGGCCAGAAGTACTCCAACGAGATCATCGGCAAGGTGCATAAGATTGGCAACAATCTCGGCTTGCCCAGGCCGGCGTTGCTGGATACGCTGGAAGGATTGGAAGAGGATGTGAAAGAAGCCACCGGCATCGACGTGCGCTTCCCGATCGACGTGAAGGGCGCTGAAGTGCTGTTGATCACACCTTCTGCTGATTTTTTCGCCGAACCGCATATCGACAGCCTGATCGGCTATGCCAAGGTGTTCCATGCCACCGGCACCAGCTGGACGCTTTCCTCTATGGCTTCCGAGGCCGGCAATTTCGGCATGTTTATCGGCAATTACGAGCACCTGCGCAAGATCGCGATGCGTATCCGCACAGCCGCGCTGGAATTGGGTGTGAAGCGCATCGTGATAGGTGAGTGCGGCCATGCCTGGCGCGTTGCTTACAGTTTCCTGAATACCTTGACCGGAGCAGGCGATGGGGCAGATGCCGATGACCGGTTTGCCATGCTGCTGCAGAAGCAGCTCGACCATCGCTACAAACAGCCGGTGCACATCTGCGAATTCACCTGGGACATGATCGAACGCAATGCGCTGTCGTTCGACAAGTCGGCCAACGACAAGCACATCATCACCTTCCACGATTCATGCAACGTGGCCCGCGGTTCGCGCATGGGCGATTTTGCCGGCGGGCAGTTTGAAATTCCGCGCAATATCATCAAGGCGGTTGCGAATAATTTCGTGGAAATGTCACCCTCAACCACACGTGAGCAAACCTTCTGTTGCGGTGGCGGCGGAGGCTTGCTGACCGACGATCTGCTGGAACTGCGAGTCAAGGGTGCGCTGCCGCGCATGGAAGTGTTGCAACAGGTTGTGGACGAGCACGGCGTCAATTTCATGGCGACCATATGTGCCATCTGCAAGGCGCAGTTCACCAAGATCATGCCCATTTACGGATTCGACAGGAGAATGGTTGGCGGTGTTCATCAACTGGTCAGCAATGCGATCAAACTGGGCGATAAGTAATGGGCAACACTAAGAATCGTCGTGAGCGGTTTGAGTGCAAGGCGCGCGGAGCGCAGCGAACGAGACATATCAATGAGATAGGCGAGGGAGCGAGCACCGCGCAACGCCGCAATCGAGCCGCGCAACAGATTATTAGAGTTGCACAAATAATTTACTGGAGGTAGGACACTATGTCAGCAATAACCGAAACCCCGCAAAAGATCTCGTTCCGCCGCTACAAAGACGGTGACAACAAGGTTCGTAAATTAAACCAGAAGATTTTCCAGGCGAGTTATACGCATAAATGCCCGACCTACATTCAATCCACCCCGCCTTGTCAGGGGAGCTGCCCGGCGGGTGAGGACATCCGCGGTTATCTGTCCATCATGCGCGGCACCGAGAAACCGCCGGTTGGGGCCGATGGCAAACCGACCATGCCTCTGCAGGAATACGCCTGGCGGCGTTTGACCGAGGCCAACCCGTTCCCGTCGGTGATGGGACGCGTGTGTCCGGCGCCGTGCGAGACCGGCTGCAATCGCAACGAGGTGGAAGACCATGTCGGCATCAATTCGGTGGAACACTTTCTCGGCGAATACGCTATCGCCAACAATCTGAAATTCAACAAGACCGCGCAGCCGACAGGCAAGAAGGTCGCCATCCTCGGCGGCGGCCCGGCCGGGCTGTCCTGCGCATATCAACTGGCGCTGAAGGGCCACGAGGTCACCATCTTCGACGAGCATGAATTTCTTGGCGGTATGATGCGTTACGGCATTCCGGGTTTCCGCACTCCGCGCGATGTGCTGGACGCGGAAATTCAGCGCATCCTCGACCTGGGTGTGAAGGCCCGTCTGAAGTGCCGTGTCGGTACCGATATCAGTATGGAGCAGGTTCGCAAGGAATTCGATGCGGTGTTCCTCGGCATGGGCGCGCAGGCGGGTCGTGCACTGCCGATCGCCGACAGCGAAGCACCCAATGTGGTGACGGCGACCGCCTTCCTGAAGGCTTTCAACGACGGTCGTTTGCAGCATGTCGGCAAGCGTGTGGTGGTGGTCGGCGGCGGTGATACCTCGATCGACGTGGCCACTGTGGCACGCCGCCTCGGTCATATTGCGCACGCCAAGCCGACTGATGCAGAACATGCCATCGCCGGGCGTATGGCGCACGATGTCGCCGATATTTCCGCCAAGCAAGGTGCGGAAGTGACGCTGACCTCAATATTCAACATCGACAAGATGCAGGCCAACAAGCACGAGATCGAGCAGGCGCTGGCCGAAGGCATCCACATCCGCGGCAGCTTGGCGCCGATCGGCATCGTGCGCGACGCGAACGGACGTGCCACGGCACTGCGCGTTGTCCAGTGCGAGGCCAAGATGGCCGGCGGCAAGCTGGAGATCAAGAACATCGAAGGCACCGAGCAGGATATCGAGGGCGACCTGATCGTTTCGGCAATCGGCCAGGCAGTTGATTTCACCGGACTGGAAGAATTCAACAACGGCAAGGGCGCGATATCGACCGACCGCAACTATGTGGTGAACGGACAGCAAGGCGTGTTTGCCGGCGGCGATGTGATACGCCCGCATCTGCTTACCACCGCCATCGGCCACGGCTCGATAGCGGCGGACGGAATCCACAATTTCCTGAACGGCCACGACCTGGAGAAGCGTCCGAAGATTGACGCGCACCAGTTCGACCTGATGCGCAAGCTGGTGGAAAAGGGCCTGGAGATCAAGGAAACTCATGAGCCACTACGGGGCACATTTAATTCCAACGTCGCGGTGCACAACTTTGACAACCGCTCCGACCGTTACATCATCCCGCACGACAAACTGTTTCTCGGACACTTCTCTTATGTGCCGCGCAATCAGCGCGACATCGTCACCCTCAGCAAAGAAACCGCGCTGGGGAACTTCGACGAACGCCTGGGTGTGCTCAGCCAGGAACAGGCGGTGGCCGAGGCCAAGCGCTGCATGAGCTGCGGCATGTGCTTCGAATGCGACAACTGTGTGGTGTATTGCCCGCAAACCGCCGTGTACCGCGTCAAGAAAAACCAGGCAACGACCGGACGCTATGTGGATACCGATTACAACAAGTGCATCGGCTGCCATATCTGTGCGGATGTGTGCCCGACGGGGTACATTCAAATGGGACTGGGTGAATAACGCGGCATGAACCTACTGCGCGATCAATCTGCTGTGTTGCGTACTCACTTGCCGCTCGCCTACCTGCAAGGTATGTCTCGCGGCTCGCTCCGCCGCGCCTTGCAGCTTGATCTGCTCGCGACGGTTCCTGTCCGCGTTATTGGAGCGCTTGTAATTTTTGTGTTGTTCATGGCAAGCCCAGCCTTTGCGGCAACCAATACGCCCAGGCCGGACATCGGCAAGGGCGGGCAGTGTGTGGAAGACCCGCAGTGGATGCGCAAGAACCACATGCACCTGCTCAGGCATCAACGTGACGAAACGGTGCGCAAGGGCATACGCGACGAGAAGCTCAGCCTGAAAAACTGCATCGAATGCCATGCCAGCAGCAAGGATGACAGCGTGATCGCGCGCAACGACAGTTTTTGTGTCGCCTGCCATCGTTATGAGGCTGTGAAGATTGATTGTTTCGAGTGCCATTCCGGCATGCGCAAGAGCGTTTGGTTGCAGAGGAAAGCAAAATGAACGACATCGATATCCAGCGCAGAAGTTTTATGAAGACCTCGCTTGGGATCGCTGCGGTCGCCATCGCGCCAGGGATGTTGCTGTTCGACATCGCGCATGGCAAGCCCCAATCAGTCAGTGGCAAGGTGCGCTGGGGGATGCTGATCGACACCACACAGTGCAAGGAAGGTTGTAATGATTGCGTGACCGCTTGCAACCATGAGAACGGCCTGTCCGGTGGCACCAGAGCGACCGACTCGCAATGGATACGCAAGATCGAGATCAAGGATGTCAGCAGCGGGCGGGAGTTGTCGCTGCCGATGATGTGCCAGCATTGCGAGCATCCGCCCTGCGTGGATGTGTGCCCGACGACCGCTTCCTTCAAACGCGCCGACGGCATCGTGCTGGTCGACAAGCATCGCTGTATCGGCTGCCGTTACTGCATGATGGCTTGCCCGTACAAGGCGCGCTCCTTCGTGCATGAACCATTGCACGACCAGAACCCGGACGTACCGCGCGGCAAGGGTACAGTGGAAAGCTGTACGATGTGTGTGCATCGTGTAGATCAAGGCTTGCAGCCAGCTTGTGCCGAAGCCTGTCCGAACAAAGCAATTCTGTTCGGCAACCTGAATGACCCGGAAAGTGAGATCGCAAAGAAGATTCGCTCCGTCGCGACCACGCAGGTACGCGCCGAGCTTGGACTCAACACCGGCATTCGATATCAGGGGTTATAAATGAGCGCACATCCTCCGATGTATTTCAAGAACCGTCTTTACTACGCCCTGCTGTCCGCAGGCGGTCTGGTCGCCTTGGCCGGTCTGTATGCCGTGTATCTGATGGAGCATTACGGTCACATCATCACCGGCATGAACAACCAGATCGTGTGGGGAATCCCGCATGTGTTCGCGATCTTTTTGATCGTCGCCGCCTCCGGGGTGCTCAACGTCGCTTCCATCGGCTCGGTGTTCGGCAAGTCCACCTACAAGGCGCGCGCGCCGCTGGCTGGCCTGTTGTCCCTTGCCATGTTGGCTGGCGGCCTGACCGTGTTGATGCTGGATTTGGGCAGGCCGGACCGCATCATCGTCGCCGCGACGAATTACAACGTCACCTCAGTGTTTGCCTGGAATGTGCTGCTGTATTCCGGCATGTTCGCGCTGGTGGTCGTTTATCTGTGGACCATGATGGAGCGGCGCATGAACCCATGGTCGAAACCGGCGGGGTTCGCGGTGTTCGCTTGGCGCTTCATTCTCACCACCGGCACCGGCCTGATCTTTGCTTTTCTCACCGCGCGCCAGGCTTACGGATCGGCCCTGCTGCCGCCGATGTTCATCGTGCTGTCCTTTGCCTGGGGGCTGGCGGTGTTCATGGTGGTGCAGACGGCGGTCTATGCATGGAGCGGAAAAACACTCGATCCGGCGATCCTGCAACGCATGAAAAACTTGCTTGGCGTGTTCATCATCGGCTCGCTGTACATGGTCGCCACCTATCATCTGACCAATTTGTATTTCGCGCACCAGTCCGGCTTCGAGCGATTCATCCTGCGTGATGGCGGTATCTATCCGAATCTGTTCTGGTGGGGCTATGTGCTTTTCGGTAACCTGCTGCCGTTGCTGTTGATTTATTTCCCCGGTATGGGCAAAACCAGGTGGGTCATGGCGGCTTCGCTACTGGTCATTCTGGGCGGCTTTGCATTGCTGTATGTGTTCATCATCGGCGGACAAGCCTATCCGCTCAATATCTTCCCGGGCTATGAGGTCAGCAGCAGCTTCGGCGACGGACAGATCGCAACCTACCGACCTTCGCTGTATGAATTCCTGCTGGGCTTTGGGGGGCTGGCGATCGCTTTCATCATTATCACCATCAGTGTGCATGTGCTGAATTTCATGCCGCAAGACAAGCACTACATCGCTGATTAATTCTGTCGGAAGGCTGCCATGAATCGGATGCTCATTTCGGCAGCACACAAGTCTTCGGGCAAAACGATGGTCAGCATCGGCCTGTGCGCCGCGCTGAAGGCGCGCGGCCATGTCGTGCAACCTTTCAAGAAAGGCCCCGATTACATCGACCCGATGTGGCTCAGCCAGGCAGCCGGACACGCCTGCCGCAACCTCGACCTGTACCTGATGGAACGCGACGATATCATCGCCACCTTCGCGCAGCACAGCGCGGAAGTGAATCTGGTCGAAGGCAACAAGGGGCTGTACGACGGTCTCGCGCTGGACGGCAGCAACAGCAACGCCGCCCTGGCGAAGCTGCTCGATTTGCCGGTGTTCCTGGTGATCGATGCGCGCGGCATGACGCGCGGCATCGCGCCGCTGATCCTCGGCTATCAGGCGTTCGACCGCGACATCAACATTGCCGGAGTGATTCTCAACAACCTTGGCGGTTCCCGGCATGAGGCCAAGCTGCGCGAGGTCATCGAACATTACACCGACGTGCCGGTGATCGGCGCGATCCATCACGACGAGCGGCTCAGCATTGTCGAACGCCATCTCGGCCTGATGCCGAGCAATGAGTCCCATGTCGCTACGGCAAAGATCAAACAGATCGGCGAGGCCATCGCGGAACAGGTCGATCTGGACCAGCTGCTCGCACTGTCGCAAAAGGCACCGCTGAACGTGCCGCACCAGAGCCCTCTCTCCAACTCTGATGGAACAACTAGCCATTCGACTAAGCCCGCAAGCGGGCAAGTCGCTGGTTATCTCCCGGGGGGAGAGAGGGCAAACGTGAAAAACATTCTTCAATTTCCTGCCGAGGTCAGCCCGCTGCCTTGCGGCGATAAAGTGAGGATAGGTATCGCACGTGACCGCGCCTTCGGTTTCTATTACGCCGACGATCTCGACGCGCTGGAAGCGGCGGGGGCGGAGCTGGTGCCGTTCGATGCCTTGCGCGATGCATGCCTGCCGGAAGTGGATGCGCTGTACATCGGTGGCGGTTTCCCCGAGACCTGCGCTGCTGAACTGGAAGCAAACAGCACGCTGCGCGCGCAGATCAAACTGGCTATCGAGAACGGTATGCCCGCCTATGCCGAATGCGGCGGGTTGATGTATCTGTCGCGCAGCATCGAATATCTGGGGCACACTTATCAGATGGTCGGCGCGATCCCCGGTGATGTGAAAATGCACGACAAGCCCATAGGACGCGGCTATGTCCATCTGAAAGAGGACGAGGCACACCCGTGGCCGCGCCCCAACGCACCGGCCAAGCAGATCAAGGCGCACGAGTTTCATTATTCCAGTCTGGAGAACCTTCCGCCTGACACCCGCTTCGCTTACCATGTCGAGCGCGGTTACGGCATAGAGGGCAAACGCGACGGACTCATCGTCCACAACCTGCTGGCTTCCTATACCCACCTGCGCACGATCGGCAGTTGCTACTGGGCCACACGTTTCGTCGCATTCATTCGGCGACAATTGGAACAACGCAAACATTTTGAAGCTACACATTCCAACCAAAAAGCAATATGACACAGCAACGTTACCAGGCCTCCATCGCCGCCTTCGACCAGGCCAACGCGGAAGATCCGAACAAGGAGATGGTGGATGGCAAGGAGTATCCCAAGGAACTGCGCTACGCACAGCGCATGAGCGAAATGCAGGAGCGCTATGCGCCCGAGGCATCGGAGGCAGTGAAACTTGCGGTACGCGCCCAGCACATTCAGCGCTGGAAGATCCCGCGCAGCAACTTCCCCATGGACAGGCAGGGCTATCTGCAATGGCGCACCGGGTTATACAAGTTCCACGCCGAGACCGCCGGGCGCATCATGCAAGAGGTAGGTTATGACGAAGCGATGGCCGAGCGCGTCAAGAGCATCGTCAGCAAGAAGGGGCTGAAGGTCAACCCGGAGACACAGTTGATGGAAGACGTGGCGGACCTGGTATTCATCGAGCATTACATCGCCGGATTCGCCGCCCAGCACCCGGAGTACGACGAGGAAAAGTGGATCCAGATCATCCGCAAGACCTGGCAGAAGATGTCGCCGCGCGCGCATGAGTTCGCACTCGCCGGCAAGATCAAGCTGCCGGTAGCGCTGGCTCCGTTGATCCTGAAGGCGGTCCAATAGCATGGACTTCCTGCCGATATTCCTGAACGTCAAAGGCAAGCTGTGCCTGGTGGTGGGCGGCGGCGAAGTCGCCAGGCGCAAGGCAGGCGTGCTGCTGGAGGCGGGGGCGAGCGTGCGCGTGGTCGCACCGCAGATCGAATCCGTACTGGCAAAGCAGCGAGGCGTCGAGGTCATCGTCGCGCGTTTCGAGGCGCAGCACCTCGAAGGCGTAACACTGGTCATCGCAGCAACCAATGACAGCAGCGTCAATCAGCAAGTCTCCGAATTGGCGCGCGCGCGCAACATCCCGGTGAACGTGGTGGACGATCCCAAGCTGTGCAGCTTCATCATGCCCGCCATCCTCGACCGTTCGCCGCTGATGGTGGCATTCTCCAGCGGCGGCGCCTCACCGGTGCTGACGCGCATGATGCGAGGCAAACTGGAGACCGTCATCCCGCAGAACTTCAGCCGTCTCGCCGCATTCGCGGAACGGTTCCGCGAACTGGTTAAACAACGTCTCACCAATCCGGCGAAGCGCCGCATCTTCTGGGAGAGCGTGCTGGAAGGCGTGGTCGCCGAGAAGGTGCTGACCGGCGATGAAGGCAGCGCGGAGACGATGCTGCAACAAATGCTTGCGAACGAGGACAACATCCAGCGCGGCGAGGTGTACCTGGTCGGTGCCGGTCCCGGCGATCCCGACCTGTTGACCTTCCGCGCACTGCGCCTGATGCAAAAGGCGGACGTGGTGGTGTATGACAATCTGGTGTCCAAGCCTATCGTCGAGATGGTGCGGCGCGATGCGCAGCGCATCTTCGTCGGCAAGAAACGCGCCGACCACACCATGCGCCAGGAGGAGATCAACGAACTTCTGGTGCGCCTTGCCAAGGAGGGCAAACGGGTGCTGCGCCTCAAGGGCGGCGATCCGTTCATCTTCGGGCGCGGCGGTGAAGAGATCGAGACGCTGGCGGCGGAGGGAATTCCGTTCCAGGTGGTGCCCGGAATCACCGCAGCCTCCGGTGTGGCTTCCTACGCGGGCATTCCGCTGACCCACCGCGATCACGCACAGTCCTGTGTGTTCGTCACCGGCCATTTAAAGGACGGCACGATGAACCTTGACTGGGACGCGCTGGCGCGGCCCAAGCAGACCGTCGTGGTCTATATGGGCCTGCACGGGCTGGATACGCTGTGCGCCGAACTGATCAAACACGGCATGCCGGACACCATGCCCATCGCCATCGTGCAGCAGGGCACCACGCAAAACCAGCGCGTCATCACCGGCACGCTGGCGACGCTGCCCGGGATCGCGCAAATTGAAAAGCCGCAAGCGCCGACTTTGATCATCGTCGGCGGGGTCGTCACACTCAGGGAAAAACTTGCCTGGTTCAATCCCAAGCCGTCCGAGAAAACAGTCAGCGAAAAACCGTAGCCAACCAACCCGTTAAGGAGAATCAGGATGAAACGAATGACACTCAAGCATGTAATTCTTTCGGCATTGTTGCTGTTCAGCACAGGCAATGCGATGTCCGATGACGAGAAACTGAAGCCATTCGTGTTGGGTTCAAAGGGCGCGGGAACGGTTGCGGAGAAGGCCGAGCAGGCGAAAGCGGCATTGGTTGCGGGTGGATTTACTCTGGTCGGTGACTATTCACCGTATGCCGATGCCGTCATTTTAGTCGTCACCAACGATGAGTTGAAAAAAAATGCGGCAGATTCAGAGCATGGTGGATTCGGCGCGATACAAAGAGTATCGATCACCAGATCAAAAGACGAGGTGCAGGTGAGTTATACCAACCCCGTTTATATGGCGAATGTCTATCGCATGAAAGGTGATTTGGGCGGTGTTGCGACAGGATTGGCTGCCGCGCTGGGCAGGGTGGAGGAGTTCGGCGCGCGAGGAATGACCGCCAGACAGGCGCGCAAATACCACTACATGATAGGCATGGAATATTTCGACGAGCCAAGTGTATTGGCTGAATACGCCAGCTACGAGGAAGCGGTACAGGCGGTGGATGCGAAACTGGCCGACAATAAAAACGGCGTCAGCAAAGTCTATCGGGTGGATGTTCCCGGCAAGAAGGAGAGCGTATTCGGTGTCGCCATGAAGGGCGCAACAGAGGCTGACAAATACAGGGATGATCGTTTCATCATGAGCGAAATCGATTTTCGCGACATCAAATCCACTGCTCATCTACCTTATGAGGTGCTGGTTTCCGGCAACAAAGTGTATGCGTTGTATGCCCGCTTCCGTATTGCAATCAGTTTTCCCGATTTGAGCATGATGGGAAAAAACAGCTTCATGAATATTATGAAGTCCCCGGATGCGATTCGTGACGTTTTGAAGAAAACAGTGCAGAAGTAGCAGGAAGTATCTCGCCTGACAGCCATTTGCCATTCTATGGGGCGAACTTATAGATAGCGCAACAAACGCGATAGATTTCCATTCTGGGCAGCGCATTCACTGTTCATGACGGGAGCAAAAAATACCCGACAGAACTGGTCAGTTAGTTTAAAATTCAATCTTTAGTTTTATCCAATTCAGGAGTGAGTGATGAGTTTTAACGAAGCAGATGTGCAGAGCGCATTGAAGAATTTGATTGACCCGAACACCAGGAAAGATTTCGTCAGCGGCAAATCCGTGAAGAACATCAAGATCAGCGGCAACGATGTGTCGCTTGATATTATGCTCGGCTACCCTGCCCAGAGTGTGTGGGGCGAAATTCGCGCGATGGTCGAAGCGCATCTCAAAGCCGCATTGCCGAACAGCGGTGGCGTCAGCGTCAAAGTGACCAGCCAGGTCGTGCCGCACGCTGTGCAGCGCGGCGCAAAGCTGGTGGACGGCGTGAAAAATATCATCGCAGTAGCGAGTGGCAAGGGTGGGGTGGGCAAATCCACCACCGCGGTAAATATTGCATTGGCCCTGGCTGCCGAAGGCGCGCGCGTCGGCATGCTGGATGCCGATATCTATGGACCATCGCAACCGACCATGCTGGGCATTTCCGGTCAGCCTAATACGATTGGTGGCAATTTCATGGAACCGATGACCAATCATGGCCTGCAGGCGATGTCTATCGGTTTTCTTATCGCCAACGATGACACACCGATGATCTGGCGCGGCCCGATGGTCGTGCAGGCACTGGATCAATTGTTGCGCCAGACGCGTTGGGATAATCTGGATTATTTGATTGTGGATTTGCCACCCGGCACCGGCGACATCCAGCTTTCACTGGCCCAGCAAGTGCCGGTTACCGGCGCTGTGATTGTGACCACCCCGCAGGATATCGCGCTGATGGATGCGCGCAAGGGTCTCAAGATGTTTGAGAAGGTCGGTATCAAGATCGTGGGCATCGTGGAAAACATGAGCACGCACATCTGCTCCAAATGCGGACACGAAGAACATATCTTCGGCGCGGGCGGCGGCGAGAAGATGTGCGCCGATTACAACACCGAGCTTCTCGGCAGCCTGCCGCTGGATATCCGCATACGTGAACAAACGGACTCCGGCAATCCGACAGTGGTGGCTGATCCCAACGGCAATATCGCCAGGGTATACAAACAGATCGCTCGCCGCATCGCTGTCAAGGTTGCGGAAATGGCGCAGGATCACAGCGCTGCTTTCCCGAAAATCGTGGTGCAAAACACCTGAGTCATCCAGGTGTTTCCCCCGCATAGGCGTGGGAAACACCATAGTTTGGCACAACGATTAATTCACGTTTTTACCTGCGCTTCGCTTTTTCGGGTAATTCGACCCGCTTGACTACGCCGCTTTCCAACAGCAACACGTAGCCTCGTTGCACTTCCTTGACCGTTACGCCGGGCATCAGTTCTTCATTGGTTCTGACCGCTTGAGCCGGCTTGCCGTTAGCTGACAGGATTGCGACACTTTCTGCCGGATTGCTGGCGACCACAACTCCCTTTAATTGAAAATTGCTGGCGACGGCGAAAGATGAACGACCGCCAAATAATCCCGCCGCCTTATCCAATTTTGGAGCCGGCTGGGCCGTTTGTGGCGGTGCCGCGACGGCACGCACCGGCGGCTTGAGCAATTGGATTGCCCAGTATGCAGCCGATACGCACAAGGCAACGAACAATACAAAACTTGCAATCAGGGGCCAGCGCTTCATTGTGTTCCTTTTAGTTCAATTCCGTTTCAAAGGTAACAAGCTATTCGTAGGTCGGGCTGCGCCCGACAGCTAGCTTGATCCGCGGCGGGCATAGCCCGCCCTACAAAAACTGGATTTTCGCCTGCGCGGGAATGACGGAGTTTTTTGTATTTCTATAGAGGTTTCCATACCGTTAGCGCACCAACTGGTTGATCTCGATTATCGGCATCAGCACAGCCAGCACGATCAGCAGTACCACCACACCCATCGCCAGGATCAGCGCCGGTTCGAGCAATCCGGCTATCGTCATTGCGCGCCGTTCCAGATCCTGCTCCTGTGCGTTGGCGGCGCGCTCCAGCATCGCCGGCAATTCACCGGTGACCTCGCCGGCGCGGATCATGTGGATCAACATTGCCGGGAAATACTGGTGCGCCGACAGCGCGCGCGCCAGGCTCACGCCTTCGCGCACGCTGGCCGTCGCCGCCTCGACCTGTGCGCGCATCGCGACATTGGTCAGGGTGTCGCGGCTGGTTTGCAGCGCTCGCAAGATCGGCACACCGGAACCGGTTGTGATCGCCAGTGTGCTGGCGAAGCGCGCCGTGTTGAGGCTGCGCTCGAATCTTCCATACAGCGGTGCGGTCAGCAGCCAGGTATGCCAGCGCAGCCTGATTGCAGGGTTTTTTAATGCGCGATGCCAGGCGAAAGCCAGCGCGATGACGGCCAGCAAAACGATCCAGCCGTAATTCCGCACGAAATCCGAAACGCCTAACATCACCACGGTCAGGAACGGCAGCTGCTGTTTGGTATTGGCGAATACCGACACGATCTGCGGCACCACATAGGTCAGCAAAAAGATCACGATCAAAAAAGCCACCACGGTGACGATTGCCGGATAGGTGAACGCGAGCTTGACCTTTTGCATCAGTTCATTGCGCCGCTCGATATAGTCGGCCAGCCGCGACAGCACGCGCGCCAACTGGCCGATCTGCTCGCCGGAGGCGACCAGCGCGCGATAGATGTCGGCAAAATCGCGCGGATGCCGCGCCAGCGCATCGGACAGCGAGGCGCCGCCCATCACTTCAGAACGGATTGAAGCGACCAGGTCGCGCACATAAGTGCGTTCGGCTTGCTCCTGCAACGCGGAGAATGCCTGCTCCAGCGGCAGGCTGGCTTCCAGCAGGCTGGCCAGTTGCCGGGTGAACAGCGCCAGCTCCACGGTCGACAGATGATCGCCGAATGCGCGGGTTCTGGCATGGCCCGCTTCGTCGAGCTGGGTCGCAATCGCATCGACAGTGATCGGCACCAGACCCTGGGTGCGCAACTCGGCGCGCGCGGCACGCGCGCTGTCGGCATTGACTACGCCTTTCTTGGTGGCGCCGTCCGCGTCAACGGCTTCGTAACTGAATGCCGGCACGCTTGTTAATCCTTCGTGACACGCATCAATTCTGCCTGCGTCGTCGTACCGTCGGCCAGCCAGCGCTCTCCATCCTCGCGCATCGTGCGCATCCCGTCATGCTGCGCGGTGGCGCGGATGTCGGCTTCCGATGCACGGTTGTGAATTTGCGCGCGTATCTGATCGGTGGTCAGCAATAACTCATACACGCCGACCCGGCCCTGATAGCCGGTGTGGCCGCATTTGTCGCAACCTGCTTCATGCCAGAACTGGCCCTCATGCCGCTTGCAGTGCGGGCATAATTTGCGCACCAGGCGCTGCGCGACCACGCCAAGCAATGATGACGAGAGCAGGAACGGTTCGATGCCCATGTCGAGCAAACGTGTGACCGCCGCCGCCGAATCGTTGGTGTGCAAGGTCGCCAGCACCAGGTGGCCGGTCAATGATGCCTGCACCGCGATCTGCGCGGTTTCCAGATCGCGGATCTCGCCGATCATGATGATGTCCGGGTCCTGGCGCAGGATCGCGCGCAGCGCCTTGGCGAACGTCATGTCGATGCGCGGATTGACCTGGGTCTGGCCGATGCCGTTCAGTTCGTATTCGATCGGGTCTTCCACCGTCAGGATATTGGTGCTGGTCGCATTCAGCCGCGACAGCGCGGCATACAGCGTGGTGGTCTTGCCCGAGCCGGTCGGACCGGTGACCAGCACGATGCCGTGCGGCTGCGCGATCAGCTTGTCGAATTGAGTCAGCACTTCCGGACTCATGCCCAGATTCTGCAGGTCGAGCCGGCCTGCTTCCTTGTCGAGCAGACGCAACACCGCGCGTTCGCCGTGTCCGGTGGGCAGCGTGGAGACACGCACATCGACCGGTTTGCCGCCGACACGCAGCGTGATGCGGCCATCCTGCGGCAAGCGTTTTTCGGCGATGTCGAGCTGTGCCATGATCTTGATGCGCGAGATCAGCGAGGCGTGGATCGCTTTCTTCGGCCGCACCACATCGCGCAAGGTCCCGTCGATGCGGAAGCGCACCACCGAAACCTGCTCGAACGGCTCAATATGGATATCCGATGCGCCCTCGCGCAATGCCTGTGTCAGCAGGGCGTTGATCATGCGGATCACCGGCGCGTCATCGGCCGATTCCAGCAAGTCTTCGATCGCGGGCATGTCCAGCATCAATTTTGCCAGGTCGAGATCGGACTCATACTCATCGATAACCTGCGCCGCATCGCCGCCAGAACCCGCATAGGCTTTGGCGATCGCCGCTTCGAGTTCCACGCGCGGCATCGCTTTCAGCCTGATGCGCCCGAAATTGCGGCTCACTTCCGCGATCGCGCTGGTCTTGGTCGCATCCGACACCCAGACTTCGACGGTGCTGCCTTTGCGCTGTGCCAGCAGCGCGAAGTCGCGAGCGAACGAGTAGGGGAGTAGGCGGGCATCCATCACAGAATCACTCATGGGCACCTCATTGCGATTTATTGCTGCGGTGCTGACGTCACAGCCGGTTCCTGGGAAGCAGGATTTTGTGCAAGCTCCGGCTGCTTATCAGCAGTGCCAGGCTCGGCCTGACTGGATAAGATGCCGCCGGCCACGTGCCCGTCCTGCAGCGGCGGCAACAGTGGAGCACCCATGTTCGGCAGTACCATGGAATTTTCCGGCTGCGCGGCGATCTCGGCGTTGCGGATGAAATCGTAACGATTGCCTGTCAGATTCACGCTTTGCTCGTTGTTGCGTATCACGGTCGGACGCAGGAACACCATCAAGTTGGTTTTTTTGCGAGTGCGTTTCTGGTATTTGAACAGGTTGCCGAGGATAGGAATGTCGCCCAGGCCAGGCACTTTGACGACGCCATCACTCTGGGTATCGTCGATCAGTCCGCCCAGCACGATGATCTGACCATCGTCGACCAGCACGTTGGTATCAATGGAACGTTTGTTGGTGATGATGCCGGCGGAGCCGGTTGCATCCTGCACGCTCGAGGTTTCCTGATAGATCGCCATCTTGACCGTGCCACCTTCGGATATCTGCGGCCGCACGCGCAGCGACAGGCCGATATCCTTGCGCTCGATGGTCTGGAAGGGATTCACACCCGCGCCGCCGCCCGATGCCGTGGTGGTGTACTGGCCGGTGATGAAGGGCACGTTCTGGCCGACGATGATCTTCGCTTCCTCGTTGTCGAGCGTGATCAGGTTGGGCATCGACAGGATGTTGGCGTCGTCGTCGGATGCCAGCGCGCGGGCCAATGCACCCAGGCTGAGCTGTCCACCGATCTGGCGGAAGATGCCGAGCGATAAGCCGTTGCCCGGTGGCAATGCACCGCCGGTAGTCGATGCGGCCGCCTGGTTGATCAGGTTATCCCCTCCGGTGGCAAATCCGGTCACGCCACCGACCCGATAATTGCTGGTGGCATTCCCCGACAGGCCGGCCCATTGCACGCCGAATTCGGCGGCTCGCGTGGCGCTGACTTCGACGATCAGCGACTCGATATAGACCTGGGCGCGGCGCGCGTCGAGCTGTTCGATAATGAAGCGCAAATTGCGGTAGACCGGCTCGCTGGCCGTGATGATCAGGGTATTGGTCGCTGCATCGGCTTGAATGAATCCTGCCGGACCGCCGCTTGGCAGAGGCTGCTGAGCAGTTACTGGCATGGGCGACCCAGGAGGTGCGGAACTTGACGCGGAAACTTCCGACGACACCACGGCACGCAAGGTTTGCGCGAGCTTGGTCGCTTCCGCATTCTTTAAATACACGACATGTACATTGCCTGGATGCTCGGTCGGCAGATCGAGTTTTGCGATCAGCGATTTCGCCAGGTTGGCGCGAGCCTCGGATGGCGCGCGCACAATGATCGAATTGCTGCGCGATTCCGCCAGCAGGCTGATGCGCCCGGCATCGCCACCCGGGCTCGCGGCTCCCGGTTCAAGCAAGCGATTGACCATCGCCGCGATATCGCTGGCGATCGCGTAACGGACAGGTATCACATCCAGATCGCCGCTTGCGGGTTTATCCAGTGTCGCGATTATCTTGCCCAGCCGCTGCAGGTTGTCGGCGTAGTCGGTGATGACCAGCGTGTTGTTTCCAGGGTTGGCGTTGATCGTGTTGTTAGGTGCAATCAGCGGGCGCAATACCGTCACCAGATTGGCTGCGGACTCAAAATTCAAGCGGAAAACCTGCGTCGCAATCTGGTCGCCGCGCACTGCGCCGGTCTGGATCGGGCCTGACTGCAATTTGGCATCCGCTTCCGGCACCACTTTGGTGTACCCGTTGCTGGTCACCACCGTGTAACCATGCAGGCGCAACACTGAAGTCAGGAGCTGAAATGCCTGAGCCTTGGTGAGCGGTTTTTCCGATACCAGGTTGACCTTGCCTTTGACACGCGGGTCGATGATGAAAGTCGTACTGGTGTAATCGCCGATTGCCGCAATCACGGATTCGATATCGGCATCGACGAAATTGAGTGTGCCCTTATTCGTGCCTGCTGCTTCATTCGCGCCGGTTACTTCGTTGATGCCGGTATCCTGGGCTAGTACCGGCTGCACACCCGCAATTGCGCATAGCAAAACGATCATTGCACTCCGGCAGCACCATACTGCCGGTGCCTGTATTGCTGTCAATTTGATTTTTCTCATTTGGACTCTAGCGCAATAATGTCTTTGTCGCCCTCTCTGCGGCGTTGCCCCAGCAAATTCAGCAAATTTGCCAGCCTCTCTTCGTGCCCTGCTTCTGCTTCTGCCTTGCCGGAAAACTGCAATCGCCCATTGGCGAATGTTCCTGAGCCGCTTAATAGCATCGGCCCTTTGATCGTCTTGAGTGTCACAGCCGCTTGCGGTCCGTGCCAGTCGAGCGACAGATTATAACTGCCTAACGGTTTGATCGGCGACATCCGCGATGCCATGTCATTCATATCCAGGTTCATTGATCCGGTCATCCCGATTATTCCATCCTGTCGCGCCAATTGCAGCGTCCCCCATGATAACCGCATCTGGCCGGATGGCTGCACTGTATTCAGCGGCGCGCCCAGTGCCACCAGCCGTTCCGCCGGCAATAAAACCGCAGCCGGACTCACTTGCCATTGCTGCCAACTGCCGGTCACGCTGACAGGTTGCGACAGCGCTTCGGCATTTTCCAGTTCGGCGTCAACAATGGCCAGAAATATCATCGGAGACAACCGCCAGGAGAAGCGTCCGGGCAACAGCGGCGCTACCGCATCGCTATCGCTCGCCGCGCCGCCGATAAAGGCCGCGCCGCGCCATAATGTGCCTTGCGCATCCCCAAGCGTCAAGCGTCCTGCGGTCTGTTTCTCTACGATCGCCGCTATCCAGGCCGCGGGGAAAAAAGCCAGCGCGGTGAAAGCAATACTTATCATTCCCGCGAGCGACCATATCAAGATGCGGCGCAATGGCTGTCCTTTTTACGTTTACAGGACATATGCGAATCTCCAATCGTAGCCCGGAGAAGCCTGTCCTGAGCTTGGCCGAAGGGCGAAGCGCGTCCGGGGTTGATTGACAGCGAACCCGGATTCCACTGTGTTCCATCCAGGCTACATTCAACCGTTTGCATAAGTCCAAATCTGCCAGAATACTTTATAAATTTGCCTGATGGTCGCACAGGATTTTGTTTGAAAATCAAATTATTCATTCCCTGGTTGCCGCAATGTCAATGTCACATCGACTGTATCGGTTTGAGACGATGCAGCGATATTGGCATCGACTACGGAAAGCAGGGCGGTGTTTTGCATATCGTCCAGCCAGCTAAGCGTACTGGCAAAAGAGACGGCTGTGAGTTGCACCTTTGCAAGGTCACCGGACAGCATCACGCTTTGCGGTTTTAAACCTTTGCGCGCGAGCGCGGTTTCGATACTCTCCCTGGACATCGCGGTCATGGGCGGCGCGGAGCTTCCGGAAATCGCCGCAGCTTCTTTCGACAATGCCTGCAGTTGCGCGACTTGCTGGCGCAGCACCGGCATGTTTTTGCCCAGTTGCTCGCGACCGGTCAGGGCAGGGGCGATCAGCAAAGCATAGGTCAGGCCGAGCGCCACCACGACGGCGGCAGCAGCAAGCATCGCGTGTTCGCGCGCATCGCGCGCCGCCCAGAATTCCGAGAACGATTGCCTGGATTGATTCAACAGATTGTTCAGATTCATTTCGCGCTCCGGATTTTCCATACCGCCGCCGACCCGGAAGGTTCCTGGTCTAGCGACAGGTTGCGTTCAGCCAGCGCGGCTTTCATCTGTTGCGTCAGTGCTTCGTCATTGCGCATATTGACCGAGCCAGTGAAAGGCTTCAAGCGCACGAGCAGGCTGCGTTCGCGATATTCGAGCGCGGCAATATCAGGAGTCTTGCCGGTTGCTGTCGCAACGCTTGCCCACGCTTCACCAAAGGTCGCTGTGATCGCCGTAAAATCATCCGCTGCGGCCAGCCCGGCATCGTGCCTGGCCGCAGCGATCTTCCGCCGCATTTGCGCGACAGGATCAATGATTACAGTCTCTTTCGGAAAAGCCGATTTGTAGATTTGGGTCATGGCCGCGCGCAGGGAATTGGCCTCGGCCTTCATGCGCCACCAGTCGATATTCAGGGCGGCGACATTGATGGCCATGACCGCAGCGGCCAGCGCCAGCGGCCAGCGCCATGCGCGCAAGTCCAGCCTGGGACCGGCTCCCGCGCCCGGCCCCGCCATCAAATCGGGCGCCGTGCCGTTGGCGCCGGAAATCCAGAGCGACCAGTTATCGGCCAATACGCTGATGCGTTTATTCGGTGCGCCGTTATCGTTGACCGCTTTCTGATAGGCGTGCAGCCCGGATTGCGGCACATACAGCGAAATCGGTGCCTCCGGCACAACCGCGCACAATGCCTGGATCGCCTCGCGCGCAGCCGGTTCATTCGGGTCTGTGCTGATCGCCAGGCCGATACCGTCATGTTCGGACAAGCGGAACGTCATGTCGATAGCGTTGCTATGTTCATTTACGGCAACGATCACGCTGCCCGGCTGACCTGGTTGATCGGACTGATATGGCAAACACAATTGCGCGGGCAGCGCCGCAATCTGGTGGGCGCCGAGCGCGATCAATGTCCTGGCCAGCGTATCGAGCCAGGCGCGTTGCGCCACTGCGGCGGTGCGTAATCCATCGGCCAGGCCCCCCGCGACTACCACACAATCTGACAGGTCGGCAATCAACTGATCTTCCACCAGGTTGGGTAATGCGGCCTTTAGTCTGGCGGGCGATAGCGGGGGCACTTTAACGCGCAGCAAGGTGACATCGCCAGCGGCCAGCAGCAACACCACGCGCTGCACCTTGGCTATCGTGCCGGATAAATCCGGTAATGGCATTACACCTTGACGCACGATTGAGGCGTCATGCGACACCAGTGCAAACGGGCAGGGCAGGCCGGGCCAGTGCGGCGCGTTGCCGGCAGCGGCCTTGGAAGGCAAACGAATATAAAGTGTGCTCAAGGTGTCTCGTTGTCCTTAATATTCTCTAATCCGGATGAGTTTGGTAATGCTGCCATTGCGTTCGATCAACGACTGCATTTCCAGTCCGGCCCGGTTCATGCGTACTTTACCATTGACCAGAAAATAATTGGTTATGACCGATGCATCGCTGGCTGGCAAGGAAATAGATTTACCCGGCAAGCGGTGGGTAAAATCCGCGAGGTTGCGAAAGCTGGCGGTGTTGCGGTTTTCAACCAGCGTGACCGCTTCGGAAAGTGAAAGCGCATCAATTCTGGCGGCCAGCACCTCAGCGGGCGCGGTATTTACATTGACCGGTGTGGCGCGCGGCAGGAAGATAATGAAATCCTTCAGTTTGTCGAGCATCAGCGGGGTAAAGCCCGGCACCGCGAGCAAGTCATCCACTTGGGCAAGAGCCATCGGCTGCGGACCGGGTTGAGCATCGCGGCTGGCCGTTGCGGCTTTGGGTTTTTTCAGTGTTGTTGCCATCAGCTCGGCGGTTGCCTGAGCCAGTGCAGGATCCAGTTTCGCATTGCCGAGCAGCCTCGCGAAGACCGCGACCTCGGCGGGGGCGATGGTTCCATTGGGGCACATATTGGTCAGGTTGTAGCGCGCCTGCGCATCGCTGATGCCGCCCGATAATGTCGCATCGGCGATATTCTCATCGTCGCGGCCGTTTTCTACATATTGATCGAGCCGTGTTTCCGCGAGCGGCACCGCCCAGGGTTCATTCAGGTCGTCGACGCTCGAATGCTTTGCATCCTCGCGCAGAATCAGGCCGGCCCAATCGAGCGCGCCGCGCAATATCCATTGCTTCTGTAATTGCAGGCGCTGGTTTTCGATCGAGCGCACCTGCACCTGTTGTTGCCAGAAAAGACTGGCGACGATGGTGATTGCCAGTGTGGTCAGCAATAATGCCGTGATCACCGCGACGCCGCGTTGCCGATGAATCCGAAAAGCTTTTGGCCGGGCACCCGGCGGGGCAGGGCGCATGTTCATACCGCCCCCAGCAGAAATATTTTGAGCAGGCTATTCTCACGGCCCTGCAATTGCATGGCGACCTCCAATCCGGTCAGCAGCGGTGGCGGGCCGGACCTTGGACCAGGCGGAGGATTTGCAGTCGGGACGGGAGTGGCTGTCAGTTGAGCGACTTCTGCACCCGTGCGCCAGCCAGCGCCCCCGCTGACCCATAGTCGCATAGTCAGCGCGGTGACACCCGATTGCAGCGCCACTGCCTGGGACGTGTCGGTGTCATTCGCGGCGGTTTGCCACAGTGTGCCAAGCTCGGTTAAATCGCGCGTTGCTGCCGATTCACTGCGTGTCAGCACACCTTCCCTGACGCGATAGGTAACGACTTGCAGCCGTGATGGCTGGTTGTCGGCAAACACCGTGCGCACCAGCGTCAGCCGCCCTTGCTCGACTGAGAGCGGTAATTGATCCGGCAGGTTCTCGGGGGTGGCCAGATGCGCGCAATCGCTCTGCAACTGCGCAAAGGCGAGTTGCATCCCGCGCGTCTGTTCGAGGTCGCTGACCAGCGCGATACGCGCACGCACGATGCTATCCAGCCCGCGCCAGCCAAGTACCGCAATGAATGACAGTATGGTGATGGCGACCAGCAATTCGATCAGCGTCAGCCCGTTATGCCTGGCAAGCCGCGAAGGCGCACGCGCGCCGCTGGTCGCATGTGGCCTATTGCGCATTCGGCACCACCTGAGCCAGTTTGATGATGCGCCGTCCGGTATTCTGCGCGTCCGCGGTATTTTGCAAATCCAGGACACTGACTTCGACGCGGCGGAAAAATGGGTTTGGTGTGGTGAACACGTTTTCTTCGCATACCAGATGCAACTCGCCCTGTGTGCAATCGAACCTGCGTTGGCCTAGCGCAGGCCATTCATGCGCCAGGCGGATTTGCGCCAGCCGGTTTTCAGCCGACCAGGTCGCCATCATCGAAGCGCGCAAGTCGCTGCTGTTTTGCGTCAGGCTGCCGACCGCACGCAGACTGGCGCCCAGTGCGGTACCGACAATGACCAGCGCCACGAGCACCTCGAGCAGGGTAAAACCCGCGTTGGAATGATTGGATTGGCGATGGTTCTGGCGCATGGCTATTCCACCACGAAGTGGCCGATCCCGTCGGCGCGAATAGCGGCCTGCGCATCTCCGACTGCAAGCGTCAGGACAAAAGGCTTGTCGACCGGTTCGCGGCCGAAAATGATGCGCAATGGCGCGGTATGTTCAACCAATGGAGGGCTGATCGAGAAGGTGACCGGGAAGCGTTTGAATTTACGCTCACGCAACAAGTCATCTTGCTTGAGTATTTGCCAGGTGTTTTCATCGTGCAGCAGGAAACGATAACGGTCAGCTTCTGCCTCGAATGCAATCGGGCGGTTGCGCACAATCGCCTCATCGCGCGCCAGTTGCAACAACAGTGCAATTCGTTGCGCGTCGTGTTGCAATGACTGACGCTCGTCCGGCATCGCGTTGAACGACACCATCCCGAGCATGATGCCGGCAATCACCATCACCACCAGCAGCTCGAGCAGCGTGAACCCGCGTGGCAGCCGCCGGCAGTACGCACGCCGATAGGCGTAATCCTGTTTAATAAAAGAAGGCGTGATTACAATTCCCACGAACCGATATCGGCATCGTTGCCGACACCTCCCGGCTGGCCATCCCCACCCAACGAAATCACGTCTATTTCACCATTGATGCCGGGTGACAGATACTGATAGGGGTTGCCCCACGGGTCTTTCGGCAGCTTGTCGAGATAACCGCCGGTTTTCCAGCCGTTTGCCGCAGGACCCACAGCCGGTTTGGCGATCAGCGCCTGCAATCCCTGTTCGGTGGTCGGATAACGCTGATTGTCGAGCTTGTACAACTTGAGCGCTTGCATCACGGTGGCGATGTCCTGCTTGGCCGCTACGATGCGTGCATCGTCGGCGCGCCCCATTAGTTTTGGAACGACCAGAGCAGCCAGAATCCCCATGATAACCACCACTACCATGATTTCAATAAGGGTAAAACCGCGCGCCGTAACTCCGGACAGCGGGCGGCCGTTTGAAGATGGAGAAATGTTGTACATAAATATAAAATCTGATGAATAAGCCGCAAGTATAAGGCCAAAGCCGGTTTTCTAATAATGCCGTTTGGGCCATTGAATTCGTAAGGTTGCGCGCAATGTGTTGGTGCGATAACCTGCACCGGTGCGGGCTATAATGTATATTGATGTCTGTCGCTGCTGCATCTGCCAGGGCAGGAAAGTCTGGTTTGTTATACCGGTTTTGTCATTGAAGCAATAATTTTGGGAAAGTTATGCTGAAATTTGATTTTTCGGTGAATACCCGGGATGGGCAAAAAGTCGAGAGCATCCAGATTCATGGCAAAGACTTGCCGGATGCGGAACGCAAACTGCGCCAGATGTACCGCCATTGTGAAGTGATAAGTTGCAAGACCATCGACACCGGCAATAAATTGTCACAATCGGCGGATATTGAAGAACTGTTGTCCCTGATCGCCAAACAAGTCTAGAGAGTCACTGATTTGTTCATCAAAACTGTCGTTGCAGAAAGCCTTTAGCTGCGAGCGAAGCGCGGCAGGAAGCATGGCAATCCAGTATGTTGAATGTTGATATAAACGAACTTCTGGATTGCCACGTCGCTACCTGCCGCGCTTCGCTCGCAGCTAAAGGCTTTACGCAATGACGATTTAATCCAGCCAGCATAACCACGCGTTACTTGATAAAAGCTATTTGATAAATCCATCGGTCATTAATTCATCGAGCAGCGCAGTATAGTCCTGCGCGCCACGACTATCGGGAGCATGCTCGAAGATGGTTTTATTCAATGCAGGGCTTTCCGCCAGGCTGACATTCTCCGAGATGAATGTATGGCAAACATCCGCACCGAATTCCGTTTGCGCCATATTCATAATATCTTTTGCCATGTTCCGTCGTGAATCAAAACGGGTGAGCAGATAACGGCGGTTAACGCGGTGCTTGAGGACTTGCTCGAGAGCCCGGAGGGTTTTCCTGATCTGCATGGCGCCATTCATGGACAGGTAATCGGCCGAAATTGGAACGATTACACCATCGCAGGCAAATATCGCATTTAGCGTAAGGACACCAACCAATGGGCTGCAGTCGATTATCCATGGAGTATTTTCGCCCTCTGTTTTTTCCGCCAGCAAACTTGTGTTCAGCCTGTTAATGATGTTGTAACCCTTGCCATACAGCGCGTCCACCTTGGACAGCTCGGCGTGTGATGGAATGACACGGATTCCGCTGGCTGACTCGCGTATCAGTTCGCGCAACGGCCGATTGCGCTGAAACAGGCTGTAAATACTGTCGTCGCCGGAATGGGCGGTAAAGCCGCTAATGGAGCTGAATTGCGCTTGCGGGTCAAGGTCGATACCAACGGGCCGGCGACCACGCTGCCCCAGTGCGGCGGCCAGGTTAAGAACCGTGGTGGTTTTCCCCACGCCGCCTTTCTGGTTGAATACTGCGATAATGGTCATAGTCCAGCCGAGCCGGTGGTTGATTTGTCGGGTTATTCTAGCAGGCTGAAACCACTCAACAATTTTGCAGCATACAAGTTGTTTGGAATTTTGGGCAACTTTGATACAATGCCGCAGTTTTTGAACTTTAATTTAGAGTAGGAGAGTCAAGATGTCTATCGAATTACGCGTTAAAAAGATCGTCGCTGAGCAACTGGGTGTAAATGAATCTGAAGTCAAGAATGAATCGTCTTTCGTCAACGACCTGGGTGCTGATTCTCTGGATACCGTTGAGCTGGTAATGGCGCTGGAAGAAGAGTTCGAATGCGAGATCCCGGATGAGGATGCAGAAAAAATCACCACAGTACAGCAAGCCACCGACTACGTCCTGGCGCATCAGAAGTAATTCCCTGCTTTATCTGTTTACCAATCTTGTTCTATTTGTCCATCCCTTCTGCCTGGTGGAGTCAATTTGTCTAAACGTAGAGTCGTCATAACCGGACTGGGGATCATCTCCCCGGTCGGTATAGGGATTGCCGCTGCCTGGCAGAACATCGTTGCCGGAAAGTCCGGCATCACCAGAATCACACATTTCGATGCCAGCGCGATGGCATCGCAGATCGCCGGTGAAGTGAAAAATTTTGATGTCACGCAATACCTTTCCGCCAAGGATGCGCGCCGCATGGACAGGTTTATTCATTTCGGACTGGCGGCTGGCATCGAGGCATTCAAGGATTCCGGGCTGGAAGTTACCGGGCAGAATGCCGAACGCATCGGCGTGAACATCGGCTCCGGCATCGGCGGCCTGCCGATGATCGAGGAAACGCACAACGATTTTCTTGCCTCAGGGCCGCGCAAAATCTCGCCATTTTTCATTCCTGGCACCATCATCAACATGATCTCCGGCAACCTGTCCGTCATGTACGGATTGAAAGGCCCGAATCTGGCAATGGTTTCCGCCTGCACTACCGGCACGCATTGCATCGGCGAATCGGCGCGCATCATCGAATATGGCGATGCGGACGTGATGGTAGCCGGCGGTTCCGAGGCGACCATATGCGCATTGGCGGTGGGCGGGTTTTCTTCCGCGCGCGCACTCAGCACGCGCAACGACGATCCGGCCACAGCCAGCCGCCCCTGGGACAAGGACAGGGATGGTTTTGTGATGGGCGAAGGCGCGGGAGTGCTGGTGCTGGAAGAATACGAACATGCCAAGGCTCGCGGAGCCAGGATTTACGCGGAGCTGGCCGGTTACGGCATGAGCGGCGATGCCTACCATATCACTTCGCCTAACAGCGACGGGCCGAAACGCAGCATGTTGAACGCGTTGCGCAATGCAGGATTGAATCCGCAGGACGTGCAGTACGTCAACGCGCACGGCACATCGACCCCGCTGGGCGACAAGAACGAAACCGATTCGATCAAGCTGGCATTCGGCGACCATGCCAGGAAGCTGGTGGTCAACTCCACCAAGTCGATGACAGGGCATCTGCTGGGCGGCGCGGGCGGGGTAGAGTCGGTGTTCTGCGCATTGGCGGTACACCATCAGATTTCGCCGCCTACCATCAACATCATCGAGCAAGACCCGGAATGCGATCTGGACTACTGCGCGAATGCCGCGCGCGACATGAAGATCGATGTTGCGGTGAACAACAATTTCGGATTCGGCGGGACCAACGGCTCACTGGTGTTCCGCAAAGTATAATTCCTGCCAACATTCCCACTACGATGCTGGTCAATGGCAAGCCTGGCAATTTGATCAGCATTCGCGATCGCGGCCTGCTCTACGGCGATGGGGTGTTTCGTACCCTGGTTGCATCGCGTGGCAAAGCACAGCAATGGCCATTGCACTATCGAAAGCTTCAACACGACTGCGCAGCGCTGGGCATTGTCTGCCCGGATGTTGCGCTACTTTCCGCCGAGTTAAACAGCTTGCTCGCGCAGCATCCCGATGGAGTGGTGAAGCTGATCGTTACGCGCGGGCAGGGAACACGCGGCTATGCCCCTCCAGCCGGCGCCGAGGCCACGCACCTGTGGGATGTTTCCCCATTACCAGACTACCCGGCTGATTGGGCAATACATGGAATCAGGGCGCGTTTGTGCCAGTTGCGGCTGGGCCACCAGCAGCGTTTGGCGGGTATCAAGCACCTCAACCGTCTTGAAAACGTATTGGCGGCTGCCGAGTGGAGCGATGATGTCCCGTCGCCCGATTCAGGGATTGCCGAAGGGTTGTTGCTGGACACTGACGGTAATGTCATTGAGGGCACACGCAGCAACTTGTTTTTAGTGTCGAATGGCATGTTGATTACCCCGGATTTGTCACGCTGCGGCGTGGCGGGAGTGCAGCGTGATCGCGTGATGGCATGGGCGGCACAGCACCATATGCCGCTGCAAGTGCGCAACGTCGGACTGGATGAGGTGTTGCGCGCCGACGAGCTGTTCGTGGTGAACAGCATCATCGGATTATGGCCGATAAGCGAACTGGAACAGCACCGCTTGAGCGGTTTCTCCATCGCCAGACAAATCCGCAAACAACTTTTTCAAAAGGACGCTTGATGCGACGGATATTTACCTGGGTAATTTTGCTTGCGCTGCTTGTCACGGCTGGCCTGGGCTATCATGTTTCGCGCCCGCTGCCGCTGCCAGCCGCGCCATTTGAATTTGCATTGAAGCAGGGCAGCAGCCTGAAGAGCGCTGCCCGGCAACTGAAGCAGGCAGGTCTGCTGGAGCAGGATGTGACGTTCGTCTGGCTGGCACGCGTGCAGGGCAAATCAGGAATGATCAAGGCGGGAAATTACGTGCTGGAACATCCCGTTTCGCGGCTTGAGTTGCTGAAAATTATCGCTGAGGGTAATGTCAGCCAGAGCCAGATCAGCGTCATCGAAGGCTGGACGTTCAAACAGTTGCGCGCCGCGCTGGATGCCAGCCCCGACGTCTCGCATCGCACGAGCGGCTTGTCCGATGCGGAAATTTTGCAGCGTATCGGCGCGACGGAAAATCATCCCGAGGGCTTGTTCTTTCCTGATACCTATTACTTCGCCGCCGGCAGCAGCGACTTGACGATATACAAGGTCGCCTACCACACCATGCAGCGGCGCCTGCAGGAAGCATGGGCTGCACGCGAGACCGATTCGCCGCTTAAAACGCCTTATCAAGCCCTGATACTGGCTTCCATCGTCGAGAAAGAGACCGGCACACCGGCTGATCGCGCGATGATTGCGGGGGTGTTTGTGAACCGCTTGAGCAAAGGCATGTTGCTGCAAACCGATCCGACGGTGATTTATGGCCTGGGCGACAAGTTCGACGGCAACCTGCGCAAACGCGATTTGCTTGCCGATACCCCTTACAATACCTATACGCGGCGCGGATTAACGCCTACGCCGATTGCCTTGCCGGGAACAGCAGCATTACAGGTGGCATTGCATCCGGCGCAGACCGACGCGCTGTATTTCGTGGCGCGCGGCGATGGCAGTTCGCAATTTTCCAGCAATTTGATCGCGCATAATCGCGCGGTGGATAAATACCAAAAGAGGAAATCCGTTTTGCGGGATGAAGCGCAAGGAGCCGCGCAGTTAACACGGTAGGATGCGGTGAGGCACGAACCGCATCGCTCGCGATTGATGCGGTTCGTGCCTCACCACATCCTACGGTACTAACGACTATCAACTATAACCAATGAGCAAATTCATAACATTTGAGGGGGTCGACGGAGCTGGCAAAAGCACCCATCTGGCGTGGTTTGCCGATGCGTTGCGGCAGCGCGGTCCCGATGTGATCGTCACGCGCGAACCGGGCGGCACGCCGCTTGGCGAGCAATTGCGCGAGATACTGCTGAACCAGACTATGAGCATCGGCACCGAGGCGCTGCTGATGTTTGCGGCGCGTCTTGAGCATATCGAGCAGGTCATCAAACCGGCATTGCGCGCCGGCAAGTGGGTGATTTCCGACCGCTTCAGCGATGCCAGCTTTGCCTATCAGGGAGGCGGCAGAGGGCTGGACTGGGACAAATTGAGCCAGCTTGAGCAATGGGTTCATGCTGATCTGCAACCAGACCTGACACTGTTTTTCGATGTCCCGGTCGAGGTCGCGCAGCAACGCCTGAGATCGCCTGATAATACGAGGCCGAACAATGTTTCGCTGGATCGTTTCGAGCAGGAGCAAGCCGATTTCTTCGAGCGTGTGCGCGCCGGATACCATAAACGCGTGCGGCAAAATCCGCAGCGTTATGCCGTGATCGATGCGGCGCAGCCGCTGGAAAAAGTGAAGCAGCAACTCGAAGGCATCATCGCGTCCCTATGAGCATGGGTGCAATTTATCCGTGGCAACAAAATGACTGGGCGCGCTTGCAGGAGCTGCGCAAACGCCCCCCGAACGGCATTTTATTCAAAGGAATAAAAGGCATCGGTAAGCTCGATCTGGCAATAAAGTTTGGCCAAAGCCTGTTGTGCCAGCATCCGGATGAATCCGCTTTTGCCTGCGGGAAATGCCCATCGTGCCACTGGTTCGAGCAAGGCTCGCACCCCGACTACCGGTTGCTGCAACCGGAAGTGTTGAGTCTGGAAGGCGAAGAAACCGAAACCGGCAAAAAACCCAGCAAGCAGATTTCCGTCGATCAGGTGCGCGGCCTGGCCGATTTTGTCAGCATGTCCGCCCACCAGGGCGGCAGGCGCGTGGTCGTCATTCATCCCGCCGAGGCAATGAACACCAATGCCGCGAATGCCTTGCTGAAAAATCTCGAAGAACCGCCGCAGGGATTGCTGTTTATCCTGGTGTCGCACAAGCCGCAGCAATTGTTGCCGACCATCCTGAGCCGTTGCCTGTCTTTCGCGCTATCGGCCCCGGATGCTGCGAGCGCTACCCGCTGGCTGGCGCAGCAGGGCGTTAAAAATCCTGCCGAAGCACTGGCATTTTCCGGCTTTTCGCCGCTGCAGGCCGTTCAATTGGACGAGCAACTGGGCAGCGAGGAGCGCGAAAAATTGCTGCGAGCCGTGCGCCAACCTGCCACATTGGATGTGTTCGCGCTGGCCGAGGCGCTGCAAAAAACCGAGCAGGTTCTGGTCGTGCAATGGCTGCAACAATGGAGTTATGACTTGAGCTCGATGAAGCAGGCGGGCAAATTGCGCTATCATCCCGGCGAAGAAGCGGTCATCAAAAAGCTGGTCGAACCTGTCGCACCGTTAAATCTGGCGCGCCTGCAAAAACACCTGCAAACCGCCAAGCGCGAAGCCCAGCACACGCTCAATCCCAAGCTGTTTTTTGAATCTCTACTGCTGGCGTATCGCCAACTGATGCTCGAACAAACCTAATAACCTCGATTGATGCACGTAATACACGAAAGACACGAAACAAATCAAAATGCTGCAATGATATTAGATCACTCACCCATTTGGTGATATTCCACAGCAAGGACTTTCATTGAAAAATTTCGTGCTTTTCGTGTATTTCGTGGACTAACTGCTTTTTCCAGGATAACCATGCCCTTCGTCGATTCCCACTGCCATATCAATTTTCCCGAGCTTGCCGAAAACATGAACGGCGTGCTGGCACAAATGCGCCAAAACGAAGTCGTCAGCGCGTTATGTGTATCGGTCAACCTGGCGGATTTTCCGCAAGTACTCAAGCTTGCCGAGCAGTATCCGAACATTTACGCCTCGGTGGGCGTGCATCCCGATTACGAGGGCGTCGAAGAGCCCGGTGTCGCGCGCCTGGTCGAGTTGGCGCAGCATCCCAAGGTCATCGCCATCGGCGAAACAGGTCTGGATTATTTCCGCCTGAAGGGCGATCTGGAATGGCAGCGCACGCGCTTCCGCAACCATATCCGCGCAGCACGCGAGACCAACAAACCGCTGATCATCCACACCCGTGATGCCGCAGCCGACACCCTGCGCATCATGAAGGAAGAAAATGCCGCCGAGGCATGCGGCGTGATGCATTGTTTCACCGAAACATGGGAAGTCGCCGAAGCCGCGCTGGCAATGGGCTTTTACATCTCCTTTTCCGGCATTGTCACCTTCAAGAATGCCAAACAGCTCAAGGAGGTGGCCCAGCGCGTGCCGCTGGAGCGCATATTGATAGAAACCGACGCCCCGTATCTGGCCCCGGTGCCGCATCGCGGCAGGCTCAACCAGCCGGCTTATGTAAAGCATGTTGCCGAGGAGATTGCCTTGTTGCGCGGCATCGGCGTAGATAAAGTAGGGCAGAGCACTACTGAGAATTTTGAGCGTTTATTCAAGCTGGAGAAAAAGTGAATATTGTTGGGTGTAAATATTGACAGGCATTCGAATATCCCTATAATGCCCAACTCGTTTTGCGGGAGTAGCTCAGTTGGTAGAGCGCAACCTTGCCAAGGTTGAGGTCGAGAGTTCGAGACTCTTCTCCCGCTCCAAATCTGAGGGAAAGCATTCTGGCTTTCCCTCAATCATTTCAAGCAAGTGTTCTGTGACACGGTGCGTTAGCAAATCGGTTATGCCCTGGATTGCAAATCCAGTTAGCCCAGTTCGACTCTGGGACGCACCTCCAAATACCCGCCCGGGTGGTGAAATTGGTAGACACAACGGACTTAAAATCCGTCGCTAGGGTAAAACCAGCGTACCGGTTCGATTCCGGTTCCGGGCACCACCAGTCAGTCCAAAGCAGTCCACCAAGCCCGCATACAATTCGGACTATCCAAACATTTGCTGTGCTGTGATACCCTTCGCCGCTATCTCAATAGGTCCGTGGAATTCATGACCGAAAATCAGAACCCCGAACAGAAAGCCCGCGACACCATCGACGCGCTGCTCACGCAGGCGGGCTGGGTCGTGCAGTCGGCCAAGAAGATCGACCTGAATGCCGGCCTGGGTCAGGCGGTGCGCGAATACCAGACCGATGTCGGCCCTGCTGACTACGTGCTGTTCGTGGACAAAAAAGCGGTGGGTGTGATCGAGGCCAAGAAGGAAGAGCTGGGTCACAAGATTACCGAAGTGGAATTGCAAACCGCAGGCTATGCAGCGGCCAAGCTGAAGTGGGTCAACAACAAAGAGCCGCTGCCTTTCCTCTACGAAAGCACCGGCATCATCACCCGCTTCACCGATGGCCGCGACCCCAGACCGCGTTCGCGCGAAGTGTTCAGCTTCCACCGTCCCGAAACGCTCAAGGAATGGCTTGCTCAGGGCGATTCGCTGCGCGCACGCCTGCACCACATCCCCGCGCTCAACCCGAACCATCTGCCCGCCAAAGAATTGCGCCTGCGCGATTGCCAGGAAACTGCCATCACTAATCTGGAGGAGTCGTTCAAGGCCGACCGCCCACGCGCCCTGATTCAGATGGCGACCGGCGCGGGCAAGACATACACCGCCATTACCTCGATCTATCGTCTGCTCAAACACGCGCACGGCAAACGCATCCTGTTTCTGGTCGACACCAAAAACCTCGGCGAACAGGCCGAGCAGGAAATGATGTCCTATGTGCCGCTTGACGATAACCGCAAGTTCACCGAGCTGTACAACGTGCAGCGGCTCAAGTCCTCGTTTGTCGCCAAGGATAGCCAGGTATGCATCAGCACCATCCAGCGCCTGTATTCCATCCTTAAGGACACACCGCTCGACGAAGCTGCAGAAGAGATCAACCCGGCTGAGCTGAAGCAGCCAAAAGCGCCGATGCCCGTGGTCTATAACGAAAAAGTCCCGCCGGAGTTTTTTGACTTCATCTTCATCGACGAATGCCACCGCTCCATCTACAACCTGTGGCAGCAGGTGATCGACTATTTTGACGCCAGCCTGATCGGCCTCACCGCCACGCCGGACAACCGCACCTACGGCTTTTTCAAGAAGAACGTGGTCAGCGATTACAGCCACGAAAAAGCCGTGGCCGATGGCGTGAACGTCGGCAATGAAGTCTATGTGATTGAAACGCAGATCACCCAGGCAGGCGGCATCATCCCCGCACATATACAAGTCGAGCGCCGCGAAAAACTCACGCGCAAGAAGCGCTGGGAATTGCAGGACGAAGACGAAGCCTATTCCGCCACGCAGCTGGATCGCAATATCGTCAACCCGGACCAGATCCGCACCGTCATCCGTACCTTCCGCGACAAGCTGCCGGAGATATTTCCCGGACGCAAAGAGGTGCCCAAGACCCTGATCTTCGCCAAGACCGACAGCCACGCCGACGACATCATCCAGACCGTGCGCGAGGAATTCGACGAGCGCAACGCCTTCTGCAAAAAGCTCACCTACAAGACCGAGGAAGACCCCAAGTCGGTGTTGCAGCAATTCCGCAACGAGTATTACCCGCGCATCGCCGTCACCGTGGACATGGTCGCCACCGGTACCGACGTGAAGCCGCTGGAATGCCTACTGTTCATGCGCGACGTGAAAAGCCGCAACTACTTCGAGCAGATGAAGGGGCGCGGCACGCGCACACTGGATATCGACGACCTGAGAAAAGTCACCCCCTCCGCCGTCAGCGCCAAGACCCACTATGTGATCGTCGATGCGATCAGCGTCACGCGGTCACTAAAAACCGCCAGCCAGCCGCTGATCACCAAGCCCACCGTGCCGCTCAAGGATTTGGCGATGAGCGTGATGATGGGTGCGACGGATGAAGACACGGTGAGCTCGCTCGCCGGACGCCTGGCGCGGCTCAACAAGCAACTCGACAGCGACGACCAGCGGCGCATCCGTGAAGCTGCCGGAGGCCTGGAGCTTACCCAGCTCGTAGGCCGTCTGTTCGGCGCGATTGATGCCGACAACATCGAAGCCCGCGCGCTGGAACTGGCAAAGCAACCCATCGGCAGCGACCCCGGCGACGACAAACGCCAGCAGGCGCAGGTGCAACTGGTGAAGGAAGCGGCCAGCGTGTTGAATGGCGAACTGGTCGAGCTGATCGACACCATCCGCCAGGACAAGGAACAAACCATAGACCACGACACCATCGACACCTTGGTGGGCGCGGGATGGGAAAAGAACATTGCCGACAACGCGCAAGCCATTGCCGATGAATTCGCCACCTACCTGAAAGCGAATCAGGACAATATCGCCGCGCTCACCATCTTCTTCAGCCAGCCGTATCGCAGGCGCGAACTCAGCTACGACCTGATACGCCAGGTGCTGGACAAACTCAAGACCGACAAACCCAAACTCGCCCCCTTGTATGTGTGGCATGCCTACCGCAGGCTGGACGATTACAAAGGCGTGCAGCCGGTCAAAGAACTCACCGCGCTGGTCACGCTGATCCGCCGCGTGTGCGGCATGGATGAAACGCTGACCGACTTCGATGTGACAGTGCGCCGCAACTTCAGAAACTGGATCATGAAACACCACTCCGGCGGCAGCGAAAAATTCAATGAAGAACAAATGGACTGGCTGCGCATGATCCGCGACCACGTCGCCAACTCGTTCCACATCGAGCGCGACGATCTGGAAATGTCGCCGTTCGACGGGCAGGGCGGGCTGGGCAGGATGTATCAGTTGTTCGGGGAAAAGATGGATACGCTGCTGGATGAATTGAATGAAGTGCTGGTGGCGTGAAGATGAATGAAGTAATTCTGCCCAACGGTTGGGCTATGGCTACTGTGGGTGATCTGGCTGATTACGTTAATGGCAGAGCTTTCAAACCAACCGAGTGGAAAGATGCTGGTAAGCCCATTATTCGAATTCAAAACTTGAATAAGGACGACGCGAAATATAATTTTTCACCAGAAAATCATGAAGAGAAATATCTGGTGAGGAATGGCGACCTGCTATTTGCGTGGTCTGCCTCACTCGGTGCATACATCTGGCATGGAGGCGATGCTTGGCTTAATCAGCATATTTTTATTGTTCACCCCAAAAAATGCACGACCAAGTTATTCGTTTTTTATCTCCTAGAAAAAATCACGGCAGAGCTTTATGCCAAGGCCCATGGCTCCGGGATGGTTCATGTTACAAAAGGTAAATTTGAATCAACAGAAATTTCACTCCCGCCTCTAAACGAACAACACCGCATCGTCGCCAAGACCGAGGAGCTGTTTTCCGAGCTGGACAAGGGCATCGAAAACCTGAAGACCGCCCGCGCACAGCTCAAGGTGTATCGCCAGGCCCTGCTGAAGCACGCCTTCGAGGGCAAGCTCACTTCTATTTCTTCCGACGCTGCCTGGGCTGAAAAAACGCTGGGTGATTTACTCGATTTCCTAACTTCTGGGTCGCGTGGCTGGGCACAGTATTACGCGGCTGCGGGCGATCTGTTCATTCGCGCCCAGAACATTAAACATGACCTGCTGGAACTGGATGACATTGCTTTCGTCTCTCTTCCTGAGAGGGCAGAGGGATTGAGAGCACAAGTAAAAAAAGGTGATTTGCTGATTACCATTACCGGAGCCAATGTCACGAAATCTGCATTGGTCGAACGAGACGTTGGCACCGCATATGTTAGTCAGCATGTTGCACTCTGCCGTCCGACAACAGAGGTCTTTCCCCGTTTTCTTTACTGGTTCATCGTTGCGGAAGCTGCTGGCCGCAAACAACTCAGTGATATGGCCTACGGAGCAGGTAAGCCGGGGCTGAATCTTGAAAACATTCGCTCGGTTCAGGTTCCTTTGCCGGGACTGCCAGACCAGCAAAGAATTGTTGAGCTGATCGAAGGCAAGCTCTCCGAAGTTGACCAACTCGAACTAACCATCGCCACCGTATTGCAACAAGCCGAAGCCCTGCGCCAGTCCATCCTGAAAAAAGCCTTCTCCGGCCAGCTTGTCGCGCAGGATGCCAACGATGAACCTGCATCGGCGCTGCTGGCGCGCATCAAGGCGGAAAGAGCAGTGCAGGCAGCTATGGCAAAACCGCGTAAGCCGCAAAAAGTGCATGCCCAGTCTGCTCCTGCCAAAACAAATGTGATTCCTTTTCCAGTCAAAATCCCCAACATTTCTGCCACGGATTTGCACGCAGGCATTCTGGCGCGGGCGTATCAGCACCATGAACACTCACCGAAGTATCTAGCTAATTTCGGCCATGTGAAGGCGGAGAAAATTGTCCATCTGGTTGAGGCACATTTGGGTATTGATCTGGAGCGTGAGCCAGTGAAAGCTGCGGCAGGGCCGAACGATTTCTCCCGACTGATAAATGCCGAGTCTCGTGCAAGAAAAATGAACTGGTTTGATGTGCGCAAGCAGAAAAAAGATGGTGCGTATGTCCTCACTAAAGGCGATAAGTTTGATGCGTTGCTGCTCAAGACCCGCAACGCCCTTGGTGAGCGAGCGGGCGAGGTGGATATTCTCATCAACAAGCTGCTGCCCTTGAATAGACGGCAAGCGGAAATCGTAGCAACGCTTTATGCGGCGTGGAATAACCTGCTGTTGCTTGGTTGCTCGTCCAGCGACGACGATATTGTTTGCGAGGCGCGGGAAAACTGGCACGACTCTAAACTTAAAATCGAAAGAGATAAGTTTTTCCGAGGGCTGAAGTGGATGCGTGAACAAGGGTTGGTACCCGCTGGCAAAGGTAGACATGTGGGAACGAAAAAGTGATGCGCCGGATTGACAACAGAACGAACGTTCTCTACGATGCATTGGTCTTTTGCCATCCATGAATAAGGAGCAGACCATGCAACCTCAACCAACCATTTTTGAAGAACACGAAATCCGCCGTATCTATGATGAAGCCACGGAAACGTGGCTATTTTCGGTCATAGACATCATTCAGGTGTTGACTCAGTCGTTCGATTATCAAACCGCCAGAAAGTATTGGAAGGTGCTGAAAGGCCGCTTGGACAAGGAAGGCAGCCAACTGGTAACAAACTGTTACCAGTTGAAAATGACCGCAGAGGACGGCAAGCAACGCCTGACCGATGTCGCCACCGCCGAAACCTTGCTGCGGCTGGTGCAGTCGGTGCCCAGCCCCAAGGCAGAGCCGATCAAACTGTGGCTGGCGAAGGTGGGCTATGAGCGGATGCAGGAGATGGCCGACCCCGCCCGCTCGCTGGAGCGCGCCCGCGAGACCTGGCAGAAGCATGGGCGCAGCGAGAAGTGGATACAGCAGCGCATGACCGGGCAGGAGACGCGCAACAAGCTGACCGATTACTGGAAAGAGCACGACATCAAGGAAGGCGAGGAATACGCGATCCTGACCAATATCATCCATCAGGAGTGGGCGGAAGTGGATGTGAAGGCGCACAAGACGATGAAGGGCTTGAAGTCGCAAAACCTGCGCGACCACATGAGCGAGGCGGAGCTGATCTTTACCGCGCTGGCGGAATTGTCCACGCGCCAGATCGCCGAGAGTGTGGAGGCGACGGGCATGGATGAGAATGAGGCGGCTGCGAAAACCGGTGGCGGTATCGCCAAGAAGGCGCGGCTGGAGCTGGAAGGCAAGACGGGCAAGAAGGTTGTTTCGGCAGAAAATTATTTGCCGCCCAGCAAGAAAAATATTGGGAAGAAAACGCCATGAGTAAAAAGTCGGCGTTACCCGACAAATCGGAAAATCATCTTGTGGTCTTTCAGGAAAAAGCGATCCGCCGCACTTGGCATAACGAGGAATGGTGGTTTGCCATCGTGGATGTGGTGGCCATTCTCACCGATTCGGTTCAGCCCGAGGGGTACGTCAAGGATTTGCGGCGCAGGGACAAGGAGTTGGCCAAAGGGTGGGGGCAAATTGCCACCCCCCTTCGCATTGAAACCGAAGGCGGTGTGCAGCGGGTTAATTGCGCCAACACCGAAGGTTTATTCCGCATCATCCAATCCATCCCCTCTCCCAAGGCGGAGCCTTTCAAGCGCTGGCTGGCGCAGGTGGGTTACGAGCGGGTGAAGGAAATTGAAAACCCTGAACTGGCCAGTGCCCGCGCCCGCGAGCTGTACCAGGCCAAGGGCTATCCGCAGGCGTGGATCGAAAAGCGGCTGCGTTCAATTTCTATTCGCGGTGAGCTGACCGATGAGTGGAAGCAACGCGGGGTGCAGGAGGGCCGTGAATATTCCATTCTAACCGCCGAGATTGCCCGCGCCACATTCGGCGTAACGCCCGATACGCACAGCCGCCTCAAGGGGCTGGACAAGGTAAAGACCGGCAACAACCTGCGCGACCACATGACTGACCTGGAGCTGATTTTCACGATGCTGGGCGAGGCAGGTACCACGGAAATTGCGCGACGCAAAGATGCGCAAGGCTTTGTCGACAACCGCACGGCAGCGAAAGAAGGCGGTGCTATCGCCGGCAATGCACGCAAGGCGCTGGAAGCCAAAAGCGGCAGGCGGGTGGTTTCGGCGGAAAATTATTTGCCTCCACCTAAGAAGAAACTGTCGCAGAAAAAGAAAGAGAAATAACTTCATGAACGCAACCGCATCCATCGTTTCCAAAGTCTGGAGTTTCTGCACCACGTTGCGCGACGACGGGGTGAGCTATGGCGATTATCTGGAACAGCTTACTTACCTGATCTTTTTGAAGATGGCAGACGAATACAGCCAGCCGCCGTATAACCGCAAGGTGGGCATTCCCGCCGAATACAACTGGCAGAGCCTGAAGGCCAAGCGCGGAGCGGAACTGGAGGTGCATTACGTGACGCTGTTGCGCGAGCTGGGCAACAAGCCGGGGATGCTGGGGACGATTTTCACCAAGGCGCA
>JAUSMR010000047.1 GCA_030645955.1 Gallionella sp. | reverse complement strand
ACATGCCGCGCCACATCAGATCGCTCAGACCCTCGATGGGCACCTGACCCTGCTGCAACTCATCCAGTGAGAACGGCAGCAACTGGACCATGCCCACCCGACCGGCCAGCGTTTGCGTGATGTTGGAGAGCAGGCCAAACTGCTGCGAGCCGGTGAGCACAAACTGGCCCATGCGCTTTTCGGCATCGACGCGGGTTTGCAGATAGGAGAACAGCGCCGGGCAGCGCTGCGCCTCATCCAGGATGGCGCCATCAGGAAAACGATCCAGAAACCCCCGTGGGTCTTCATCAGCAAACGCACGTTCGTCAGGGTCCTCCAGCGACACATAGCGTTTGTCGGGGAAAGTCGCCTGCGCCAGCGTGGTCTTGCCCGCTTGGCGCGGTCCGGTGATGGCCAGGATGGGATAGCCTTTGGCGAGTTGCAGGAGAACGGTAGCAGCTTGGCGATGGATCATTTTACAAATTCATAATTTGATTATCAAATTGTAAGATAAATCTAGAAGCAGGCCGACCTCCACGAAACCATCCGCTTGGGCATGGAAAAATCTGTGCGCGAGGCCCTGCCCTCTACGCAACCAGTCGCTATGCGTCTTTCAAGGCCACATTTGCGCGCCATGCAGCAGGCGCAGCAGCTCAATGCGTTTGCCCTTGAGGCGGTACACCACAATGAACGGGGTGCGGCTGATCACCAGCTCACGGGTGCCCTGCTTGCGCCCTGGGCGACCCATTTGGGGGTGCTGCAGCAGCTGGTCCACCTGCTCGTCGATGCGGTCACCCTGGCTCACGGCGGCCAGCGGGTTGTCCTGGGCGATGTAGTCAAGCTGGGCGTCGCGGTCGTTGAGCGCGCGGCGCAACCACACCAGCATTAAGTCGCGCTCCCGGCGCGCCTGAGCAGCTCAGCCCGTTTTTGCTTCCAGCTGGCCTTGGCGTCGGCCGCCGACACCCACTGGGCGTCCGGTCCGTCCGCTTCCTTGAGCGCCAGATCCACTTGCGCCCGAAACCACTTGTCGTGTCCGGCGGCCTCGTGCGCCAGGCGCAGCCGCTCGGCGGCGTCCGCGCGCGACTTGCCCGCCAGCGGCGCCCCCTCGGAGTGGTTGGTGGCATCGAGCAGATCAAAGCGGGCAATGGGCAACTCATTTTTGAGGTAGGCCACGGCGCGGTCCAGGCTGCGCCACGTGCGCGGCGTGTCGCTGCGCTGCGCGCCGAGTGGCCGCTCCTGTAGGCCCAGCTTCAGCACCACCGACCAGCCGCCCGGCTGGCCAATGATGGAGGCGCCGCGGATCGCGCTGGCCTCGACCATGCGCTTGGCCATCGCGGTGTCTATGGTGTGGGTGTTCATGGGGTTTGACTGCTAAAAGTTAAGGCAAATTGTGCATCTTATTTATGAAAAATGCAATCAACACTAAGACAAAGAGGGCCATAAAAAGGATGGGTTCAGATGATGTCATGGTGGCGCTTTCGTGAAGTTAGACGGATTTGCAATCCGTTGCATAACCATTTGACGATCGAGCCTGCCATCTGAACCCCGGTTCAGGATGCCGATTCAGTTGATCTATCTGTGGGATCGAATCCCGCCTGTTGGCGCCGACGAAAACTAACCCACTTATAGAGGTTATGCCGATCCAAAATTGACCCAGGTGTTTTACTGGCTCTGCCTTATTTTTAGGCAGGAGCAAAAAAGGTGATCACCATGGAAATGTTGGGAAAAAT
>JAUSMR010000150.1 GCA_030645955.1 Gallionella sp. | reverse complement strand
TCACGCTGAAGGAGCTTCAGGAAGAGCGCGAATACATCAAGCATCTGCTCGCTTAAACCAAAAAACCAGCGCCGTAGGATGTGGTGAGGCACGAACCGCATCATTAACGCGAACGATGCGGTTCGTGCCTCACCGCATCCTGCCGGGCTTAATGCAATTGGTTCGCCAAATTTAAGAAAAAAATGGCGACCGTCGCGGTCGCCAAAAGGGGGGAAGGAAAAAGTATCAGAAGAAAAGTCGCCTTCAACTTCAATACTCGGTTAGAACTATATCCGCCCAGCCCAAAAAAAACCCTGACCCGCGTCAACCTTGTTGCACATTCCAACCTGAATATTTTCGAACATCTCTAAATGCTGACAACAGGCAACTCAGCTTCCCTGCCCTGTTCGTAAACCTCCGTCAATATCTCGACAAATCGCCGTGCCTGCGGCGACAGGAATTTTCCCTTGCGCAGCACCAGTCCATAGCCGCGTTGCGGAAAATACTGGTTGAGCGGGATGCGCACCAGCTTCTCCTGCCCGGTCAGGCAAATGTCGGTGACGATGGAGATGCCCATGCCCAGCTCCACATATTTTTTGATGACTTCCCATCCGCCCGCTTCCAGCGTGACGGTAAAAGTCAGGTTGTTTTGCTGGAATACGTATTTGACGATGCGCCAGGTGGAAAGGTGGCTGGGTGGCAAAATCATGCCGAAGTGGCTGATGTCCTCCAGCGTAACCCTTGGCAATTGCGCCAAGGGATGACCCAGCGGGGTGATCAGTGCCGGATCATAGGTCACCACCGGCTGGTAAGTAATATCGTCCGGCATATCCAGCATGGAACCCACGGCGAAATCGATTTCGTCAGCGCGCAACATCTTCAACCCGTCCCGCCCGGTAACGTTGTTTATCCTGAGCTTGACGCGCGGATGCGCTGCAACAAAGCGGCGCACCGCTTCTGGCAGGATGTAAAGGATGGTGGATTCGCCCGCACCGATGTTCAGCTCCCCCGACTCCAGCTGTCCGTGATGGGCGGCGAGGTTTTCCTGCAAGCCATCCATGCCGTCAACCAGCGGCCCGGCCAGCATGTAAAGAGACTCGCCGCTCGGCGTCAGCTTCAGATTAGGCCCGCGCCGCTCGAACAGCGTGACACCCAGCTCCCGCTCCAATGCTTGGATTTGCAGGGTGATGGAAGGCTGACTCAAAAACAACCGCTCAGCCGCCTTGGTGATACTACCGCTGCGCACCACCTGGCAAAAAGCCCGCAATTGCTTGAGGTTATTGTTTTTATAGTAAAGCTGTTTCTCTGTTACCATTTCCGCTTCCGCTAATTACCATTTATTTAGAAAACCAATACTGAATATTAATACAATTAATTAGCTGAATAATACTAATTTAATTAGTCTTATGAAACTAGGTAATATGAATCACGGGGTACATGAACGCTTTGATCCCCGCCTTCAGAGATTCCCAATGGTTAACGATTAAGTCCAGCTGTTACATCCAGGCTGGGGTAACGTATTGGGTACGCAGATTTATTATATATTCCGGGCAACTGGACACGAGCACTGACTGAGGAGTTATTTGATGCATCAAACGCAGATGGTTACGATCGACGGGAATGAAGCCGCCGCCTATATTGCCCACCTGACCAACGAGGTAATCGCAATTTACCCGATTACCCCCTCTTCGCCGATGGGTGAGTATTCCGATGCTTGGTCGGCAGCCGGCACCCCCAATCTGTGGGGTACGGTTCCCGAGGTGATCACGATGCAGAGCGAAGGCGGTGCTGCCGGCGCTATTCATGGCGCGTTGCAAACCGGCTCCCTGGCGACCACTTTCACCGCCTCTCAGGGCCTGTTGCTGATGATCCCCAACATGTACAAGATTGCCGGCGAACTGACGCCGTTCGTCATGCACGTGGCAGCGCGTTCATTGGCGGCCCAGGGACTGTCGATTTTTGGCGACCACAGTGACGTGATGTCGGCTCGCTCGACCGGTTTTGCCTTCCTTTCCTCCAACACTGTGCAGGAAGCCATGGACATGGCGCTGATCTCCCAGGCTGCGACGCTGGAATCGCGCATACCCATCCTGCATTTTTTCGATGGCTTCCGCACTTCACACGAGGTGGCCAAGGTCGAGCAGGTGCCGCTGGAAGTGGTGCGCGAGATGATCGATGACAAGCTGGTATTCGCCCACCGTGCGCGTGCGCTGACGCCCGACCACCCTGTACTTCGCGGCACGGCGCAGAACCCGGACGTGTATTTCCAGGCGCGCGAGACAGTAAATTCTTATTACGACGCCATGCCCGCTATAGTGCAGAAGGCGATGGACAAATTCGCCAAACTCACCGGACGCCAATACAAGCTGTATGAATACGCCGGTGCACCGGATGCCGAACGGGTGATGATCCTGATGGGTTCGGGCGCGGATGCGGCTGAGGAAACGGTGGAGCATCTGACCGCAAGCGGAGAAAAGGTGGGCTTGGTGAAAGTGCGCCTGTATCGCCCCTTTGCCGCCGACGAGTTGCTCAAGGCTATACCGGTCACAGCCAGAAGCATTGCCGTTCTTGACCGCACCAAGGAACCGGGATCTGACGGTGAGCCATTGTACAAGGACGTGGTGACGGCGATTGCGGAAGCATTCACCGCCGGTGCCAGTAAATCTGCCGCGATGCCGCGTGTGGTAGGCGGGCGCTATGGCCTTTCTTCCAAGGAGTTCACACCAGGCATGATCAAGAGCGTGTTCGATGAACTGAAGAAGAAACAGCCGAAAAATCATTTCACGATCGGCATCATCGACGACGTCACCCACACCAGCCTGGAGTGGGATGAACATTTCCGCAACGATGCCAGCCGCGGCGTGAACCGCTGCATGTTCTACGGCCTGGGTTCGGATGGCACTGTGGGCGCCAACAAGAACACCATCAAGATCATGGGCGAGGAGACCGAGCTTTACGGCCAGGGTTATTTCGTTTATGACTCGAAAAAAGCGGGCGCGGCGACCATCTCTCACCTGCGTTTTTCGCCCAAGCCGATACACTCCCCTTACTTGATCGGAAAAAACGAGGCGAACTTCATCGGCTGCCATCAACCGGTATTTCTGGATCGCTATGAGATACTGGATGCCGCTGCCGAAGGCGCGGTGTTCCTGCTCAACACGCCGGTAGCGCAGGACAAGGTGTGGAATCTGTTGACACGCAAAATGCAGCAGCAGATCATCGACAAGAAAATCGAATTCTACGCAATCGACGCCTATCCCATTGCCAAGGCAACCGGCATGGGCAGCCGCATCAACACCATCATGCAGACCTGCTTCTTTGCCATTTCCGGCGTGCTGCCGCGCGAACTGGCAATCGAGAAGATCAAGTCCGCCGCCGAAAAATCCTACATCAAGAAGGGCAAGGCGGTCGTGGAAGCCAACTGGAAAGCGATCGATGAAACCCTCGCCAACCTGCACAAGATAAAGATCCCCGCTGCCGCTACCAGCAATTTCGAGATGCCCGACCCGGTGGGAACTCATGCGCCGGATTTCGTAAAGCGCGTGACTGCCGAGATGATGGCCGGTCGCGGCGATCTGCTGCCGGTATCGGCGTTTCCTGCCGATGGAACTTGGCCCACCGGCACCGCGATCTGGGACAAGCGCAAGCTGGCGCTGGAAATTCCGGTTTGGGACGAAGAGCTGTGCATCTATTGCGGCAAGTGCCCGTTCGTTTGCCCGCACACCGCCATCCGTTCCAAGGTATTTCCCGCTGAATTGACCAAGGACGCGCCGCCCACCTTCAAGCACATCCAGATCAAGGGCAAGGAATTCGAGCAGGGCATGCATGTCAGCTATCAGGTGGCGCCCGAGGATTGCACCGGCTGCGGACTGTGCGTGGACATCTGCCCATCGGTATCCAAGACCGACCCGACCTACAAGGCGCTTAACATGCGCGCCATTGAACCGTTGGTCAAACAGGAAAGGGAGAACTTCGAATTCTTCCTCAAGCTGCCGGAATTCGACCGCACCAAGCTGCGCACCTCGACGATCAAGGGTGCGATGATGATGCAGCCGCTGTTCGAATTTCCCACTGCTTGCGTCGGCTGCGGTGAAACCCCGTATATCCGCCTTGCCAGCCAGTTGTTCGGCGACCGCATGGTGATTGCCAATGCCACCGGCTGCTCCTCGATCTACGGAGGCAACCTGCCTACCACGCCATACGCCAAGAATGCCGAAGGACGCGGTCCGGCCTGGGCAAACTCGCTGTTTGAAGATAACGCCGAATTCGGCTTGGGTTTCCGCGTCAGCCTCGACAAGCATGCCGAACATGCCGCCGAATTGCTGGCGAAATTGAAAGACAGTGTTGGCGCCGCGTTGGCGGATTCCATTCTCAATGCCGACCAGTCCGCAGAAGCAGGCATTTTTGCCCAGCGCGAGCGCGTCGAACAACTGCGCAAGGTGCTGGCTGGCATCGACAGCGCCGAAGCACGGCAACTGGAAAGCATTGCCGAATATCTGGTGAAGAAAAGCGTGTGGATATTCGGCGGCGACGGCTGGGCCTACGACATCGGCTTCGGCGGACTGGATCATGTGCTGGCTTCCGGTCGCAACGTCAACATCCTGGTGATGGATACCGAAGTCTATTCCAACACCGGCGGGCAGTGTTCCAAGGCTACGCCACGCGGCGCCCTGGCGAAATTCGCCGCCAACGGCAAGAAAACCGGCAAGAAGGATCTGGGGTTGATTGCGATGAGCTACGGCCATGTCTACGTCGCCCATGTCGCCTACGGCGCGAAGGATATTCATACGCTGAAGACTTTCCTCGAGGCCGAGTCCTTTAATGGTCCGTCGCTGATCATTGCCTACAGTCCCTGCGTCGAGCACGGCTACGACATGAACAAGCAACACCATCAACAGGAGCTGGCGGTCAACACCGGTCACTGGCCGCTGTACCGTTACGACCCGCGCCGCGAACAGGAAGGCAAGAATCCGCTCTCACTGGATTCACAGAAGCCGTCCGTGGCTTACCGCGAGTTCATCAAGAACGAGCCGCGCTTCCGCGGCCTGGTCAAAAACATGGATAGCGATAAAGGGAACGTGCTGGCAGCGTCATACGAAAACGAGCTGCAGAAGCGTTACGCGATCTATGAGCAGATGGCGAGTGGTTCAGGCACTGAAGCGGGCATCAAGAAGGAATCGACTGACGCATGATCAGGTTAAGATTCCCGCTCGTGTATTTCATGCAACCTGTTGAGCATTTTGCTGTCGATGGATATTCTTGCATGAAATATTTAACTGCTCAAAACCGGTAATTATTTAATTTGAGGTCGCCCTTATGTCTGCTGTAATGACACGCCGCCGCTTTATCACTTTCATGGCCGTTGCCGCTGGCTTGCCGCTGTTGCTGAAAGCGGGTGGCGCCAAAGCCAGGCCGGTGCGCTGGGAAGGCTCCGCTCTGGGCGCGCCGGCTTCCATCCAGCTTTACCACACCGACGAGGCCCAGGCACGCGCAGCCATCGCTGCCGGACTGGATGAGTTAAGGCGCCTTGAGGCGATTTTCAGTGTTTACCGCGCAGACAGTTCCATCTCGATGCTCAACCGCGAGGGCATGCTCGAAAACGCGCCGGACGATTTCATCGCGATGCTGACACGCGCCTTGTCGCTGGCCAAAATCAGCGACGGCGTCTATGACCCCACCGTGCAACCCGTGTGGCAAACCTATTTCCGCCACTTCACCGCAAGCAATCCCGACCCTGCCGGGCCTGCATCGCGCGATCTGGCCGCCGCACTCGCGCTGGTGGACTGGCGCGCAGTCGAGGTGGATGCCGGGCGCAACCGGATTTCCTTCTCACGCCCCGGCATGGGGCTGACACTGAACAGCGGAGCGCAAGGTTACATCACCGACCGCGTCGCCGATGTACTGCGCAGCCACGGCTTCGACCGCATGCTGGTGGACATGGGCGAGCCGCGCGCGCTGTCGGCCAAGCCTGACGGCTCGGCCTGGCGCATCGCCATTGCCAATCCCGCCAACCCTGGCAGCGCGGTCACCACGCTGGATGTGGTGGACAAGTGCGTCTCCACCTCGGGCGGTTACGGCACCCTGTTTGATTCTGCTGGCGCCTTTACCCATCTGATCGATATCCGCACAGGCCGCACTGCGCCTGCTCTGCAGAGCGTTTCGGTAGTGGCCGACACCGGCACCATAGCCGACGGCCTTTCCACTGCGATGCTGATGGCGCCAATTGAGCGCCGCCAGGCCATACTCAAGGCCGCCGGGGGACTGAAGGCAGTCTACGTCACCCCCGAAGGCGTGGTTTCCACCGTGGAAGCATGACCATGGCCGACACTCTGAACAGCTCTACGGATTTCAGCGCTCCCGCGATGCTCGAAGGTATTGCGCAAGTGGTGGAGATCGACGGCAAGTGGGCATGGCTGGTACCCGAGCAAACCACCAGCTGCGGTAGCTGTGCTTCGGCGTCTGCATGCGGCGCCAAGGGTATCGGCACCACGGCCAGCCGGCTCGAACTTCGCCGCTTCCAGCTTGTCAACGATGCCGACCTCAGGGTCGGCGAACGGGTGGTGGTGGGTATCCGCGAAAACGCGTTGCTCAAGGCCTCAATCACCGCCTATGTCATTCCTCTCGCTACGCTGCTGATCGCCGGGGCGCTGGCACAGTGGGCAGCTGGCCGCGATGGCGTCACGATGGCCGCCATGTTCGCGGGCCTCGCACTCGGACTGTGGTTTGCGCGCATGGGTGCCGGTCGCCTGTTGGTCCGCGGAGATCTCGCTCCCCGTTTTCTCCGCCGCGCCAGTGCGGGCGAAACTTGTAATCTTGAATAGGCAAGGGATAGCAAAATGAAAGAATATGCACTTTTGATTGTAAGCGCGGCGCTGGTCAATAACGTCATCCTCGCCCGCTTTCTCGGCCTGTGCTCGTTCATGGGCGTCACCACACGCATCGACACAGCCGTCGGCATGGGCATGGCAACCACCTTCGTGATCACCGTTTCGTCGATGGCCGACTGGGCGGTCGAAGCCTATTTGCTGCAGCCCTTCGGCCTGGGCTATCTGCGCACGGTGACCTTCATCATGGTGATTGCCGCCGCCGTACAGTTCACCGAACTGACCGTGAAGAAGGTGTCGCCGCATCTGTTCCAGATGCTCGGCATCTACCTGCCGCTGATTACCACCAACTGCGCGGTGCTGGGGATTGCCATTCTGCTGGTTGAACACAAGATGAATTTCATCGACGCCACGCTGTTTGGATTTGCTTCTTCGATCGGCTACAGCCTGGTGATGGTCATGTTTGCCGGGCTGCGCGAACGGTTGGCGTTGGCCGAAACCCCCCGCCTTTTTGCCGGCCCGCCGATCGGCTTTATCGTCGCCAGCCTGCTGGCGCTGGCGTTCATGGGCTTCTCCGGAATGACGAGTTGAGGATATAGATTATGTGGATCGCGATCGGCAGTCTTACAATAATGGGCGTTGTTCTGGGCGGCTTGCTCGGCGTGGCGGCGCGCTTCCTTGCCGTGAAAGAAAACCCGCTGGAAGAGGAATTGAAGGAAATGCTGCCCGGTTCGCAATGCGGCCAGTGCGGCTATGTCGGCTGCAGCCAGTACGCAGCTGCGCTGGCGCGGGGAGAGGCTGCGGTAACCCTGTGCACGCCCGGCGGCAAGGCGGTAGCCGAGATGCTGGCCAAGAAGCTGGGCATCACCGCCGACCTCTCCGGGCACGAGGAGAAGGGGCCGGAATACGCCGTCATAAATGAAGCTCTCTGCATAGGTTGTACCCGCTGCATCAGGGAATGTTCGGTGGATGCCATTCTGGGCGCCAACAAGCTGATGCATGCGGTCATCGTCGAGGCATGCCACGGCTGCGGCAAATGCGTCAAGGTCTGCCCCACTGACGCCATCATGATGCTTCCGGTGCCGGTGACGCTGCGCAACTGGCATTGGCCCAAACCCGAAATTGAGACCACACACACCAAACCAGAGGTTGCGCATGTGCATTAGTGTAGGAGCGGGCCATGCCCGCGATATTTTGATTGTTCGCGGGCATGGCCCGCTCCTACACCACGCGAATTATGCGTGATTGATTGAAGGAATATAAATAGATGAAACTTTACCCGATCCGCGGCGGCATCCATCCAGATTACCGCAAGGAACAAACCAGCGAGAAAGCCATCGTTGCCCTGCCGATGCCGTCCGCGCTCTATATTCCGCTGCAACAGCACATAGGCGCACCAGCCGAGGTGCTGGTAGCCGAGGGTGACCTGGTCAAGAAAGGACAGATGATCGCCCGCAGCGGCGGCGCCGTGTCCTCTCCCCAGCACGCGCCCTCCTCTGGCCGCATCAAGGCGGTGGCCGAGGTGGCAGCTCCTCATCCTTCCGGGTTGGCGCAGACGACCATCATCCTCGAGCCCGATGGCAAGGACGAATGGGCTGGCCTGCCCGAACCCATAGCCGATCCCTTCGCTGCCGACCCGCATGCGATCAGCGAACGTGTTGCGCAAGCGGGCATCGTCGGCATGGGCGGCGCTGCCTTCCCCTCTGCGGTGAAGCTGAATCTTGGCACCCAGAAGAAACTCGAAATTCTGCTGCTCAACGGCGCAGAGTGCGAGCCTTACCTGACCTGCGATGACCGGGTGATGCGCGAGTATCCAGATGAAATAATCGACGGTGCACGCATCATGGCCCACGCGCTGGGCACGCCCAGGGTAATCATCGGTATCGAACAGAACAAGCCGCAGGCAATCGACATCATGACCAGGGCGGCCTCCTCCTTTCCCAATGTCGAAGTGATCGGTGTGCCCGTGCAGTATCCGATGGGTTCCGAGCGCCATCTGGTGCAGGCAATCACCGGCCTCGAGACCCCGGCGCGCAAGCTCACCGCAGACCTTGGCATCGTGGTGCACAACGTCGCCACTGCCCGCGCCGTGCACCATGCCATTCGTTTCAGCCGACCGCTGGTCGCACGCGTGGTGACAGTGAGCGGCGGCGCCATACGCGAACCAAACAACATTTTGACACCCATCGGTGCTCGGGTAGCCGATCTGGTCGAGTTCTGCGGCGGTTTTGCGGCCCGTCCCGAGAGCGTAGTCAACGGCGGGCCGATGATGGGCCAGCCGCTGCCCAGCCTTGAGGTGCCGGTGGTCAAGGGCACCTCGGGCATCCTGGCACTCACCGCCGGGGAGATCAACGACCGCCCAACCAGCGCCTGCATCCGTTGCGGCAGTTGCGTCACCATCTGCCCCTGCGGCTTGTCACCGGTAGATTTGGCCGCCTTTATCCGCAAGGATAATCTGGAAGGCGCCGCCAGGCTGGGCGTGATGGATTGTTTTTCATGCGGCAGTTGCTCGTGGGTATGTCCATCGCACATCCCGCTGGTGCACTACTTCAACTACGCCAAGGGAATGTTGAACGACCTGGATCGTGAGCTCCGCAAGAACGAACACGTCAAGGCGCTGGTTGAAGCGCGCGCTATCCGCCTGGAGAAAACCGCCGAAGCAAAGCGCGCCGCATTGGCCGCTCGCAAACCGGCTTCAGACAGTGCCCCGTCTAGCAATAGCGGGGAAGCGAAAGCTGCAACCGAAGAAAAGGCCAACGCATGAGTATCGCAACGATAACAAAGAGCGGGCCGTTCGCCCACGCGTCCACCAGCGTCCAGAGAACCATGTTCACAGTGCTGCTGGCGCTGGCGCCGGCCACCGTTTTCAATCTCTACCTGTTCGGCTGGCCGGCGATCCTGTTGTTCACCGTCACAGTCGGCGCCTGCGTGGCAGTCGAAGCAGCTTGTCTGGCGCTGGCCGACCGGCCGGTGGTGGCGACGCTCAGCGACTGTTCGGCTGTACTTACCGGCTGGCTGCTGGCGATGAGCCTGCCGCCCTGGGCACCCTGGTGGATCGGTGTGCTGGGGGCGATTTTCGCGATCGCGCTGGCCAAACACGCCTTCGGTGGCCTCGGCCAGAACGTATTCAACCCCGCGATGGTGGGACGCACTGTCATGCTGGTGTCGTTCCCCGTGGTGATGACTGCATGGGTCATGCCGCATCCGCTGTTCTCATCCGGCGCGCCGGGATTTTTCGAGGCTATCGCCATCACCTTCGGTGGCCACATGCCCGATGCGGTGAGCGCGGCCTCGGCACTGGGCCACATCAAGACCGAACTATCGCGCCACATCCCGGTGACTCAGTCTATGGCGGATGTCCCCAGCCTGATGGACATGATGTTCGGCTACCGCGCTGGCAGCCTCGGTGAGACCTCGGCAATACTGATCCTCGCCGGTGGACTGTTCCTGATGGTCAAGCGCATCATCTCGTGGCACATCCCGTTGAGCGTGATGGGTGGGCTGTTCCTGATGGCCGCGATATTCCACGCCGTCGACCCTGCCCGCTTTGCCTCCGGCAGTTTCCATCTGGTATCCGGCGCCACTTTCCTGGGGGCGTTTTTCATCGCCACCGACTACGTCACTTCACCGGTATCGAAAAAAGGGCAATTGATATTCGGCCTGGGCTGCGGCGTGCTGATCTGGCTGATCCGCACCTTCGCCGGCTACCCCGAAGGCGTGGCTTTCGCGGTGCTGCTGATGAACGGGCTGGCCCCGATCATCGACCAGTACACCCGCCCGCGCCCGTTCGGGCGCAACAGCAAAGGTGAACCGTTGCAGCCGCTGAAGGAAAAGCCATGAAAAAGCAGCGCACACTGGGCCATGGATTAATTCTGGGCGCATTTTGCCTGGGCTTCGGGATCGTGCTCGCCGCCAGCAACCACATTACCGTGGATGATATCGCGGCGCGTGCCCTGGAAGACAGGCTGAACTCGCTCAGCCAGGTGATCCCGGACAGCATCCACGACAACAATCTGGTCGACGATGCCATCACCATGAAGAATGAACGCAACAAGGAAATCACCGTCTATCGCGCCACCAAGCAAGGCAAGGTAACCGGTTTGGCCTATGAGATATTCGGCACGGGCTATGCCGGACAGATGAAGCTGATGCTGGGACTGGATGCCCAAGGAAAGATCCTCGGCGTGCGCGTCCTCGCCCATAAGGAGACCGCAGGCCTGGGCGACAAAATGGAAGTCAAGAAGAGCAACTGGATACTGCGCTTCGACGGTTTGTCACTGGATAATCCGCTGCCCGAAAAATGGAAGGTGAAGAAAGACGGTGGCCAGTTCGACCAGTTTGCCGGCGCCACCATCACGCCTCGTGGCGTGGTTGACGCCATCCGCAAGGGGCTTGAATTGTTCGCTGCCAACAAAGAACATATGATGGATCTCAGCGCACCCAAGGCAACAATGAAGGAGGAGCATTAAATGACGACGCAATATAAAACCATCGTCCGCGATGGCTTATGGGAGAACAATGGTGTGTTCGCCATGCTGCTGGGCATGTGCCCGGCCATGGCCATGACGGGCACTGCCACCAACGGGTTGGGCATGGGGCTGGCGACAGCGGCGGTGATGGCCGCATCAAGCATGCTGGTGGGCATGTTCCGCAACCATATCACCCAGGAGGTGCGCATCCCGGTATTCATCCTGGTCGTCGCCTCCATGGTGACGCTGGTGGACCTCTTCATGAATGCGTGGATGCACGAGCTTTACAAGGTGCTGGGCATGTTCATTCCGCTGATCGTGTCCAACTGCCTGCCGCTTGCCCGCCTCGAGGCTTTCGCCGGCAAGAATTCGACGCTGCCCTCGCTGATGGACGGTCTGTTCATGGGCCTCGGCTTCACCTTCGCTCTCACCTGCATCGGCGCGGTGCGTGAGATCGTTGGTGTAGGCACCCTGTTCGCCGATGCTTCTCTGTTGTTTGGACCCGCCTTCAAGTTCATGGAAATGCGCTTGTTGCCCTCCGATACGGGCATATTGATGATGATCCTGCCGCCCGGCGGGTTTCTGGTCCTCGGTCTGCTGGTGGTCGGCAAACGCATGCTGGACGTGCGCGCCGGCAAAGCCATCCAGATGGGCGGCGCCCACAGTGCCGCATGAGAAAACAGCCATGAAAATCGGAATCGCTTACGCCCTGCCGCATCGCCAGGTGTGGATTGATGTCGTGCTGCCCGACGGCGCCACGATCCAGGATGCCATCGAACGCTCGGGTATCCTCAAGCAGTTTCCCGAGATCAATCTGGAACAGCAAAAAGTGGGTATCTTCAGCAAGATCAGCAAGCTGGACACCGTACTCAATGACGGCGACCGCGTCGAGATATATCGCCCCATCACCTGCGATCCGAAAACCGTGCCCCGCAAGGCCAAGGCAGGAGACGCGGCATCTGAGGCTGAAGCGGGTTAAGAGTCTGTCTCAAAAATTCACGCAAGGCGCTTGACCGGCAAAGCCCACCAATTGTTTACAGCAGTTTGCGGGCTTAATCCTACACGACGACAATCATCCTCCCGGACGGCATCGCGTGGTCTTGTCGATCCTGCATCTGATCGATGCGGCACGACCCAAAAACAAATTGCGGGCTTGTTGTACTATTCCGCCGTCCACCCGGCAAGGAGGTGCCTGACATGCTGCTCTGGTTGCAACTTCTGATTTGTCTCGTCGTCATCGGCTACGCGGGCTACTTTCTTTCCCGCTATGGAGACATCATCGCCGAAAAAACCGGCATGTCTGCTTCTTGGGTCGGCCTCCTGCTGTTGTCTACCGCCACCTCGCTGCCCGAACTGGTGACCGGCATTTCCGCCGTCACCTTTGCCAACGCGCCGAACATCGCGGTAGGAGACGTGCTGGGCAGCACGGTGTTCAATCTGGCCATTCTGGTGATGCTGGATGCGTTGTACAAGCGCGAGACGCTTTACAGCCGCGCGGCGCAGGGGCACATCCTGTCTGCTTCCCTTGGCGCGATCCTGATAGCCTTTGCCGGTTTCAGCCTGTTGCTGGATCACGCGGGCATGAGTCCGGCATTCGGGCATGTGGGACTCTACTCGCCGTTCATCCTGCTGGTCTATCTTGTGTCGATGCGCGCCGTGTACAGCTACGAACGCCGCACCGTGTCCGAATTTGTCGAGGTGAGCGCCGAACGTTATCCCGGTGTCACGCTGCGCAGCGCCGTCAAAGGCTACGCGTGGGCGGCTATCGCGGTGGTGATGGCAGGTTCCTGGCTGCCGTTTGTCGCCAAGGATATTGCCGACATGATGGGCTGGGGGCAGAGTTTTGTCGGTACCTTGCTGGTGGCCGCAGTGACCTCGGCTCCCGAAGCCGCCGTCACGATCTCAGCGCTGCGCATCGGCGCGCTGGACATGGCCATCGCCAACCTGCTGGGCAGCAACCTGTTCGACATCATCATCCTGGCGGTTGACGATCTGTTTTACGCCAAGGGTCCGCTGCTCGCGCATGTCGATGCCAGCCACGCGCTGACCGCCTTCACCGCCGTGATGATGAGCGCGCTGGTAATCGTCGGCCTGGTGTTCCGCCCGCAGGGGCGGACTATGCTGGGCCTGACCTGGATCAGCCTGGGGCTGTTCCTGCTGTATATCCTCAACACTTGGGTTCTCTTCCATCATGGACAATAGCAAACACACTTGGCACACGCTGAGCGCCGCCGAGACAGCGCAACGGCTGGAGAGCGACCTGCAATCCGGATTGAGCGCAAGCGATGCGGCAAAACGGTTGGCGCAGTTCGGCCCCAACGCGTTGCAGGAAAAACGCGCGCGTTCGCCGTGGCGCATGCTGCTCGACCAGTTCAGTGATTTCATGATCGTCGTGTTGATCGTCGCGGCGATCATTTCCGGCATCGTCGGCGATTTGGGCGACACCATCGCCATCGTGGTCATCGTGATCCTGAATGCGGTGATCGGTTTTATCCAGGAATATCGCGCGGAGCGCGCCATGGTGGCGCTCAAGCGCATGGCCGAGGCGAACGCGCATGTGCTGCGCGACGGGCAGGCGGAAATGGTCCACGCCTCGGCACTGGTGCCGGGCGATGTGGTGCTGCTGGAGGCGGGCAACGTGGTGCCCGCCGATTTGCGCATCGCCGAGACGGCACGGCTCAAGATCGACGAATCGGCGCTCACCGGCGAATCGGTCGCAGTAGAAAAACAGACGCAAGCGCTGGACATCGCCGAGGCCCCGCTGGGCGACAAACTGTGCCTGGCCTACAAGGGCACTATCGTGACTTATGGCCGGGCGCGCGGCCTGGTGGTGGCGACCGGCATGCACAGCGAACTGGGCAAGATCGCCACCCTGCTCAACGAGAGCGGCGAAAGCAAGACGCCGATGCAGAAGCGTCTGGCGAATCTGGGCAAGCGCCTGGCAATTGCCGCGCTGGCGATCTGCGTGCTGGTGTTCGTCGTCGGCGTGCTGCGCGGCGAACCGCTGCTGCTGATGTTCATGACCGCGCTGAGCCTTGCTGTCGCGGCCATTCCCTCGGCGCTGCCGGCGGTGGTGACGATTTCGCTGGCGCTGGGCGCGCATAAAATGGTCAAGCAGAACGCCCTGATCCGCCGCCTGCCTGCGGTCGAGACGCTGGGGTCGGTCACGGTTATCTGTTCCGACAAAACCGGCACGCTCACGCAGAACAAAATGCATGTGACGGCGCTCTACGCCGGCGGCTCATTGTGGGACGCAGTGCAGGACGACAAGCATGCGGAGCCGTGGCCGACGCTGTTCCGCGCATTGGCGCTGAACAACGATGCGCATCTGGATCACCATAACAAGGCGCGCGGCGAACCGACCGAGGCGGCTTTGCTGCACGCCGCGCAGGAGGCGGGTTACAGCAAAACCGCGCTGGAGCAGAAAACGCCGCGCCTGCTGGAACTGCCGTTCGATTCCGAACGCAAGCGCATGACCACCTTTCACGGCGCGGATGCAGGCGTGATTGCCTACACCAAAGGTTCGCCGGAAACCGTCGTGCCGCTGTGCCTGCGCGTGCTCGGTGCCGATGGCGAACAGGACATCGACCAGGCGGCGTTGTTGCAGCAGGCCGAACTCATGGCTGCCGACGGTTTGCGCGTGCTTGCCTTTGCCTTCCGGCGCTGGCCTGCATTACCTGACGGCGTACGCCCGGATGAGCTGGAAAGCGAACTGGTGTTCCTTGGTTTCGCCGGACTGATTGATCCGCCGCGCGGCGAAGTGAAGGAAGCCGTGGAGCAGTGCATCTCTGCCGGCATCACGCCGGTGATGATCACCGGCGATCACCCCGCCACTGCGCGCGCGATTGCCAGCCAGCTCGGTATCCTAGCCGGTAGCGACGCGCGCGTGATGACCGGCGCGGAGCTGGCGCGACTCGATCAGGAAGCGTTCGAAGCTGAAGTCGAGCACGTGCGGGTTTATGCGCGCGTCGATCCGGCGCAGAAAATTAAAATCGTCCGCGCATTGCAGGACAGGGGCGAAGTGGTGGCGATGACCGGCGACGGCGTCAACGACGCGCCCGCGCTCAAAGCGGCCGACATCGGCGTGGCGATGGGCAAGGGTGGCACAGACGTGGCGCGCGAAGCGGCGCACATGGTGCTGCTCGACGACAATTTCGCCACCATCGTGCATGCGGTACGCCAAGGCCGTCGCCTCTACGACAACATCCGCAAATTCATCCGCTACGGCATCTCCACCAACTCAGCCGAAATCTGGACGATTTTTCTCGCGCCGTTTCTCGGGCTGCCAATTCCGCTGCTGCCGATCCAGATCCTGTGGATCAACCTGGTCACAGATGGTTTGCCCGGTCTGGCGCTGGCAGCGGAGCCCGCCGAGCGCGGCATCATGCGCCGCCCGCCGCGCCCGTTGCAGGAAAGCATCTTCGCGCACGGCATGTGGCAGCACATGGTCTGGGTCGGTCTGCTGATGGCCGGGATGTGCCTGCTGGTGCAGGCTTGGGCGATACAAAGCGGATCGGCGCACTGGCAGACCATGGTGTTCACCGTGCTGACCCTGTCGCAGCTCGCGCACATCATGGCGATACGATCTGAAAAGGAATCCCTGTTCGTCATCGGTTTATTTTCCAATCCGGCGATGGCCGCGACCGTTATCTTTACCTTCGTGCTCCAGATGGCGACGATCTACCTGCCCGCGTTTAACCCGATCTTCAAAACCGAGCCGCTCGCGATGGACGAACTGGCGATCTGCCTTGTCTTGTCGAGCGTAGTGTTCTTCGCCGTGGAAATCGAGAAATGGCTGATACGGAGAGGATGGCTATACCGCGCGAACTGAGTGTTATTGCACGCAAGCTGCAATCAGCCCAAGGCGTGTTAGCATAACGGCCAGCTATTACCCGCATATTCTACCGTCATGCCGACACAATCAGACTCCCGCCCGAACCCTGCGGTTGCCAGCCGAGTTCACTAGAGATGCCGGATTTACTGCCGATACCTCATGATCTTGCATGGCCGTTTGCCCTTGCTCTCGCATGGATAGTCGGCGAGTTCGCCCATCGTTTGATCGGCATGCCGCGCATCAGCAGCTACGGCATAGTTGGTTTCCTGCTGGCATCAGGACAAACCGGATTTCTGCCACAATCGGACGGCGGAGCCATCATGTTGCTGGCAAACATCGCCTTCGGCCTGATCCTGTTTGAATTGGGCTACCGCATCAACCTGCGCTGGCTGCGCACCAACCCGTGGCTTGGCGTTACCAGTCTGGTTGAAGCTGGCAGCACTTTTGCCGCCGTGTACGTTGTCGCACAGTGGTTTGGCATGTCATTCATCTCCTCCCTGCTGTTGTCATCGCTCGCCATGGCCACTTCACCGGCGGGTGTGTTGCGTGTCGTGAACGAGCAACGCAGTTCCGGTCAAGTGACCGAGCGGATATTGCACCTGTCCGCCTTCAATTGCGTGCTTGCCGTATTTACCTTCAAGGCTGTCGTTGGTCTTTGGGTGTTTCAGAGCACCGGGGATATTCTGCACGCGCTGTGGAACAGCCTAGTTGTGCTGCTGGTGTCCGCCGCGCTTGGCGGCCTTTTTGGCATAGCCGTGCCCGGTTTACTTAAAAAGCTGGGCAATAGTGGGCGCGATGCCACCGTAGCCTTCGCGATCGCGGTGATTATTCTGGTCGCACTGACCCATACGCTCAAATTCTCGCCAGTTCCGGCAGCATTGGCTTTTGGCCTGATGGCACGTCATCGGCGCATTGCACTTAGCCAAGCTCAACAAAATTTCGGTGCGCTGGGAAATTTGCTGACCGTGCTGTTGTTCGTATTCATGGCAGCCACGCTGGAATGGCCTATGGTAATGGCTGGCGCCGGCCTTGCCTTGGTGCTGACGGCGGTTCGCTTCGCGGTGAAGACAGCGGGCGTAGTCGCGTTTGCGCGCGTCAGCGGCATCACCTGGCGCAAAGGGCTGCTGACGGGGATGGCGCTGACCCCCTTGTCGGCCTTTGTTATTTTGCTACTGGAACAGACCCGCCACTTGGGTATCGGCCTCATGGACGAATTGGCTGCCTTGGCTGCCATCACACTCTTGCTGGAGGTGATTGGCCCCATCGTCACGCAGTGGGCGCTAGTCCTGGCCAAAGAAGTCCCGGACACCACGAAGACCTGACCATGCCGTTAGAACCATTCAAAAAATCAGATTCGCTTACACTCGGCGTTGAGCTGGAACTCCAGCTCGTCAACCTCAGCAACTTTGATCTCACCGATGCCAGTTCAGACATGCTTCATCTGCTGAGACGGGCGAGTTTTCCCGGTAATGTCACGCCGGAAGTCACCGAAAGCATGATCGAGATCAACACTGACATACACACGAACCACACAGAATTGTTGGAACAGTTGCAACATATTCGCGATACATTGGTGCGTGCTGGCGACACACTGAATGTCGGCGTTTGTGGCGGCGGCACACATCCCTTTCAACACTGGTCCGAACGCAAAATATTTGCCAAGCCGCGCTTCAAAGAAGTATCGGCAATTTACGGTTACCTCATTAAGCAATTCACCGTGTTTGGCCAACATATCCATGTAGGCTGCGCGTCCGGCGACGATGCACTTTTTTTGCTGCATTCCCTGAATCGCTATGTGCCTCACTTTATCGCACTGTCCGCGTCGTCACCCTACTTTCAAGGAATAGATACCCAGTTCAATTCGGCGCGGCTTAATTCGGTGTTCGCCTTTCCTCTCAGCGGTCGTGCACCTTTTATACTGCGTTGGGCAGATTTTGAGAATATGTATTTTGCCAAGATGGAAAGCACGGGCATCGTCAAGAGCATGAAGGATTTTTACTGGGATATACGGCCTAAACCGGAATTTGGCACCATAGAGCTGCGGGTCTGTGACACGCCGCTGACAGTGGAAAGAGCGGCAGCCTTGGCCTGCTATCTGCAGGCGCTCTGCCGACGCCTGCTGGCGCGGGCTGAACCGCCACCCACTGAGGATGATTATCTGGTTTACAACTACAACCGGTTCCAGGCATGTCGCTTCGGACTTGACGGCACATTGGTACACCCCAAGACCCATGAAACCCAGTCGCTACGCGAAGACATCCTTGCCACGCTACGCCGCATCGAACCACATGCTGAGGCGCTTGGAGGCGTGGCAGCGCTGGAACATCTCTATCCGGTTATTCATGAAGGCAGCGACGCCAGTTACCTGCGCACAAAGTATGCTGACAGCGGGAGTCTGGAAGGGGTGGTTGATGCCGCATTGAATCGCTTCCGCGTGGCACCCGATAAAATTCTGGCGCGGTCGCCAGCATGATGATGGTGCTGGCGGCGCTCTATAATGCTCGTTCCGCGCATGCTGAACAAACCTCTGCCAGACGATAGGCAAAATTTCTTGATATGGAACTGCATCAATTCTTCCTGTTTCTCGCCATCATCCTGATTTCGGCTCGGGTACTTTCCGAGACGGTGGCGCGCTTCGGCATCCCATCTGTCATCGGCGAACTGCTGGCCGGGCTGCTGGTCGGCCCTTCGCTGCTGGGATGGGTTTCGCCCGACACCACGATGAAACTGCTGGCCGAGATCGGCATCATCCTGCTGCTGTTCGAAGTGGGCATGGATACCAACCTCTCCCGTCTGGCGCGCTCCGGCAGCAAGCCCTACATCGTCGCGATCGTCGGTTTCATCCTGCCGTTCGGATTGGGTTACGGGGTCAGTGCCTGGCTGTTCTGCCTGTCCGATCTCACTGCCTTGTTCATCGGCGGCACGCTCACTGCCACCAGCATCGGTATCACCGTGCGTGTGCTGGACGATCTGGGCAAGCGCCAATCGGACGAGGCGCAGATCGTGATCGGCGCGGCGGTGCTGGACGACATCCTCGGTGTGCTGGCGCTCGCGTTCCTGTATCAATTCGCGGTGGAACAACAGGTGTCGATCAAGGCATTGGGTGAGGTGAGTCTGTACATCGTGCTGTTCATGGTGCTGGCACCCATCGTCGCCAAACTGGCGGCGGTAGTGATCGACCGACTCGACCAGCACGCCGCCACGCCCGGACTGTTGCTGACCATGGCGCTGTCGCTGATCCTGCTGTTCTCGTGGCTGGCGCATGCGGTCGGGGCGCCGGAGATCATGGGCGGCTTCGCGGCAGGACTGGCGTTCAGCCAGCACTTTGGTTTCAAGTTCCCGATGGGAAAGACGGCGCTTATTTTCAAGCCCAGCCCGAAACTGGCGCACCGCCTTGAAGAGCAGATGCGCCCGCTGATCCACACCTTCTCGCCGCTGTTCTTCGTGATGGTCGGCGTCTCGCTCAACCTGAGCGAGGTGAACTGGAGTTCGGCGTTCATCTGGGGGTTGGCTGGGTCCTTGCTGCTGGCGGCCTTCATCGGCAAGTTCGCAGCAGGCTTCTTCATCCGCGAACCGCGCCGAAACCAGATCGCCATCGGCCTCTCGATGATTCCGCGCGGCGAGGTGGGTCTGATTTTCGCGCAACTGGGATTCAGCCAGGGCATTTTGAATGGCGAGCTGTATGCTGCGCTGCTGATCGTCATCGCGCTGACTACCATGTCGCCGGCGTTTTTGCTCAAGTGGTTTTACAGCAGAGATGGGTAATCCAAAAACGAGTGTCGTTCACTTCGAATCCGACTGCTCATTCTTCGATAACAAGCCACGAACAGTTAGAATGCGTTGCGCTGGCTGGCCTCCGCGTTGGCTAGCCAGAATAATTTTCCCGGAGTCAAACTGATGAAGCGATTTGCCGCACTTGTAGCCCTGTTGTTTATGGCGTTATCTGCGTATGCCTCTGAAGGCGCAGAACGTCTCGACCTGACCGGCAACTGGGTCGGCATCACTTCGGTGCTGCTGTTCTTTGTCGCCTACCTGGTCGTGATGGCCGAGGAATTCACCCATCTGCGCAAATCCAAACCGGTGATGCTGGCCGCAGGCATCATCTGGGCGTTGATCGCATGGCATTACCAGTCGCACGACATCCCGCATGTCGTCGAGACCGCGTTGCGCCACAACCTGGAGGAATATGCCGAGCTGATGCTGTTCCTGCTGGTCGCGATGACCTTCATCAATGCGATGGATGAACGCAATGTGTTCGAGGCGTTGCGCTCCTGGCTGATCCGCAAGGGTTTCGGCTATCGCGCGCTGTTCTGGGTGACCGGCCTGCTGGCCTTCTTCATCTCACCTATCGCTGACAACCTGACCACCGCGCTGTTGATGGCAGCCGTGGTTATGGCAGTCGGCGGTGGCAATAAAAAATTTGTCATGCTCGCGTGCATCAACATCGTGGTCGCCGCCAACGCCGGTGGCGCTTTCAGCCCGTTTGGCGACATCACCACGCTGATGGTCTGGCAGAAGAACATCCAGGCCAGCAATGGCCCCGTCGATTTCTGGGTGTTCTTTGCGCTGTTCATTCCGTCGCTGGTTAACTGGCTGGTGCCGGCGGCGCTGATGCATTTTTCCGTGCCGGACGAAAAACCTCAAGGCGGCGGCGAAATGATTGCAATGCGGCGTGGCGCACTCACCATCGTGGCATTGTTCCTGTTCACTATCGCACTGGCAGTGAGTTTCCACAGCGTACTCAGCCTGCCGCCTGTCATCGGCATGCTCACCGGCCTCTCGCTACTCCAGTTTTTCGCCTATTACCTGAAGGTGCGCGGCGAAAAGACCCACGCCCGTGGCGGCGATGCGGAAAACATCGGCAGCCCGGTAGCGTTCGATATCTACCGTAAGGTGGCGCGCGCCGAATGGGACACGCTGTTCTTCTTCTACGGAGTGGTGATGTGTGTCGGCGGCCTCGGCTTCATCGGCTATCTCGGCATGATCTCGCAGGTGATCTACGGTGAATGGGGTGCGACCAACGCCAACATCGCTATCGGCTTTATCTCGGCCATCGTCGATAACATCCCGGTGATGTTCGCGGTGCTGACCATGATGCCGGATATGTCGGTCGGCCAGTGGCTGCTGGTGACGATGACTGCCGGGGTCGGAGGCTCGTTGCTGTCTATCGGTTCGGCAGCCGGCGTTGCGTTGATGGGCCAGGCGCGCGGCGTCTACACCTTCTTCGGCCACCTCAAATGGACACCGGCGATTGCGCTCGGCTATGCGGCGAGTATCGGGGTGCATATGGCGATAAATCGCAGCCTGTTCTGATGTGTCTGTCTGCGAACCGCATATCTTCTCGTTCAAACGGCCTGAGCGCGAATTATAGATTCGGCACGAATAATGTATGAAGCCGTTCGTGTTGAGCCTGTCGAAACATGAATGGCCACAAGCCTTCGACAAGCTCAGGCCGAACGGAGTGAAAACTCTATTCGTGCCGGATCAATAGGTGATCGGCAGCTGTCACAATCCGTACATCTGCTGGCGATAAAATTTCCCTAAAAAACCGGATTCCTTTGGTGATTTTTGGCTCAGCAATAAGCGGCAAAAGAAGGTTGATAACCGGAAGATTTTTGAAGTATCATCGCAAATTCGCGCATCCAGAATGAACGACCTTTTGCAGGTGCAGCGAAACATTGATGGTGTGGCGAAAAGAATAATCAAGTCGAAACGACAAACAAAAACAACTTAAATCGAAACGGAAAACTCCATGACACTGATGATAGGAATTCCCCGGGAAATAGCCGCGGGTGAAAAACGCGTGGCCACCGTGCCCGATGTCGTTGAAAAGCTCATCAAGCTGGGCTTCAAGGTCGCCGTCGAATCCGGTGCCGGTGATGCAGCGAATTTCAGCGACGACACCTACCGCGCCGCAGGCGCAGAAATTATTGCCGGGGCAGCCAAGCTGTGGTCCTCATCCGACATCGTCTTCAAGGTGCGCGGACCAAGCAAGGAAGAAGTCGGCCTGATGCGCGAAGGCGGCACGCTGGTGAGCTTCATCTGGCCGGCACAGAACCCCGAATTGATGCAGCAACTGGCAGTGAAGAAGGCCACGGTGCTGGCCATCGACTCGCTGCCGCGCATGCTGAGCCGCGCCCAGAAGATGGACGCGTTGACCTCGATGGCCGGCATCACCGGCTACCGCGCCGTCATCGAGGCCGCCAACGCCTTCGGCCGCTTCTTCAACGGCCAGATCACGGCTGCAGGTAAAGTGCCACCAGCCAAGGTCTTCATCGCCGGTGCCGGCGTTGCCGGCCTCGCCGCGATCGGTACCGCCGTCAGCCTGGGCGCCATCGTGCGTGCCAATGACACGCGCCCCGAAGTGGGCGATCAGGTCAAGTCGATGGGCGGCGAATTCGTCAAGGTCGATTATGAGGAAGAAGGTTCCGGCGGCGGCGGCTACGCCAAGGTGATGAGCGAGGGCTTCCAGCTGGCCCAGCGCGAGATGTACGCCAAGCAGGCCAAGGAGGTGGACATCATCATCACCACCGCGCTGATTCCCGGCAAGCCAGCGCCCAAGCTGATCACCGCCGAAATGGTGCAGTCGATGAAGCCGGGTAGCGTCATCGTCGACTTGGCGGCCGAGCAGGGCGGCAACTGCGAACTGACCGAACCCGGCCAGGCTGTGGTGAAGCACGGTGTGACGATTATCGGTTATACGGATTTGCCGAGCCGCCTGGCCAAGCAATCCTCCACGCTTTATGCGACCAACCTGTTCCGCCTGACCGAAGAACTGTGCAAGACCAAGGACGGCATCATCAACGTCAACATGGAAGACGACGCCATCCGCGGCCTGACGGTCATCAAGGAAGGCAACATCACCTGGCCAGCACCCGCGCCGAAGCTGTCGGCAGCGCCGGCCAAACCGGCTGCTGCAAAAGCGGCTGCGCCAGCAGCGAAGGGCCACGGCGGCAGCAGTGAGCCGATGGCCGGAGGCAAGCTGGCGATCATGTTCGGCGTCGCCGCCGTGCTGTTCCTGCTTATCGGCGCCTATGCGCCGGCGGCATTCCTCGGGCACTTCACGGTGTTCGTGCTTGCCTGCTTCGTAGGCTACATGGTGGTGTGGAACGTCACCCCTGCCCTTCATACGCCGCTGATGAGCGTCACCAATGCGATCAGCAGCATCATCGCAATCGGTGCGCTGGTGCAGATCGCGCCGCCGATAGAGGGAGCAGCCGATGGCAGGGGGCTCATCCTCGCGCTGGCGTTCGTTGCGCTGGCACTCACCGCAGTCAACATGTTCGGCGGCTTCGCCGTTACCCAGCGCATGCTGGCGATGTTCCGCAAATAAGGCCGTGAAAAACAATATAAGGTAAGCAATCATGTCTGAAAGTCTAGCAACTGTTTCATATATCGGCGCAACGATACTTTTCGTTCTGAGTCTCGGCGGCCTGTCCCATCCGGAAACTTCGCGGCGCGGCAACCTCTACGGCATGATCGGCATGGCCCTTGCCGTGCTGGCGACCATCTTCGGCCCGCGCGTCACAATGGCCGGCATCCCATGGATCGTCGGCGCCATGGTGGTCGGCGGCGGCATCGGCATCTACGCCGCCCGCGTGGTGAAGATGACGCAAATGCCCGAACTGGTCGCATTGATGCACAGCCTGGTAGGCCTCGCTGCCTGCCTGGTCGGCTACGCCAGCTACATTGACCCGTCGGTGCAGCTCGCTGGTGCCGAAAAGGCGATCCACGAAGCCGAAATCTACCTTGGCATCCTGATCGGCGCGGTTACTTTCTCCGGCTCGATCATTGCCTTCGGCAAACTGTCCGGCAAGATCGGCGGCAAGCCCCTGCTGCTGCCCGCGCGCCACTGGATGAACCTGCTCGGCCTGCTGGTGGTGATCGGTTTCGGCTACAAGTTCCTCAATGTGCACTCGACTGCCGACGGCATGATTCCGCTAATCGTGATGACCGTGATCGCGCTGTTGTTCGGCATACACATGGTGATGGCGATCGGCGGCGCCGACATGCCGGTGGTGGTGTCGATGCTGAACAGCTACTCCGGCTGGGCGGCAGCGGCGACCGGTTTCATGCTGAATAACGACCTGCTGATCGTCATCGGTGCGCTGGTGGGTTCAAGCGGCGCGATTCTTTCCTACATTATGTGCAAGGCGATGGCCCGCAACTTCATCAGCGTGATCGCTGGCGGCTTCGGCACCGGTGGCGGCACGCCCGCTACGCCGAGCGGCGACGCGCAACCGGCCGGCGAAGTGGTGGCGATCAGTGCAACCGAGACCGCCGAACTGTTGCGCGAAGCCAGGAACGTGATCATCGTGCCGGGTTATGGCATGGCGGTGGCGCAGGCCCAGCACACAGTCAACGAGATCACCCAGTATCTGCGCGAAAAGGGCGTCAATGTGCGTTTCGGCATTCATCCGGTTGCCGGTCGCATGCCCGGCCACATGAACGTGCTGCTGGCCGAGGCCAGAGTACCCTACGACATCGTGCTGGAAATGGATGAACTCAACGCCGACTTCCCCAATACCGATGTCGCCATGATTATCGGCGCCAACGACATCGTCAACCCGGCTGCGCAGGACGACCCAAACAGCCCGATCGCCGGAATGCCGGTGCTGGAAGTCTGGAAAGCCAAGACCTCGATCGTGATGAAGCGCAGCATGGCCTCAGGCTACGCGGGCGTCGATAATCCGCTGTTCTACAAGGAAAACAACCGCATGCTGTTCGGCGATGCCAAGAAGATGCTGGAAGAAGTGTTCGTCGCGCTTAAATCGCAATAAAACGAAGTTTTAATGCAAGTTAATGCCCGCGCAAGCGGGCATTATTTTTCGTAAAGTTTTTTTGGGCAGAAACGCGGCAAGCCTATTCGAGCACATTCCCGGTTTCGAATTTCACAGCGCTGCCGCAATCTCCCTGAAACTGTTCAACCCCGCCTCAAGGTTTTCGATAATCTCGCCCGCCAGCACATCCGGCTCCGGCAGGTTATCCAGATCGGCCAGGCTCTTGTCCTTTAACCAGAATATATCCAGACTGGTCTTGTCGCGCGCAATGATTTGCTCGTAGCTGAATTTGCGCCAGCGGCCTTCCGGGTTCGTAGCCTCGTTCCAACCTTCCTTGCGCTCGTGGCGGTTCAGCGGGTTGTAGCAGGCGATGAACTCCTGCAAATCCTCGAAGCGCAGCGGTTTCTTTTTCAGGGTGTGGTGAATGTTGGTGCGGTAGTCGTAATACCAGACTTCTTTCGTCCACGGCTCTTTGCTCGCCGCGCGATTGTCGAAGAACAGCACGTTCGCCTTCACGCCGTTGGCGTAGAAGATGCCGGTGGGCAAGCGCAGGATGGTATGCAGCTCAGTGGTCTCCAGCAGCTTCTTGCGCACCGTCTCCCCTGCGCCGCCCTCGAACAGCACGTTGTCCGGCACCACCACTGCCGCACGTCCAGTGGTTTTCAGCATGGTGCGGATGTGCTGCACAAAGTTGAGTTGCTTGTTGGACGTGGTCGCCCAGAAATCCTGCCGGTTGTAGGTCAGGTCGTCCTTCTCCTGCTCGCCTTCATCATTCGTAAAGCTCATCGAACTCTTCTTGCCGAAGGGCGGATTCGCCAGCACGTAGTCGAAGCGCTTGCCGCCATCGGCCACCAGCGCGTCGTTGGGCGACACCATGCTCTCGCCATCGATCTCGCCGATGTTGTGCAGAAACATATTCATCAAGGCCAGGCGGCGCGTTCCCGCTACGATCTCATTGCCGTTAAACGTATCGTGTTTGAGAAAAGCCTTCTGCGTCTTGTCCATCTTGTGTTGGGACACCAGAAAGTCATACGCCGCCAGAAAAAATCCGCCCGTGCCGCAGGCCGGATCGGCGATGGTCTTGTTCGGTTCCGGGCGCACGCATTCCACCATCGCGCGGATCAAGGCGCGCGGCGTGAAGTATTGCCCAGCGCCGGACTTGGTGTCTTCCGCGTTGCGTTCCAGCAAGCCCTCATAGATGTCGCCCTTCACATCCGCGCCCATCGTCACCCACTGCGTTTCGTTCACCATGTCGATCAGGCGATACAGCTTGGCCGGGTCTTGAATCTTGTTCTGCGCCTTGGTGAAAATCGTCCCCAGCATCCCCGGCTTGTTGCCCAGCTCGCGCAACAGCGTCACGTAATGCACCTCCAGTTCCGCTCCGCGCTTGGCCTTCAGGCTCTGCCAGTTGTATTCGGCGGGAATGCCCACCTTG
>JAUSMR010000146.1 GCA_030645955.1 Gallionella sp. | reverse complement strand
CCAATCTTGCTGTAGTCCATCTTTTCAAACAGACCTTCATCGCAACCGCGCGTCACATCGGGGGATTCGACCTCAACCACGTCCCATGTGACTTTCTTGCTCTCGACCATGGCCTTGATTTTGGCTTGTTCACCGTTGTATTCGACGCCGACAATTTTGTTGCCGCTGCTTTTCTCAAAGGGTTCAAAGTAGGCTTTTTTCTGGGCATTGCCATTGGCGCCACCAAAGTTCACAACCGTGATCTGGGTCTGGGCATAGCTTGCAAATGAGGCGATAAGCGCAACGGCTGCCACGATAGGTTTGAGTTTCATCGACGAGGTCCTTCTTGCTGGTAATGAATGGAGGAGTTGAGGTTTGCAAAGGGATCAGAGATAGATCCTGAGGTGCTCGGGTGGCAAATGCAGCCAGGCGGCTTGTCCGGGCTGAGGGACTGCATTGCTTGAAAGTGGAATCTTGACGGTCGCATCAGCTTGTCCCGGCAGCGTGCAGCGCAGTCGCAGGTGATCGCCAAAATAAATGACATCGCCCACAACCGCCTGAATGCTGTTGTCACCAGGCTTTTCATTGGCCAGTGACACGACAATCCGTTCCGGCCGAATGCAGGCCTGCACGGCTTGCGTGGCCGTTGCCGCGTTGACATTCAGGCCGTCCAATGTGGTGCCGCAGGGCAGGTGCACGCTGCACTGTTTGTCTGCGTTGGCCGTCACCAGGCCCTCAAAAATGGTGTTGTCGCCCACAAAGCCGGCTACAAAACGGTTGACCGGCGTTTCATACAACTGGGTGACCACGTCAATTTGCTGGATGGCGCCATCGCTAAACACCGCCACCCGGTCAGACATGGTGAGTGCCTCGGACTGGTCATGCGTGACATACACAAACGTCAGGCCCAGCTTGCGGTGCAGGGCTTTTAACTCAATTTGCATGTGCTCGCGCAGTTGCTTGTCCAGGGCGCCCAGCGGCTCATCCATCAGCACCAATTGAGGGTCAAACACCAGTGCACGCGCCAAAGCGATGCGCTGCTGCTGGCCGCCCGACAGTTGCCCGGGGAAACGTGCGCCCATATGCCCCATCTGCACCATATCCAGCGCACGTTTGACCTTGGCTTCGCGATCGGACTTTCCCAGCTTGCGAACGGTCAGCGGATAGGCTACGTTATCGGCCACCGTCATATGGGGGAATAGCGCGTAGTTTTGAAACACCATGCCAAAGTTGCGTTTGTGGGGCGGCGTTTTGGTGATGGGATTGCCATTCAAAAAAATCTCGCCCGCCGTGGGCGACTCAAAGCCGGCCAGCATCATGAGCGTGGTTGTTTTTCCGGAGCCTGACGGACCCAGCAAAGACAGAAATTCCCCCGCTTGAATGTCAAGGTTGAGATTGCGGACCACGAGCGTGCTGCCATCGTAGGTTTTTTGAACTCCCGCAAACTTCACAAGTTCTTTGGTCGACATTTTTTGCAAATACCTTTCAGCTTCAATTCAGTGCAGGGCAATGATATATATTTACAGATAGCAAAAATCGTACCTTGATGCTACTCAAGTGGAAATCAAGCTGCCTGAATAGCTGTCAGGGATGCTGCAATGATGGCCAGGCCTTCATCGACGATGGCGTCACTGGCGGTCAGTGGCACCAGAATGCGGATCACGTTGCCATAGGTGCCGCACGACAACAAAATCAGCCCGCGCTTTGTCGCCTCGGCGCACAGTCGTTTGGTCAGATCTGCATCAGGTTGGTGCAGATCGCCGCCCTTGCAAAGCTCAATGGCCACCATGGCACCGAGACCGCGCACATCTGCAATGCACGGATTCTTGGCCGCAAGCGTTTTCAGGCTGGCGGTCAAGTGCGCGCCGAGCTGACGGCTGCGCTCCAGGAGGTTTTCTTTTTCAAACACGTCCAGCACAGCCAAGGCCGCCGCGCATGACAGGGGACTGCCCGCATAGGTGCCGCCCAGACCGCCAGGCGCTGGCGCATCCATCACTTCAGCGCGGCCCACCACCGCCGAGATCGGGAAGCCGCCTGCCATGGACTTGGCCATGGTGATCATGTCCGGTGCGACGCCGCTTTGCTCGATTGCAAACCAGGTTCCGGTGCGGCCCGCGCCGGTCTGGATTTCATCGGCAATCAGCAAAATGCCGTTTTGGTCGCAAAGGACGCGCAGGCGCTGTAAAAATTCGGTGGGTGCAACATTGAAGCCGCCTTCGCCCTGCACCGGCTCCACAATGATGGCCGCCACGCGACTGGCTTCCACATCGTTCTTGAAGATCGATTCAATTGAAGCGATGGAGTCATCAATGCTGAAGCCGTGCAACACATCGGGGAACTGGGCGTGAAAAATCTCAGCTGGAAATGGTCCGAAACCTGTCTTGTACGGCGCCACCTTGCCGGTCAAGCCCAGTGTGAGCAGGGTGCGGCCGTGGTAGCCGCTGGTGAACGCGATGATGGCCGCGCGCTTGGTGTGCGCCCGGGCAATCTTGACGGCGTTTTCCACCGCTTCGGAGCCGGTGGTCAGAAACAGTGTCTTCTTGGCGAAGTCGCCCGGTGCCTTGGCATTGATGCGCTCAGCCAGCTCAACATAAGGCTCATACGCCAGCACCTGAAAGCAGGTGTGGGTGTACAGGTCGAGCTGCGCCTTGACCGCTTCAATGAGGGCGGGATGGCGATGCCCGGTATTGAGCACGGCAATGCCGCCCGCAAAGTCAATATAGCGCTTGCCCTCGACATCCCACACCTCGGCGTTTTCGCCGCGTGCGATAAAAACTTCGTGGCTTTGGCCAACGCCGCGGGGAATGGCGGCCTGACGACGGGCCATCAAAGCTGCATTTTTCAAGTGGGTTTCGCGTTTCATATCAATCCTGAATGTCGGTGAGGTGGTCTGTAAACTG
>JAUSMR010000138.1 GCA_030645955.1 Gallionella sp. | reverse complement strand
GGGTGTTGAAAAATTGGGTGCAGATGCAGCACGAATACGAATGCCTGTTCTTCGTGGCCGACTGGCACGCGCTGACCACGCATTACGACACGCCGCAAATCATCGAACAAAGCGTGTGGGACATGGTGGTGGACTGGCTGGCGGCGGGGGTCGATCCCGCCCACGCCACGCTGTTCATCCAGTCGCGCGTGCCGGAACATGCCGAACTGCACTTGCTGTTGTCGATGATTACCCCGCTGGGCTGGCTGGAACGCGTGCCGACCTACAAGGATCAACAGGAAAAACTCTCCGAGAAAGATTTGAGCACTTATGGTTTCCTCGGCTACCCGCTGCTGCAAAGCGCGGACATCCTGATTTACCGTGCCACCCAGGTGCCGGTGGGCGAGGACCAGGTTCCGCATATCGAATTCACCCGCGAGATCGCGCGCCGCTTCAACCACATCTACGGACGCGAACTTGGCTTTGAGGAAAAGGCTGAAGCGGCGGTCAAAAAGCTCGGCGGGAAAAAGGCCAAGCTGTTTGCCGAACTGCGCACCCGCTATCAGGAGCAGGGTGATGACGAAGCATTGGAATCCGCCAAATCCTTGCTGGACGAGCAGCAGAGCCTGAGCCATGGCGACCGAGAACGCCTGTTCGGCTACCTGGAAGGCGGCGGCAAGATGATCCTGTCCGAGCCGCGCGCGATGCTTACCGCCGCCTCGAAAATGCCCGGGCTGGACGGGCAGAAAATGTCCAAGTCTTACGACAACACCATCACGCTGCGCGAGGACGAGTCCAGCGTCAGCAGGAAAATCCGCACGATGCCGACCGACCCGGCGCGCATCCGCCGTACCGACGCGGGCGACCCGGACAAATGCCCGGTATGGCCGCTGCATCTGGTGTATTCCAACGAGCAGACCAAACAATGGGTCATACAGGGCTGCAAGAGCGCTGGCATCGGCTGCATCGAATGCAAACAGCCGGTGATCGACGCGGTGCTCGAAGAGCAGCGCCCGATGCGCGAACGCGCGCAACTGTATCTGGACGATCCGGCGCTGGTGCGCAACATCATCGCCGACGGCTGCGAAAAAGCGCGCAAACTGGCTTCAGAGACCATGCGCGAGGTGCGCGAAGCGATGGGGCTGAGCTACAGCTAGATACCATGGGTTCCCTATGAAAGCTATCCTGCAATCAACTATTACCTGTCCGCACTGTGGCGCGATCAAAGAAGAAACGATGCCGACCGATGCCTGCCAGTTTTTTTACGAATGCACTGCGTGCCATACCGTGCTGCGCCCAAAACCCGGCGATTGCTGTGTGTTCTGTTCGTTTGGTACCATGCCGTGCCCGCCGGTTCAGTTGCAACGGGATTGCTGTGCGCATTAACTCAATATGACCCAAGCCGATATTCAACCCCCCGCACCACTAGCGCGCATCCACGGCGAACCGCTGCTGGAGTTGCCGCATGATCTGTACATTCCGCCGGATGCGCTGGAACTGGTACTGGAAAACTTTCAGGGGCCGCTGGACTTATTGCTGTACCTGATTCGCAAGCACAATCTCGATGTGCTGGATATTCCGATGGCGGAATTGACCCGGCAATACATGGCCTACATCGAAATGATGCAGCATCGCCTGGAACTGGCTGCCGAGTATCTGTTGATGGCGGCAGTGCTGATTGAAATCAAATCGCGCATGTTGTTGCCGCGCCCGCCCAAGGTCAGCGAAGAAGAGGGCGAAGACCCGCGCGCCGAACTGATGCGCCGCTTGCTGGAATACGAGCAGATGAAACTTGCCGCGCACCGGCTCAACGAGTTGCCGCAAGCCGGTCGAGATTTCGAGATCGTGCAAGTGCTGATCGAGCGCACCATGCAGGAACGTCTGCCGGAGGTCAGCGTTGAAGACTTGCGCCAGGCTTGGCTGGGGCTGCTGGCACGCGCCAAGCTCAACACGCATCACAAGGTGCGCCGCGAACAATTGTCGGTGCGCGAGCAGATGACACATGTGCTGCGTTGTTTGCAAGGAGGCGAGTTTGTCGAGTTCGACAAACTGTTTGATGTGGAAAGCGGCGTGGCGAAACTGGTGGTCACCTTTATCGCCATTCTTGAATTAGCCAAAGAATATCTGGTGGAAATCCAGCAAAGTGAAACATTGGGGAGTATATATGTCCGAACAAGCCGAGCCATTACCGCAGAGTGAAGTGCCATTGCCGAGTGAAGCAACATTGCACGGTGATGCACTACTGTCCGTTCGTGCTGAGCTTGATGAAACTACTAGCCATTCGACTAGGCTGTCAAAAGACGACAGCCAAGTCGGTGGTTATGTCGAAGCAGGTGGTACGTCCTTAGATTCGCCGCTGCTTGGCAGCGACCCTTCGACAGGCTCAGGGCGAACGGAATCAGATGGTGAACCCATCGACACAGCGCAGTTCAAGCGCGTGCTGGAAACCGCGCTGCTGACCAGCGCCGAACCCCTTTCGTTAGCGGAGTTGAAAAAGCTCAGCGATGCGCCATTGGACAATCGCCAGCTCGAAACGCTGCTCGAAGAACTCACGCAGGACTGGCAAGGGTGCGGCGTGGAATTGACCCGAGTGGCCAGCGGCTGGCGGTTCCGCGCCAAACCGGAAATGCAGCAATACCTGGACCGGCTCAACCCGCAAAAACAGCCGCGCTACTCGCGTGCAGTGCTGGAAACGCTCGCCATCATCGCCTACCACCAGCCCGTCACACGCGGCGACATCGAGGAAATACGCGGCGTCGCGGTTTCCTCGCAAATCCTCAAAACACTCGAAACGCGCGGCTGGGTAGAAGTGGTCGGCACACGCGATGCGCCGGGCAAACCGGAATTGTTCGCCACCACCAGGCAACTGCTCGACGACCTCAATCTGCGTGCCTTGCAGGAACTTCCGCCGCTGGAAGAAATTGGCGCGCTGCTGGAACTGGACGCAGCGGCGCACGCATAATTCATTTGCAATGTAGGGGCGCGATGAATCGCGCCCTTGCAGATTTGAAAGACATCAAGGCATGAAGCTGATCCAGTCCCGCGACAATCCGTTCTTCAAGGAACTCGGCAAGCTTGCCGGTTCGGCGCGGCAACGCGGCAAAGCTAACCAGACTTTGCTGGACGGCACGCATTTGCTGGCGGCTTATCTGGATGCCGGAATGATGCCGCAACACATTCTGCTGAATGCAGCCGCGTTGCGGGATGAAGAGATTGCTGCATTGCTTAAGCGAGTGGGCGATGTGCCCATCGTGCAACTGGATGACAAATTATTCGCGGAACTCAGCGAACTGAAAACGCCGACCGGCATTCTCGCGTTGATCGACCTGCCGCAGCCGGCAGGAACGATAGCCGATAGCCGCTTCGCGCTATTGCTGGAGGATATCCAGGATCCGGGCAACATCGGCTCGATGTTGCGCTCGGCGGCTGCGGCGGGGTGCGATGCGGTTTTCCTTTCCACGGGCTGCGCCGATGCATGGTCGCCCAAGGTGCTGCGCGCCGCAATGGGCGGACATTTTGCGCTGAATATTCACGAGCGGCAGGATTTGCCGGGCGTGGCCAGGGCATTTTGCGAGCAGCCGCTACGCGGCTTGCCTGCTAACCACTCTGCCGGCATGTTGCTGGCGGCCAGCCTGCAAGCCAAACGCAGCCTGTATGACTGCGACTTGCGCGGCAATGTGGCGTTTCTGGTCGGCAACGAAGGAGCGGGGCTGTCTGCGGACTTGCTGGATATTGCCACACAAACAGTCACTATCCCCATGCACGGCAAGATCGAATCGCTGAATGCCGCTGCAGCAACAGCGATTTGTTTATTTGAAGCGGTACGGCAACGTGGATGGCCGTAACTGGCTGCACCAAGGTTCCGCAGCTGTCGTAGGGCGGGTCACACCCGCCGAGTCAAACCCCGGCAACACTCCAATGCCGCTGCCGATCCCGCTGGGCGCGGGCTTCAGCGTGGTTTTCCTCTGTCGTATGCGCAGCAGCCCAAGTGGCGGACTTTCATCGTGCGGCGCGCATTAAACTCCTTGACCTGTAAGCCTATTTCGCTATAATGCGCGCCCCTGTGAGGCTGTGCCTGTAAATTTGTTATGGGCAGTTCACATACCTTGCTCCACCGCACCGCAAGCGGGGGGCTTAACCATAAGGAGATGTAATGCGACATTACGAAATCGTGTTTATCGTGCATCCCGATCAAAGCGAGCAAGTGCCCGCGATGATCGAGCGCTATCGCACACTGGTCACTTCCAAGGATGGTCATATCCATCGGCTGGAAGACTGGGGACGCCGTCAGTTGGCTTATCCAATCCAAAAAATTCACAAGGCACATTACGTGCTGATGAACATCGAATGCAATCAGGAAACGCTGGACGAACTGGAGCACGCATTCCGCTTCAATGATGCGGTGTTGCGTCATTTGACCGTCAAGACCAAGGTTGCCGTCACCGAACCGTCCGCCATGATGAAGGAAGAAAAATCCCGCTCCATGCCGACCGAAGGCTCTGCACCAGTGGCTGCTGCACCAGCAGCTGCTGAAGTGGCTGCTGTAGCCGCTTAATCATTGGCAATTGGCGCGTAATCAGGTTGTCATCAGCGGCGAGTTGATCGCACTGGAAAGTTTGCGTTATACCCCGGCTGGGGTGGCGAGAGTGGCACTGACATTAAGCCATGCCTCGCAGCAGTCCGAAGCAAATGGTTTGCGGCAGGTGCAGTGTGAAGTGAATGCGCTGGCATTTGCCGGTGTGGCCGATAAGGTTGCACAGTTTGCAGTAGGACAGAACGTTTTAGTGCGCGGGTTTTTAGCTCAGCAAAGCATCCGCAGCAGACAACTGGTTTTGCATATTAACGACATAATTTTGGAATAAGGAAACATCATGGCACGTCCAGACAAAAAGAAAGATGACAAGAACAAACGTTCTTCCCGCAACAATCTGTTCAAGCGCCGCAAGTTCTGCCGCTTCACAGTCGAGAAGATCGCCGAAGTGGATTACAAGGATGTGAACATCCTCAAGGAATTCATCTCCGAGAACGGCAAGCTGATCCCGGCGCGCATCACCGGCACCAGGACGCGCTTCCAGCGTCAACTGAGCACCGCGGTGAAACGCGCGCGCTTCCTGGCTTTGATGCCTTACACTGATCTGCACTAAGGAGCGAAGTCATGCAAATAATTCTGATGGAAAAAGTGACCAACGTCGGTCAATTGGGCGATGTAGTCAAGGTCAAGAACGGCTACGCCCGCAATTTTTTGATCCCGCAAGGCAAGGCCAAGCGCGCAACCACCGCTAACATGGCCGAGTTTGAGGCGCGTCGTGTGGAAATAGAGGCAGCTGACAAGGCCAAGCAGGCCGATGCGCAAGCGCGCGGCGAAAAGCTGGCCGGCGCGACGGTGCAGATCGTGCAAAAAGCCGGTGTGGATGGCAAGCTGTTTGGCTCTGTCACCAATGCTGACATCGCCGCCGCGCTTGTTCAGCAAGGCTTTGAAGTTGAAAAATCACAAGTGCGCATGCCTGAAGGCCACCTCAAACAGATCGGCGATCATCGCATCAGTATTGCGTTGCATACCGATGTGGTGGTGGACATCACGGTCTCGGTGCTTGGCGAACAGTAATTCGCTGCGGCATCAAGGCAATACAAAAAGGACTGGCGACAGTCCTTTTTTGTTTTTAGGCATTTCTTGGGTAGCGAGTTAAAATACCAGACGTTCAACGGTAATTATTCGGTTCAATAAATGCAAAACTTTTCCAATTCTGACGTACAGCTCGACCAGATCAAATTGCCACCCCACTCGGTAGAGGCCGAGCAATCGGTGCTGGGCGGTCTGATGCTTGATTCGACTGCGCTGGACAGGATTGCCGACCTGATGACCGCCGACGATTTCTATCGTCAGGAACACCGCCTGATCTTCCGCCAGATTGTGCGTTTGAGCGAGCTGGCGAAACCGGTAGACGTGATTACCGTGGCCGAAGCGCTGGAGATTGCCGGTGAGCTGGACAAGGTGGGCGGTTTGCCTTACCTGGGCGGCTTGGCGCAGAACGTGCCGTCGGCGGCCAATATCCGCCGCTATGGCGAAATCGTGCGCGAGCGCTCCATCATGCGCAAGCTGGCGGAGGTCGGCACCGACATCGCCAGCAGCGCCTACAACCCGACCGGTCGCGATGCCGCTCAACTGCTCGATGAGGCGGAAAGCAAAGTGTTCGAAATCGCCGAGGCGGGCTCGAAAGGCAAGCAGGGATTCATGGCCATGCCGCCGCTGTTGTCACAGGTGGTGGAGCGCATCGAGACCTTGTACGCGCGCGACAATCCCAGCGACATTACCGGAACCGCGACCGGCTTTACCGATCTGGATCGCATGACCTCCGGCTTGCAGGCGGGTGACCTGGTCATTGTGGCGGGCCGCCCGAGCATGGGCAAAACCGCGTTTTCCATCAACATTGCCGAGAACGTGGCGATGGACAGCAAATTGCCGGTAGCGATTTTCAGCATGGAAATGGGCGCTTCGCAGCTGGCGATGCGTATGCTCGGCTCGGTCGGCAAACTCAATCAGCATGATCTGCGCACCGGGCGCTTGCAGGACGACGATTGGGGGCGCTTGACCCATGCGCTCGGCAAGCTGAACGACGCGCCCATCTATATCGACGAAAGTGCCGCGCTGTCTGCCCTGGACCTGCGTGCGCGGTCGCGCCGCCTGCATCGCCAGAACAACGGGCTGGGACTCATCGTGGTGGATTATTTGCAATTGATGAGTTCGAATGCAGGCAAAGCCAGTGAAAATCGCGCCACGGAAATATCGGAAATATCGCGTTCCTTAAAGGCGCTGGCGAAGGAACTGCACGTGCCGGTAATTGCGCTGTCCCAGTTGAACCGCAGCCTCGAACAACGTCCCAACAAGCGTCCGGTGATGTCCGATTTGCGCGAATCGGGCGCAATCGAACAGGATGCCGACCTGATTTTGTTCATCTACCGCGACGAAGTCTATAACAGCGATTCGCCCGATAAAGGCAAAGCCGAAATCATCATCGGCAAACAGCGTAACGGCCCGATTGGCAAAGTGGAATTGGCGTTTAGAGGCGAGTACACGCGCTTCGATAATCTGGCATCGGGTAGTTATTGAGTTATGTTTGGTATCCGCTTGGGCACAAAATCGTGCGCACCCTACAAGAACAAGAAAAACAGCTGGTTCACGAAAAGCACGAAAAAATATTGAAAGCTAAAGTTGTTCGCGCTTTTCGTGTCTTTGCGAGCTTTCGCCTTGTGGCGAAATGCCTGCTTACCCCACTTCGTGGACCAATCGCCGTTTTCAGTTTAACGCAACCATGGGACGCCGCGACCACTACCACGTCTATGTGATCGAACTGTCGAAAGACGTTCTTTACAAAGGCCGATTCAGGAAAGCCAACCCCGATTACGTCACGGGCAAGCCGTGCGTTTACGTCGGCATGACGGGCTTGGATCCCGACGTGCGCTTCGACAAACACAAGGCAGGTATCCAGTCCAACCGCTACGTACAGGAATTCGGATTGCGCTTATTGCCCAAGCTCTACGAAGTTTATAACCCGATGCCCTATGACGGCGCTCGCGACATGGAAGTGGAGTTGGCGATTGGCCTGCGCGAAGCAGGGTATGGGGTTTGGCAGGCGTGATTTTCGTTTGAAGCACGATAGCCTTTCGGATACAATGCGAACCCTGTAATAGGCGCGTAGCTCAGCTGGTTAGAGCACTTGGTCGACATCCAAGGGGTCGTTGGTTCGAGTCCAATCGTGCCTACCAAACAAAACAATGGGTTAGATCATAAACGGTCTAGCCCATTTTTATTTTGATGGTGACTTTTGGGTGACTTTTCTCACCAAGCTGTTCCCTTCGAATCATTGCGAGGCAGCGATTGACCCGACTGCATTTATTTGTGATGCGGTTTAACGCCTCCACAAGCTCATCAATCTGGACTACCCACCGAGTAATGAGGCTGTCATGCCTTGTTGGGCATGCCACAAAATGTCTGCAATCGTTTCTTCTCTAACCCCAGCCTCACGTAGCCGCATTCCCACCGTATGACGCAGATTGTGAATATGCAGGTCGGGGATTCCGGCCAGCCTTCGCGCTCGTTGCCATGCGGTGTTGTTCATAGTCTCGGCAAGATGCCCCCGACTGCTCCTAAGCGGACAGTCAAGCGTGACTGCCTTCCAGTGTTTTGAGGCTAGAGATCAATTTTTCAATCTTGAAAGGCTTATGTATCACTGGCCAATCACAATTCACCACTTCTCGGATGAAATTAGTCGTTGTATCCCCAGTCACCAGTACCGCATTAATTGGCTTGCCCAGTTTTTGACGGAGCAGATTCAGGAATTGAATCCCATTGAGTGTGCCGCCTAGCATGTAATCAACGATGTAGTAATCGTGGTATTCGATATTAGCGTGGAGCAAAGCATCCTCCGCACTATTGAAGCATTTCACCTCCCCGCCCATTGCCTCCAGCCAGCAGGTCATGGCCTTCACGACCAGTGCATCATCTTCCACTACAATAAAGTGCCTGCCTCGTGCGAACGAGTCGTTGACTACATCTTCTTGCGGAGCCACAGTAACGTCCTGTTGCACCACGCTGCCTGGTGTTCTATCCAAAGGCAAGCGAAACTTGAAAACCGAGCCTCGTCCGATCTGTGAGCGGCATTCAATATCACCACCTAACAGCGTTATTGTGCGCTTAACAATGGCTAGACCCAGACCCAACCCGCTTGCTCTATCGCGCTGCGGGTTATTGATTTGATAGAACTCGTCGAAGATGTGCTTGAGTTGATCAGAGTTGATTCCTATGCCGGTATCCCATACTTGGAAGAGGACATCACTCCCGCGCCGTCTGGCACTAACAAAGATGGCGCCCTTTGATGTGTATTTAATCGCATTGGAAACAAGATTCATAAGCAATGACTTGAGCAAACCGAAGTCGCTGCGAACGACAAGCGTTTCTCTCGTCGGGAAGTACAGTTTGAATCCAAGGTGTTTCTCGCTGACCATCAATGCGAAAGACTGTTCCAGCCAGTAAAAGATATCGGCTAAATAGATCGGTGCATAATTTGGCTTGATTATGCCCGAATCCAGCTTCGATATATTCAGCAATGAATCGAGCAGTCCATCAAAAGTGGTCATCGACTGATTCAATTGTTGGATGGTCTTTTTTTGTTGAGGGGTTAATGCAGAATGCTTGAGGGCATCAATGAACAGATTGGCTGCAGCCAGAGGCTGCCTCAGATCATGCCCCGCCGCAGCAAGGAATCGGCTCTTGGACAACTCCTTATCTTCCAACTTGTGCATTGATTCGGCGAGCGCATGCTCGATCTGCTTGCGCTCAGAGATATTGCGCACCGTGCCTTGCAACAATACTTGCCCTTCCAGCTCCATGCGGGTCAACAGCACTTCGGAGGCAAACGGCTGCCCGTCAAGCCGCTGGTGTTCCCATTCAAAAAAGTGGGAGCCTTCGCGCATGGCTATCGCAATTACTTCCTGCGCCTTCTCGCTTGAGAGGCGTCCATCCGGCTGCCGCTCCGGCGAAAGATCCACCGGCCCGTGCGTGGTGAAATCGGCCAGGCTTGATGCACCGAACAATTCCAGTGCTGACTGATTCGCGTCGATGAACTTCCCTGTTAGCGGCAACACTACAGACAGAGCATCGCGTGAGCTTTCAAACAACAATTGATATTTTAGCGTGCTAATCCGCAGCGCATCCTCGACCTGCTTGCGCTCGGTGGTGTCGATACCAACACACACCATAAATTCCATGTTGCCGTTGGTGTCAAAAAGGAGAGTGTTGCTCCACTCGATCAGATGGCGTTTGCCGCTCTTGCTCAACCAGAAATTGGTATGCTGCCCCACCATGCCATTCGAGTTCTGCGCCAGTGGTTCAGCGGCATTTCGGGGAATGTTGCCGTCATCCTCCGGTGGCAGCAGTATGTCCCACAAGTATTGGTCTTCGACTTCGTCAAAGGCGTATCCACTCAGCTTCTCGCAAGCCTGGTTGAAACGCACGATGCACCCATGCTTATCCAGCACCACCACCAGCACTCCGGCTTGATCGATGACCGAATCAGCCAACTTTTGCAAATGTGATTCACTCTCGCGCAGTTGCTTGACCGTGATCAAGGCGCTCAAGGCGTCAGCAATACGGAAAGCAATCGTGACGAACAGTTTTAGCTCAATTTCATCATGCTTCACTACACTTGAACAATGGTGCAGGCCAAACAACCACGCCTTCCCGATTTTCGGCCGCAGCGCTATCATCAACTGGGATTTGACTGAGAATTGCTCGAGAATGAGCGGGACGGGATGATCGGTATCGGGGCCATATTGGATCGTGCCATTGGCCCTGAGCATTTCGCGGAATATCCCGGCTACTTCGCTATCCATCGGGAAATCTACACCCTGTTCGTATAACCCGGGCCATTCTGGACGATAGCGCTCCATCGGAACACCCCAGGATGGAGCATCGGGGTCGCAGGGGTACAAGAACCAGGCGCGATCTGCATTGAATACTTCAAGTGTTAAATCCAGAGAGCCTCTCAGGAGGTCCTGTAAGTTATTGCTTGCTAGACTGATTTGCGTAATCCGGTCCAGCAACTCCAATTGCCGAAGGCGAAGCTCAATATCGAAGGGTATTAGCTCTAATGTCATTATTAAATTTGCGATTGAATTTATTCGAAGCTCAGGGAACATTACTTCGATTGGCAGAGTAAACGATATATCGATGATCGTCCAACTTCAAGCCACAAATGCAGCGCATTTGTGAAGTGCCGTTACATACTGGCGATACAAGACTGAGAATTATATATTTGGTACAAAAGCGATGCTTTTGTGCAAAGGCATTGCCACAGACTTGCGATGCAATACTGTGGTGGCTTTTCGGTGACTTGAGGGGTGATGACCTGCCAAAACAGTGCAAAAAGAGGAACGAGCGGCACTGTTACTATTAATAAAAACAATGTGTTGCAACGAATAAATCAGTCGACATCCAAGGGGTGGTTGGTTCGAGTCCAATCGTGCTACCAAACAAAACAAGGGGGTTAGGCTAAAAGTCTAGCCCCTTCTTCTTTCGCTGTAGTCAAAAACGTACCGCTTCCCAGTTAATTTTCAGCAAAAACAGCCGGCCTGCAATCTACCCATTGCGCGAGATGCTCACTGGATAGGTGCGCATACTTCTGCACTATCTCCGGCGATGAACACCCGCCCAACTCCTGCAATACGTGCAACGGAGTGCCTTCTTGAAGGTGCCAGCTTGCCCAGGTGTTCGAGGCCATGCCGGCGGAAATTCCCGCTGCCTGCCCGCTTTAATGCCTTGTGCCATGCCTTGGTGCGCGCCGGAGCTTTCGAACCAATGGCGTGCTTCAAATCGGCATTGAGCCGCTCTTCCGGGTTCAGCTCCGGGAGTAACGGGATGGTTTCAAGAGATTGCCTAGTTATTTTGGACTATATCAATTTTATTGAATAAGTCGCAAGCTTTCCAAATTGCGGATGTTAACTAGGGCGATTGCAGCCACCATTTAAAACTGCACAACAAGTTGAATTTATTGACGGAGGCGAAAAAGTGTTCAAATATATTTTATATTTTGCTGCACTGGTCGCCATAGTTTTCGGAATGGCTGGTTATAGCGGGGGTAGCAGCCCAGACTCGAATACAGCCACAGTATTGAACATTGCTCCTGTATCGAATGCCGGCCAACTCCAAAATATCATGACCGGAGCACTCGTCACGCTCAATGGCAGTGCCAGCACTGATGCAAACGGTGATCTGCTGACATACAGCTGGACGCTGACCTCCAAGCCAGCAAGCAGCACCGCAACACTGGCAGGTTCGACCTCGGCAGCTCCGACCTTCACAGCAGATGTTGCGGGAACGTATGTTGCGTTGCTCACAGTTAGCGATGGGAAAGTGAATAGCGCGATTGCTACAGTTACTGTGACTGCTGCACCAAGTGGCGATACAACGATAAGTACGCAGATGGGTGGCGCACGGCAAGGGGTGCCGCTGAACTTGACAACCGCAGTCACCACCTTGGCCGGATCGGGCACTGCGGCCGCTGCGGATGGCACCGGGATTACTGCATCGTTCCGTACACCAGACGACATCACCACCGATGGCACCAACCTGTATGTGGCGGATTCCAGCAACAACATAATTCGCAAGATTGTGATTGCCACGGGCGCCGTCACTACGCTGGCAGGCTCGGGAGCAGCCGCTGCTGCGGATGGCACCGGTACGGCGGCATCGTTCAATACGCCGAAAGGCATCACCACCGATGGCACCAACCTGTATGTGGCGGATTACTTTAACAACAAAATCCGCAAGATTGTGATCGCCACGGGTGTAGTCACCACCCTGGCAGGTAGTGCTGGGTATTTGGGGATGGGTTCTACAGATGGCACAGGTACTGCGGCGTCATTCGCCTTTCCTTGCGGCATCACCACCGATGGCACCAACCTGTATGTGGCGGATTACTTAAACAACGAAATCCGCAAGATTGTGATCGCCACGGGTGTAGTTACCACTTTGGCAGGTAGTGCTGGGTATTTGGAGGGTGGTTCTATAGATGGCACAGGTACTGCGGCGTCATTCGCCTTTCCTTGCGGCATCACTACCGATGGTACCAACCTGTATGTGGCGGATTCTTTCTACAGCAAAATCCGCAAAATCGTGATTGCCACGGGTGCCGTGACCACCCTGGCGGGGGTGGGAACATCAGGCTCTGTGGATGGCGTCGGTACTGCGGCGTCATTCGCCTTTCCTTTTGGCATTACCACCGATGGCACCAACCTTTATGTGGCAGATACCAGCAACCGCAAAATCCGCAAAATCGTGATTGCCACAGGTGTGGTCACCACCCTGGCAGGTTCGGGAGCTGCTGCTGCTGTGGATGGCACCGGTACTTCGGCATCCATCAGCCTCCCCTCAGGCATCACCACCAATGGCACCAACCTGTATGTGACGGATCGTGCCAGCAACTCAATCCGCAGGATTCAGTAAGTCAGCCTCGCTGAATAAAACTCAACTGCCCGTCTTGCGCGGGCGGTTTGACGCGACGGATCAGAATGCGAAAAATTAAAATAATGTAAAACAATAATCGGTAACGGATCAATCGAAGTTTGGTTGTAACACTTAAAAAGCCGCTGCAAGCGGCTTTTTTCCTGGCTAGCCAAAACCATTCAGAAGTTCCGGTGCAAGCTGGCCTGTTTGTTGCTGCGAAAAACTTAGAATGCGTTAACGTCAAATTCTGTCATCGTAATTATGCGTCTGTTGCTCGACGGTAAATAACACGGCGGCTTTAACCCTTGATGACAGATTCAGTTTGGTCAGGATATGGCGCACATGTTGTTTTACGGTGTCATAGCTGATCGATAATGTTTGTGCGATGGCTTTGTTGCTTTCACCGCGCGATAGCAGTTGCAGTATTTCACGTTCACGGTCAGTGAGTAATTTGAGGGAGTTCTTGGGTTCGTCTCCGGGTTGATCGCCGCGCAACATTTCGATCATCTTGATCGTCATGGCGGGAGCGACGACCAGCTCGCCTGCAGCGACGCGACGAATGGCATCAACCACATCCTCCGGCGCCATGTCTTTGAGTAAATAGCCGCGTACGCCTGCACGTATCGCGTTTGCCAGGTCGACGTCAGAATCACTCATGGTCAAAACAACAGCGGGTGTCGTGCAGCCTTCTTTGCGAATTTGCCCAAGCATGGCCAGTCCATCAAGCGGCTTCATGCGCAGATCCATGATCAAAAGATCGGGTTGTTCACGCAATAACTCGCGCAGTCCTTCAACGCTGCCGGTTGCGCCGAGCACGGAAAATCCATAACAATTGGCGAGCAGTTCACTTAATCCGCTCCTGCACAGGTTTTGATCGTCAACCAGAATAATTTTTATTTTCGTACTCATTAACCGCTCTCCAGTCTGACCCAGGTTTAGGAAAAAATAATTGCACGTGTGTGCCAAAGCCTTTCGAACTTTCCAGTTTTATTTCGCCACCGATACGCTGCGCACGCTCGCGCATGATCATCATGCCATAGTGCCCTTCAACCGGCGTAAATGTGCACCCCCCGCTACCGTTATCCTTAACGGTAAAGATATAGTAACCAGACGTGAAATCCACGATCAGACGGGCATGGGTCGCACCGGAATGGGTGGCGATATTAGCCAGTGCTTCCTGCACGATGTGGTAAACCTGAATCTCGTATTCAAGCGGCAATTCGAGTTCGGCTGCCCGATTGATATATTCGAGCGCGATATTATTGCGCAGGCAAAATTGTTCGGTCAGTGTTTGCAGGGCGTGCGGCAGCCCCGATGGATCCATCGCGCAACGAAAATCCGTGATCAGTTCCCGCACTGTTTTCTGACTGATCTCTAAAGCGTCATCAATATCGTGCGCGTATTTGGTGGACATGAGTTCATTGCCTGCTCGTATGGATTCAAGTAGCAAACTCGTGCGCATCCGTGTGTAGACCAGGGTTTGCGCCAGCGAATCATGGATTTCGTTTGCGATCGACTGCCGTTCGGCAATAAGGTCAATACGTTTGGTTTCGCTGTTTGATCTGTTATGTTCGACAATGGCGCCAAGTAATTTGGTGAATGCCCTGACAGTTGTTGAGACATGCTCAGAGGGTTCTTGTGGCGTGTCGAAAAATAGAGTGAGAATCCCGATTTGATTTCCGGGGGAATTGGGACTTTCAAGTGAGGCGGCAATTATCGATTGAATCTGGCAGCCAATATTACGGCAATCATGTCGTGTTTTGCATGCGCCGAGGTTGGCCGAATAGAGACCGCGTCCGATCGCAGCTTTACCAAATGACTCGCAATTAATGTTGATGATATTTTCGACTTCAAGCAACTCGGCGGGAAAGCCGACAGAACTGATTATTTGAGGCGTTTGGCCGTGCGGTGGCGGGGAGATTCTTACTATTCCGGCTGTTGCTTTTACCGTGGAAATGAGGGTCGAAAGGAATTCTTCCAGCAGAGGTTTAAGATCACCAACCCTGGAGGCTGCTGGCGTGAACGTTTTGTACGCCGCCGTGCCTTCTTTTTTTGGGGGAGGGGTAAAAACTGAATCCTTTGCCCACGAAAAATCTGCGGGTACTGAATTCTTTATGGAATTAGTTTTTTTGCTCATAAACTCAATTTGATGCCTGGTTAACTTTCGCAAAACCTGAATATTTTTTATGTGCGTGGCCGGATTATAAATAACTGACTATTAGAATATAATTAATCAATATAATTCAATTGCCGGCAAATAAATATCTGTAATAAAGACAGATAGATAGCTTATCCTTTAAGTTAATACTTTAGTAAGTATACCCCTCATTCGGGTTATATTGTAGCTACCCCGTAGTGGCTATAGACACTAAAACCATCAATTAGGCCTAATGAAAGCAATGCTGGCTGGTCGTCATGACTAACAACAGAGATTCCCGAAATACTTTAAGACACAATGAAAATCTGCATCGTCTCCGACAGCCATGATCGTGCCGAACCTCTTGCGGCTGCTGTAGCTGAGGCGCAGGCAGCCGGGGCGCAAGCTGTCATACATTGTGGTGACCTGATTGGTGCAAATACCCTGAGAACCTCGATCAAACTCGGGATACCGCTTCATGTGGTGCATGGCAACAATATCGGCGATCAGATGGCGATGCACAAACTGGCGGCAAAGTCTGGCGGATTGCTCAGCTATCATGGGCAGGATGCGGAACTGAAACTTGGAGGCCGGCGCATCTTCGCAACCCACTTTACTCACTACGGGCGAGGTATGGCCTGTACCGGAGATTACGATCTGGTTTGCTGCGGTCACAGCCATATTGCGGAAATTATCTGGCAACCCAACATTAAAGGCGGACAGACTTTACTGGTCAACCCAGGGTCGGTTTCCGGCATCGGCGCACCGGGCGTGAAAGAAGCGTTTACCTGGATATTGGGCGACCTGACCAACATGGCTTTTGCAATTCACACGCTGGAGCACTGACCATGTGTATAGTTCAGCGCCACAGCAATCATTTTCAACGGAGGTTCGCGTGACTAATTCAATCGCAACCAACCAGACCATCCTGGTCGTGGGCGGCGGGATAGGCGGCATGACGGCGGCACTGGAAGCCGCCGAATGCGGCAAGCAGGTGATACTCGTCGAGCGCAATGCAACACTGGGCGGGCGCACCGCGCTGCTGAACCGTTATTTTCCCAAGATGTGCCACCCGACCTGCGGGTTGGAGATCAACCTGCGCCGTTTGAAGGGCAACCGCAACGTGCGCGTGATGACGATGGCCGAAGTGAGCAGCGTCACCGGGCAGCGCGGCGATTACACGGTGACGCTGAAACTGGCCCCCCGCTATGTCAACGCAAACTGTACCGCGTGCGGTGACTGCGCCGCTGCGGTCGAGGCGGAGATTCCGAATCCATACGAATATGGCCTGAGCAAGATGCGCGCGGCCTACCTGCCGCACGCCATGGCGTATCCCATGCACTATGTGCTCGATCCTTCGATCATCGGCACAGCGGATGCGGAGAAAGCCAAGGCGGCCTGCAAATATGACGCGATAGACCTCGGCATGCAGACCGAGACGGTCGAGCTGAGGGCGGGTGCAATCGTCTGGGCGACCGGCTGGAAGCCCTACGACGCGGCCAGAATTCAGCCTTATGGCTATGACCGTTTTGCCAACGTGATTACCAGCCTGGAATTCGAGCGGCTCGCCGACCCGCACGGCCCGACCGGCGGCAAGTTGCTGCGTCCCTCCGACGGCAAGGAAGCGAAGAACATCGCCTTTATCCAGTGTGCCGGTTCGCGTGACGAAAACCATTTGCGCCATTGTTCGCGCATCTGCTGCATGGCCTCGCTCAAGCAGACGCATTATGTGCGCGAGGCTTATGGCGAATCCGGAAAATCGACGATTTACTACATCGACATCCGCGTCATAGACCGCCTCGAAGATTTCTACCAGAAAGTGCAGCAGGATGCGACGGTCAGTTTCGTAAAATCCAAGGTTGCCAAAATAGTCGAAGACAAGGATGGCAACCCGGTGCTGCATGGTGTGGATACCGAGGGCTATCACCGCTACGCCACGACGCATGACCTGGTTGTGCTGGCGGTCGGCATGGAGCCGGAAACCAACGGCATCAAGTTACCGGAAGACTTGCTGCTTGACTCATCGGGCTTCATCGAAGGGTCGCAAAATGAGGGCATGTTCGGAGCGGGCGCCGCAACCAGTCCGCTCGACGTGAATCGCTCGGTGCAAAGCGCCACGGCGGCGGCACTGCGCGCGATACAGGTGGTGCACAAGACCGCCGCTGCCGAAGCCTGCCCTGAGCTTGTCGAAGGGGGTCGACCATGAGTGAAATGAAAACTGCCGCATACATCTGTTCAGGCTGTGGCCTGGGTGACAAGCTGGACATCGCGCAACTGGGCAAGATCGCGCTGAAGGAAGGCAAAATGGCGCTGGTGCGCGAACATGCCTTTCTGTGCAACAGCGCAGGCGTGCAGATGATCCGTGACGATATCGAGAAAGAGGGCGTTACGCATGTCTGTATTGCCGCCTGTTCTCGCCGCGCCAAGACCGAGGCTTTCCACTTTCCGGCGGTGGCCATGACCCGCGCCAATCTGCGCGAAGGCGTTATCTGGGTGGTCGCCGAGGGCAGCGCGCATGACGAAGTGCGCCAGGAAATGGCCGACGACTACGTGCGCATGGGCTGCGCCGAACTGAAAAAGGTCATTCTGCCACAGGGCAACCCGAACACTACCCTGCAGAAAAGCATTCTCGTTGTCGGTGGCGGCATGTCCGGCCTCACCGCCGCATTCGAGGCTGCCGAGGCAGGCTACGAAGTGGTCATCGTCGAGAAACAGGCGCAGCTCGGCGGATGGGCAAACAAATTGTGGAAGCGGGTGCCGTTCAAGGCTCCTTACGCCGAGCCGCAGGACACCGGCGTTGCCGAACTGGCTGCCAGAGTGAGTTCGCATCCGCGCATCAGGGTGCACCTTAATTCGACCGTTGCTGAAACAGCCGGTGCGCCGGGCCGCTTCACCGTCAAGGTCGCGCAGGAGTCCGGCGCGGTGACGGAAGAAGCGGTTGGCGCCATTGTTCAGGCGACCGGCTTCACCTCTTACGATATCGCCAAATTGCCCGAACTGGGCGGCGGTCAGGCCAACGTCGTGGATCAGGCAGGCCTCGAAGCCTTGGCGCAAGCCGCCAATGGAGGCGCTCTCAAACGTGCCGACGGCAAGGAAATAAAATCCGTGGTGTTCCTGCAATGTGCCGGGCAGCGCGATGAAACCGGCAAGCATCTCGCCTACTGTTCCGGCCACTGTTGTGCCACCAGCATCAAGCAGGCGATGTATTTCAAGGATGCCAATCCGGAAACCGACACCGTGGTGATGTACACGGATCTGCGCGTGCCGGGTATGGGCGAAGATTTATACCGCAGCGCCCAGCACAAGGGTGTCATCTTCACCAAGGGCAAGGCCAGCGGGGTTGAAGCCGTCGGCAGCGGCTGCAAGGTGAACTTCAAGGATCTGATTCTGGATGAAGACACTACGCTCGATGCCGATCTGGTCGTGCTAGCTACCGGCCAGGTGCCGAGTGCCGGGGTGGACCTCGATGCCTGGGACACAGTCGTCAGAGAAGCCGATGGCGGTTCGGAAGCGGCAAAGCAGAAAAAGTCTGAAATGCAGAAAACTTCCATACTGAATCTGTCCTACCGGCAGGGGCCGGACATGCCCCAGTTCAAGTACGGTTTTGCCGATTCGCATTTCATCTGCTTCCCCTACGAGACGCGCCGCACCGGCATTTACGCTGCCGGGCCGGTGCGCCGTCCGATGGACATGCTGCAGGCCACCGAGGATGCCACCGGCGCCGCGCTCAAGGCCATTCAGGCCGTCGAGAATGCCAGCCTCGGGCGCGCCGCCCACCCGCGCTCCGGCGACCTGTCCTTTCCTATCGTGCGGCTGGAAGGCTGCACCCAGTGCAAACGCTGCACGGTGGAATGCCCGTTTGGCGCGATCGACGAGGACGAACGGCGTTTTCCGGTATTCAACGAACAACGCTGCCGCCGCTGCGGCACCTGCATGGGCGCCTGTCCGGTGCGGGTGATCTCGTTTGAAAACTATTCGGTGGACACCGTGGGCAACCAGCTCAAAGCGGTGGAAATCCCGGATGAATTTTCGGAGAAGCCGCGCGTCCTGATACTGGCCTGTGAAAACGATGCCTACCCGGCGCTCGACATGGCGGGTCTGTCGCGTACCGTCTATTCGGCGTTCGTGCGCATCATTCCGGTACGCTGCCTTGGCTCGGTCAACACGATCTGGATCACCGACGCGCTTAACTCAGGCTATGACGGCGTGATGATGATGGGTTGCAAAAAAGGCGATGACTACCAGTGCCACTTCGTCAAGGGGTCGGAGCTGGCCAGCTACCGCATGAGTAAAATCGGCGACACGCTGACCGGGATGGGGCTGGAGCCCGAGCGCGTGTCCAGCTATGAAGTGGCGATCACCGATAACGAGCGTGTGGCGAAGTTCATCAACGACTATGTTGCGCAATTAGTCGAGATGGGGCCGTCGCCGATGAAGGGTTTTGGTTAACGTGCGATCACTGAAGGGGTTGCGGTGGTTGCGGACGCAAATTGAAACAGCCCGTTTTCATAAGGAGTAAACGATAATGAAACGACCACTGATAGTGTCAGTTTTGGCTGCTGCCGCATTGTCTCTGTTTACCGGATTCGCGCTGGCAGCTGACCAGAAACCAGTCCAGGAAAAGGCACAAGAGCAAGAGCAAATCTACGGCAGTCAACTGATGACGCAACAAGAGCGCGCCGATCACCGCACCAAAATGCGCGCTGCCAAAACCGCCGAGGCGCGAGAGCAAATCCGCAAGGAACATCACGAGCAAATGAAAGAGCGAGCCAAGGCGCGTGGTGTGAGCATTCCCGACGAGCCGCCCGCCAGAGGGGGCGGCATGGGTCCCGGTGGTGGTATGGGTCCCGGCGGGGGAGGCATGGGTCCGGGCGGGGGTGGTATGGGACCCGGCGGCGGTCGCGGCCGCTGATCCGGGCAATGCCTAACCCTGCATTCGGGAGGGGCTGCGCAAAAGCGTGTAGCACCTCACTAGAACTTTAAGGAGCAGGAGCCATGAGCGAACAAAATCAGCAAGCCATCACGCGCTACCGCAACAACTTCCTGAAGGAAGTCGAGGATCACGTCGAGGATGGCGAGTGGGTCAGGATGTGCATGCAGTGCGGCGTGTGCGCCGGTTCCTGCCCGTTCGGCCCGCATTGGGAACATTCGCCGCAGAAAATTTTCATGATGATCCGCGCCGGCAAGCGCGAGGAGGTGCTGATTTCCGATTCCATGTGGATGTGCACTTCCTGCTACAACTGTATCGTGCGCTGCCCGAGGAAGCTGCCGATTACCCATATCATGCACGGCCTGGCGCATTACGCCCACCGGCTGGGTATGGCGCCGAAAGGCCAGCCCACGCGCGAGATTGCCAGGCTGTTCTGGGACAACCTGGCCAGGACCGGGCGGGTCAACGAGCTCAAGTTTTCGCTGGCGATGTATTTCAAGGATGGTTTTGTGCAGGGCATCAAGAATGTACTGGCGATGCAGGGGATCGGCATGGGATTGATGAAGGCCAGACGCCTTAACCCGATGGAGATACTGGGCGGACACAAATGCAAGGACAAGGACAGCATCCACAAGATGATTGCCAAGGCGCGCGAAATTGAAGAGCGCAAACAAAAGTTTGTATAGCTATGACATAAACCCTCACCCCAACCCTTCCCCCGCTTGCGGGAGAGGGGCAAGTCTCCCTCTCCCCGCGGGCGGGGGAAGGGTTGGGGATGAGGGTATTGCAACGGAGAGCTAAATTGGAAAAAAGACAATACGCGTTCTACCCCGGATGCTCCTCACAGAAGGGCGCTTCGGCATCGAATTTCGCCACCTCCATCGAAGTGATGTGCGCGAAACTGGGCATCCAGCTCAACGAGATTCCAGACTGGAACTGCTGCGGTGCATCCATCGGTTACGGGGAGGGCGGTTTGTTGCCGCGTCTGGTGATCAATGCCCGCAATCTGGCATTGGCCGAGCAGCATCTGCCGGGGCAGGATATGGTTTCCGGCTGTCCGGCCTGCTGGCTGTCCACCCGTGAGACGGCAGAAAAGCTGCACGAATCCGGCAGTCTGATGGCCGATACCAACGAAGCGCTCAAGGAAGCAGGGCTGAACTTCAAGGGCACGGTCAGGGCGCGCCACATCGTCGAGGTGCTGGTCGAGGATGTGGGTTTCGAAGGCATGAAAGCGCAGGTAGTCAAACCGCTCGAAGGCATGAAGATTGCGGGCTACGTCGGCTGCCAGACCAATCGTCCGTTCGGCATCGCCGGAGAGTCTTTCGAGAATCCGCAGTATCTCGACAAGATGATCGAAACCGTGGGGGCTGAACCGGCCAGCGGATATGAACAGAAAGTGACCTGCTGCGGCGGCGCGCTGGCCTTTTCCGAGCCGGACAAATCGCAAAAGCAGATTCGCGACATCGTCGAATCCGCCTACGACCACGGCGCCGAAATGATCGTCACACCCTGCCAGTTGTGCCAGGCCAATGTCGAGATATACCAGTCCGAGATCAATAAAAAGCAGGGCACCAAATTAGCCATGCCGGTGGTCTACTACTCGCAACTGCTGACGGTGGCCTACGGCGGCAGCCTGAAACAAGCAGGTTTAAACGGGCACGTCATCCAGCCTGAAAAACTCAAGCAAATCGCTTCACGGCAAAAATAGTTAGGGAAACGCGGATTAAATCGTCATTGCGAGGAGCGTAGCGACGTGGCAATCCAGAAGTTCGTTTGATATCAAACAACTGGATTGCCACGCTTCGCTCGCAATGACGGATTGAGTGAATAAATCTGCGTTTCCTTAGAGCAATCCCTACGGGGCATACAGCGTGTATCGGCATGAACGCTGCGCTGGACTTGCAGTTGTGTCTGGAACTATCATCGCACCAGTTATTCCATTTTCAATTATAAGCGGCAACAATCCCCTCCCTTTCAAGGGGAAGGTGTGGTTTCTATCGAGCAATGGAATTATTCCCCAACGGACACCAATAAATTATATTAGGAGCGCGCAATGCAGCACATGACACCAAAACAAACTTTTGAATTCATGCAAGCCAACCCTGAGGCGGTATTGGTCGATGTGCGCAGCGAGATGGAGCACATGTTTGTAGGCCATCCCAAAGGTTCCATCCTGATCCCCTGGGTCGACGGGCCGGAATGGGATCTCAATCCCCACTTCGTTGCGCACGTAAAAAAGGCCGCCAGCCTGAATCGCCCCGTGGTGCTGATTTGCCGTTCCGGCCGCCGCTCGGTGGATGCCGGGCTGGCACTGGAAAAAGCAGGACTCACGGATGTGTACAATGTGTTACACGGCTTTGAAGGCGACCTGGATGAGCAACATCACCGCAACTCCCACAACGGCTGGCGCTTTGATGGCCTGCCCTGGACGCAAACCTGATCCCAGTTTCATTTCACCGATGAAATAAACTCAGATTACCCATCAGGTTTACATAGTCCATCATTACGTCGTAGGAGCCCGATTTATCGGGCGATGCTTTGCCATCGCGCAGCAAGCTGCGCTCCTACGAAGGCTTTCCCGATGTATGGGTATATTGATGGGGCTAATGGACGATCCGGGATAAAACCGGAATAATCCACCGCTCACAAACGAGAGACCGCACATGTCTATTCCCGACTTCTCCGATACCGAACAAAAACTGGTATCAACCTTGCTGCTTAAACGTTACGCCAAACTTGTCCCGCTACAATTGGCTGACAGTGAACTACAGCTTGATGCACGTTCCAGAAAGCTGACCTTGTGCCCTACGATTTATTGGAGTGAGCGGGGCGCGCAGTTCGTCGTGTGCAAAGTGGCGGCTGACCGCTACCGCAGCCAGTTCTTCTATTCCGAGACGGAACAATACGGCACGGGCCGCACCGAGTACGACGATCTTGAGGATTGTGTCGTGACCTTGCTGCAGGTTCAGTCAGACCACGAACGGCAACTGGCCAATATTTCTGCCCGCGCCACCCAGGCCGACACTGACACCGACTACCACGGACCGGTGGTGATCTGAATTATTTGGCGGTGGATTATGGCGTCAGCCGGCAAATAGTTTTGTAGGCTGGCGGTAATCAACGCAAACCCCAGCATGTACGATGTCACCAAACGCTGGGGTTCGTTCCTCACCGCCAGCCTACGGCATAGCGACCATCTCAATCTGTCGCTGGTTATCTTCCTCTTGCTAGAGAGAGCAATCATCCCTTCCACTTCAAGGGGAAGGTTAGGATGGGGATGGGTTCCGGGAAGACTTGGATGGGGTAGGAATTCCACTATCGCTATCGCTCCCATGCTCCGCGTGGGAGCGCGCCTGTGAAAATGCAAAGCGCCCCTCGTTGATTCCAATTCCAGTTAAGTGTGCATTCTTTGGGCGGGCTTTGCCCGCAGGATCAAGCCTGTCCTGAGCCCTTCGATAAACTCAGGAGAGCCTTGTCGAAGGGCTGTCGGGCGCAGCCCGTCCTACAAATTGCATTACTTTTAAAATGAAAAAGGAACGGGCTAACCGGCAACCGCACCCAGATGCAGCCCGCCATCAGACTGATTAGCCGCTTTGAAATCGAACAGTCCTGACAGGACAGAACCGACCTTCTGGTTGGCACGCACCGCGAAGGCGTCGAAGCCAACCTGGTGCTGGTAAGTCAGTTTATCGCGCGGCACATCGCCGATAGCGCGCAGCTCACCCTTGTAACCGTAACGCTCGCGCAGCAGGCGGGCAGTCGAGTAGCTATTGCCGTCGGAAAACTTGTCGAATTCGACGGCGATCACGGTGAAATCATCGATGTCGCGCCCGATCGCCTTGGGGCTTTCCTCGGCAGCCAGCCAGACGCCGAGCGGCCAGCCGTGTTCATATTCGCGGTGGATCAGCTCGGCACGGCGCGCCTGCCAAACCGACAGCGGCACCAGCACCGGCCCCACCGGCAGCTTCACGCTCTGCGGCGTATCGCCCTCCGCGAGGGTCAGGGTCTTCCATTCATCGGTTACGACTTGGCCATTCTTGATTAGCTTAAACATTGACTGCCTTCCTTTCTGCATTCCAAATAATTAAGTGGATAAAATGATTCATCACAACTTGATGGAACGCAGTCTAGGGATGTTGCTTATATCTGTGAAATACTTGTTTGTTACTATTAAATAACTATAGGATATATAGAAGCCAGCGGGATTTCTCTAATTCTGGAATATGGATCAAGGATTTCTTGATCGATGCCGCAGGCAATAGATCGGATCATCCAGAATGCCTGGCTTTTTTTAGCCATGCTCCCGTTGATGGAATGTGCCTATAATCACGCATCATGAATTTATAGCCCCCCGTGTTACTTGGACGGGGGTGAATAATCTTGAGACTATAGGAGCTCGAATGAACTGGATAATAAGTAATAAAGAATGGCTATTCGGCGGAATAGCAATAGCTGTTCCATTAGCGATTCTTGGTTGGTTTTTTAGCGCCAAGAGCAATAAGCAAGTTCAAAAAAGCGGCAGCAACTCTACTAACATTCAAGTTGGCGGAAACGTCTCGATCAAGTCCAAGAATACCGATGAGTAAGCAAGATCAGCAATCAGGTGATAACTCAACCAACATTCAGGCTAATGAAATTGTTGTCCATCAAGGACTTTCATACTCCGATGTAAAACAAGTTGCTTTAGATGTTTTTCGCGCCAACTTCTATGAGCTTGTCGGAAAGGCTCATGAAATTGCTGGCGCGAGGGCTGCAGAAATCACTGAAGATTTCCTAAAAAAATTGCAGTCTGAAAATCCATCAGGATTTTCAAAAGCAGAAGACCCAGCCTTCCAGCGTGCGCTCTTCACCGTTCAGCAAGAATATGCAAGCACTGGCGATAAAGACCTCGGTTCACTGCTTGTTGACTTGTTAGTGGACAGAAGCAAGCATGAGCAACGTGACATACTTCAAATCGTCCTCAATGAGTCGCTAAGCACAGCACCAAAACTCACAAATGATCAATTAGCAGTCCTTGCTGTAATTTTCCTATTCAAATACACGCAGAATCACGGTATTGGTAATCATGTAATGCTTGGGCAATATTTTGATAGGAATGTATTGCCGTTTGCTGATAAATTGAACAAGAGTGATTCATGTTACCAGCATCTTGAGTATTCTGGATGTGGCTCTATCGGAATGGGTGAGGTCGGACTCGTACAAGTGATGAAAATTCACTATCAAGGCATGTTCCTAAAGGGTTTTGACGCCGTAGAGGTATCTCAAAAAGAAATATCGGTTGGTCTCGATCAACGTTTCTTTCTGCCATGTCTCAATGATTTGACCAAATACCAAGTTAAAGCCACAAATAAGGACGGCCTGAATAAACTTTTAGATGTCCATCTAATAGGTCAAGAGGATAGGACCAAAATAATCGCCTTGTTCGATCAAGGATTGATGAGCGATGAGGAAGTGATTAATAAGTGCGTGTCAATTAGGCCATACATGGAACAGGTGTTCTCAACATGGGCATCATCTTCTATGAAGAACTTTACTTTGACTAGTGTAGGTATTGCTATTGGTCACGCCAACATAAAGCGCCTAGTGGGTGAGTTTGCAGACCTGTCAATATGGATAAATTAGGCACGTGGTAATAGAAAGATAAGTTGCCAGTGCCCAGATTTATCCCCTCGGGCGCACCATTAAACGTTCAGACTAGCTTTTCGCAAACCCATGCTGCACATTGAAATGAACCCCGGCGACGATACCGAAAAATCCCGCATCGACAAGTGGCTTTGGGCTGCGCGTTTTTTCAAGACGCGCTCCCTGGCTTCCGACGCGGTCGAGTGCGGCAAGGTGCTGGTCAACGAGACGCGCGTAAAACCGGCCAAGGCGGTGGCGGTGGGAGACAGGCTGGACATCCGTATCGGGCAGGTTCAATTTGTCGTCGATGTGCTGGCGCTGTCGAATAAACGCGGTTCCGCGCCCGTGGCGCAGAAGCTGTATCGCGAGACCGATGAGAGCCGTCAGCGGCGGGAAACCATCGCAGCCCAAAACAAGGCATTGCCGCAGCCTTTCCATTTCAAGGGCAGGCCGACCAAGCGTGACCGGCGGGAGATCGAGCGATTAAAGAAGAGTGGGTGAGTAGCAGGTGGTTCGACATGCTCACCACGAACGGTTAAGAGAGCAGCATTGGTGCTAGCGCGATTCCAGAAACTCTTCCAGAAATTTTCGTTTAGTAGCGCACCGTTTTTCTTCCCAACAGGATTTATAGGTTTTCGCGATCTGGCCGTCGTGGTAGATGCGTATTTCCAGTGGGCGCTTCAGCAGCACAGTGTGCACGTAGCTTACAAACGATTCCGCAAAATCGTCACTTGGGCTGGTGGCCGCATAGAGCGTTGGAAAATTGGTATCTTCGAGCTGGTCATAAACATTGATCATCTGGTCGCCATTTAATTTTGCGCCGAAGTAATACACGATATTTTTCCGTAGCGGGAATTGCGTTTCGAACCGGCTGATGTAACGACTGTCGTTTTGATTTCCGGTTTCCCAGGAAAGTCTGGCAAACGGATAATGTTCTAAAGAGATTTTATTTTTTGGTTGTCCCCATTGAGGGTGGATTTTTTCGCCCAATGAAAGGATATGTCCCAGTTCGTGCAGCAGAATATATTGGATTGCGTTCTTGCGGTTATCCTGCCCGCTGGCTTCGATTGTGGCATCCAGACGGTATCGGGGATTCGCAATAAATGGCGTGCGTTCTTTCCATGTGGCCCAGGCATTGGCCGTGCTTTTCGACAGCACGTCGATATCCAGCACGATAAACCCGGCGCTTGGGCCGAAGATGCCCTTATCAATAAAATCGGTATATCCGGTTCCGCCCAGGTCTTTTACAAAGTAGATGCCCGCCAGTTTTTTTGCCATAAGTTGCTTTACTTGCCCGGGCAATTCAGCAATCGCATCGCTAACGTCTTTGAGGAAATCATCCGGGATCGCTACTGCTTGCGGTTTGTTCGGGAATCCGCCAGCGATGTTGTCGAGAATCAGGTAAGCCACCAATTCGTCCGGCGCACTGCCTACCCTTTTTTCAACGGGTTTTTTGAACGCGGATTCCCAATACGACATTTTCTTTATCGGGCTTTGCGAGCGCAACTCGGCAGCACATTTCCGGTCATCGTTCTGGCATGGCAACACAGTAGAAGCTTCAGCGAACGCTGCTGTCTGCAGTCCGACAGTAAAGAGAGCAACCAGAATCAGCTTGAAATTGCGCAACATGTTGGCTCCTTCAATATCAACGGATGGCGGATTCAAGTTCGAAGTGCAACAGTGAGTGCAGGGTGGGTTAACCAGCGGCTTGCTGGCGTTGTTTGCCAGTTTAGCCGATGGCTATGCAGAGCCAACCCGCCGTATGCCTGTTAAACACGGCGGGTGTGACCCGCCCTACGTTCGCTTTTTTCAGGATGAATAGTGAAGCAAATACACTCTTTATTTGGAAGCATTACCGCAAATAAATGGTATTTGCGGCAGAAAAATTAGTGTTTAACTGGCGGCCTTTTCAACAGCGCACCGATTTGCTTTTTTGGTTTGTCCTGGTTGGGGGAGGGCAGGTCCTCAATTTTTGAGGCGGCCTGGGAAGGCTCGTACGGCTTCATGAACCAGTCATCCGCCGCTGGTTTTTTAACGTGTGACGGTGTGGATGGCCTGGCAGGACGGTGGTGGCTTGGGGCTGCACGCGGTGCAGGTGGTGCCGGCGAAACGGCCGCCCGTTCGCGCGGAAATTCGCGTTTGAGCAGCTTCTCGATTTCCACGAGCCGCCGTTCTTCTTCACCATCCACCAGCGATATCGCTTCGCCGCTGGCGCCAGCGCGACCGGTGCGTCCGATGCGGTGGACGTAGTCCTCGGCGCTGGTCGGGAGTTCGTAATTGACCACCAGCGGCAACTGGTCGATATCCAGCCCGCGTGCGGCAACGTCGGTTGCCACCAGTGCGGTTATCTTGCCTTCCTTGAAAGCATCCAGTGCCTTGATACGTTCCAACTGGGTCTTGTCGCCGTGGATGGCATCGGCGGGGATGCCCTCGCGATCCAGCTTGCGCGCCAACCGCGCCGCAGTCAGCTTGGTACGGGTAAAGACCAGCGCCTGACTACCAAGCCCGCGTGAACGAAGAAGATCGGCCAGCACGCTGAATTTGTTGTCATGGTCTACCATCAGAACGGATTGCGTGACGTTTTCTGCCGCCGTGTTGCGGCGTTCCGCTTCGACAGTGACGGGGTTGAGAAGGAAATCCTGCGCGAGCTTTTTGATGTCGTCGGAGAACGTGGCCGAGAACAGCAGTGTCTGGCGTTGTTTTGGCAGCAGCGTGAGGATGCGTTTGAGGTCGGGCATGAAGCCCATGTCCAGCATGCGGTCCGCCTCGTCCAGAATCAGTATTTGCACCTGATTGAGTAACAGGTTGCGGCTTTCGACGTGATCCAGCAGGCGACCGGGGGTTGCCACCAGAATTTCCACACCTTTCGCCAGCTCGGGCTTCTGCGTTCTGATGTCGACGCCGCCGAATACCACGGTGGAGCGCAGCGGCACATGCTTCGAGTAGGTTTCCACGCTTTTTTCGACCTGTATCGCCAGCTCCCGCGTCGGAGCCAGGATCAGCGCGCGTATCGGGTGGCGAGCAGGGGAGGCGCTATTGCTGGCATGCGGCAGCAGGCGCTGCAACAGCGGCAGCGTGAATGCCGCCGTCTTGCCGGTGCCGGTCTGTGCCATTGCCATCAGGTCGCGGCCTGCCAGAATTTGCGGAATGGCCTGTGCCTGAATGGGTGTCGGTTCTGTGTAGCCTTCTTCCTCAATGGCCTTCAGAATCTGCGGGTCGAGGTTGAGGGATGAAAACATGATTTTATCTGCTGCGGTATCTGCCATAAGTTTGGCATTATACCGAATTGCAGCGGAGCTTGACCGGCTTTCCGCGTGCGCAGAAAAATAACATGGCAGATCAAATGCTTGTGGTGCCCGCTCTGCCACCAACGATTCTTTTGAAGCGCGGGCATCCCGGTGCCAAGACAAGAGTTTTGCGTATTGCCCGCAAGTTTAGATGCCACACACGTTTTGAACGACGGTGATGTTGGGATTACGATGCGGGCAAGATGCCCGCGCTCCCAGAAGAAGCTACTACCTTGACCAACTTTCAATTGCACCAGGGCAAGCAGCCTGGATTATGCTTCGACATCAATTTTGTCGCTGCTTGCCCTGGATTTACAGCACTGCTTAACCCTTCAGTACTTTCTGCATTACTTTACCCATTTCCGCCGGATTGCGCGTGATATGGATGCCGCATTCTTCCATCACGGCCAGCTTGTCTTCCGCGCCGCCTTGCCCGCCGGAAATGATCGCACCGGCATGTCCCATGCGCTTGCCTTCAGGCGCGGTAACGCCGGCAATGAAACCGACTACCGGTTTTTTCATGTTGTCCTTTATCCAGCGCGCGCATTCTTCCTCGTCGCTGCCGCCGATCTCGCCGACCATGATAACCGCGTCGGTATCCGGGTCGTCGTTGAACAGCTTCATCACATCGATATGCTTCGTGCCATTGATCGGATCGCCGCCGATACCCACGCAGGATGACTGGCCCATGCCCAGCGCGGAGAGTTGCCCGACCGCCTCGTAAGTCAGCGTGCCGGAGCGCGACACCACGCCGATGCGCCCCTTCTTGTGAATGTGCCCCGGCATGATGCCGATCTTGATCTCGTCCGGCGTAATCAGCCCGGGACAATTTGGCCCGATCAGAATCGTGCGCTTGCCTTGCATCCTGTAGCGCGTTTTCAGCATGTCATGTACCGGAATACCCTCGGTGATGCAGATCACCAGGTCCAGGTCGGCTTCGACCGCCTCGTCAATCGCAGCAGCCGCATAACCGGGCGGCACGTAAATCACCGACACCGTCGCGCCGGTTTGCGCCTTGGCATCCATCACGCTGTTATATATCGGGATGCCTTCGTAGCTTTGCCCAGCCTTGCCCGGCGTAACACCTGCGACGAAGCAGTTCGCCCCATTCGCGTAAGCCTTGCAGTGCGTGGTATGAAATTGACCAACCTTGCCGGTCATGCCCTGGGTCATTACTCTTGTGTTTTTGTTGATCAGAATAGACATTATTTTCCCTTCGCTGCGGCAACGACCTTCTGGGCCGCCTCTGCCATATCGTTGCCGGAAATGATCGGCAGGCCGGATTCAGCCAGAATCTTCTTGCCGAGTTCCACGTTCGTTCCCTCCAGACGCACCACCAGTGGCACGCTCAGGTGCACCTCGCGCGCCGCCGCCACCACGCCTTCGGCGATCACGTCACACTTCATGATGCCGCCGAAGATATTCACGAGGATGGCCTTGAGTTTGGGATTCTTCAGCATCAGCTTGAACGCTTCGGTGACTTTCTCCTTGCTGGCTCCGCCGCCCACATCAAGGAAGTTCGCCGGACTGCCGCCGTACAGTTTGATGATGTCCATGGTTGCCATCGCCAGTCCCGCACCATTCACCAGGCAGCCGATATCGCCGTCTAGCGAGATGTAGCTGAGGTCGAATTTCGAGGCCTCGACTTCGGCGGGATCTTCTTCATCCAAATCGCGCATTGCGACGATTTCCGGGCGACGGTACAACGCATTGCTGTCGAAATTGAATTTCGCGTCCAGCGCCCGCACGCGGTTATCCGCTGTCAGCACCAGCGGATTAATTTCCGCCAACATCGCATCCTTTTCCACGAAGGCGCGATACAAGCCTTGCAGGCAGGCGCGCGCTTCAGGTAGCGCCGCTTCGGGAATGCCAATCTTGCGCGACACATCGTCCGATTCGGCATCGGTCAATCCCGCCACCGGGTCGATCCATACCTTGTGGATTTTTTCCGGCGTGTGCGCGGCGACTTCCTCGATATCCATGCCGCCCTCGCTGCTCGCCATCAGCGCCACGCGCTGTGTGCTGCGGTCTATCACCATGCCGATGTAATATTCCTTGACGATCTGCGCGCCTTCCTCAATCAGCAAACGCCTGACCTTCTGTCCTTCGGGGCCGGTCTGGTGCGTCACCAGTTGCATGCCCAGAATCTGGTTCGCATATTCGCGCACCTGGTCCGGCGACTTCGCCACTTTTACCCCGCCTCCCTTGCCGCGCCCGCCGGCATGTATCTGCGCCTTCACCACCCAGACATTGCCGCCCAATTGTTTCGCAGCGGACACCGCCTCATCGACGCTGAAGCATGCCATACCGCGCGGCGTGGGCACGCCAAACTGACGCAGGAGTTCCTTCCCTTGATATTCGTGTATTTTCATAATTGATAATCGCCTTAACGAAGCGCTCGCCACAATTAGCTCGCAGCCGCACATTTTACCGAAATATTTCACTGCGCGTGTCAGATTGAATGGATAAAATGCTTCTTCAAGACGGTTTCGAATGTAATTTTCAGCAGCGCACGCCGGCAGGTTCTGTATAAACTTTACTAACGGGAATGACTATGGGCCAGATTTATAGGGAAATTACGGATAAGCACAAGCAATTCATCGCGGAGCAAAAGATATTCTTCGTTGGAACGGCTACATCTGACAGCCGGATCAGTGTGTCTCCCAAGGGCATGGATACGCTGCGAGTATTGAATAACAACCGCGTGGTTTGGCTGAACCTGACTGGCAGCGGAAATGAAACTTCCGCCCATGTTCAACAAAATCCGAGAATGACCATCATGTTTTGCGCATTCGAAGGTGCGCCGCTTATTCTTCGCCTGTATGGCCAAGCCAGGGTGATTCATCACAATGACGCCGAGTGGGAAACCCTGTATTCACTGTTTGAACCGATTCCCGGGGCACGGCAAATTTTCGACCTGAACGTTGACCTGGTGCAAACATCATGCGGATTTGGAGTTCCCTGTTACTCATACGCGGGAGAGCGGGATATGCTAAATGAATGGGCAACCAAAAAGGGTAGCGACGGTCTGAATAAATACTGGGAAGATAAAAACCAGGCCAGCATTGACCAGATACCGACGAACATCGTTGCGAAAAACCTTTGATTGTTTCTTGCTCACGATTCTAATTTTCAGCATTTTTCAGGATAAATAATGGCCGACTGTTGCAACGACAAAGCATGTGAAATCGAGGCGCTTCGCAATCGCCAAAGCTCAACGCTCAAGATAGTGCTGGCTATCAATGCAGTCATGTTTCTGGTTGAGCTTGCGGCGGGGCTGATCAGCGGCTCTGTTTCGCTGTTGGCTGATTCGCTGGATATGCTTGGCGATGCACTGGTATACGGCTTCAGTATCTACGTTGTCGCGCGCGGCGCGAGAATGAAAGCCAAGGCAGCCTTGTTCAAAGGCGTCATCATGGCGGCCTTTGGATTTTTCGTTCTTGGGCAGGCGATTTACAGGATCATTTATCCGCATGTTCCGGTGTTCGAGGTTATCGGCGTAATTGGCTTGCTGGCGCTTGCCGCGAATGGCGCATGTTTTTATCTGCTCTGGCGGCACCGGACCGATGACATCAATATGAGTTCGGTCTGGTTGTGTTCTCGCAACGATATCATTGCGAATATCTCGGTGTTGTTCGCTTCTGCGGGGGTATGGCTTGCCCGTTCGGGTTGGCCGGACATCCTGGTTGGCCTGGCGCTTGCCGCGCTGTTTCTGCGTTCAGCGCTATCCGTATTGCGCGGAGCTATTACAGAACTCAGGAAAACGCCGGCTTAACCCGTTCGTGACGAAGCAGCAATAACCATGCAGGGTGCATTCCATGCACCAGTGCCATTGGTGCATGGAATGCACGTTAAGGAAGCGCAGATTAAATCGTCATTGCGAGGAGCATAGCGACGTGGCAATCCAGAAGTTCGTTTTATATCAAAACACTGGATTGCCACGCTTCGCTCGCAACGACAGCTTGGGTGAATAAATCAGCGGTTCCTTAATTCACC
>JAUSMR010000045.1 GCA_030645955.1 Gallionella sp. | reverse complement strand
CTCGGCTACAAACTGCCCCCCAGCTTCTTCGGCGACACGCACGCCGTCACCCGTGTTTCCCATGGGGACCGGGGTCGGGTGCAGGCCCGCGGTGGCCACGCGCGGGTACGTGGCGCGACGCCGCTTTTCGTCACGCCCGTAGCCGCCGCAAGCCAGGATGACGCCCCGTTGGGCCTGGATGCTAACCGGGCCGTTCGGGGTGTCCACCAGCGCACCGCGGACCTGCCCACCCTCCATGATCAGTTCTTTCATGGGGGTGGACAACCACATGGGAATACCCAGGTCAAACACCGTGCGCGACAGGCGTCCCACCAGTGCCCGACCGCGAACCATTTGCTCGCTGCGGCCATAAAAGAGCATGTCACGCGCATGGGCGGTCAGTTTTTTCAATACGAAGCCCAAGGACTTGAGGGAGCGTCCGGCTCGCATGAATTCTTTCATTTCCACACTGGAGCCAATGGCCAAGCCCAGGAACAGGGTTTGCGGCAATTGGTTGCGCAGATTTTTCAGGTGCGGGCCCATTTTGCTGGTCTGGTAGTTTTCGGTACACAGACCACGTTGGGTGCGCGAGGCCGGGTTTTCAGACACGTAGTCCGGGTAATCCATGGAATAGAACTTGACCTCGGTTTCCCGTTCCAGGTAGTCCACCATCTCTTTGCCGTACTTCAGGTAGGCATCGACCTTTTCGGCGTTCGCATAGCCGCGGCCCTCGTCCAGGATGTAGCTTCGCGCGGTGTCCAGCGAGTCTGCTTTTCCGGTTTTGGCGTTGATAGCCTCGGCGTGCCGGTTGCCTGGAATCCAGATCATGCCGCCCGAATAGGCGGTGGTGCCGCCAAACAGCGTTTCTTTTTCGATCAGGATCACATTCAGGCCCGCCTTCTTGGCGGTCACGGCGGCGGTGAGTCCGGCGGCGCCGGTTCCGACCACTAAAACATCGCAGGTTTCGGTTTTCATTGTTGTGTTTTCCAGTCTTTCATGGGGGGACAGGTGCGGTTGACCCGGGTGCGCCTTGTTCAAGGTGCGGTGGTGCGCCACAGGCAGCGCGTGACGTCTTTCTCATAGGCTTTCCCATTCGGGAAGCTGACCAGTTCGCATTGCATGCCCCAAGGTGTTAAAAAATACACCCAGGTTTGTCCTGCGCTGGGGCCTGCATGGCTCTGCTTGGGTTCGCCCAGAATTTGCACGCCCCTGGACGCCAGGTAAACGGTGGCCGCGTGGCAGTCGTCCACGTAAAACGCCAGGTGATGACCGCCGATGTCGCTGTTTTGGGGGGTCGGGCGCTGGTCTGGGGATTCGTATTCAAACAGCTCAAAATTTGAGCCATTACCGCAGCGCAGGAGCTGCAAGCGCCGGATGGCCGCTCGCGGATGGACGTTCAGGTTGTCGGCCATCCAGTTATCTTCGCGGCGAACTTCGCCCAGTTCATAGAACGGCTCGCAGCCCAGCACATCACAAAAAAAACCAACCGCCTGCGCCAGATCTGGAACGGTGAAGCCGATGTGATCCAGGCCTCGCAGCCCGGGCATGCCGTGTTGAATGTCAGGTTGCACCATCTGCATTCTTTTCTTTCCCGGTTGTTCGCCTGACCAACCCGTCCGCTTACTTGGCACCATGGCAACACGCTCATCGGGTTCATCAGACAAGAGACTGGCCACAATTCATTAAAAGAAATAAGATTTCCTATGTAGAAATTCTATGTCTTAAAAAATTATTAAAAACTGGGGTTTACGCGCACTACTCAGTGACGCCAGTTTGAATACGGCGCATTTCACAGGTGCATCAACGGACTGAAGCTACCCACGCCCGCATCGTCGTATTGCTTCAGCAGCGACTGGGCTGCGACTAGGCCGCCAGAACCAGTCTTTCGGCATGAGGGCCGCGCAAGAGTTCATCCATCGCCGCGAGGGCACCCGGGTCTTGATCATTACCGGCCGCACCGAGCTGGACGAGCAGATCGAAAAGATGTTCAAGGGCTTGAACGAGCAGATTTACCGCACCACCAGCGGTTGCAAGGGTTGAACTGAACACCCTGCCGATGCTGGCTAACGCTGTCGAGGCAGCACCTCAACCCCCGGTTTTGTCGTGATGCTGCCGTCTTCGAGTCGTCACTGTCTGGCTGTGTGCTCGCAATCGTTCCAGGGAAGAACATCGCATCCACAGTGTGGAGCCACGATGACGGACTTGGCCGGTGCAGAAGCCTTGGAGGCGCTCGGAGCCGTATTTTTGGGCTTCGCTATGGGTGGCGTAACCTCAACATCCGCGCGGCCCATGGCAGTTTCCATGTTTGGAATCCAGCGCATGAAAGGGGTGAGGTCGGTAACATCGACGATATACCAGAGCTTTTTGGTGGCGTCCCAACGGGCTCCAAGCGCCTTTACGGCGTCCTTTTCCGAAAAAGGCGTGACTAAATTGATTCTCATCCTCCGAATTATCCGTTGTTGTTCAATGCAAGCGCTCGTTCGCCGCCAACTGCATATATATGCGCGCCTGACCCGCAAAGGTGATGAATGTTGAGCAAGAAAAATCATGCATCATGGGTTGGAACGTGGCACATATCCATGGCCCCCCTTTAATAGAACAGAAATGAAAACACTAATTGCTGCCGCCATCCTTGTCCTCAGCGGAACATTCGCACATGCTGCTGACGACTCACCGCCCGTGCCGCCTCTGACGCGCATCAACGCCCTTGATGTTCCACGCTACATGGGTACCTGGTACGAAATTGCCAAATTCCCGGCCTGGTTTCAGAATAAATGTGTGGCGGATACGCGGGCAGAGTACAGCTTGTTGCCCGGCGGCGAGGTTCAGGTCGTCAACCTTTGTCGCCAAGAAAGCGGCGAGATGAAAGAAGCGGTCGGTAGCGCTCGGCAGATGGGGGATAAGACTTCTTCCATGCTGGAAGTCCGATTCGCTCCGGTATGGTTGTCCTTCCTGCCAGCGGTATGGGGAGATTACTGGGTCATCGACCTCGACCCTGACTACCAGCTGGTAGCTGTCAGTGAGCCTAAACGCGAATACCTGTGGATTTTGTCCAGGACCACGAAGGTTGATTCTGCTGCCTACGATGCCTTGCTGGGGCGGCTGACCCGCAAGGGGTTTGACCTCCAGCGGCTAGAGAAGACTGTTCACCGGAAATAATCAGCAGGTCTCCACGGGGTTGCCTGTGGCACAGCGCCGCCAAGACGCCAGAGCCATCTGGAGTGCCGTGAATTCAGTGGACCGTTCGCGGTCATTGCGACTGTCACGCGTTGCAGACGATCGCCCCAGACGTCTTGAGAACCTACCCTGCATGAGCAGAGCCATAGGGCCCGGGAGGGTGTCACTACTAATGATGCTTGATCATGGCTTCGAATCAGCAATTTCACGCATTTTTGTTTCATAATTGCTGCACTGCAACAATTTTACAAAGGCCATTCATGTTTTCCAATTCCCCTTTCGAGTCCATCGCAAAAACCATGAAAGAAAATGCGGAGAAGTTAAACCCTGATGCTTCACAGGAAGCTTTCAAGCCTTTTTTGGAGCAAATCATGGCCTTGGGTGACCTTGCACTGAAACATGCACAAGTTTCGCAAGCTGCCGTTGCTGAAACCGTTGAGTCGTTCAAAAGCATCAAGGAGCCGCAAGCTGCTTTTGACGCCATGAAGGCCTCGGCAGAAAATGGCCTGGCCATGGCAACAAAGAACCTGAAGGACGTCACCGCGCTGGGT
>JAUSMR010000126.1 GCA_030645955.1 Gallionella sp. | reverse complement strand
GGGGCTACGGTTTCATCTTCTACCGCGCGCTGCATGGTGTACGCGTGGACGATGGGGCCAAACTTGTTGGCGGTCTTTTCATCTTTCAGCAAGGGTGTGCCCGTGAAGGCAATGTAGGCCGCGTTGGGCAGCGCCTTCTTCATGCGCTCATGCGTCTCGCCTCCATGACTGCGGTGCCCCTCATCCACCAACACTATCAGGTTGGGCGAGTCATTGCGGCACTCAGGTAACTTGGATGCGGTGCTGAACTTGTGCACCAAGGTAAACGAAATGCGCTCCGTGCCACTGCCGATCCGCTTAGCTAGGTCGCGGCCAGACAAGGTGCGGCTTTTCTCACCGTCTTTCTGCGTGGCAATGGACGAGCCAAAGGCCCCGCCGGTCATGAAGTTGCGGGAAAGCTGCCCTTCCAGATCAATGCGGTCGGTCACAACCACCACACGGCACTCTTTCAAAGACTCCACCAAAAGTAGCGCCTTGGTCAGAAACACCATCGTGAAACTCTTACCTGAGCCAGTGGTATGCCACACAATACCGCCTTCGCGTCCACCATCGGGCCGTATCAGGCTGATGCGCGTCAGCAGCGCACGAATACCGAAGAACTGCTGGTAGCGTGCAACGATCTTCCCCACCTTGCGGTCAAACAGCACATAACCGCGCAAAAACTCCAACAGCCGTTGTGGACTCAATAAACTGACCAGCATGCGGTCCTGGTCCGTGGTCTGCATGGCTTGCGCCCACAGGGCATCAAAGTAAGCCGTCAATGGCGCGGGCTTGCCCTCAAACAATGCTGCACGCATGCCTGGTTTCAGCGCTGCATTCTTCAATATACTGATCTGCGCATCATCAAACTCTTCTTCTCGCCACTTGGCCCAGAACTTTGCCGCAGTGTGCGTGGTGCCGTAGCGCCCCTCCGTCTGGCTGATGGACAGCAGCAACTGCGCGTAGGCAAAGAGATTCGGAATTTCGTCTGCCCGCTGATTGCGCAGATGTTGGCTGATGCCTTCATCCACCATGGCCTTGGCCGGGTTACTGCCACCCGATGACTCCGGGCGCTTGGCTTCAATCACCACCAGCGGGATACCGTTCACGTAGCAAACCACATCCGGTAGCCGCGTATGCGTGCCCTGGGCGGCCAGCACTTCCAGTTCTTCCGTCACGTCCCAGCGATTGGCTGTGGCGTCAAGCCAGTCGATCACATGAATCGTAGGCTGATGCTTCTTGCCATCGGGCATGAACTCGGTCACGGTGATGCCCAAGGCCAGCTTGGCATACAGCCGCTCGTTGGCAGGCATCAGCCCTTCTGCAAGACTCAGCGCGGACAGTTCACGCACGATCTGGTCAATGCCGCTGGGGGACAGCGGATACCACTCGCCCTTGTACTCATAGCGCCGGGTTTGCAACACCTCGATCAAACGGGCCTTGAGCAGAACTTCCCGCGTGCTGCCGCGCAGGGCTAGCGCCCGCGAAGTCGTGATGAAGCTCCAGCCGAG
>JAUSMR010000042.1 GCA_030645955.1 Gallionella sp. | reverse complement strand
GGTTTGCACCCGGTGTCACTCACCTTGGAACGCATTGAAGGAATTTTTGGATCAATGGGCTTTGACGTAGCTCAAGGCCCGGAAATTGAGTCGGACTGGTTCAACTTCACTGCACTCAACACGCCGCAAGACCACCCCGCACGCTCAATGCATGACACCTTTTATGTCGAAGGTGGCTCTGAGACCGCGCCAAATTTGCTGCGCACCCATACCAGCCCGATGCAAATCCGTTATGCCGTTCAGCACGTCAAAAAGCACCGGGCCCTGATTGATGCCGGTGGCCGCATGCCCGAAATTCGTGTCATCGCGCCAGGACGAACCTACCGCGTCGACAGCGATGCCACCCACTCCCCAATGTTTCACCAGTGCGAAGGCCTGTGGATTGGCGAGAATGTGAGCTTCAAGGATTTGAAGTTCGTGTTTACCGATTTCTGCCGTACCTTTTTTGAGAGTGACGACCTGGTATTGCGCTTTCGCCCCAGCTTTTTTCCGTTTACCGAGCCAAGCGCGGAAATCGACATCCAGTTCCAGACCGGGCCGCTGTCAGGCCGCTGGCTCGAAGTGGCCGGTTCAGGCCAGGTGCATCCTAACGTGGTGCGCAACATGGGGCTCGACCCTGAAAAATACATCGGCTTTGCCTTTGGTATGGGGCCAGATCGGCTGACGATGCTGCGTTACGGCGTCAATGACCTGCGCCTGTTCTTTGACGGCGACATCCGCTTTTTGTCCCAGTTCCAGTCATAACAAGAACAACAAACCAAAGAACAAGGCTTCACCATGCAATTTCCCGAATCCTGGTTGCGCGAATTCTGCAACCCCTCCCTGAGCACCGAGCAACTCGCTGAAACCCTGACCATGGCCGGACTGGAGGTGGAGGAACTCAAGCCGGTTGCGCCGCCGTTTACCCGCATTGTGGTCGGTGAAATCAAGACGGCCGAACAGCACCCCAATGCTGACCGCCTGCGGGTTTGCACGGTCGATGTGGGGCAGGGCAGCTTGCTCACCATCGTCTGCGGTGCGCCTAATGCCAGAGTTGGCATCAAGGTGCCCTGCGCCTTGGTGGGCGCAGAGTTGCCGCCCGGCGAAGATGGGAAACCTTTCCTTATCAAGGTCGGCAAGTTGCGCGGCGTTGAAAGCGAAGGCATGCTGTGCTCCGCGCGTGAACTCAAGCTCTCGGAAGACCACGGCGGCCTGCTGGAATTGGCGCCCGACGCGCCGCTGGGCCAGGACATCCGTGACCATCTGAAGCTCGATGACACGCTGTTCACGCTCAAGCTGACCCCCAACCTGGCGCACTGCCTGAGCGTCTACGGCGTTGCGCGTGAAGTCGCGGCATTGACCGGCGCGCCCTTGATGGCACCGACTTTTCCTCCTGTGGCTATAGGCCATGCTGATACGCTGGCCGTTAAAGTTAGCGCGCCCGACTTGT
>JAUSMR010000086.1 GCA_030645955.1 Gallionella sp. | reverse complement strand
GGCGACAGCGGTATTCACCGAGTTCAGGTCAATGGTCAAGGTCGCCACACCAGCCGCGCTGATGTCACCGCTCAAGGTGCCGAAGTTATGCACTTCTACGTTGTGGGTGTTTTTAGTGGTGACGAAGTTCAGGTAAGACGCTGTGGTATCCAGAGTCCATGCCGCCGTCGTGGCAACAGAAGAGCTTGAACGGCTGCTGGAGCTTGGCGCTACTGATGAAGGAGCAGAAGAGCTGGTCACTGCAACACTTGATGATGAAGGCGCAACAGAGCTTGGGGTGCTGGAACGGCTTGATGATGACGGAGCAACCGAGCTAGGTGCACTGGAGCTGGTTGGCGTTACAGTGCCGCAACCGATCGGTTGGGTAGACACTACAATGTCATCCATCCATACGTCAGCAGAACGACCGCTGAAGCTGTGGAAGCCAAACATCACATAGTTGAACTTGTCGCTCATCCAGTCGGCAGCCAACGCGCCATTGTTCCAATCGTTGGATGAGGTAATGGAGTGAACTTGATTGCCGTTCACGCGCATTCTCAAGGTGTCATAGGCTTGATCCGCCAGATAATCTACCTCAACGCAGTACCAGGTATTGGCGGCCATTTGCGGGCCTGAATACCATTGGCTCATCTTGGGCGCAATGTTATCGCTTGGGATATGGTTGGTGCCTAAAACGCCTTTGATTTGACCTACGCGGATTTCATCGTTGGCATCTTTGGTCTTTTTCAGGCCCAGGATGTGCTCATGGTTGTCACCGGCCACATTCCCCATCGCTACGCTCATATTGACGTAAGCACGGGTATAGAGGCGTTGGGTGCCAGCAGGCAGGGCGCGAATGATTTGCGCAGGAGCAGCGCCGCCTTTGAAGTGGATAGACTTGCCACCGCTGTAGGACTTGGTGCTATCGATCAGCGCGTATTGTGCACCGGAAGTGGTGTTGCTGTTGTTTGGAACCCAGCCGATGAAGTTTTCCCAACCAGCTGGTTGAGTGTTAACAGCACCGCTTTCAAAGGTGTCGCTGAACAGCACGCCCGCGCCATTAAAAGAGGAGGTAGTTCCTGATGAGCTTGGCGCTACCGAGCTGGGTGCTACAGAACTTGGTGTGCTGGAACGTGAGCTGCTGGGTGCAACGCTGGAGGGAGCAGCACTGGATGTTGTGCCGCCGTTCTGGCTGATCATGTTATTGCGCACCAACGTACCGGAGGTAGTCAATTGCGCTGCAGTCCAGCCACCATTAGCACTGGCACCTGATACTAGCGCAGAAGAGCCTTCCGCTTTGTCATTCAGTGCCCAGTTCGCATGGCTGATGCCATTGGTTTTGAGGAAGTTCAACCAGGTCGCAGTTTCAGCGGCATCAACACCACCGTTACCATCGGCATTCACTGAACCCCACTCGGTCACAAACAAAGCAATACCGTTGTTCAGCGCGGTTTGTGCTTTATCGCGCAGGGATTGCTTGTGGGTGCCCGCGTAGAAGTGCAGGGTGTAGGCGATGTTGCTGTACGCGGTGATCTTGTCTTGCGAGGCTACATCCACGTCTTGTGACCAGGTTGGAGTACCCACGATGATCAGGTTGTCCGGGTCAATTGCACGGATTTCCTTGATCACATCAGTGGCATAAGGCTTGATCACGTTGCTCCAGGAGACCTGCAGCGGTTCGTTGTACACCTCATAAATCACGTTGTTGTAGTTGCCGTATTTGGTTGCCATCTCTTTAAAGAAGGCAATCGCAGCGGCTTTGTTATTTTCAGCCGTGTGAGTGTGCCAATCGATAATCACATACATATTGTTGGCAATAGCGGCATCAACCACGGTCATTGCACGGGTTTTGTTGGAGGAGTCGGTCAGATAACCACCGGCCTCTTCAACGCCCATGGCAACACGCACCAGATTGGCTTTCCAGTCAGACTTCAACCAGGCCACGGTTTGTGCGGTGTAATACTTCTCGCCGCCCCAGCCTGTATTGCTCCAGAACAGGCTCATACCTGCCAGATTGGCTGGTTGGCCATTGGCGGTCACTTTATTGCCTTGTACTACCAATGGCGCAACGCCTTGATTACCGGTCGAGGACACAGAGGAGCGTGAGCTGGATACGCCAGGAATAGATGACGGAGCAGCTGAACTTGTTGGTGCTACGGATGACGTTGTTGCTGTTCCGCAGGCGGTGCCATTAACGGTAGGCACCTGAGCGGCTGCCGATCCTTTGCTGCCCTGAAAGCCAAACTCAACACTCTGGTTAGGTTGGATGGTGCCATTCCAGCTCAGGTTGGTTGCAGAGTAAGGGTTGGTGCCAGTGAGCGTGGCGTTATAACTGCTAGTAATACGGTTGTCACCGCTGTACTGCCAGTTAATGTTCCAGCCGTTGATCGCGCTAGTCCCATCATTGGTTATTTTTATTGTGGCAGTAAACCCATTATTCCACTGGTTGGTTACAACGTACTGGCAACCGGCATAAGCCTGTGTGGAAAGAGTGGATACAGCCAGGGAGAACCCTGCCGCATAGAGGGAGCGTGTTAGCGCTCCTGCTATACGAGGGGTGATCGCAGAGGCTTTAAAGCTACTCATAGTGTCTTCCTCG
>JAUSMR010000084.1 GCA_030645955.1 Gallionella sp. | reverse complement strand
AGGCTCAACAGTTCGGCTGTGCTCGAGGATACGCCCGCAGTGCGCGGCATGATCCGCAAAGTGGCCTACCTGGTGAAGTGCGAAGGCTAAGGGCCAAGGAGATTTTGCGATGAGCATGGAACTTAATAATTTGAAGCCGGGCGCCGGCTCCAAACACGCCTCCAAGCGTGTTGGGCGCGGAATCGGCAGTGGCCTTGGCAAGACGGCCGGTCGCGGACACAAAGGCCAGAAGTCACGTGCCGGTGGTTTCCACAAGGTAGGCTTCGAGGGCGGTCAAATGCCGCTGCAGCGTCGGTTGCCGAAGCGCGGATTTGTATCTTTGACTGCGAGCCGCAATGTTGAAGTGCGTTTGTCGGAGTTGGACAAGCTGCCGGTCGAAGAGGTCGATTTGCTGGTTCTGAAACAGGCTGGCGTAATTGCTGCGGATGCCCTGTCGGCCAAAGTTATTCTGTCGGGCAAACTCAATCGCAAGATTGCGCTGAAAGGCGTTGGCGCGACCAAAGGAGCCCGTGCCGCAATCGAAGCCGCCGGCGGTTCTGTCGCGGACATCGCCGCGGCCTGATAGCTGACGAGGACGGAACACGTGGCAAGCCCCCAGGCAGCATCCCTCGGCAAGACTGGCAAGTTCGGCGACCTTTGGCGCCGGCTCTGGTTCCTGCTGGGCGCGCTGGTGGTGTACCGGATCGGCGCGCACATTCCCGTGCCGGGAATCGATCCGGTAAAGCTTGCCGAGTTGTTCCAGGGTCAGCAGGGCGGCATCCTCGGCGTCTTCAACTTGTTTTCGGGCGGTGCGTTGTCGCGTTTCACGCTATTCGCGCTAGGCATCATGCCCTATATTTCTTCTTCGATCATCATGCAACTCATGACGATCTCCGTGCCGTCGATGGAGGCTTTGAAGAAAGAGGGTGAGGCCGGGCGGCGCAAGATTACACAATACACGCGCTATGGCACTGTCGCCTTGGCTCTGTTCCAGGGACTGGGCATCGCTATCGCGCTTGAATCGCAGGCCGGACTGGTACTCGACCCTGGCGGCCTGTTCCGCTTCGTTACAGTGCTGACCTTGCTGACCGGGACAATGTTTCTGATGTGGCTGGGCGAACAGATTACAGAGCGCGGTATCGGCAACGGCATTTCGATCATCATCTTTGCTGGCATCGTGGCCGGTTTACCGAATGCGCTGGGCGGCCTGTTCGAGCTCGTTCGTACTGGTGCGATGCACCCGATTTCGGCATTGTTCATTTGCGTTCTGGTGGTTCTGGTCACTGGCTTCGTGGTGTTCGTCGAAAAAGGCCAGCGCAAGATTCTGGTGAACTACGCCAAGCGCCAGGTTGGCAATAAGGTCTATGGTGGCCAAAGCTCCCATCTGCCGTTGAAACTCAATATGTCGGGCGTTATTCCTCCCATCTTTGCGTCCTCGATCATCCTGTTCCCGGCTACTGCTGCCGGCTGGTTTGGATCGGGTGACGGCATGCGTTGGCTCAAGGACATTGCGGCTACGCTGTCCCCCGGGCAACCAATCTACGTGATGCTCTACGCCACTGCAATCGTATTTTTCTGCTTCTTCTACACCGCGCTGGTGTTTAATTCGAAGGAGACAGCCGACAACCTGAAGAAGAGCGGTGCGTTTGTTCCCGGCATTCGCCCCGGCGACCAGACAGCCCGCTACATTGACAAGATTCTGACCCGCC
>JAUSMR010000083.1 GCA_030645955.1 Gallionella sp. | reverse complement strand
AGGTTGCCGGTCTCCAGCATGGTCTTGATGTCGCCTTCGCCGCAGCCGCGCACCTTGGGTTCGCGGTGGGTGTTGCTGACGATCCAGTCGTAGAGTTTGCGGGCCTTTTCCACATCGGTTTTGGCGCCCTGGGTGGCGGCCAGCGCCGTCTTGCGCACAATGCCGTCGGTGGGCAGCAGCGCCGTGGAACGGGTGAAATAACGCAGCGTATCGGCGCTTTCAGCCGCAGCGGTTTTCTGCGACCAGTCATTGGCGCGGTTTTGCGTCTGCACCCGGCTGGTCAGCACGGCATAGGGCTGGGCCTGACTGGCGGAAAATTCCACGTACAGCATCTTGGCGCCGTCCTGGCCGTCCTGCATCAGCTTGGCGACGCCGTTGGTTGAAAAGCTGTTTTCCAGCGAACGCTGGTAGTCGGTGTTGACCGACGGAATCGGTAGCCAGAGTTTGGTCACGCCGTCGGCCTCGGCGACGTCAACGCGGGTGGTGACTTCGAAGGTGCGCCAGGCACCGGACTGGGGAGAAAAGCTTCGGCCACCCGCTGACTGGGCGAAACTAAGCGATGGCAGCGCTGCAGCAAGCGCTGCAGCCGCGGTATTTTGGATAAAGGTACGGCGTACGGTGGACATAAAAATAGCTCCATTTGGGGTGAGGTAACGTGCACCGGGGCATGTAAAGGTGCCCCGGGATGTTTTTTGCTGCGGGAGTGCTCAAAAGAGCCCCCTCAGGCAGCCCCGATTATCGCCGTTGGGTTTGGCTGCCTCAGGCAGCCGCTATCAACACAAATGCAAGACCGGTGCAGATGAAAAGAAACGGAAACGCCCAGATCAGGAAGCGAAAGGCCTGCTCCTGCAAATAGGGCCCCAACCAGCGACTGGGGATGCTGTAGCGATAGAACACCACGATGATGAACAAACCAAGGGCAAGAGCAACATAGTTCAGCCCTATCAACCGCGTGACGGTGTTGTCCCCCGACGCCACAGCGGGATAAGACGAACTGATGGCAAAGCTGAGCGCAATGACCGCAAACAGCCCGCCAATCACCACATTCGCAAGTTCAAACGCATCGACTGAAAAGCCGCCGTCTTCAGCCCTGTTCATCCACGTCGCTAAAAACGGAATCAGCAACGACGCGAACAGCGGAATGAACACTGTGGCGATCGCACCCGTCGCCACCCGCTGGACAGTGACGGAAGCGCTAACCTTGGCATAACGCTCGCCATCCCAACCCTTGAGCACTTCCCGGTTCAAATTGACAAGGCCCAAGGTCCAGCCGTCTATTTCCGCGTCACTGGCGACACGGCTGAAATCGACATCTTCACTAGAGAAGTCCAGATCCACCGTCTCAAGCGTGTCCTCACGCACGGCGAGCTCCACCTTGAGCGACTGGTGATCAAAGGGGAAGCGCGAAACATCCACAGGAGTTTTATACAGAGCGGCGGTGCGGGTCAGCGTTTCAATCCGCCCGTTGGGAAACACTCTTAGCCGGCGCTCAGAAAAGGAAGGCTCACCCACGCGGTTGGCAAAACGGATGATGGGCGTCCAGATTTTTTCCAGTTCCGACTCGGCTGCGGAGGCCCGGTATTCCTTGTACCCCCGTGGCGCCTGCGCGGCCGGATAACGCAAAGCGGTGTCGTGCCAGCTCAGGCGCAGGTCAGTGGTCGCCTCGAAGGTGCCCTTGTTGTCATCAAAAGAGTCAATAGCGGTGAAAAAAAGTGCAGTTCGCACAATGACCGGCAACCCCTTGGACCTGGGGATGTCGACCGCAGGCATCTTGACTTGCGCTTGCGGCTCAGGCACCGCCTCTTTGGCGTGGCCCGGCGTACCGACCATAAGCACCACCAAAACCGTCATGGCAAAACAAATACCCCTAAGGGTTCGCGCTGCGGCGCCTGACGCGCTCACAAAACGTTCCCTTCCGAGGGTACGGCGCCCGCTTTTTGCGCTCGCAGTCGCGAATAGCTTGTGGCCAGTTCACGTATTTCATCGCAGACGGGCTCCGGCATGTCAGCGTCCTGCGTGCTGTCGCCGTTGCCATCACCGCTCGCCAACCGCTCAAGCCGGTCGCTCACCAGTTTGAGTGGCTGCATCAGCATTCCACGGATCACCGTCAAGATAGCGCCGATCAGCAAAACAATGGAGATGATTCCCAGCAAGATCTGCCATATCTTGGCCTGCTTGTCGGCAGAGCGCGTAGCGCTGAAGTTTTTGGCCACGGCAAGCACACCAATTTGCTTTTTTGCGTAATTAAACACGGGCTGAAGCAACACGCCATAAGGCAGCCCTGCGGCATCCCGGACGTAGTGGCTGCTCTCGGAAACATTGATGTCCGCGTCAGTGACCAGAGGGCGCATGAGATCCGAATGCGTTGCATGAAACTTCAGGTATTTCCCGATCCGATTCTGTTCGTTAAAGATGTCGCCCTTCAAGGAAGTAGCGGTATCGCGCAAGATCTTCTCGTCAACAAATAAAGCCACTTCAAAGCCATGCTCTTTTTTGAGTTCGTCCAGTAATGGCCCGAGTTCAAGCGCTACCTCGAAACTGCCGGTATTTTTCCCCGCTGCGTCCGTCATGGGCAGTGTTCCAAAAATACCAATGCCTGACGTCGTCACCTCTATGCCCTTGCGTATCGCATTCGTCTGGTTGACCTCGATGACGATTTGCCGGTAGCTGGAGAGGTCTTCTCCAAATTTTTCGGGGTTGTGAACCCGCAAAAAAGACACGGCGGGCGCCAAATGGAACTGCGCCTGACTGATGCCGTACTTTTCATGCTGGACCGCATAGGCATCTTTGGTAATTGCAAGCAGTTCATCCCGATTGCGAGTAGCAAAGGCCTGCCTGACACTCGGCATCGCGGCCACCAGCTCAGCCGCGGAAATGGCCTTGTTCTCAGCGCCGCGCAATCGGGACTGCACGATTTGACTCACCAGATCAAACTGGGCTTCTTCAAAGGAAGCCGCCATCCGATGCGAAATCATGTTGCTGACAAAAGACAGGGCTGTAATGACAATTACCACTGCGACGATCAATGCAGCGGGTGCGCTTTTTCCGAATTTCATGCGGGGCTATCCAGTGAGGGGGGCTGAACATGTGCGAACGCAGCACCGAGATCTGCCAAAAAACGGCTGCTGCGGTTAGCTTGCGTGCGATCGCGCTGGTGAATATTCAGTGGGCCGACCATCCAGATCAATGCATCGATATGCGGATTGATTCATCAGAAGCTGGGGCTGTCCGAACCCGGCCGAATACTCTCGTTTCATTGTTACACACCCCGACAATTCTTAACATTTCCAGTCTTTTGACCCCAGGACTTTCACGCTGCACACCATCATCATTCACGTCACCGGTCTATCCCGTTCAGGCGGCCATCAGACCTGCAATCAGCCTTTCAGCCGCGCGCCCGCTCCAGTCCACCTCGCCCCGCACGCGCTGGCGTGGCTGGCCCCGGTGATTCACCGTCAGGGTGGTCGGAAACACGCTCACACCCCACTGGCGCGCCATGCGCCCGTCGGTGTCGAGCAGCACGGGCAGCGTCAATCCCGTGG
>JAUSMR010000075.1 GCA_030645955.1 Gallionella sp. | reverse complement strand
AAGGCTCTGTTAGCGTTACGTATTGATTTGAGCTAAACTGCAATCTCCTACATAGGGAGACGCTCATGCGGATAGCTGAATTTAATCAGATGCTTAAAGATGTATCGATTTTAAGCACCAAGCAATTTGAATTATTGTTGCAAACGCTCGAAATACGACGGCAACAAAAACAAGCGCTACAAGTGATAGAAGTCGTGCATTTGGGCGATGGATGCCCTCACTGCCATTCTCCTTCAATTGTTAAATACGGGCTTATTCGTGGGCTGCAGCGGTATCGTTGCAAGGCTTGCCTCAGGACATTTAATGCGGCCACCGGAACACCCCTAAGCCGTTTACGTCACAAAGAACGCTTCCTCCAACAAGGTCAGTGCATGGCGCAAGGGCAGTCTATCCGTGAAGCCGCAAGTGTCCTGGGCGTCGCGGTGAGCACCGCTTTTCGCCTACGGCATCGGTTCTTGGCAGCGGTCGGTGCCCACCAGCCTACGCAGGTGGCCGGGCTACTTGAGGCAGATGAGACCTATTTTAGAGAATCTCAAAAAGGCATTCGGTTTCTCTTGAGGCGCGGGAGCAGCACGCATCAGCGGCCCGCTCGGCATCGAGGAGGCAAAGCCAAGAAAGTAGTTCATCGTGACTTGGTGCCGGTGCTGGTGGGTCGCCTCCGCGGTCAACACCATGTAGCCGACCGCGTGCTCACCGCCATGACGGCGGTGCAAGCGACAGACGCGTTACGTACTTGGGTTGGCCCTGATACTTTACTCTGTACCGATGGCAGTGGCTCTTTGCGCAAGGCAGCAAAGACTTTAGGAGTTATATCTAAATCCATTGCGGTTGGCTATGACGGGCGGGTCAGCGAGGGCGTCTACCATGTGCAGTCGGTGAACAGCTACCATGAACGATTAAAGACTTGGATTAACCGTGGATTACGTGGCGTTGCCACGAAATACTTGCCTCATTATCTGGCATGGATGCGGGTGCAGGAGTGGTTTAAGAACGAGTTACGTCCTGAGCATTTTGTGATTTCCGGACTCGGAAAACAGATTATCAATACGTAACGCTAACAGAGCCTT
>JAUSMR010000066.1 GCA_030645955.1 Gallionella sp. | reverse complement strand
CCATTTTGTCCATCCAGTTTCTCCTTTCGTTTGCTTGGCGGCTCACGATTGCGAGTTTCTGCGATGGACATCCTTACCTACGTATAAGTCAAACTCCTGCTGTCACCCCGGCAAAGCCGGGGGTTTACCTGTTTTAATTACGGGGGTGGTTGCTGGTGGTCAGCGCGACGTGCTGGGATGGGGCTATGGCGGTAAGGGTGGCGATTGCAATTTTGAAGACGGCTGCTGCCTTGATCAATATCAAGAGGAATCCTGATTAGCAATGATGTTCAGCCAAGCTCACGTGGTGAGCCCGTCCCGACCTAACCTGCTCCCATTGTTCATTTTGGGTAGCAGTGCTATGGCCATGAATCGCATCCAGTTTCAAACCGGCTTGTCTATGCCGAAGTTCTTCAATCTCTACGGCACGGAGCCGCTTTGCGCCCAAGCGCTGGAGAGTTCTCGCTGGCCTGAGGGCTTTGCCTGTCCGCGCTGCGGCTGCGCAGCGCACTGTGTTTTGCGTACTGGTTCCCATAGGGTCTTTCAGTGCAACGCGTGTCGGCATCAAACATCGCTGATCGCTGGTACCGTGTTTCAGGGGACCAAGCTGCCCTTGACGGTGTGGTTCTTGGCGATCTACCTCATCAGCCAGGCCAAGACCGGTCTGTCGGCACTCGCGCTCAAGCGCCATCTGGGTGTGAGCTACCCAACGGCATGGCTGGTGCACCACAAGCTGATGCAGGCCATGATGCAGCGTGAGGCCCGCTATACGCTGGAGGGCCAGGTACAGGTTGATGACGCCTACCTTGGCGGTGAACGCAGTGGCGGCAAGGTTGGGCGTGGCTCGGAAAACAAGGTGCCATTTGTGGCCGCAGTTTCGCTCACCGAGGAAGGGCACCCCTTGCGTGTCAAGTTGACACCAGTAGATGGATTCACGCTCAATGCGATTACACAGTGGGCGCGAAAGAACCTCGCGCCAGGCAGCACGGTGTTCTCTGACGGACTGGCTTGTTTTGGTGCCGTCACGCTGGCCGGCTGCGCACATCAAAGCACCGTCGTCGCCGGACGCAAACCCAAAGATGTGCCAGAGTTGCAGTGGATCAACACGGTGCTGGGGAACTTGAAAACCGGACTCAGTGGCAGTTACCACGGGTTTGGCTTTCGCAAATATGCCGAGCAGTATTTGGGCGCTTTTGCATACCGGTTCAACCGGCGATTCGACCTCAGGGCGCTGCCCCAACGCCTGCTGGTTGCAGCGCTTCAGTGCGGACCGCACCCGCAGCGGTTGATACGGTTGGTGGCTGACGTTCATTGCTAATCAGGAGAGGAATTGAACCAGTCCCCGCTATCCCACATTTGGGGGATGGCTATTTGCGACCCTTGGTGCCATAGTGGCGTTATGTATTGTCATGCCAATCTTGCTTTCGATAGCGCCGGTAGGAGACAAGAATTAAATCGTGGTGATGCCTCGCGATCTTGAACTGTGAGGAGAATTGAATGAACTTCCGCGGAAGATTACTCGCACTGATCATTCTGCTGCTCGCGCCGGGCATTGCCGTAGCACAAGCTCAAATTCAGTCCATCAATCCGTCGCAGGGCCCGATCACTGGCGGCACCCAGGTCACACTTACTGGCTCCGGTTTCACCGGCACCACCCTGACGCTTGATGGGACGGTCATCACGCCGACTTCTGCTTCCAACACGCAGGTCGTTTTTCAGACGCCGGTACGCGAGAATGGCATCGCCTCGGTTCGGCTCAGCGGCAACGGACCCACTGCATATGCTGAATTTCTCTACCTGCCGCCTTCCTTGCAGAGCCTGCCTCCCGGCTACATCACCACCGTCATGGGGATTGGTCTGTTTCGTGGTGATGGTCGAACAGCAACAAAGGCCATGCTGGAAGCCAATGAACCCGGATTCGCACTGGCAAGCGACGGATCTCTCTTCTTCAGTGAGCACAATCACAACGTGATTCGGCGCGTGCGCACCGACGGCATCATGGAGCGCTATGCTGGGACAGGTTCGTCTTGGTATTCCGGCGATGGCGGGCAAGCAATCAAAGCACAACTGAACAGCCCACGCGGCCTGACGATCGATCCAAACGGCCACCTGCTGGTCGCCGATGCCAATAATAATTGCATCCGGCGCATTGACGCTGCGACGGGGGTTATCACCACCCTCTATGGCGGGCAGACTGCGGGCTTCTCGGGAGACGGTGGACCCGCCGCCAATGCACAGTTCAATCAACCATTGCAAATCGCCTTTGACGGCGCGGGGAATCTGTATGTGCTGGAGTTCGCAAACCGCATCCGCAAGATAGACACCCGGGGGATGATCTCCACCATCGCCGGCAACGGGACTGCCGGCTTCTCGGGCGACGGCGGGCCGGCCACACAGGCCACCTTCAATGTCGGCACCAATGACTGGGGCAACCTGGCGGCGGACTCACAGGGCAACGTGTATCTGGCAGACACTGCCAACGCCCGTGTGCGCAAGATCGACGCTGCCACCGGGATCATCACGACCTTCGTCGCCAACGCAGGACAAGCAAGAGTGGTCTTCACTGATCGCGACGATAACCTCTACGTCGGCATAAATATCATCGACTCGACATCGGCCCGCATTCTTAAGCTGTCGCCCACAGGCCAACTGCTGCAATCCTGGGGCAAAGGCTACGGGTTCAGCGAGGATGGAACGGCGATGGCAAACGCGCCCATGTGCCAGATCCATCGGCTGGTGCTGGATCACTCCGGCAATATTCTCTATGCCGATGAGTGTTCCAGCCGCATCCGGCGCATCAACGCCGTCACCGGACTGCTAGATACGATTGCCGGGATGGGCCCGCAGATTATCGGTGAGGCAGGCTCGGCGTTGGCGACCGTCCTAGCCCCTGATGGCCCAGACTTGCTCTTTCTTACCAGCGGCGATTTGCTCGTGGCTGATCCTATGAACTATCGCATTCGCCAACTGGATCAGCAAGGCAAGGTGATCACCATTGCCGGAAACGGTTTCATGTCGATCGGCGGGAACGACGGCGTGCCGGCGCTGGACGCCACCATGTATCCGGCGGGAATCGCTCGGATGCCGAATGGCGACATTCTGGTGGACAACATCGCGGGAATTTCCCGGATCGACAGCGCCGGGATCATTCATGCCGTGAACAATATTCATCAGTACGGGTTTTCAGGCGACGGCGGACCGGCAATCGCCGCGATCACGAATGAGCCTTGGGACGTCACCACTGACGTCGCCGGGAATATATTCATCGCCGACAGCAACAACAACCGCATTCGCCGCATCGATGCCAAAACGGGAGTCATCGACACCGTCGTCGGCAGTGGCGCCGTCAACGGCTTCGAGGGGTATGGCAAGGGCAGTTATTGCGGTGATGGCGGTCCGGCAACGCAAGCCTGCCTCAACACACCCTATGGGATCGCCGTTGCCCCCGACGGCACCATGTACATCGGAGAAAACGGCCAGCGGGTTCGTAAGGTGACCCCGGACGGAACCATCTCGACCTTCTTCTCCGGGGAAGGCGGTTCACGTGTCAGGCTAAGTTCGACGGGCAACCTGTTCATGGGTGCATATCGCATCCAGCCGAACGGGCATGCATTCAAGTTCGTTTTCCAGAGTCCCGACAGGTTTTCCAACAATCCGACACCGTCTGGCATCGGCGATGGCGTGCCAGCTAGATCCAACCAAGCCGGTTACCTCGGTGGTCTCCAGAGTCTGGGCATCGCCATAGACGGCGAAGGCAACCTGTTCTTCGCAGACCCCGGGAACCGACGAGTTCGCGCCATCCGCTACGGCGCCGTGATGGCGGAGCCGGGTTCCACGGTCAGTGCCAGCGGCGGCTCCGCGCAAATGGCGGCAACCGGAGCGGCATTTCCCACTGCTTTGCAGATTACTCTGAAATCACCGGAGGGCACTCCCGAAAATGGCATTCGTATCGATTTCGCTGTACCGACTTCGGGCGCTTCGTGCACGTTTGCCGGTGGCAGTTCCACCTACTCGGCGCTGACGGACATAGACGGCCACGCCAGCGCCACCTGCACCGCCAACGCGCAGACTGGTGACTACAGCGTCACGGCAACACCGCTAGCACTGGGCCAATCGGCCAGTTTTTCGCTTTCCAACACGGCGCTTGGGGTGGCAATACCGACGGTTTCGTTGAACCCTACAGCCCTAGCCTTTGCAATTCAAGGGGTTGGCACGACAAGCGCATCTAAGACAGTCACCCTCAACAACACCGGCGATGGAGCCCTGAACATCACCACCATTGCAGCCACTGGCGACTATGGGGTTACGCACAACTGCGGCACTGGCCTTGGTGCAGGAGGTTTTTGTACGCTCAGTGTCACCTTTACACCGGCAGCAGCAGGTGCCCGAAGCGGTAGCATTGTCATCACGTCAGATGCCGCCAGCAGTCCAGACACAATCACTCTTAGTGGCACTGGCGTGGCAGTCCCGGTAGTCACACTGAACCCAACCTCGCTGACCTTCTCAACGCAAAATGTAGGCACCACTAGCACTGCACAGGCCATCGCATTGACAAACAGCGGTGGTGCTGCCCTGAACCTCGCCAGCATTGCAGCAAGTGGGGATTTTGCAGTGACAAATAACTGTGGTGCAGGTCTGGCGACAGGGGGTTCATGCAACCTCAGCGTCACCTTCACTCCCACTGCGGGCGGCAACCGGACTGGAGCCGTGACGGTTACTAGCAATGCAACTGGTAGTCCACACAGTGTGGGTTTAACTGGCACTTCGCCAATCACCACCCGCCTGGTCAACCTCTCGACTCGTGGCTCAGTCCAAACAGGAGACAACGTCATGATCGGCGGCTTTGTCATCGGCGGAACCACGCCCAAGAACGTCCTGATCCGTGCCGTAGGACCCAATCTGGCCAACTATGGAGTTGCCGGTGTTCTTGCCGATCCAACGCTGCAACTGTTTTCTGGTTCGACCGCTATCGCCTCCAATAACGACTGGCAAAGTGCAAACAACGCAGCAGATATTCAAGCTACCGGCCTGGCACCTTCGGACTCGAAGGAATCGGCGATCTTGACCACACTGAATCCTGGCGCCTACACCGCCATCGTTTCCGGCATGGCCGCAGGCACTGGTGTTGGCATCGTCGAGGTCTATGAACTGGACAATCCAGCTTCGCAATTCACCAACATCTCCACACGAGGTCAAGTGCTGGCTGGGGACAACGTGATGATCGGCGGCTTTGTGATTCAAGGCACCACCTCCAAGACCGTGTTGATCAGAGCAGTGGGGCCAGATCTGGCAAACTATGGAGTGACTGGTGTCCTTGCCAATCCGATGCTCCAGCTTTACTCTGGATCGACAATGATCGCCAGCAATGATGACTGGCAGACGGCAAGCAATGCAGCGGCGATACTGACCACTGGACTCGCGCCTGTCAGTCTACTGGAGTCCGCCATTCTGATCACGCTGCCACCCGGAGCCTATACGGCCATTGTTTCGGGTTCCGGTGGTGGTACCGGGGTGGGCATTGTGGAGGTTTATGCGCAGTAAGGATCATCGGAACAGCATGCACTGGTGACTATGGGTATCCGTGTAGGCCCCGCTGGGCTAATCCAGCAGAGACTCGATACGTTACTACTTTTTCTTTTTCTCCGTCGGTTTAGTCTCAGCAGGGGCACGCGGTTTTGCAGCTTTCTTCGCCTTCGGGGCTTCTTCCTTTGGTTTTGTCAGGCGCTCCGCCTTCATTGCGGCGAGTTCCGCTGACAGCTTCTCCGCAGCGCCGATCGCCTGGAGGCGGACCTGTGATTCCTTAATCTTTGACTTCAACTCCCTGACACCGATGTCATGTGCGATCTTTATCGCATCAAACCCTTTTTCTCCAAGAAGCGTCTGGCGTTTCTGCAACTTGGCCTCCCATTCGACCAACTGCTTCTGCCGGGTTTCTCTACTGAGGGACGTCATAAATTTCTCCTTTGTTTTTCATTGTATAACCCGCTTGGCCCCAGCGCTACGCCCCCGACCCCATGGAACCCAGCCGATCAGTCTGCACTAGCTACCGGGCGCGAAGCGGGTTCCTACGAACGGCACCCAATAGCCACTATCGCGACTAGGAGCCTGTCGGACTTGACAGCGCGCAAGCGTTGACCTGCACACCAAGCGCGTTTTCGAGCACGGGATTCAGGATTTTTTCGTGTTCGCCCCTGAGCATAGGCCCTGACGGGCCTGCGAGCCTTGTCCTGGCCAACCAGTGGACAGGGTTTTCAGCCCGGTTCTCGCCGTTCATGGCAACTTCAGAACATGCAAGCGCTTGACGTTCCACGCCAGTGCCACCAGTGACCACTCGCCCTGTGCCTTTTCCAGCCCGCGCATGGACATTTGCCGCCAGCCCATGACGCCCTTGATGATCCCAAACACGGGCTCCACCGTTTGCTTGCGCAATCCATACAGTACTCGGCCTGCCTTGGTCTTGAGTCGATGGGCCATTTTTAGCACTGGATCGGTGCTCTCAGGTACTTCTGCGTCCGCGGCGAAGCGCTCCAACACGGGTAAGTGGTGCTCTTGGCGCTTCATGGCCAGCATCGGCACGATTTTCTGTGCTTCGCAGGCCCCTACATTGGCTGCGCTGCAGTAGCCCGTGTCAGCCAGCAGGCTCGATACCTGCCCCAACTCATCTGGCAAGGCCACAACCTTATCCAGTACCGGCAAGATTTCGCGCATGTCGTTGCTGGCTTGGCTCACATGGGTGGTGATGACCAGCATTGTCTGGGTATCGACTGCCGCTTGCGCGTTGTAGCACTGCTCGAAGCCCCCGCCAGAGACGGGCATGATGCGTGAGTCGGCGTCCGTGAGGCTGACTTGGTCTGTCTCGCGTGGGCCGGCCTGGGGCGGCTCGGGGTCCTTGCCGCGTGGCTTTTTGCCGGCATCGCGCTGGGCCTGTCGGCGCTTGAGCTTGGCTATGTGTTCCTGTTGTTCGGCCTGGAACCTCTCACGGGCACGCTCCTGGATCTGGGCCTTGGCCTGGTCGATGGCTTCGAGACGCTGCTCGCGTCGTGCGATCTCAGCGGGTACGTCCATGCCATCGGGCACGCCAGCTCGGTCGGCCTTCTCGCCCAAAGTCAGCAGGGTTTGCACTTCCTGGCGCAACTGCGCTTCAATCTTGTTGGCGTGAGCCCATGACAGAGCCTTGTGTTTGCTGGCATTGGCATGTACCTTGGTGCCGTCCAGTGCGATGCT
>JAUSMR010000051.1 GCA_030645955.1 Gallionella sp. | reverse complement strand
GGAATCTGCATCGCCACATAGGAATAGAAATAGAAGGCCGAGAGATTGCCCAGCGCCGCGCCGGTGATGGCGAATTCGGTCATCAACTGGTCGGTGATCACCGCCGGCGCGACGCGCAGGTAGAAGCCGATCAGGTAGAGCAGCGCGCCGAGGCCCCAGACCGACCAGGCGAGGACAACAGGCGGGAAATTCTTTTGATCGCTCACGCCGGGAAGTTCTCCGCCCACCACAACCGCGCCTTGAGACCCCATGTCGTCGCATAGCCAACCACGCGGAAGCGCACATTGCCGGCGGCATCGACGATGAAATGCGTTGGCACCCCGCGCACACGCCAGTCGGCCGCATGGCGACCATCGGCATCGACCAGCGCGGGCAACTCGATACCGCGTTCCGTGAGGTGCTTCGACACTATCGCTGCGTCACCCGATTGCATCGCCACCGAGATGACGCGGTAATCCTTCGCCACGGAAACGATGTTTCCCTCCTCCGCCTTGCACACCGGGCACCATGTTGCCCAGAAAGCCACCAAAGTCGCCGTGTCGCCAGCGCCGACTCTTGCGGGACTGCCGTCGGTACGCACACCGACAAGCGGCGGTGCGGCGCCCTCGGGTAGGCCGCGTGTCTGCCAGTACTGGGCGCCGAGAATGACGGCGAGGATCAGGGCGGCTTCGAGCAACCAGCGTTGCCAGCGCTTGAGCGAGGCAAATGGGTTGGGGAGTTGGGGGAAACGCATCGCCGACATGGTAGCCGACACCGGACATTTCCGGCAGCGCCACCTGTCATAATGTCCCGATCCGAAGAAAAGGCAGCCCTTAAATGGTCAATGTCGTCCAAGTGCCACCGTCGCACAAGGGGAAATGATGACCCTACCTGATGGTCTATACGATCTCCTGCTGACCGAGAGCCTTACCGCGAAGCTTGAGCCGGAATACATGGAGACTCAGGCACTTTCCGACAACGCTTCCGGCCCCCTGATCGAAGCGCTTGCACGCCAGTTGGCGGGTATCTTGGAGGATATTTCCGGCGATAGCGCGGCCAAGTCACTGCAACAGCTCGAATTGGTAAACGAGTTGTTGATCGCATTACGACAAAGACTTAATACTGAGAAAAGCCTGCCAGATCCAGCCGAGATCATCGATCTCATTTCGCATCCTTTACGCTTGTTGAAAGCGGTACAGCGACACAGGCAATTTCCGACTCCACCCGAAACCGGCTTGATCGCATCATGGCTCTTCACCGCCGGAAAAGGATCGCCTTCACTGCTGCAAGAGATAAGGCGAGAGCTGGCATCTGCCGATCAAGTCGACATTCTCGTGAGCTTCATTACCGTGTCCGGCGTTCGCAAGCTGCAGGATGTACTTCAGCAGATCACAGCACTGTCGGCGACCAACCAGACGGCAACCCGTATTCGTATCCTGACGACCACTTACACCGGCGCGACCGAAGCACGGGCGCTCGATGAATTGGCGCATCTCCCCAATTGTGAAGTCCGCGTCTCGCTCGACGGCCGCCGCACGCGATTGCATGCAAAGGCCTGGATGTTTCATCGCAAAACGGGTTTCGGTTCGGCCTATATCGGTAGCGCGAATCTTTCAGGTGCTGCTCTGACCGGCGGACTGGAGTGGACCGTCAAGATCACACAGCGCGCACAAGAGGGACTGTTTGCACGGGCCGCCGCTCACTTCGAGACATTATGGGAAGACAACGAATTCCAGTCATACGACCCGGACAATATTGAACATCGGCGTGCCTTGACTGCCGCGCTGGGCCGCGAGTCAGGAAATGAGCTGGCAGTAATGCCAAGTTTCTTCGACTTGCAGCCAAAGACCTATCAACAAGACATGCTCGAACAACTGGCTACCGAACGGGTGCATGGCAGAACTCGAAATCTTGTGGTTGCTGCCACGGGAACCGGAAAGACCGTGGTTGCCGCGTTCGACTACCGACGCACTTGCCAAACGGAGGGCGGTCATCCGCGCCTGCTTTTTGTATCTCACCGCGAAGAGATTCTGCGTCAAGCACTACGGGTCTATCGCGAGGTACTGCGTGATCCGGAATTCGGCGAGTTGCTCACCGGCGGCGCCCAGCCTGAGCGATTCGACCATATTTTTGCCACGATCGATAGTCTGGCAAGTCGCGGATTGCTTGCTACGTTCGGTCCCGACTACTGGCATTCAGTGGTAATAGACGAATGCCACCGGCTGGCTGCCGACAGGTTCCATGCGTTCGCGACTGCGATCCGACCGAAAATCTTGCTCGGCCTTACGGCAACGCCGGAACGCAGCGATGGGAAGCCGATTGACGTGTACTTTGACCATAGGCCGGATGGCAGCCCTGCAGTAGAGATGCGGCTGTGGCACGCTCTTGATTTACAGTTGCTTGCCCCATTCGAGTATTACGCCTGCGACGACGCTACCGACTTCTCTACCGTACCTTGGGATAGACCCGGGGAACGAGAGGCGATCGACAATCTGGTCACTGGCAATGATGTGCGTGCGCGATTGGTCATTTCCGAGTGGCGGCGCTTGTCGTCCGATCCCTTGTGCTCAAAGGCACTGGTTTTCTGTGTTTCGGTTGCCCACGCGGAGTTCATGAGCGATTGGCTGAATCGTGCCGGCATACCAGCCGCATGTGTCGTGGGCACCACGGCCGTTGACGAACGTCGCCAAGCACCACAACGCCTGCTAAAGGGCGAGCTATGTGCGTTGGTAACAGTCGACCTCTACAACGAAGGCATTGACCTTCCGATGGTTGATACCTTGTTGCTGCTCAGGCCGACACAAAGCCCCGTTTTGTTCCAGCAACAGATTGGTCGCGGCCTTCGCCTTTCACCCGGCAAGGAAAGCTGTTTGGTGCTGGATTTCGTTGGGCAACATCGAGCTGACTATCGTTTCGATCGATTGCTATCGAGTTTGACCGGCCTGTCGCGGCGAGCCCTTACCGAAAGCGTCGAAAATGGCTTCGGTAGCTTGCCACCGGGCTGCCATATCCAGATGCAGCGTCAAACTCGTGAGCAGGTACTAAAGGGGCTGCGTGAAATCACGATGCAAAACTGGCGGCGACTGCGCACCGAGTTGCAGACGTATGCAGCACTGCGTGGGCGTTCATCGGTGCGATTGCCGGAGTTTTTGCACGAACAGGCGTTGGAGCTTGAAGACATATACCGCGATAGCGGAAAAAGCGGCTGGACAGCGCTCAAACGCGATGCAGGTTTGATTGCCGCAGAACCAAGCCCGGAAGAGCAGTACTTCAGCCGGCGCATTGGAAACTTGCTCCATGCTGATGATCCGAAGCGGCTCGATTTGATGGAGAGCATCGGAAAATCCGGGGCAGTAAAGAACTGCGTCGCCACTGATGCGTCACTCGCCGCACAGATGCTCGCGTATCAGATCGACGGACAGCAAGGGCAAATAGGTGATCATCAAGCGTTCCTCAGCCGGCTTTCCGCGCACCCTGAAGTTTGTCGAGAACTGGAGGAAGTCGCGGGAATTCTCCAGACTCGTAGCAGCTTGCCTTTCAATCCGGTGCCTGGCCTCGAAGACACACCTCTGTGTCTACACGCCTCATACGGCGCCCGTGAAATCCTTACGGCAGTGGGCTGGCTGACGTCCAGCCGACGCACACCATTCCAAGCTGGAGTGTTACCACTTGCAAATCGAAAGACGGAACTTCTCTTTGTTACGCTCGACAAGAGCGAGGGATATCACGATCGAATCGCATACCACGACTACGCAATTAGTGCTGAACGATTTCATTGGCAAACTCAAAACAGCGCGGGGCCAGACACCAATGGCGGTCGTCGGTATTTGGAAAGTCCTGGCAACGGCTGGCAATTTCAACTGTTCGTACGGATCCGCAAAAGCGATGCCTATCGAGCATGCGGACGCGTGCAATTGGAGCAAGCCGAGGGCGATCGTCCGATGAGTTTGGTCTGGCGATTAGAGTCGCCACTACCGATAAGACTGTTTCGTGAGTTCAGCGTACTTCGCGGCGTTTAATGAGTAATCGCAGACACGAACATATTGCCAACAAAACGAAAAACGTACCGCTGAAATAGCGTCCCGCGCCGTCCCGCCAGCGCCGACTCTTGCAATCCGCCCAACGCAGGCCATTACGCCGCCGCTTCGCTCCCGTCTTTCTCGGTGCGCATCTGCCAACCACGCCGGGGGGTCTGTTCCAGCACGATGCGCCGATTGACCAGTCGGTCGATGTCGTTGATGCGCTCCACCACGCGGCGGATCGCGGCGTCGCCATCGGCATGCGCTTCATGGATCAGCCGGACCATGCGGTTTGCCCACTTCGGAACTTTGCCTGATTTTTCCCAGCGGGCGATGGATTGGGCGTCAACGCCGAGTACCTTGCCGAGTGACGGCTGCGACATGCCTAGGCCCGCCTGACGAATGTAGCGGAACTCGGCGCCGGTAAGCTTGCCGGGTTTGCGTGCCAGCGCGAGGCACACCGCGCGCGTCAGCCCTTCCACATCCTCGAACGAGACGCCGCGCCCATAGGATGTGTCGTGCAAGGTGTAGCCGTTGGCCAGCCAGACGTTTTTCAAACCCATGTCGTCCCAGCGATACATCACTTCACTCCTTGTCCAGATCGATTGCCGTCACCACGATCACAGACGGATCGTCAGCCTCGACAGCCGCCACAAGTGCGAGATCGCGCCCGGCGACGTAGTATTCAATTCGACATTCCAGCGTGCCGCGCCGGAGGTTGGGTTCCGGCTCGCGCCTAATGGTGCCCATTTTCAGAATCTCGAATGCTGCGATGTGCGATATGTGGCGCTGCCGCATCCGCAGCTGGGCATGATTGGTAAAAATCACATTGGCAGCGGTGGCTGCCTGCTTCCGGATGTGCTTTTGCCACTGTGATTTCGACCATCCCGCCACAGGGCCGTTCCTATCAAAATGATAGGTTGCATACTCCCACTCCGGAAGGTGGAAGTCAATCTGTATTGGGCCGACGTGCGTGCCGCCGTACCACCAGCGCCGACTTTCACAGCATCGACGCGTGAATATCTTTCGTCATCAGAAAAAGATGGGAAGCGTCGATCGGCGAGGGCTCGAATCCGAAATGCCGATAGAAGGCGCCGGCTTTCTCGTCCTTGGCCTGAACCACGAGGGCGCGCGCGGCGATGATGGCCTGCGCCTGCAGATAGCGCTTTAGCGCATCTTTCAACAAACCGGTGCCCAGCCCCGCACCCTGCTCTGTCAAGTCAACGGCCAGCCTTGCCAGAAGGGTCAGCGGGATGGGATGTCGCGCCAGACCTTTGGCCAGTCGAGCCGGAACGAAATCGAATTCGGCGGAGGCCGCCGCCAGCGTGTAATAGGCGACGACCCGGGTTTCGCCGCGTAGCGCACCGTAGGTACGCGCGCTCTGGTTGCGCTGGTTGTTCAGGGCATGCCGCTGCAGAAAGCGGTTCAGCGCATCGCTGCCGCTGTCGAAGGAAGCAACATCGTGGCCCGCGGTAAAAAGTTCGGGGCCACGCAGCGGCAACTTCATTTAGCCTCGAAAACGCTGGGCTTCCTGAACAGTTGCCTGAGCCGGGGAATCGACTTTGCGGGCTGGTCGAGGGCCGCGTAAAACTCCACCATCTGATCCTTCGGCAGAATAAAGCGGGCCTGTTCGGCCAGGGCTTCATCGGCCACGGTGCGCACGGCCCTGAGCACAAACTCGCTGACGTTCTGGTGGCAAAGTAGCGCCGCTTGGCGGATTCGCTCCTTCTCGGCGGCGGCGAGGCGGATTTCTATGCGTTCTTCCTTGACTGTGGCGCCCATGGCGATCTCCATTTACTGTACGGACAGTATACGGTAATGTTTAAGTGATGCAACAGAAATGGTTTCGTGTCGCCGTCGCGACTGAAAGCCGCTCAGATCAGCCAAGAATCAGGACTTGCAGTTTTTGGAAAAGGCTGAGGCTGGCCCACCAGAGCAGGCCGTCCTTGCGGAATTCGGCGCCGGATTCTGTCAGGGCGAGTTTTATGGCGCCCAGCTCGGTCACGCCTGATTCGGCAACCAGATTTGATTCCATGAGGTAGCGGGCGATAACCGGCTGAACCGGCTGCCCGTCGATGGTCCAGCGGACGCCATAGCCACCCGTCGCGCCGCCGAGCATCAGGATCGGCGCATGATCGCCCATGAGCCGGAGCACCTTGAGCGTCTCGGCCCGGATGGGGATCGGGGTCTTCCAGGAAGAGTCCATGATCCGTTCACCGGCGTCCGGGCCGACCTCGGCGATTACTTCTTGCGACCGTATTTTCCGGTCAGTGTCGCCTTGCCTATGGACTTGGCATTGATCATGAAACCGGCCAGCGATGC
>JAUSMR010000035.1 GCA_030645955.1 Gallionella sp. | reverse complement strand
AGCACCGCATTCCTTTTGACGCCAGTCTATTTTCACAGCGTTATCCTCCGGGTGCCGAGGGCGACTATCACCTCGCCGATTTGTTGTTGGCAGCCGAGGCGTTGGGACTCCAGGTCCAGCAAGCGACCTGGACGGACTCGGTTTTCGTCAGCACACGCCTTCCAGCGCTAGTGTTTCAGGCAATAGATCCCAGTGACTTCTCTATAGAAGCTCAGCTGAGGTTACAGCCATCAGCAGAGACTGCAGCTCACTGGGTCCCCATTGTCGTAACCGAAGTCGCTGGAGATGAGTTCATCTACATCGCCCGCGGCAGCGAAACCCCATCCCGAGCCGCATGGGACGCCCAGGGCTCGAAATTTGGCCCTACGGCTTATTGCTTTACCCTGCAGGCCCAGGCCCCTCGCGACGAAGACGGCGCACGGGCGCTTGCGGCAAAGCCCTTCGGCTTTTCGTGGTTCATCCCCGAGTTGCTGCGATACCGCCCAGTGTGGCGCGACATTCTGGGCGCCTCGCTCGCCCTGCAACTGGTCGGTTTGGCTACGCCCCTTTTCACCCAAGTCGTCATAGACAAGGTAGTGGTCCACCAGAGCCACAGTACGCTGGTGGCCGCAGGCGCAGGGCTGGCCCTGGCCATCGTGTTTTCTGCGGTCTTTTCCTGGGTGCGGCAATACCTGGTTCTGCACACCGGGAACCGAGTAGACGCCGTGCTGGGCAGCCGGGTGTTCTCTCATCTGCTCAAGCTGCCCATGCCGTATTTCGCGCGCCGGCCCACCGGAACGCTCGTGGCCCGGCTGCATGGCGTGGAGAACATCCGAGAATTCCTCGCCGGTGCGGCCATCACCCTGGTGCTGGATCTACCCTTCATGGTCATCCTGCTGTGCGTGATGTTCTGGTACAGCTGGCAGCTGTCGCTCATTGTGCTGGGGCTGCTGGCATTGCTGTCCTTGTTGAGCGTGGCAGTGACCCCGTTGCTGCGCCAGCGCCTGGAAAAGCAATTCCTCCTGGGCGCGCGCAACCAAGCCTTCGTCACCGAATACATCGGCGGCATGGAAACGGTCAAGGCCCTGCAGTTGGAGCCGCAGCTGGAAAAGCGCTATGGCTCCTGTCTGGCCGACTACGTGGCGGCGGGCTTTCAAACACGGCAGCTGGGCAATACCTACAACACGGTTGCCAACGCCCTGGAGCAAATGCAAGGGCTGGCCGTGCTGGTGGTTGGCGCGCTGCTGGTGATGAACAACAATGGCTTCACTATCGGCATGCTGGTGGCTTTCCAGATGTTCGCCTCGCGCCTGTCACAACCCTTGCTGCGCCTGGTCGGCCTGTACCAGGAATTCCAGCAGGCCAATCTCTCCGTACGCCGGCTGGGCGACCTGATGGATGCGCCGGCCGAGCCGTATTCAGTGCTGCCGGCTCGCGCGGGCGCTGGCTCGGGCGCCATCGAGCTCAACGACATCAGCTTTCGCTACAGCCCGGACCATCCGTGGCTGTACCGCGATCTGTCGATCTCGTTCAAGCCGGGCAAGACAACTCTTCTGGTCGGCCCATCGGGTTCGGGCAAGAGCACCCTGGCCAAACTGCTGCTCGGGTTCTACCGGCCAGCCGAAGGCAACATCTGCCTGGACGGCCAGGATGTCCGGCACTTCTCGGCCAATGAGCTGCGCGCGCGCTTTGGCGTGGTGCCGCAGGAGACGCAGCTGTTCGCGGGCACGGTTTACGACAACCTGCAGCTCGCCAACCCGCTCGCGGAATTCAAGCACATCGTCCAGGCGTGCCGCATGGCCGAGATTCACGAGGTGATCGAGCAACTGCCGCAGGGGTATCAGACGGAGATTGGTGAGAAGGGTGTGGGCCTGTCGGGCGGGCAAAAGCAGCGCATCGCCATCGCCCGCGCCCTGCTCAAGCGGCCACGCATCTTGATCTTTGACGAGGCGACATCCAGCCTGGACGCGCAGACGGCCGCCCAGTTCGCCAGGACGATCAACCAGCTTAGGGGCAAGGTGACCATTCTGTTCATAGCGCATCAGGTGCCGCGAGGGTTGCAGGTGGATGAGACGGTCATCGTCGGCACCGGACGAGCAAGCGATAGACAAACAACAGAAGCCTATGAAAAGCCTTTCGCTTAAAAGGCTGTTTCTGTGGGCGGCGAATTGTCAAGAGGTGAAACGGGGGCGATTACCCGTTCGGCGGCTACATCGTCGATCTCCTGCATGTAGAGACGGTATATCCATGACAGCACGTACAGACACTCTGTGGGGCGACACCAGCGCTACGTTCGTGCTGAGTCCTGGGCAGAACGCGCTCATGTGGGCTGACGACTATCTGGATTGTGAAGAGGGCGATGACCAGATGGTGGGCGGGGCGGGGCCGACACGTGGGCAAATGGGCGCTTTAGAGGTGGCGATACGCGAGCTGGGGATAACAGGCTGGGAAAGCCCGTCAATACGGCGCCTTCCTCCTTCAATTGGAGGAGGCGCCATGGCTGGAACTTTGCTGGGCTCAGAGTAGTTTCAAAAAGGGGGAAAGCATGAGTCAAACATTGATCATGGGTGCTGTCGGTCCTGGGCGGTTTGCATCGGCTGCGGGATTCAAACCTTTGCAGGAATTTTTTATTTCGCATAAAGGTTCTGGACTTCAATTAGCGGGTGATGCATGTACGCGGACCTTGCCGGGGTTAGCTGGAGAAGGCACATGAACGAGCCAACCTCACCCGAACTACCGCGAAAAAAAGGCCTGAAATGGTGGCTAATGCTGGTTTTATTGTGGTTTCCGTTGGGATTGGCTGGCGGGAATATCGTACTTAGTGCCTTGGGCGTTTGCATCAGTCAAGCACGCTACCGGACCAATGACGAGCTGATTGAAATTGCAGTGCGAGCCAATGCTGATCGAGAGAAGGTCGGAGAGCATATAGGTATGGCTATCGACGGCTCAGAAGCGTCGATTCAGCAATTTCTGAAAGACAACCCCAAGTGCTGCCGCGTAGATCGTTCCGCAATGCAATCCCGAGGTTGGCTCGACCTTCTTGTGGGCTGGAATGCACCTTGGGTGGAGCTCAACTATGAGCTGTATCCGATGCATCGCGCATCACACAGCGACAGGTACTACAAACAATTTTTCGTAGTCAACACCTGCGGCGAAGCTCTTGGATTCGAGGCGGGAATGAGTACTCCCACGCTCGAAGCCGCACGATAAAACACTGGAACTAATTACAAACAAGGAAACGCATCATGACCACATGGAACCAACTCGGCATCAACGAAATGACCAGCCTGTACCTCTACGGGAACGTCATCAAACCGACAGACCTTCGTAGTGACGCCTGGATACGAAACCCAAATCCGAATCCAATCCAGATGGATGCGGTTTCTTTTATGTCCAGCGGCCCTGGGCGCTTTGCCAATGCCAGCAACATCAGGCTGGTTCAGGCATTTTTGAACGGCGTGTTTGGATTTCCTGACACCGGCGTTCGCCAGACCTTTACGCTTGCGCAAGCCGTCGCCCGACTGGGCAAGGGAACGGAGAATGAGTCGATTCGGCAGTCAGACTATCAGGACAGTTCAAATGTCCTCTTGCTGCGCTCCTATATCTACCAATCTTCGAGTTTTACGATAGCCAAGGGTGCCGTGTTTGTGATCGAGGCCAATGGTGATCGGTACGTACAGGACTTTGCCATCCTGCCTTTTGGCGACGATTTTGACTTTGACTCGAAATCACCCGGCAGTAAAGTCGCAAATCTCTTTCTAAAGCCCGGTATCGACCCCACGGGAATTGGCCGCACCGTACTCATTGAGTTTGATGCGGTAAGCAAATCTCAAGTCCCCCGCACCACTTACACGCTTGCAGATCTTGCCGCTGACACGCTGCGCTATCAACAAAGTCATGCATCTACGGATGGCCTCGCAAAAGTAGCCGCAGCACTGCCAACCCTGGTGGACGGTCTCTGGACACAGGGCGTAACGCGATTGCTTGATGCCCAAGGGCGGTTGGTGTTTCACGGCACCAATGGGGCGGATCAACTCTCTCCCGACAAACTGAACAGCTCCCTGATGCTAGGTGCTGCAAAAACTGCTATTGAGAAAAACGGCATCGCCTACATCGCAGGCAAAAACAACGACAACATCACTGCCAGCACCACCAACGACTATCTCGATGGCGGCACCGGCGACGACAACCTGAAGGGGGGCTTCGGCACCGACACCTACGTGTTCAAAGCCGGCGACGGCAAAGACACCATCGTCGACACAGACGGCAACGGCCAGATCACCGTTGCGGGCAATGCCCTGAGCGGCGCAGCGTTGAGCGACTACAAACTGCTGCCGGGCGGCCAGGGCCAATGGAGCGTCAACAACGGCGCTACTGTCTACACCCTGGATGCCAGCCACAAGCAACTGGTGATCACCGGCTCAAGTCTGGGCGCTGACAGCAAAATCACCGTTAACAA
>JAUSMR010000032.1 GCA_030645955.1 Gallionella sp. | reverse complement strand
GGGTTTGCTGATCTCGGTGGCTGCAGCCATGGTGGTGTCACGCGTCGGCAAGGACCAGGACTTGGGCCGCCAGATCATTGACCAGATGTTCATTTCGCCGCGCGTCCTGGGCATTACCGCTGGCATCATGGGCATTCTGGGCATCATTCCCGGCATGCCACACGTCGTTTTTCTGGGGATCGCCGGGGTGCTCGGCTACGGCGCATGGGTTCTTGCGCACAAACCACGGCCACCCGATCCGGAAACGATGGCACCCGCGGTCACTTCAGACGGCGAAGCCAGCTGGGATGACCTGCAACCGGTCGACCAGCTGGGCCTTGAGTTGGGATATCGGCTGATCGCCCTGGTTGACAAGAACCGCCAGGGTGACTTGCTGACCCGCATCAAGGGCGTGCGTCGCAAATTCGCCCAGGAGGTTGGCTTTCTGCCGCCAGCAGTCCATGTACGGGACAACCTGGAGCTCAAACCCAGTGGCTATCGCATCACCTTGCACGGCGTAATTGCGGGCGAAGGCGAGGCCTTTCCCGGCATGTACCTGGCCATCAATCCAGGCGGCATTACCACCCCCTTGATCGGAACGGCTACCACGGACCCGGCTTTCGGCTTGCCCGCGCACTGGATCGACGAACGCCAGAAGGAAGCCGCACAAATGGCCGGGTTTACCGTGGTTGATTCCGAGACTGTCATGGCCACTCATTTGTCACACTTGATGCAGGTCCAGGCTTCGAAATTACTGAGCCGAACCGAGACCCAGCAACTTGTTGAACACGTGAGCAAACTGGCTCCAAAACTGATTGAAGAAGTAGTCCCCAAAATGGTACCCATCGCTGTATTCCAGAAAGTCCTGCAGTTGCTGCTGGATGAGTCTGTGCACATCCGCGATATCCGCACCATCATCGAATCCCTGGCCGAGCACGCTGGCACGGTGACAGACCCGGCGGAGTTGGCGCGCAGGGTGCGGATCGCCTTGTCCCCCGCCATCGTGCAACAAATCTACGGCCCCGTGCGCGAACTCAACGTCATCGCCATTGACCCCGCCCTCGAGCGGCTGCTGGTTCAGGCGCTTGGCAACGCTGCCGGGCCGGCACTGGACCCCGGTGTGGCCGAGATATTCACCCGGACGGCCGCAGAGGTTGCCCTCAAACAGGAAGAAATTGGCATTCCCGCCTGCCTGCTGGTGCCAGATCAAATTCGCAGCGCTATTGCCCGGCTGGTACGCCGCGTCGCGCCACGGCTTCAGGTCCTTGCGCACAGCGAGATCCCTGAAACCCACACCATCCGTATAGGTCCGATTCTCAGAGGCGCATCATGAATATTCAACGCTTTACTGCACCGACTTCCCGCGAGGCGCTGGCCAAGGCACGACTCGCTTTTGGCGACGGAACCCTGATTTTGTCAAACCGGCCTACCGCTACGGGCGTCGAGGTGGTCGCGACCGCTGAAGAAACTTTGGCGGCCTTGGACCACGCTGACTCATTTACGAATCGTGCCAAAGCGCAGACGCCCCCGCGCCGGCAGTCTGCACAAAGTGCCCCCGAATCAAGAAACCAGGTCGAGGACGACGTTGCACAACTGTCCATGAGCACCTTGTCTTTTCAGGACTATGTGCGCGAGAGAATGCTGCGCCGCCGCCATGAAGCCCTGACGGGTCAAACCGAGGCCGCAGTGATAGAAGAAGTGGCCTTTCCTCGCCCCGTGGCAGAGCAGGTACGGGTCGCACCCATTCAATTTGAAACACGGCCCCAAACCCAAGCTGCGGCCGTGAAAAAGTCAGCCCCCATAGTGCCCCCAACGCATGCACCCGCCATGTCTCAAGGCATTGTGGACGAGTTGCACGCCATGAAAGCGTTGATTGAAGACCGCTTCAACACACTGACCTGGCTTGGGCAAGCACGCCAGAACCCCATTCAGTCAAATCTGATGCTCAAGTTGATTCGTGCGGGTTATTCGCCCACGCTGGCACGGACTATTCTTGAGCGGATGCCCGAGGACATTGGCGCCGCCGAATCGGTGCGCTGGGTCATGGATGTTCTGGAACGCAATCTTAAAACTGACGCGGCCTCGCGCCCTCTGCATGAAGAGGGCGGCACCTACGCTCTGGTGGGCGCAACCGGTGTTGGCAAGACCACGACTGCCGCCAAACTGGCCGGCCTGTGCGCACGAAAACACGGCCCCAGCAGCGTCGGGCTCATCACCCTGGATACCTATCGGGTCGGTGCACACGAACAGCTGCGGTCTTATGGCCGTATGTTGGGTGTTGTGGCCCACCTTGCACATGACCGTGCGGCCCTGCAGGACCTGCTAAACCTGCTGGGCAGCAAAAAAATGATCCTGATTGACACCACCGGGCTCGCCCCGAACGACCCCCGCAAGCGCGGCATGCTGGATGTTCTTGATTTACCGGGCGTGAACCGTTTGCTGGTGCTGAACGCCGGCGGTCACGGCGACACGCTGGACGACGTAGTTTCGTCATTCAAGTCAACGGGGGTGCAACAGGCGGTTCTCTCAAAAATCGACGAGGCGGCCAAACTGGGGCCTGCTCTGGATGCGGCCATTCGCCACCAGCTGGTCTTGCGGGGTGTCACCATGGGTCAAAAAGTGCCCGAAGACTGGGAATCGGCCGACGCAGCCAAACTGGTTCGCATGTCCATGCGCTCGCCGACCCGATCCGCTTTCGATCCCACAGCTGCAGATTTGGGCTTCTTCTTTACGCAGTCCACCCCATCGCATTCAGGAAGACTCGATGCTTGACATGTGCGTCAACCAGGGAGCAGGGCTGCAAAGCATTGCGCTGCAAGCCGCGCCTCGCGTCATTGCCGTGGCCAGCCATGGGAACCAGCAAGGTGAACTGTCCTTGCTATGGAATCTGTGCTCCACTTTGGTCGGTTTTGGATACCCTGTCGCTGTGCTGGACGCAACCACGGTCGAATCCACCGATAACCCGGGGCTGGCGCAACTTTTGGACGACGCTTGCTGGCAGGGTGATGAAAGTGGTGATCCATTGTCATGGTCTGTGATTCCAGCGGCGCTTGGACTCCA
>JAUSMR010000022.1 GCA_030645955.1 Gallionella sp. | reverse complement strand
CTGATGAGCGCGCACCCACCGTCGTCGATCCCCTTCCTGGCGCTGGGCGCGTGGGTGCTGGCGGTGGGCTGGTTCGGCTTCAACGTGATGAGCGCGCAGACCATCGACAAGATCAGCGGCCTGGTGGCGGTCAACTCGCTGATGGCGATGGTGGGCGGCACCCTGGTGGCGGTGCTGATGGGCCGCAACGACCCCGGCTTTGCCTACAACGGCCCGCTGGCCGGCCTGGTGGCGGTATGCGCCGGTTCTGATTTGATGCATCCGATGGGCGCGTTGCTGACCGGCGGCGTGGCCGGTGGCCTGTTTGTGTGGATGTTTACCCTGACGCAAAATCGCTGGAAGATCGACGATGTGCTCGGTGTGTGGCCGCTGCATGGACTGTGCGGCGCGTGGGGCGGCATCGCTGCCGGCATCTTCGGCCTCAAGGCATTCGGCGGTATCGGCGGCGTAAGCTTCATGTCGCAACTGTGCGGCACGCTGCTCGGCGTGGTGATTGCCTTTGCGGGCGGTTATGCGGTGTATGGCGCGATGAAGAAGCTGGTCGGCATCCGGCTGGAGGCGGAAGAAGAATTCAACGGTGCCGACCTGACCATCCACAAAATCTCCGCCACTCCGGAGCGCGAGTCGGGCTGGTAGATCGGGTTGGTATCTTGGGAACCGGCAGGGGCGGCGATACTTCGAATCGATAGGGGTCGAATCGATAGGGTCAGTCTCGATTGATCAAAGAGATCGGTTGGGATGAAGCAGCTAGCGAATAAAAGGGGTAGTTTCGCGTTTTATTTACCGCTTTGCCGCAGCCTTGTACACAATATTGCGCTCGCGTTTGCCCACCGCAATGACCACAACCATCAGCACCTTGTCGCGGACCTCGTATACGAGGCGGTAGCCCGCATCGCGCAGTTTTATCTTGTAGCGATCCTTGTGGCCGGAAAGATGGGCTGAAGGAACGCGGGGATTATGCAAACGTTCAGCGAGTTTTTTCTTGAACACCTCGCGCACGGAGCTGTCGAGCTTTTTCCACTCCACCAATGCGTCAGGGTGGAAGCTCAGCTCATAGCTCATCAAGCTTTACCTTGATCAGGCGCTTGCCGTCTTTCAGGCGCGCATCAGCGAGCGCGTTCAGTTCGACATCTTCCAGCTTGTCCATCAAGGCTTCATACGCCTTGGCGGGAACGCAGTAAAAAGTCGGCTCGTTACGGTTAAGTATCGCCACCGGGAATCCGTCTCCCGCTGCTACCGTCGCCATCGGGTTCTTTTTCAGTTCGGAAATGCTTGCCGTTGTAGATGCCAGGATTGCATGTGCCATGATTGCCTCGCGGTATTTTTAAGAGAGCCAACAATAGCACTCTGAACAGGTCTTGGCAATGAGCGCGCCTCCCTGAAGGAATCAGAAATTAAATGGACCTCAGTACCGGAGTCGATTTCTTTTTGACGAACCAAGATAAGAGAAAACATGCCACAACGCACACTCAGCTAATTAGCCGGAACACCGCAGCATATTGTGAAGCGCGGCATCAATCGCGAGCTTTGTTAATTCCCAGAGTTTCTGGTCTGGCTGGCAGCCTGAGGACCGGCAGGGGCATTGCCGCCCCTGCCGGTTCAATTTGCTAATCTTTGATTGCTTCCACCGGGGACGAAATCTTCACCTCGTCGCTCACCATCGGAACGTATTTGGTCATGCCGAATTCCGAACGTTTCAGGGTGGCGCTGACGTCCGCACCGCAAGTTTGTTTCTTGTTCATCGGGTGCGGCGCGCAGCGGAAGTTGCTTACGGTGAGCGTCATCGGTTTGGTTACGCCGAGCAGGGTAAAGTTGCCCTCGGCGGCCACGACCTTGTCATCATCGAATACCAGATTGTCCGAGGTGAAGCGCATCATGGGGAATTGCCCGACGTTGAAAAAGTCCTCCGACTTCATGTGTTCGTCCCACTTGTCAAAGCCCATGTCGAGCGAGTCTGTTCCAATGACCAGGTCTACACTGCCTTTTTTGGCTGCGGTGTCGAGGGTGATTTTGCCGCTGCTCTTGTTGAACCGGCCACGCTGGGTCGAGAAGCCCAGATGGTTCACTTCGAACATCGGCCATGTGTGGGTCTGATCTATCGTGTAGCTTTCCGCGGCGTATGCGGGTACAGCGATCACGCTGGCCAAGGCGATTGCGATGATATTTTTGTACATGGTGTTCTCCTTGAGTGGTTGTTGATAAATGCGTTTACTTCCTGGCTGTTGCAACGGTAAAGCTGAAGCGTATTTGCACCTCATCGGCGACCACGCTGGTGTCTGCCCAGATGCCAGAGCCGATGTTGAAATCGAGACGCTTGAGCGGGAACGCGCCCTCGATGAGCAGTATGCCGCCTGCTGGTCTGAGGGTGAAAGGAGCCTTGACATCCAGCGTCTTGCCCTTGATGGTCATCTTGCCGGTAACTTCATACTGTCCCTTGCCTGTGCTGTTGATGCTGCCGGAGGTGAAGCTGGCAATGGGATTGTTTTTGGTGTCGAACCAGACTTTGCCCGCCACTTCTTCATCGGCCTCGGCGCTGCCGGTGTCGATGCTGGCAAGATCGATTTCGATACTCGCCTTGCCGGTTTCCGGCTTGGCAGGGTCCACCGTAATCCGGGCGGAAAATTTTTTGAAACTGCCTTCTACCGGCACATTCATTTGTTTTGAGACAAAGGCGATACTGCTTTGCTCCGGGAGCAGCACGGTAAATTCCGCGCCTGCCGCCAGCGATGCGGAGAACAGCAGCGGAACGATCAGTAATCGTTTCATGATTTTCTCCTGAGAAACGGCAGCATCCGCGCCAGTATGTCGTCGCGCTCGATGAGGTGATGTTTGAGTGCGCCGCCGATATGGGCGATTACCAGGCCGAGCAACAGGATGTTGAAGCTTTCATGCACTGCCTTGAGTAAATCGCCCAGTTCCTTGTTTTTGGAAACCAGGTCGGGCAGCGGCAGCACGCCGAACCACACGGTCTGGACACCCTTGGCGGAGCTCATCAGCCAACCGCTCAGCGGTATCGCGAGTATCAGCACGTACAGCAGAGAATGCACGGCGTGAGCCGCAAACTTTTCCCAGGACGGCATCGCGGCAGGCAGCGGCGGCGGGCGGTGCGTCCTGCGCCAGGATATGCGCAACAAGGCCAGCAGGAATATGGTGACGCCTATCCACTTGTGATAACTGTACAGTCTGAGCTTGTCCGGCGAGAGTGGCAGTTCGTGCATGTACACACCCAGCGGGAAGGCCGTGAAAATAAGCAGCGCTATGATCCAATGCAGCGTGATGGCGGTGCGGGTGTAGCGGTCGGCCATGGCGATTTTCCAGTCTCGTTGGAATTATCCTACCGTTCCAGTTGGATAAGCCTAGCGGTATTTTGCGCGCATGACAAGTAGGGAAACTTATCGCGGGATGTTATGTCGTAGTGCATGCTTGAAAAATTGGGGAGTCGCCCCATTTAGTAAACCGGGCGGTGGTTGATGTTTAAATTCGAGCCGCATTTTTTGATGATGGAGACAACAGTATGAAACGAATTTTCTTGTTCATTTTGACCAATCTTGCGGTGGTGTTCGTGATCAACATCACGCTGCGCATACTCGGTGTGGACCGCTGGCTGACCGAGACAGGCGGCATAAACTTCAGCGCGCTGCTGGTGATGTCTGCCGTGATCGGTTTTGCCGGTTCGCTGATTTCGCTGGCCATGTCAAAGTGGTCGGCCAAGCGCATGGTCGGTGCGCAAGTCATTGAGAATCCGATTGATCCTACCGAGCGCTGGCTGGTGGACACTGTTCGCAAACAGGCGCAAGTGGCGGGTATCGGTATGCCGGAAGTGGCGATTTACGATGCGCCCGATGTGAACGCGTTTGCCACCGGCTGGAACCGCAACGATGCGCTGGTGGCAGTGAGCACCGGCTTGCTGCATAGCATGAGCCGCGACGAGGCCGAGGCGGTGCTGGCGCATGAAATCAGCCACGTCGCCAACGGCGACATGGTGACGCTGGCGCTGATTCAGGGCGTGGTGAATACCTTCGTAATCTTTTTTGCCAAGCTGTTCGGCTACTTCGTGGATCGCGTATTGCTCAAGAACGAGCGCGGTCCCGGCATGGGCGCGTTTGCCGCGGAAATTGTCGCGCAATTGGTTCTGGGTGTACTGGCCAGCGTCATCGTGATGTGGTTCTCGCGCCAGCGTGAATTCCGCGCCGATGCGGGCGGCGCGAGCCTGGCCGGGAGGCAGAAGATGATCTCCGCGCTGGAGCGGCTGAAAGCCAATCACGAACAGTCTGCCTTGCCGGAAAAAATCGCCGCATTCGGTATTTCCGGCGGTAAGGGTTTTGCCAAAATGTTCATGACGCATCCGCCGCTGGATGAGCGTATAGCAGCGCTGCGCAGCGCGCAATAGGCGCAACGGGAATCAGCATCAGACAGAAGCTGTAGAAACAACAAGGCCTGCAATCGCAGGCCTTGTTGTTTTGTGTGGTGTCTTATCCCATTAGTAGGGGCACGGCGCGCCGTGCCCCTACTCGTCATCGTACCTTTCGCGCGGCGGATTGCCGTCGTACACCAGGTTTCTTCGATGCAGCAGGTAAGTGTCGCGGATGAATTCGTAGCGGTCTATCACGGCCTCATCCAGCACCTTTTCCTGATCCAGCAGGGTGGAGCGGCGATGAATGCCGCTGGCCAGATAGTACTGGTTGCGGGTGGGTATGTGCTTTACCTGGCCCGGCACACTGGGTCCGGTGTCCACATAGATTCCGGTTGCATCGCGCACCGAGCTTGGCCCGAGGAAAGGCAGCACCAGATAGGGGCCATCGCCCAAGCCCCAGAAGCCGAGGGTCTGGCCGAAGTCTTCGCGGTGTTTTTCCAGCCTGGATGCGACATCGAGCAGGCCGAAAATACCGAAAGTGCTGTTGAACATAAAGCGTGAACCATCGGACGCGGCCTGGGCGAATTTGAATTGCAGCAAGTCGTTGGCGGTGACTACGGCATCATCCACATTGGAGATGAAATTGCCCGCCATGATTTTGAACGGCGCAGGCATTACGGCGTCGTAAGCTTGCGCGACCGGTTTGACCACCGCCTTGTCCACGGTGTCGTTGATCTGATATACGCTACGGTTGAACGGCTCGAGCGGGTCGCTAGGGTTGCGCGCTCCGGCGCAGCCGGTCAGGAGTAGGAAGAAAATCAGCTGGGCTGAAATCAGTAACGTGGGGCGAATTCGATCCATTGTTATTGTATTGGTCAGGTTGACATGCGAATTGTTGGAAAAATGATGGCGGAGCAAGGTTTCTAGCCGGTTCGCCCGGGCGGTGTGAGATCGCCGATGCGGAACCGGAAAGCACCGGTCTTGCGGTCGGCAAAGTAGTGTTGCAGCGTGAAATATATCGGGCGGAACGCCAGTGTGTCCCACGGGATATCCTGCTCGGAGAACAGTTGCACTTCCAGGCTTTCCACGCCGGGCGAAAAATCGAGATTCAGCAATTTGGCGCGAAACAGCAGGTGCACCTGATTGATGTAGGGCAGGTTGTACAGGGAATACAGCTCGCCGATGTCCACTTGAGCATTGGCTTCTTCCAGTGTTTCACGCGCGGCTGCCTCGATGGTGGTTTCACCGTTTTCCATGAAGCCGGCAGGTAACGTCCATAGTCCGTGGCGCGGTTCGATAGCGCGGCGGCACAACAGGATTTTATCCTGCCATTCAGGAATGGCGCCGACGATCAGTTTGGGATTCTGGTAATGCACTTCCCCGCAAGCAGTGCATACGTGGCGTGTGCGGTTGTCGTTTGGCGGCAGACGCAACTCAACCGGGGCTCCGCATAGACTGCAATATTTCATCTTGGAAGACTGGTGCGATATAAAATCATTCTCGGAGCAGCTATCTGGATATCCCGCTGTTATTGTTCGTAGCGGTGGCCTGGTTCGCCGTAGCGGCGGGGGTCTGGGGGAAGTTCTTGTCGAGCACGCGCTGCGCATCGTCGCGCAGATCCTTCATGTTCATGGCATCATAGCCTTGCACCAGTATCAGCAGGGCATCGGGAGTTGCGGGTGTGTTTGGATACTGCGTCAGTACTTCCCTGGCGCGGTTTACCGCAGAGATGTGAGCGCCGCGCCGCAGGTAGTAGCTGGCGACATGGATTTCATATTTCGCCAGCGCGTTGATCAGATATTGCATGCGCACTCTGGAATCGGGTGCGTATTTACTGGCGGGAAAGCGCGTCACCAGGTCTTTAAAGGCGGCAAACGAATCCTGTGCAGCCCTCGGGTCGCGCTCGGTGGGGTCTTGCCTGCCCAGAGAATCCAACAGGCCTCTTTCGCCCTTGAAATTGGCCAGGCCCTTCACATAGTAGGCATAGTCCACATTCGGGTTGTTCGGATGCTGCTTGACGAAACGCTCGGCTGCGGAAATGGCGGAGTCCGGCTCGTTCTGCCGGTAATATGCGTAAGCGACTTCGAGCAGCGCCTGCTGCGCGTAACGTCCGTAGGGGTAACGCGATTGCAGCGATTCAAACTTCTTGATGGCCGTCTCATAGCTTTCCTTATTGAGGTTTTCCTTGGCATCTTTATACATTTCCTCGGCGGAAAGCTTGTTAGCCGGATCGTTGGCATCCGGCAGAGAACTACAAGCGGTTAACGTAAACAGCAGGAATACGGCTAAACTATGGCGCATGACGAATCCAGATAATAATTTGCGCAATTATAGCGTAAACCCACATTCCAACGACGCACTCCAGTTCGCGATTCCGGATGACTATGCGGGGCTGCGTCTCGACCAGGCTCTTGCAAAATTGTTGCCGGAGTATTCGCGCAGCCGCCTGCAGGAGTGGATCGCACAGCAACAAGTCAAAGTGGATGGCGAATTTGCCACGGCCAAACAAAAAATCTGGGGCGGTGAAAAACTGGAAGTGCTGCCGCAAGCGCTTCCCGCCGAGCAACCGTATCAGGCCGAGGACATCGCGCTCGACATTGTCTATGAGGACGATACCTTGCTGGTGATCAACAAGCCGGTCGGGTTGGTGGTGCATCCGGGCAGCGGCAACTGGGAAGGCACATTGCTCAACGCGTTGCTGCACCACGCGCCGCAACTCGAAGCAGTGCCGCGCGCCGGCATCGTGCACCGCCTCGACAAGGACACCAGCGGTCTGCTGGTGGTGGCCAAGACGCTCACCGCACAAACCGCGCTGGTGCGCCAATTGCAGGCGCGCAGCGTGCAGCGTGAATACCTCGCGCTGGTGCATGGCGAGTTGGCACGCGCCGGCAAGGTGGATGCGCTGATCGGCCGCCATCCCGCGCAGCGCGTCAAAATGGCCGTGGTGGAAAGCGGCAAACCGGCGGTCACACACTATCAAATTGAAGAAAAATTTCCGAGCTGCACGCTGCTGCGCTGTCGTCTGGAAACCGGCCGTACCCACCAGATCCGCGTGCATCTGGCGCACATCGGCCATCCGCTGGTGGGCGATCGCGTATATCTGAAAGGCCCGCAAAAATGCATTCCGCAATTGCGCGAATTGTTGAACGGGTTCCCGCGTCAGGCCTTGCATGCCACGCGTCTGGCATTGGAGCATCCGGTCAACGGCGAGGTGATGGAATGGCAGGCGCCGCTGCCGGAGGATATGCAGCAGCTACTGAAACGAATTCGCAAATTAATATCCCCTCACCCGCAGGCGGGAGATAACCAGTGACTTGGCTGCTGTTTTTTTGGCAGCCTAGTCAAATGGCTAGTAGTTCCATCAGGGGTAGGGGAGAGGGTCTATGAACATTCTTGATCACTGTCTAATCCCCGACTGGCCTGCACCGCCTAACGTCAGGACATTGCAGACCAACCGCCAGGGTGGCGTGAGCGTCGCGCCTTACGACAGCCTGAATCTGGGTGACCATGTCGGCGATGCGCCGCTGGCGGTGGAGCGCAATCGCATGTTGCTCAACACGCTGCTGCCCAGCGAACCGGTGTGGCTGGAACAAGTGCATGGCACAGTCGTCGCCAACGCAGATATGGCTGACTGTCTTCCGCAAGCCTGTCCTGAGCACAGTCGAAGGGCCGATGCCTGTATCGCGCGGCATCGAGCGGCGGTGTGCGTGGTGATGACTGCCGATTGCCTGCCGGTGTTGCTGTGCGATAAACAAGGCAGCGTGGTCGGCGCGGCACATGCAGGCTGGAGAGGTTTGGCTGCCGGGGTCATCGAAGCCACCGTGCAGGCGATGAATGTTCCCCCGCAAAATTTAATGGCGTGGCTCGGCCCGGCGATCAGCCAGAATGCTTTTGAAGTGGGTGAGGAAGTGCGCGCCGCTTTCGTCGCTGCACATCCACAGGCTGCATCCGCTTTTGCAGTTGGACAATCCGGCAAATGGCTTGCCGACATTTACGCACTGGCGCGCATACGCCTCAATGCGCTGGGCATCACGCAAATTTACGGCGGGAACTACTGCACTTACCGCGAGAGCGAGAAGTTTTTTTCCTATAGGCGCAACGGTGTAACCGGACGCATGGGCTCGTTTATCTGGTTGTCGGAATAGGCCGCAACTAAACCATCGGGAGGGCCACGGGTGATGCAGAGCGTGGGGCTGTGGTGGATGTGGGTGGGATTTCTCGCCTTCGTGCTGGCGCTGCTGGCCGTGGACATGTTCGTGCTGGGCGGGCGCACCGCGCACCGCGTCACGGTGCGCCAGGCGCTCGGCTGGTCCGTTGCTTGGCTGGTTTCGGCGCTACTGTTCGACGCCGGCCTGTGGTGGTATCTGGACGGCAGCGCCGGCCGTACCGTCGCCAACGAGATAGCGCTCGAGTTCCTGTCCGGCTACCTGATCGAGAAGTCGCTGTCGGTCGACAACATCTTTATTTTTCTGATGATTTTCAACTACTTCACCGTCCCCGCCGAACTGCAGCGGCGGGTGCTGCTGTATGGCGTGCTTGGCGCAATGGTGATGCGGGCGGTGATGATCCTGCTCGGCGTGTGGCTGGTTGCAGAATTCGCCTGGGTGCTCTACCTGTTCGGCGCGTTCCTGCTGGTGACCGGGGTCAAGATGCTGCTCTTCGCAACGCATGAACCCGATTTGGCGAAGAACCCCATCCTGCGCTGGCTGCGCCGGCATCTGCGCATTACTGCCGATTATCGCGGCGATAACTTCTTCGTGGTCCAGGAAGGCCTGCGCCATGTGACCCCGCTGTTCCTGGTACTGGTGCTGATCGAGGCGACCGATCTGGTGTTCGCGGTGGATAGTATTCCGGCCATCTTTGCGGTCACCACCGACCCCTTCATCGTGTTCACCTCAAACATCTTCGCGATCATGGGCCTGCGCGCGCTGTATTTCCTGCTGGCCGAGATGGCCGGTCGCTTCCGCCTGCTGCGCTATGGCCTGGCCGTGGTGCTGATGTTCGTCGGCGGCAAGATGCTGGCGGCCTACTGGTTCCACCCGCCGATCCAGCTGTCGCTCGGCATCATCGCCGGCATCCTGCTGGTGTCCATGCTGCTCAGCCTGATCCTGTCGCGGCGGGCCGCGGAGGAAAGGAAGCGGGAAGGCTGAATGTGCGACCCCTGCCTTTGGTATAATCCGCGCCCTTGGTTTTTCTGAATAAATTCCCATGACCGTTCTACTGTGGATCGTCGCGGCCAGTATTGCTGGCGGTGCATTGAGCGTGGTGTGTGCCGCAGCATTTGCACTCAACTCCCAAGCGCATCGCTACCTCGGCGCAATGGTGAGCTATGCCATCGGTGCGCTGCTCGGCGCAGTGTTTCTCGACATCCTGCCCGAGGCGATCAAGCTCACGTCCAATGTGGCCGCACTGAGCGGCACGGTGCTGTTTGGCATCCTGCTGTTTTTTATTCTGGAAAAGCTGGTGCTGTGGCGCCACTGCCACCATGAGCATTGCGAGGCGCATGAACTGTTGAATGCCGAGCATGGTCACGATCATGGGCGCAGTGGCATGATGATCATGCTGGGCGATACCTTTCACAATTTTGTGGATGGCATCATCATCGCGGCGGCCTTCCTTACCGATATGCATCTCGGTATCGTCACCGCGCTGGCCATTATCGCGCACGAGATTCCGCAAGAAGTCGGCGATTTCGCCATCCTGTTGAATTCCGGCTATAGCAAAGCCAGGGCTTTTCAGTTCAACCTGGTTTCCAGTTTTGCCTCGGTGGCGGGCGGTGTGCTGGGTTACTTCATCTTGCAGACCATGCAATCGTGGATACCATCACTGCTGGCGCTGGCGGCGGCGAGCATGATTTATGTTTCCGTGGCCGACCTGATACCCGGCCTGCACAAGCGTGCACAGTTGCGCGATACCGCGCAGCAGGTTGGGCTGATTGTTTTGGGTGTGGGAACAGTCGGGCTGCTGATGGTGCTGATGGCGGAATGATGATCGAGGGAGCAATGGATTGAATATAAAGCATGAGTAAGCAACACACTGTGCCGCGCGTCGGCTTTGTCTCGCTGGGCTGCCCCAAGGCCACGGTGGATTCCGAGCACATTCTCACCCGCCTGCGCGCCGAAGGCTATCTGATTTCCGCCAGCTATCAGGATTCCGATCTGGTGATCGTGAATACCTGCGGCTTCATCGACAGCGCGGTGGAAGAATCGCTGGACGCGATCGGCGAAGCGTTAAACGAAAACGGCAAGGTGATCGTCACCGGCTGCCTGGGCGCGAAGGGCGATGTGGTGCGGCAGGCGCACCCCAAGGTGCTCGCCATCACCGGCCCGCACGCCACCGACGAGGTGATGGCGGTAGTGCATCAACACTTGCCCCAACCTCATGACCCTTACAATGACCTCGTGCCCGCGCAGGGCATCCGCCTGACGCCGAAACATTACGCCTATGTGAAAATTTCCGAGGGCTGTAATCACCGCTGCACCTTCTGCATCATCCCCAGCCTGCGCGGCGATCTGCTCAGCCGTCCGGTCGGCGATGTGATGCAGGAAGCGCAGAATCTGGTCAACGCGGGTGTGAAGGAGTTGCTGGTGATTTCGCAGGACACCAGCGCCTACGGTGTGGATTTGAAATACCGCACCGGCTTCTGGGGCGGCAGGCCGCTCAAGACAAGGATGACCGAGCTGGCGGCAGCGCTAGGCGAACTCGGTGTATGGGTGCGCTTGCATTACGTGTACCCGTATCCGCATGTTGACGAAGTGATTCCGCTGATGGCGCAGGGCAAGATATTGCCGTATCTGGACATTCCGTTTCAGCATGCCAACCAGCGCATCCTCAAGCTGATGAAACGTCCCGGCAGCAGCGACAACGTGCTGGCGCGCATCAAACAATGGCGCGAGATTTGCCCGGAGCTGACGCTGCGCAGCACCTTCATCGTCGGCTTCCCCGGCGAGACCGAAGAAGAATTTGAAGAGCTGCTGGATTTTCTGAAGGAGGCGCAACTGGATCGTGTCGGCGCGTTCGCCTATTCGCCGGTGGAGGGCGCGGCGGCAAACGAATTGCCGGATCACATCCCGCCCGAAGTTCAGCAGGAACGCCTCGCGCGGCTGATGCTGCTGCAGGAGGAAATCAGCGAAGAGCGTTTAAGGCGCAAGGTCGGCAAGACCCTCACCGTGCTGGTGGACGAAGTGGACGAGGAGGGGGCAATTGCACGCAGCTCCGCCGATGCGCCGGAAATCGACGGCCTGGTATATATCGAAAACGGCCAGCAGTTAAACGTGGGCGATTTAGTGGAAGTGAAAATCACCGATTCCGACGAGCATGATCTGTGGTCAGAGATTGCCTGATTCAGGGATGCAGACCAAACAATTTCTATCGTAGAGGTTAGCAATGAAATTTTCAGCACATCCGCTCTGGCTGGTCGGCTTCCGGCCGTTCTTCGCCCTGGCATGTCTATCCGGGATGAGCCTGCCGGTTTTGTGGGCGTTGATTTTTACGCAAGCCATTTCGATGCCGCCGAGCGCATTCACCATTGTCCAGTGGCACGCACATGAGATGTTCTTCGGCTTCGGCTGGGCTGTCCTCGGCGGATTCCTGCTGACCTCGACCAAGAACTGGACCCAGATTCGCGGTTTTCACGGCAATGCACTGATGTATCTCACCGCCGCATGGCTGTTCGAGCGTGCGGGCATGTGGTTTGGAGGCGCCTGGCCGCCCATGCTGTTCAGGATTTCAAACAACCTGTTTCTCGCCTCGATTGTGGCGATGCTGCTGTGGACACTCATCCGCCATCGCAAGAATGACAGCTACCGCGACAACTATTTTTTTCTCATCATCCTGCCACTTTTTCTTGTTTCCAAGAATTTGATGCTGAGCGCCGATTACTTTCAGACCGGCTCGAGCATGGCGATCGGACTGTTTCGCATGGCATTTCTGGTGATGCTGGAACGAACGCTCTCCCAGTTCATGAAGAGCGTGTTTCAAGTCACTATCCTGCGCAATCCGCTGCTGGACAAGGCGATCAAGTTGCTCGGCCTGGCACTGGTCATCGAGAGCCTGCTGCCGCCCCTGCTAGCGGCCTTGCTATCATTGCTGCTCGCGTTGCTGCTGACCGGCAGGTTCTTTTTCTGGAAGCCCAAACTGGCCATGCAGCGGCTCGACATCGGCATCGTATATCTTGGCTACATCGCCATCGTCGCGCAACTGCTGATCGAGTTTCTCAAACACAATGTTTTGCCGGAATGGGGTGGCAGCCTGTCGGTCCATGTTTTCACCTTCGGCGTGATGGGCATGGTCATTCCTTCGATGATAATCAGAATCTCAAAGGGGCACACCGGCAGAAAAGTCGTGTTTGACAAACTCGACATATGGACATTACGCATCATGATCCTGGCTTTTGTTTTCCGTGTGATCGCACCGCAGTTTTATCCATCTGCCTACACGCACTGGATATCTCTCGCGGCGGCATGCTGGTTCGTCTGTTTTGCGATAGTCGGGTGGCGGTATATTCCGATTGTTCTGCAGGCGCGTGTCGATGGCAAAGAGCATTGAAGCCGGTTCATGGCACAGCAGTGATAGCGGATGCCAAACCGCAGCTTGCCTTGGCAATGAAACATCGATAATCTGGACATGTGACAATCATCCAAAGGAGCATCATCATGGCAAATGAATCCGATCCATTTAAAGATAAAAAAATATCCTGCCCTATCTGTCACAAAGAGGTTCCGCTATCCGAAGCGAAAAGCGCCGAGGCAGTTGACTATGTGGCGTATTTTTGCGGGCTCGAATGTTACACGGAGTGGAAGCAGAAGAGCGAACAAGCGGGTTTGCAGAGCAACGTTGCCAAGAAGCGGTAATACCAAGATGGACTGTTGGTTGCCAGACCGGTTCTGTCCACCTTGGAGAATCGCTGAATCAGCCATCCACCGGACACGCCGGTCTGCCATTGGTTTTCGCACATTGAAATTTGACCCGCCCCTTTAATATTCTGCACAACATGATTTCTGAAACATCCCAACGGGCGTCAGTCGAACCCGCCACCCCGAGTGCTTATGAAGATTTCTGCCATGTCGGCCCCGATGCCCTGGTGGGCATCAAGCGCCAGCAAACCAATCCTGCCCGCTGGAACGGACAGAACTGGCAGGAGTTTGCCGCCGCGCAGCGCGGCTGCGGCATCGAACTGCGCGAAAACATTGCCGCGCGCGGCGCTTTTGCCACCGATGCCGGCGGCACGGCCTACGGCCTGCCTCATGGCGTAGTGATCGCACGCAGTGCCGCACAGATTTCTGCCTTGCTCAAAGCCGCGCAACAACACCGCGTGCCGGTCACCGTGCGCGGCGGCGGGCTGACCACCGAGGGCGAGTCGGTCGCATTCGGCGGCGTGCTGCTGGACATGACCGGCATGAGCCGGGTGTTGCACATCGATACCGATGCGTTGACGGTGCGCACCGAGGGCGGAATTTTCTGGCACAGCCTGGCCGAGGAGCTGCGCCGGCAGGGCATGGATTATCTTTCCGCACCGCTTAATTTAACTTCTTCGGTCGGCGGCACGCTGGGCGTCGGCGGCATTGATGTCAATTCGCCGCATCTCGGTTGTAGTGCAGACCAGGCACTGGCGTTGCAGGTGGTCACCCCGCGCGGTGACATCGTCGAATGTTCGGATACGCAGAATGCCGATTTGTTTCAGCGGGTGATACTCGGGTACGGGCAGTTCGGCGTGATCACCGAAGCCACGCTCAAGATACGCCGCTACACGCCGCTGCGCATGCATTATTTTTATTACGACTCGCTGCGCACTGCGGTCGAGGATATGCAGTTGCTGAACCGGAACGATGCCAGCGACTATTCGGGAATCCTGACCATCATGGATTGTGCGGTGAATCTGCTGGTGGCATTTGATTCGGATGAACGTGAAGCAGCGTTCCGGACGAACTGGCAACGGCGCCTGCGCGGTCACGGCGAATTTGGCTTTGCGCTGTGCATGCTGCGGCGCTATGCCCTGCGCCCCTGGAAGCTACCCGAGGCGTGGTTTCTGTTCCGGCGCAAGCGCGAGATGTTCCCCGAGTTTCGTCGTTCCGAATATATGCGCGATGGCCTGATGTTTGAGCGCACTGTGGTATTTTCGCGCGCGGTATGGAAATTCTGGGGCAGCAAGCAGATGGTGATTCCCGATCTCGCGACTTCGGCGGAAAAATTCGTCGAGGCGGTGGAGCGTGGTAACGCGGTTTGCCGCAAATATTTTCCGCATTACACGCTGTACTGCGTCGGCATCAAGCTGCGCCCGGAGCACAAGCCGCATTACGAAATGTCCTGCATCCCGGCCGATGCCGAAGGCTGGGCCTATGGCTGCGAGTTCGAGCCGATGATAGACGGCCATGTGTACAGCCGGGATCATTTGCAATCGTTCAAGAACGCAATTTACGACATCGGTGTCGACCTGGGAGGCAGTTATTATCGCTTCGGCGGCATGATGAAGGGCTATATCCGGCGCGTGTTCGGCGATGCACTGGTGGATCGTCATCTGGCGATGAAACGTGAAGCCGATCCGGCGATGATCCTGAACAGGGATGTGATTTTCTGATGTTGGGCCGAATCAAAAAAACACCTGCCGCGCGCAAGAACTACAGCGACTGTAGCGGTTGCAGCCTGTGCCTGCTGGTGTGCCCGGTGTGGCGGCAGAGCCGGGACGTCAGCCTGACTCCGCATGGGCATGCCAAGGCGATGCAGCATGGGGTCAGCGCCGCCGATGCCGCCGCTTCGGTCGAGAATTGCACCCTGTGCATGGCCTGTGAGCCGGTGTGCCCGGAAAATATAGACATCACCGGAATGATTCTTGATCTGCGCCGCCAACAGGCTGCGCCGGCTTGGCTGCACAGCCTGCAAGCCAGTATGAACAATAGGGCAGCACGCCCGATTAGATCACCGCTATCCTCATCGATGCTGCTGCCCGATCAGGCACTGCACGCACATCCTGATACTCTGGCGCGGATTGCCCGCTTATTGGGGAACAACGGCACGATATCCATCAGTGACAACAGCGGCTCTGACATTTCACTGGCGCTGGAAGCCGGCGTAGCCATTCCGGAGCAACATCTGGAACGGTTCCTCAAACCGCTGCGCCGGCTGAAAAAGATTATCGTCGCCGATGGTTTGTTATTGCGCCACCTGAAGCAATGGCTGCCGAATGCAAACATCATCAGTCTGGGTGAAGCGCTCAGCGGGCATGCCGATGTGCGCCGTGGCTTGCGCGCTACCGACCTGTATGTGATCGAGCCGCGCGCGTATCACTCGGACTACCAGCGCCTGGTCAAACACTATGACCGCTTGCGCGCTGCCCATGGCTGCGCTTTCAACCTCGACCTGCAACGCATCGCCATTCCCGTTACCGCGCGCAATCTGCCGCAGCGGCTGGGGCTGACGATGCCGAATGACGAGGGGCAGACGCGCTGGGTTCTGCACGGCCGCAACATTAACCGTATCGTGGTAGAGAGTCTGGAGGAGCGCGCTGCTCTTGAGAAAGCCGGTGGCTTTCCGGTGGTGCATCTGGCGGATTTGGCGGATGATGGCGTTCGTGTTTAGCAAGCGTAGGGCGGGTCACACCCGCCGTTACACGAGATGATGTGAAATCGGTGAATGATTTTGAAATGGAGGGTTAGCTCTGCATAGCCATTCGGCTAAGTCACCAAAAAACGGTGACATAAGCCGCTGGTTAACCCGCCCTGCGCTTTGACCAACCTGCGAGAATTCAGCTCCCCATTTTGGTTCCTGCTCACTCGGCTTAGGCAATTTATTGAAGGAATTTTGTTCTGATGCGTACAGTTGATGTCATTATCGTCGGCGCCGGACTGTCAGCCGCCGCCGCCGCCAAGCGCCTGGTGGATGCCGGTCTGGAGACCGTCGTGCTGGAGCGGCAGAAGCTGCCGCGCCACAAGATTTGCAGCGGCATCCTGTCGCCGCGCGGGCACCGTTTCCTGCTGGAAAACTTCGGTCCCTTGCCTAGGGAAATACTGCATGATCCGACCTCGTGCCGTGGCGTCACTTTCCACTTTCCCAGCATGGTGTCGTTGCCGATGGATTTCTTCGGCGGCACGACCCCGCACCTGCACCGCAAAGAGGCCGATCACTGGGCGATCAAGCGCAGCGGGGCGGAAATCCACGACCAGACTTCGTTCGTCGGGCTGCAGGATCATGGCGATCATGTGATCGTCAAGGCAAGAAAAATGGGCGAGCCGGTCGAGTACCGCGCGCGCCAGGTCATCGGCGCGGACGGCCCCAGTTCGCTGGTGACCCGTGCGATCTATCCGGATTATCCGCAATCCATCCCGTGGTTTTTTGTAGGACAGAAATTCCATGAAATCATCGAGTGCCCGCTGGATGATCAATATTTTCATTTCTGGTTTCACCCCGGCCTCGGGCACTACACTTGGAGCCACGCCCGCGACGGGCGGCAGATCGTCGGTGTGGGCTTCAAGAGCGGCGACAATTTCGCGAAGAAGCATGCAAACGTGGTGAATTATCTTTCCGACAAACATGGCGTGCGCCTGGGTGACCCGCTTGATGACGAAGGTTGCGCGGAAAATTTCGGCCCGTCGCTGATCAACCGTTACGTGTTCGGCACAGGCAATGTGCTGATCACCGGACAGGCAGGCGGCTTTCTCAACATGATAGGCGAGGGCATGAGCTGCGCGCTGCATTCCGGCGCAATTTGCGGCGAGGCTATCGTGGAAGCCAGGCTGCGCAACCGCCCGATGCAGGAGATGTACCGCAGGATGATCGCCTCGGAAGTACGCCGCACGACCGACCAGTGGAACCCGTTCAAGATCGCTTTCGACCGGCCGCACGAAGCCGATTTTCCCGCCGCGCTGATGGCGCTGGGCTGGCGCGACCGCGCCAGGGTGTTGCGCGACATGTGGCGCTTCGTCGTGTTGTACAAGGAATTCAAGTGGGGCCGGCAAATCTTCAGAGCCGCGATGCAGCGACCGCTGATCGGCGGCTATTCGATGCGGCACTGGCGATGACGGGCTGTTGAAGACCGCGTTCCAATCATCGCTGCAGATTTTTATAGCGGCATGTCAGCGCTTGCCGGCGATGTGTGTAGCTTAGTCGGTATAATCAAGACTTTTATAGTTATCCGGTAGTTAATCATGTCCAAGTCGAAGAAAAGCGACGAGTTCGTCGCCGAATGGCAGAGGCTCTCTGAAGAAACAACTCTTTCTGTGAAGCAGACGGTCGGCGCGCTGATTCAGCAACATCTCGCTGATTTGGTCGATATGTTTTATAAAAACATGCTGACCGATGACGAAGCCAGGTTGTTTCTCGATAATGATCTTGTAAATCAACGCCTGCATGCCTCCATGCAGCGCTGGCTGCTCGAGTTGTTTTCCCCCGAGCCGAAAGACCTGCAGGAGATATACAAGCATCAATGCCGAATCGGCGAAGTGCATGCACGCATCCAAGTCCCGATTGCGCTGGTGATGCACGGTGCGCGCATGCTGAAACATGCGATTCACGATTACCTGGTGGCATCTCCCCTGGAACGTGATGAGCTGGTAAAAGCGGTCAATTTTGTCGCGGAAACGATGGAGTTGGCGCTGGATGCCATAACGGATTATTTCGTCATTGATATGGAAAGGCATACGCGTGCGGATGAGGCGTACCGTATGTTTGCCTTGGGGCAGAATATGCTGGCCGAGCGCGAGCGGCAGCGCGCAGCCCTGCTGGAATGGGCGCAGCAGATACTGTTCAAGCTGCTCAATGGTGGTGGTGAGGCGGATCTGCCGGGCATTGGCAATTCAGAATTTGGTATGTGGCTGTATCATAAGGCTGCGATTATTTTTGAATCGGCGCCGGAGCTGGAGCAGATACGCCAGCGCATCGAGCAAGTGGAAAAATCGCTATTTCCAAAACTGGTCGTGACACGCCGGAGCTCTGGTGACGCAAGTTTGCTGATGAAAGAAATCGAATCCGGGATCGCCGAGATCAAGTTTTTGCTGGGGGGTTTATTCGATCGTTTTATTGAAGTGGAAAGCGGGCGCGATTCGCTGACGCACTTGCTGAACCGCCGCTTCCTGCCTGCCGTGTTGACTCGGGAAATGGCCTTGGCGCGGCGCAGCGGTGTGCCATTCTCACTCCTGTTGCTCGATCTGGATCACTTCAAAAAAATCAACGATACCCACGGACATGCCGGAGGGGATTTGGTGCTTCAGCAAGCTGCCGATCTGGTCACCTGCAGCGTGCGCGCCGGGGATTTTGTGTTTCGCTACGGCGGCGAGGAAATACTGATCGTGCTGGTTGAAGTCGACAAGGATCGTGCTTTGCGCGTGGCGGAAACCATACGCGAGAAATTTGCAGCGGAGCAGATGCGCGTTGGCGATAAAAAAACAACCAATATCACAGTCAGCATCGGAGTTGCCACATACAACGGCCACCCTGATTATGAAACGATGATGAAAGATGCCGATGGCGCGCTCTACGAAGCGAAAGAAGCCGGGCGTAACCGCTGCGTGGTATCGGGGCGCTGAGAAACTCGTAGGTCGGGTTCCCCCATCCGGGGACGAGAGCGGTTTCATGGTTCGACAGGCTCACCACCGACGGACGTAGCCCGACAGATATGTGCTCAACGTCGGGTTACGGCGCAAAAAACGCGCCTAACCCGACCTACGAGACTGCAGCGTGTAGGGCGGGTCACACCCGCCATTTCAATATTACCAAGCTACACCTGCAATATGAGCACGGCGATGGCTGTGCATGTTATTCCGGTTTGTCTCATGTGGCGGCGGGTGTGACCCGCCCTACGGCCTGGCGGATATAGGCTCGTTGAAAAATTCCACCGCTTCCGCCTCCACCCTCGTGCGCTTGAATGGTGGCAGGCTTTGCCAGATGCGTTTGCCGTAGTGTTTGGTGATGATGCGCGGGTCGCAGATCATCAAGACCCCCCTGTCGGTCTCATCGCGGATCAACCGTCCCGCGCCCTGCTTCAACGTGATGATGGCGCGCGGCAACTGGTATTCCATGAATGCATTGCGCCCCTGTTTGTTGAGTTGCGCGATACGCGCCGCCAGCACCGGGTCGTCCGGCGGCGCGAACGGCAACTTGTCGATGATGACCAATGACAACGCTTCGCCGCGCACGTCCACGCCTTCCCAGAACGATTGGCTGCCGAGCAGCACCGCGTTGCCCAATGAGCGGAAGCGCGTCAGCAGTTCGTTGCGCGAGCCTTCGCCCTGCAGCAGCAGCGGGTAGTCCCAGCCGCGACGGTCGAATTCCGCCTGCAGGATTTCGTGCGCGCGCTGCATCGCGCGCAGGCTGGTGAACAGCAGGAAGGCGCGGCCCTTGCTGGCCTCGATCAGCGGCAGCGCGGCCTGCACCACCGCCTCGGTATAGCCCTCGCTGTTCGGCTCCGGCAGGTTTTGCGGCACATACAGCAATGCCTGTTCGCCGTAGTTGAACGGGCTGTCCCAGCACGCGGTCTTCGCCTTGAGCAACCCCATCTCGCTCTGGTAGTGCGAAAAATTTTGCTTCACCGCCAGCGTTGCGGAAGTGAAAATCCACGCGCGCGCACTGCCGCCGATCTGCTTCTCGAAAATTTCCGCGATGGACAGCGGCGTGGTATTGAGTTGCAGCGAGTGATGGAATACTTCTAGCCATCTTACAAAACCATCCCCCTCTCCCGCCTGCGGGAGAGGGGTTAGGGGAGAGGGTTGTTCCGCCTGCCACTGCCTTAATTGCTGCGCCAAAGCCTGCGCCCGCTGCCAGCAATTCTCCAGCCCTTCGCTGCGCGCAGCCTGTTTTTCCAGCAGACCATTCAGTTGCGTGAGCTTTTCGCCGAGAGTCTTCAGCGCGTTTGGCCAGTCCTTGAAACTATCAAGTGCGGTGGCGGGCAGCCGCCCTTCTTTTTTGAACACCAGCCGCAGATCGCGCGCGGTCTTGTCCAGCTCGTCGCAAGCCTTCGGCAGCGGCGCAAAATCCTTGGCGGAAGCCGCCGCTTCGATGCGCGTATCGCCCGCCAGATCGAGCAACTGCGTGGTGGACAGGCTTTCGCCGAAGAACAGGCTGGCCGTCTCCGGCAGTTGGTGCGCCTCGTCGAAGATCACCGTGTTGCAGGCGGGCAGCAGTTCCGCCACGCCCTCGTCGCGCAGCATCACGTCGGCGAAAAACAGATGATGATTCACCACCACGATGTCCGCCTTCATCGCCTCAGAGCGCGCCTTGAGCACAAAGCATTCCTTGTGGTTGGGACATTCCTGGCCGAGACAATTGTCGCGCGTGGAAGTCACCTGCATCCAGATCGGCGCGTTCTCCGGCACATCGGCCAGGCCGCTCTTGTCGCCGGAGTCGCTGACCTTGGCGTATTTCTTGATCTTGGCCAGGTGTCTGGTGTCCTCGCGCGTGGCGAAACGCCCGTCGCTCAACGCGCGCTCCAGATGATAGTGGCACACATAGTTAGCGCGCCCCTTGAGCAACGCCACCGAAACCGGCGCCTTCAGCGCATCGCGCACCATAGGCAGGTCTTTCTGGAACAACTGATCCTGCAAATTCTTCGTGCCGGTCGAGATGATCACCTTGCCGCCCGCAAGCAGTGCGGGAACCAGATAGGCGAAAGTTTTGCCTGTTCCTGTTCCCGCCTCGACCACCAGAATTGAGTTGTCACGGATCGCTTTTGCAACCGCCAGCGCCATCTCGCGCTGCTGCGCGCGTGGACGGAACGACGCGACTTCAGTGGCAAGCGGACTTTGTTCGGAAAAAAAACGTTCGACTTCGGCGGACACGGTTGGGGTGGGAATTATCCAGGCTGAAAGTGATATGGTTATTTGCTGGGGGCAGCGTTATAGTGCAGAAGTGATTTTACGCGAGGGCAGGGAATGGATGTGGATTTTTGGTATGGACGCATCAAGATAAAGAAAACCAAACCAGCCCCATTCTGTTTGAAATATTATTTCTGGAGATGACATGATTATATTTTCACGAATTTCTGTAATTTTACTTTCTGTTGTTTTGATCAGCGCATGTGGCTCTGTAAAGCTGGGCCGGGATTTTGATGTAGGAGTATTCACAGCAAAGTTTGAGCAGGGTGTTACCACTCAAGACACGGTTCGCTCCTGGTTAGGTGAGCCGGCAAGCGTGGGAGTCAGCTTGGCCACCGATGGTGAGCGCTTTGACGAGTGGGCTTATTATTTCGCCGAAGGCGATATGGCTGACATGAGTAAAGCCAAAATGAAAATTCTGCAAATCAAGTTTGATAATCAAGGAAAAGTGCGCGGCTATAACTGGTCGGCATCCAGGCAATAAATGCTGCATCGGATGACATGTTTAGGCGAATGCTCCAATAGAAGCTAACTGGATCAGCTTCGAATTTCCTTTGATGAAAGGAGGGTTGAGATGGCGAAAAGAACTTATCCGTTGTCCCGTGTTTACCGCCTGCTGGAGCCGGGGCCGGTGGTGCTGGTGACCACCGCACACAAGGGCAAGGCGAACATCATGACCCAGTCGTGGCACACGATGATGGAGTTCGAGCCGCCGCTGGTGGGCTGCGTGATCAGCGGGCGTAACCACAGCTTCGATGCTCTGCGAATCACCAAGGAGTGCGTGCTCAGCATCCCGGCGGAGAATCTGGCGAAACAGGTGGTGGGTATCGGTAACTGCTCGGGAAACAAGGTGGACAAGTTCAAGAAGTTCAAGCTGACGCCGCTACCCGCCTCGCAGGTGACGCCGCCGCTGATCGCCGAGTGCTACGCCAATCTCGAATGCAAAGTAGTGGATACCCGGATGGTGAACAAGTACAACTTCTTCGTACTGGAGGTGGTCAAGGCCTGGATCGATCCCGCCAGAAAGAACCCGCGCACCCTTCATCATCAAGGCAAGGGCGCTTTCATGGTGGCGGGCAGGACGATCAAGCTGCCGTCCAGGATGAAGTAATCTATGCCGCGCTTGCGCCGACTCAATAGTTAGTATCGCAGGATGGGTTGAGCGTAGCGATACACATCATTATGTTGGCTCACCCCAAGGTTTCATCAACGTTTGCGCCACACCCAAATGATCGAGTATCCGCGCGACGACGAAATCCACGATGTCCTGCACGCTCTGCGGATGGTGATAGAAACCCGGATTGGGCGGCATGATGACTGCTCCGGCGTGGACGAGCTTGAGCATGTTCTCCAGATGGATCGCGGAGAACGGCATCTCGCGCGGCACGATGATCAGCGTGCGCTTTTCCTTGAGCATCACATCGGCAGCGCGGGCGATCAGGTCGTCGCTGATGCCGTTGGCGATCTTGCCGAGTGTGCCCATGGTGCAGGGGCAGACCACCATTGCGTCGCCGGGATTGGAGCCGGAGGCCATCGGTGCATACCAGTCATGGATGCCGAACACTTTTAACTCGCCGCTGAATTCGCCGAGGCGTCCCGCGAGCAGCTTCTCGGCATCCTGCGGGCGGTTCGGCAACACCAGATCAATTTCCTGTTTGGCGACGATCTGTGCGGCCTGCGAATACACCAGATGCACGCGCTGTCCGCTGCGCAGCAGGCATTCCAGCAGGCGCATGCCGTAGGGCAGGCCGGAGGCTCCGGTAAAAGCGAGAGTGATGGTTTTCATGCGGGTATCGTTTGGTGGTCAGGAAACATTATTATCCGTGAAAAAACTACTGTCCACGAAAAACACGAAAGGCACGAAATGGGTTAAGCCAATGTAGTGTTTTGTTTTATTTCGTGCCGTTCGTGTTTTTCGTGGACAAGGTTTCGGTTCCTGTATCCATGAAACGCGCCGCGATGAGGCCGTTCACCGTACCGAATACCAGGGCGGCGGCGGCGAAAACGGGAATCAGATAGGCGATGCCGGCATGCGGAATCAGCCACAGGTACACCACTCCCATCTGTCCGGCGATATGCGCGAATGCGGCGTAGATGCTGTGGCTGACCGGGCCGAACCAGCGCGATGGCAGGTGCTGCGCAAAGGCCAGCACGAGCAGGCTGAGTACTGCGCCGGAAAGGCTGAGGAAGAAGCCGGGCGCAAGTAAGCTGCCAAACAGCAAGCTGCCAGCCACCACGCGCAGCAGCGACACCCAGGCCGCCGCGCGCCAGCCGTAGCGCGCCAGCACGATCAGCGTGACGATGTTGGCCAGCCCCGGTTTCACACCGGGCAATGGCGAGGGAATCGCATTTTCCAGCACGGTAAGGCCGAGCGCCACCGCCGCCATGCGCGCAATGTGGTGGTCTTCGGCGGTGGTGTTTAGAAGGATCGAGGATTGAGGATCGTGTGAGGATCGAGGAGCGAGGATTGAGGATTGAAAATCCAACCCCTCCCGGCCTCCCCTTGCACCCGCAAGAGGTACGCCGGCGGGTTCTCCGCTGCAATGCAGCGACCCTTCCGCAGTCAGTGGAGGTGTGTGGGTTCCATCTCGATCCTCGATCCTCAATCCTCGCTCCTAATAATTGAGGCTGTCATATTTTTTCTTGCTGCCGGTCAATTCCACGCTGACCTGATTAGGCAGGCACAGAGCAATCTCTCCAGCCTGTTGCAGCCATCCCTGGCGCACGCAGTATTGTCTCGGGCTGGGGTCGGAGGCGATGCGCACTTTGCGATTCTGGATGCTGATGATGCTTACACCAAGCGGACCGGGTACCTCGATCTGCTGATCGGGCGACAACGGCACTTCGCGGAAAATTTTACCGCCGCTGCGGATGACGGCCTTGTCGGCGAGGTCGCCGCTCCACAGCTTGAGTGCGAGCAGTGCCACGCAAATGCTGCCGAACAGCAGCGTCAGCCAGTCGCCGGGCTTGAGGTGCGGCAGGATAGCCGCGCGGATGGACTCATACGAGTTCACGGTGGCGTACCAGCACTTGCTGCTGATGTTCGAAATATCGTGCGAGCTTTTCGGCCAGATAGACTGAGCGGTGTTGTCCGCCGGTGCAGCCGATGGCAACGGTGAGATAGCTGCGATTGTCGGCTACGAAACTCGGCAGCCAGCGTTCCACGAAATCACGAATGTCGCTAAACATGTCCTGCGCGCCGGGGGTGTTTTCAAGAAATTCGATCACGGCTGCGTCGCGCCCGGTGAGCGGGCGCAGCTCCGGATTATAGTGAGGATTGGGCAGACAGCGCACATCGAACACCAGATCGGAATCCAGCGGGATGCCGTGCTTGAAGCCGAACGACTGGAACAACAGCGTCAGCCGGGCGCGGTCCAGTTTGATGAATTGTTTGATCCAGGCTCGCAGCGCGTTGGCATTGAGTTCGGTGGTGTCGATATGATGGCCGATATCGCTGATCTCGGCGAGCAATTCGCGTTCGTAGCTGACGCATTCCGGCAGGGTACGCGCGTTATTGCTGAGCGGGTGCAGGCGGCGTGTCTCGGAAAAGCGCTTGACCAGTGTGTCGGTTTGCGCATCCAGAAACAGCACATGCACGTCCACCCCTTGCTGTTTGATCTGCTGCAACAGGGGAGGCAGGCGTTGCACGCTGTTGGCGCTGCGCACATCTATGCTGACCGCGATGTTGCTGTAACCGGCTCGCTGCAGGTGCTCAACCAGCGCGGCCAGCAAATCTGCGGGCAGATTGTCCACGCAGTAGTAGCCGCTGTCTTCCAGCACCTTGAGCGCGATACTTTTACCGGAGCCGGACAGGCCGCTGATCAGGAAGAGTTGCATTCAGGCTCCCGCTAGTCACCCAGCAGCAACTGGTCATGCCGCTCGACGAACTCATCCATGCTGTTGATGCCGCGCTGCTGCATGACAAAATTGCGCGCGGCAGCTTCCACCAATACCGCGAGGTTGCGCCCCGCGACCACCGGGATGTTCACGGTGTTGATGTTTACGCCGAGTATCTCCTGGTGCGTGGCGTTGAGCGGCAGGCGTTCCATTTGCGAGAGATCGCCGCCCTGCGGGCGATGCAGATGCACGATAAGCTTCAAACTCTTTTTGCGCCGCACCGCCGTTTCGCCGAACATGGTGCGGATATTCAACACGCCCAGGCCGCGCACTTCGAGAAAGTCGCGCAACAGCTCCGGGCAGCGTCCTTCCAGCGTATCCGGCGCGATGCGGTGCAATTCGACGATGTCGTCGGCAACCAGTCCGTTGCCGCGCGTGATCAGCTCCAGGCCGAGTTCGCTTTTGCCGACCGCGCTCTCGCCGGTAATTAATACGCCAACACCCAGCACATCGAGAAAAACGCCGTGGCGCGTGGTGGACTCGGCCAGTTCCTTGGCGAGGTAGTGGCGGATCAGCCACATCAGGTGCACGCTGGGCTTGGGCGAGCGGAAAAGCGGAATATGCGATTGATTGGCAAAGGCTATCAGTTCAGCCGGAATATCCTCGGCACCGGCCACGATCAGGCAGGTCGTAACGCTTTGTTCGATTTGCCGGAACGCGCTGGCGCGCTCTTCCGCGCCGAGATTGTGCAGATAGTTGAGCTCGGTTTCGCTGAGCACCTGCACCCAATTCGGGTGTATCAGGTTGAGATGGCCGATGAGCCCGTAATTGCGGGCATTAACCTGGTCGCTGTCGATGATGCGGTCGGTGCCGTCCGCGCCGGCAACACGGCTGAGCTGCAACCGTTGCTGCTTGTCCTCGAACAATTGCCGGACGTTAACCTGGCTCATGGGAACCTCTAATGTTGTTGCTGACAATAATAATTTCGCAGGGTGCATTCCATGCACCAGGAGCAATGGTGCATGGAATGCACCCTGCAATATTTCACTACCGATTGGTAAATAGACAATTAGAAGTCCCCATCATGCGGTGCCGTTCCAGTCGTAAAACAGCTGATGGATGCTGGCGCCTTCTTCGCAGGCGAGCAGGCGATTGCGGAATTGAGTATCGCTGAACATTTGCGCCAGTTCACCGAGGATTTGCAGATGCAAATCGGTGGCGCGCTCCGGAACCAGCAACACGAAAATCAGGTTCACCGGCTGCCCGTCCGGTGCGTCGAACGGGATTGGGTTGGAAGTTTTTACGAACGCGGCGGTCGCATCGCGCAGCTTGGCGATGCGTCCGTGCGGGATTGCCACGCCTTGCCCCAAACCGGTCGAGCCGAGTTTTTCGCGGGCAAACAGGCTGTCGAACACCTGGCTGCGCGCAATCTGCTGATTGTTTTCAAACAGCAGGCCAACGCGCTCAAACACGCGCTTTTTGCTGGTGGATTCAGTGTCCAGCAGGATATTGTCGGGCAGCAGGATTTTGCTGATCAGGTTCATTATGAAAGTCGCATAAAAATGGGCGCAGCCCTTTATTTATTTCCCTCCCGCAGGGAGGGGACGATTGAACCCTCTCCCTTTGGGAGAGGGTTGGTGAGAGGGAAGGAGATGGCATCTTATCTCCCTGCCGCCCGTTGGTAATTATTCTACTGCGGCGTGTTTGCCTGAATCATCATGGCGCCGCGCCGCCAGCTTTTCCTTGTGCTTCATAACCTGACGATCCAGCTTGTCAATCAAAGCGTCAATCGCCGCATACAGGTTCTCGTCCTCGCATTCCACGAAGACATCCTTGCCGCTGATGTGTATGGTGGCTTCGGCCTTCTGCTTCAGTTTTTCAACTGAAAGGATGATGTTCACGTCAATCACATTGTCGAAATGGCGTTTGATCTTGCCGATTTTGCCGGTTGCATAATCGCGGATTGCGGGTGTTATTTCCAGGTGACGTCCGGTTAGATGGAGGTTCATGGTGTGCTCCTTTATTAGAGTGATTTACGGAGGTTTACCGGGAGTATGCGTAATGCTTCCCGGTACTTTGCTATGGTACGCCGGGCAACTACAATGCCCTGCTGTGCCAGGATTTCTGACATACGGCTGTCGGTAAGCGGTTTGCGCCCGTCTTCTGCGCTGACTAGTTGTTTGATCAACTCGCGTATTGCAGTAGAAGAGCATGTTCCGCCGCTTTCCGTGGATAAGCCGCTGCCAAAGAAATACTTGAATTCGTATATGCCGCGCGGGGTCAGCATAAACTTTTGTGTGGTGCTGCGCGATACTGTCGATTCGTGCATCTCCAGCTCATCGGCGATTTCGCGCAGCACCAGCGGGCGCATACCGATCTCGCCGTGCTCGAAAAAATTCCCTTGCCTTTCCACGATAGCTTGTGCGACGCGCAGGATGGTTTCAAAGCGCTGCTGCAAATTTTTGATCAGCCATTTCGCTTCCTGCAGCTGTGTGGCGAGCTGTGAGAAATTTTTATCTCCTCGCTGTTGCAGGATGTTGGCGTAGATCTGATTCACGCGCAGCTTGGGCATTGCTTCCACATTGAGCCGCGCGCGCCATTTGTTTTTGTATTTCTCCACGACCACGTCGGGCACCACGTAATCTGCGAGGCTTTGGTCAAATTCCGAGCCGGGTTTCGGGTTCAATCCTATGATCAAATGTTGCGCAGCGCGCAATTCATCGTTCGAGCAGCGCAGCAGTTTTTTGATTCTGGCGAAATCGTGTGCAGCGAGCGCGTCCAGATGGTTGCTCACCAGATGAATCGCCAAATCGCGCTGCGGGGTGTCTTCCGGCAGCGCCTTGAGTTGCAAGGCCAGACATTCGCCCAGATTGCGCGCACCCAGCCCGGGTTGATCCATGTGTTGCAGCTGCACCAGCGCGGTTTCCAGATCATCCAGCGTGATGTCGAGTTCGGCGGGCAGCAGTTCTGCCAGTTCTTTCAGGTCTTGCGCCAGATAGCCATTCTCATCCAGCGCATCAATCAGCAATCCGACCACTTTGCGGTCTTTTTCATCCAGCGAGCTGGTGGTCAATTGAGCATGCAGATGTTCGCGCAGGCTGGCTTGTTCGGCGGCTTGCTCGGGGTAGGTTTCGTCTTCATCATCTGTGCTGCGGGACATGCCGGCGCCGGTATTCCAGTCAGCGGGCTCGTTGCTGAAATCGTCCGGGCCGCGGTCATCGGAATGTGCTTGTTCCTGTTCGTCGGTGTTCGCAGTGCTGTGCGATGCCAAAGGCGGGGTGGGCGGGGAAAAAGCGCCTGGAGCCGATTCCTCGGCCGCTTCCAGCATGGGATTCTCTTCCAGCATCCGCGCGACTTCCTGATGTATGTCCTGTGTCGAAAGTTGCAGCAAACGAATAGCCTGTTGCAACTGGGGGGTGAGCGTCAGTTGCTGGGATACTCGAAGTTGAAGAGAGGGTTTCATTGCTCAGTGTTGTGGCGGGAATTATTTCTGGAAAACCTTCGCGTTACAGCTTGAAGTGTTCCCCAAGATACACTTTCCTTACACCTTCATTATAGATGATTTCATCCGGTTTGCCTTCCGCCATTACCGAGCCGGCATTGATAATGTAGGCCCGGTCACAGATGCCCAGCGTTTCACGCACATTGTGGTCGGTGATCAGCACGCCGATGTTGCGTTCCTTGAGGAAGCGGATGATTTTCTGAATGTCCAGAACGGCGATGGGGTCGACGCCGGCAAACGGCTCATCAAGCAGGATGAAACGGGGATCAGTCGCCAATGCGCGGGCGATTTCAACGCGCCGCCGTTCACCGCCGGACAGGCTGATGGCCGGATTATCGCGGATGTGCGTGATGTGCAGATCCTCCAGTAATTCCTCCAGGCGATTTTGTATCTCGTCATCGGACAGGCCTTGCAGTTCCAGTACCGCTTGAATGTTTTGTGTCACCGTCAGGCGGCGAAAGATCGATGCTTCCTGCGGCAGATAACCCAGTCCCAGGCGCGCGCGGCGGTGTATCGGCAGATGCGTGATATTTTGGTCGTCAATAAAAATTTCTCCACCATCGACAGCAATCAGCCCCACAATCATGTAAAACGATGTGGTTTTGCCCGCGCCGTTCGGGCCCAACAGGCCGACCACTTCACCGCTCTTCAGGAACAACGAAGTATCATGCACCACGGTTCGCGAACCGTATGTTTTCTTTAAGCCGACTGCGCGTAATTCACTCATGTTCATTCCGTGGGATCAGGATTTTCTCCGGGTGTGACGGGTAGCGCATTTGGTGCGGGTGTTGATGCCGTGCCTTTTTTCGATTTTGGTTGCAGCACGGCGCGGACCCGCTGGGGGGGAGCATCACCCGAACTTGCGCTACTGCCGCTCACCTGAAATATTTCGGTCTTGGCGTTGTAAGTGATGTGCTCGCCGCGCACTTCATCCTGGTCGCGCTTGAGGCGTGCCTGTATGTGGAAGTCAAAAGTTTCGGCTTGTGTGTCATATTCGATACGTTCGCCATAACCCTCCACATACCCGTCCAGGCCTTCGCGCTTCTGCCGGAATTCGGCGGTTTTGCCGTATGCCGTAGCGTGCTTGAAGCCATTTTTATCCTGCATCACGACGATCTTGTCCCCGCGTATCATCAGCGTGCCCTGGGATAACCGCACTTTGCCGGTGAAGGTGCTGATTTGCCGCGCATCATCTATCAGCACCTGATCAGCTTCCAGATTTACCGGCATGTCGCGATCAGCACGCTCGGCGAAGCTGGCCGGCGCCCAAAACAGCAGAAAAGCCGGCAACAGCAAAGATACCAACAGAAGCTTATTTTTTGTTTGGCACATATTCACTTTTAACCCGGGCCAGTAATTTCAGAGTGCGCGCCCTGTTGTCCATTTCCAGGCCTGTCGCTTGCACGGTATTGTGAGCCTCCAGTATAGTCACGGTACGGTCAGTGTCTGCCAATTCCAGGTCCGGGATAAAGTGCAAATACTCGGTTTGTATCCTGAGCTCATTTTGCGACGCGCTTGCTTCGCGCAGCACCTCGACATCTTCGTGCAGAAACACCTCATCGCCCTTGCTGGAAATGATACCGCGCCTGGCGATGGCGTGTATCGCCGGGCGCCCGGCGGACAGAGAGGTGAGGTGCGGCACTTCCAGCGTGGTGCTGTCGTCATCAGGGTAATGAAGCATTTTATTTGCCGCCATAATGAAGTGCGGCGTCCCTTGCTCATTCAGCTCGATCGCAGAAAAGCTTTCAATAATGGCATCGGGATCGTGGCGTTTGCTGCTGTCCGGCTTGACCAGTTCCGGCCGCGCCAGCTGGTTCAGCCAATAGGTGAACCCCAGCAAGCCAAGCAATGGCAACAGCGGCAACCAGTAACGGGCACGGGAGGAGAAGGTCATTGCAAATAAGGGGCCAATTGCGCGTCCAGTGTGCCCTGCGCTGACATGATCAGCTCGCAAACTTCGCGTACTGCGCCATGTCCGCCACTGCGCTGTGTTACATAGCCGGAATGTTCGCACACCAGTTGCGGAGACTCCGGCACGCTGATCGCCAACCCGACATGGCGCATCACGGTGAGGTCAACCACATCGTCGCCCATATAGGCGGCGGCATCGCGCGTCAGTTTAAGCTTGTTGAGCACATCGACCATCGCTTCAAGCTTGTTCTCAACACCCTGATAAACATGCTCAATACCGAGATTTTGCGCGCGCGCTTTGACGCAGCGCGAGGTGCGCCCGGTGATGATGGCAATCTCCACCCCGCTGGCCTTGAGCATCTTTATGCCTTGCCCGTCCAGAGAATTAAAGCGTTTGAATTCTTCCCCGGAATCAGAATAATATAATCCGCCATCGGTCATCACGCCGTCCACATCAAAGGCGACCAGACGAATCAATTTTAAGCGGCTAACCAGCATGGCGATTCTCCTTAATATGTAGACGTAAGTCGTAAGTCGTAAGCTAAAAGCAATACCAACTATCAACTTACGTCTTATGACTAATAACTGTCTAGATTACTTTCGCGTGCAACAAATCGTGCATATTCAGTGCGCCGATCAGGCGGCGCTGTTCATCCACCACCAGCATCTGGCTGATGTTGTATTGCTCCATCATCTGCACCGCTTCGGCGGCGAGCGCATCCGGGCCGATGCAGCGCGGATTGGAGGACATCACGCTGCGCACGGGAGTGGCGTTAAAATCCAGTTTTTTCTCCAGCGTGCGGCGCAGGTCGCCATCGGTATAAATACCCATCACGTGCTGTCCGGTATCCACGACGGCGGTCATGCCCACGCCTTTTTTTGAGATTTCCAGAATCGCTTCACCCAGCATTGCGCTTTCATGCACCATCGGCAGGCGTTTGCCGCTGCGCATGATGTCGCGCACATGGGTGAGCAAGCGGCGCCCCAGGCTGCCGCCCGGATGCGAGCGGGCAAAATCTTCCGCGCTGAAACCTTTCGCATCCAGCAATGCCACCGCCAGCGCGTCGCCCAATGCCAGCGCCGCAGTGGTGCTGGCAGTGGGCGCCAAACCCATCGGACAAGCCTCTTTATCTACCGCCGCGTTGAGATGTACATCCGCTGCTACCGCCAGGCTGGATAAGGGGTTGCCGGTCATGCTGATGAGCTTGGCGCCCTGGCGCTTGATCATCGGCACGATGGTCATCAGTTCCTGGCTCTCGCCGGAATAAGACAGCGCGATGATGACATCCTTGCTGGTGATCATGCCGAGGTCGCCGTGGCTGGCTTCGCCCGGATGCACGAAGTAAGCAGGAGTTCCGGTGCTGGACATGGTTGCGGCGATCTTGCGCGCGATATGTCCCGACTTGCCCATGCCGCTGACGATGACGCGGCCTTCGCAGTGCAGAATCACGTTCAGCGCGTGTAAAAAATTCTCATCGAGACGTGTGGCGAGTGCTCGCACGGCGGCAGCTTCGACATTCAACACTTCGCGGGCGAGGTCGAGTGCGCGTGGCGTGACAGAGGTAAGTTTATTCATAATTTGAGATTATAGCAGTGAGCCTGTCCCGCAGTGAAATTTTGCCTGTCCCGCAGTCAAATTTTGCCTATATTTCTTTCAAATTTTGAAAGACGCCTTTACTTAGGGCATTATTCGGGCATGGCAAATCCTGACGCAAAAATACGTGCATGACTAACTCGCTGCAACTCCTGCTGATTTTGCTTGCCGTCGCCGTTGGCGTGGTGGTGTTGTGCCGCATCCTGCGCCTGCCCGCCATGCTGGGATATCTCATCGTCGGCATAATGATCGGGCCGCATGCGCTGGGCTGGATACCCGATGCGCCGGAAACCCGCCATCTCGCGGAGTTCGGCGTGGTGTTCCTGATGTTCAGCATCGGGCTGGAATTCAGCCTGGCGCGGCTGCGCGGTATGCAGCGTCTGGTATTCGGCCTGGGCACCGCGCAGGTGCTGGCGACCATTTTGCTGGTGATGCTCACCTCGCTTTTCTTTGAACTCGATTGGCGCGCCGGGCTGGCATTGGGCGGCGTGCTGGCGATGTCTTCCACCGCGATCGTCAGCAAGATGCTGGTCGAGCGCGCCGAGCTGAATACGCCGCACGGCCAGAATGTCATGGGCGTGCTGTTGTTTCAGGATCTGGCCGTGGTGCCGTTCATCATCATCATCCCGGCGCTCGCCAGCAGCGGCGAGACCCTTTATGCCACGCTCGGCCTCGCGCTGTTAAAGGCTGCACTGGTATTGGCCGCCCTGCTGATTTTCGGCCAGCGGCTGTTGCGCCCGTGGTTCCATCTGGTAGCCAGACAGAAATCCTCCGAGCTGTTCATGCTCAACGTGCTGCTGTTTACCCTCGGCTTGGCCTATATCACCGAACTGGCCGGACTATCGCTGGCGCTGGGCGCATTCGTCGCCGGGATGCTGATTTCCGAAACCGAATACCGCTATCAGGTGGAAGAAGACATCAAGCCATTCCGCGATGTGCTGCTTGGTCTGTTCTTCGTCACCATCGGCATGTTGCTTGATGTGGGCAGCGTGATCGCCGGATTCGGCTGGGTCTTGTTGGTGCTGCTCATCCTGCTGCCATTCAAGGCGGCGGTGGTGGCTCTGCTGGCGCGCTGGTTCGCCGGTGATTGGGGCGCGGCGATCCGCAGCGGTTTGGGTTTGGCGCAGGCGGGGGAATTCGGTTTCGTGCTGCTGACCCTGGCGGGGGACGTGAATCTGCTGCCTCACGATGTGATGCAGAACGTATTGGCTGCCATGCTGATTTCCATGCTGGCAGCACCCTTTTTGATCCATCATGCCGAAGCCATCGTGCGGCGCATCTCTCCTTCGGCATGGATGGATCGCGCCCTGCAGGTGCACCAGATCGCGGTGAAAAGCATGGGTGCCGATGCGCACATCATCATCTGCGGTTACGGGCGCAGCGGGCAGGCGCTGGCGCGTTTCATGGCGCAGGAAAACATCCGCTTCATCGCACTCGATCTTGACCCGCGCCGGGTACACGAGGCCGTCGCGGCGGGCGAGAGCGTGGTGTATGGTGATGCAGCCAAGCGCGAGGTGCTGCTGGCCGCCGGATTGATGCGCGCAAAAACGCTGGTGGTCACTTACAACGATAAACATTCCGCCCTCAAGATTTTGCACCATGTAAACCAGGTGCGTCCCGATCTGCCGGTGGTGGTGCGCACGACCGACGATACCCACATTGAAGAGTTCAAGAAGGCGGGCGCAGCCGAGGTGGTGGCGGAAGTGACGGAAGGCAGCGTGATGCTGGCCTCGCAGGCGTTGCTGATGGCTGGCGTTCCGCTGAATCGCGTGATACGCCGCGTCCAGGAAAGCCGCGCATGGCGTTATGCGGCGTTCAGCGGCTATTTTCGCACGGCTCAAAATGAAATTGATGAGGCCGTTGAAAGTTTGCAGCCTCGTTTTCTGAGCGTGCTGCTCAAGGATGACTCTGCGGCGGTGGGTCAAAAATTGGGTGAAATGGCTCTGGGTGAATTTAACGTGGAAGTCAATGCGGTTCGCCGCCGCGGTGTGCGCGGCGCGCAGCCGAGCGATGAAATGCTGTTGCAGGCAGGGGATGTGCTGGTGCTGTTCGGGTTGGCGGAAGACTTGCAGCAGGCGGAGGAGCGGTTGCACAAGGGATGAAAACAGAGGATTGAGTGGCTCCGCGGTGAGTCCCCTTCAACACGACACACGATCACAGGTAAAATAATCTGTAGGTCGGGCTGTGCCCGGCAACCCCTCGGCAAAGCTCTCCTGAGTTTATCGAAGGGCTCAGGACAGGCTTGATCCGGCGGGCGCAGCCCGCCCTGCAAATGCACGTTTGATCAGCGGTGTTAAGGGAGAATTTCAGGCCACTTCCTGGACATGTGAAACACGCGCAATATCTCGACTATATCGTTGCGAACCCGATAGGGCAGGATGTAAGGAAGGTTTGATACGACGAGTTCTCTTGTTCCGGGGATGCGTCCCGGTCGCCCCAGATTGGGTTGATCGCCTGGCAGCAGCGCACTGTCGCGCAAATGGAGCACTAAATTTGCGGCTGCTTTGGGATTGTCCTGCGCGATGTAACTTGCTTCCTGGTCAAGGTTCAGCAATGCCTTGCGCAACCACCTAACGGGCATAGTAGTAGCCACCCCTGATAATGAAACTCGCCATGCCCGCCCCCTCTCTCCTAGCTCTCTCCCGCAAGCTGGCGAGAGGGACGCAGTCTCGCTGCGCGAGTTTCACGTTAACCCGCATGTTTTTTGATCACCGCGTTGAACCCGGCATCGGTAGCGAAATCGCCTGCATCGGCTTCGGTGATGGCCTGCTGGATTTCTGCGATTTGCCAGGACTCAAGATCAATGTAGCGTCGAATCGCCTCACTCCCCAGGAATGACTGCGAGCGATGTGTTGCCTCTGCCAGCTTGCCCAGTTGATCCTTTACCTCCTGAGGAACCAGAAGAGTCAGAATGGCTGTTTCCATGATTACCTCGCTGCGTATGTATACGTTCGAATCGTGACACATCATTTTACGTGAGGGCAATAAAAAAGCCCGCCGAAGCGGGCTTGGTTGAATGGCGTTAAGCTGCTTTTTTCAGCGGCAGCTCTGCGCGTTTGCTCACATGCAAGACTTCAACGCCCAGCACATTTCCGTTTGCATCGTAGTCCAGAATCATGCCGGGTTTAATCTCCTCGGTTTTTTCCACCTCACCTTCGGCAAGATGAACATAGAGCGCATCAGCCAACTGGTCGAATTCGATTCTCATAGTCTCACCTCACTCAAAGTAAGCGGTGACGATGGTCACCGGCCCGGTTGTTTCGTTGTAAATCACACGCAGTTTTTTAAAACCTTTTTCGGGAATTGCTTTTAGGGCATGTGCTAAGGAAACGCAGATTAAATCGTCATTGCGAGAATAAGCCTTTAGCCGCGAGCGAAGCGTGGCGGGTAGCGACGTGGCAATCCAGACGTTCGTTTGATATCAAACAACTGGATTGCCACGCTTCGCTCGCAATGACGGATTGAGTGAATAAATCTGCGTTTCCCTAATGTTGAATCCTCAAAGTCATCTTCAAGCAGGTCGGGATGTTCAATTGCTGCCTTGATCCATTCAGGTAAAATTCTACGTTGCTGGATACGTTTTTGAGCATGGTCACTCAGTTTGAATTCCATAATTATCCCCTGCATCCCGATGGGAATGTACAGCTTGGTAGAGCAATTAGGATTAGGCAATAAAAAAGCCCGCCGAAGCGGGCTGTGTCACGCCGGGTGATTGGATCAGAAGCCCATGCAGACTGTATAGCTCGTGCCATCAACAATGCTTGCGGTTGCCATAGACTTGCCGGTAGCGGCATCGGCCACCCGCATTGAGCCTGTGTCAGTATTGCCATCGTCCATGGTCGTATCGAGTTGTTTAACGAACTTGCCCAAGATCTGTGCGGAGCAAATAATGTAAGTCCCTGTCATCAGGGACGCTGCGCCAGCAGCATTTTGGATAATCGTGGCAAAAGCCCCGTTGCCGGCGCTTATGTTGCTCTGGATCCCAATGCGGCCATCCGCAGAATTGGTAGGGCGGTAGTCAGCAGCACCGCTGGTTGGCCCGGGAGCAAGACCTGCAAGACGAACATGAATCCAGAATAGCTGAGTCTCGTCAGTTGCTACTGTCGAATCCCATTTATCGGTAGCAGATACTCCTCCTATTACTCCATTTGGGCCGGCGCTATTTTGGCAGGGGGCAACGCAAGCTGCGCCTATATGGGTAACGGCGGCGGCATCATCCCCAGGCAACGCCTTGAACTTGTCCTGATAGCCGTAGATGAACACCGGGATGTTCTTGAAATCGGTCGCGAGGTTCTTCACCTTGGCGCTGTTGATGAGCTCCTGACCTTTCAGCACGCCGCCGATCAGGAGGCCGATAATCACCAGCACGATGGCGATTTCGATTAAAGTAAAGCCGGATTGGTTGCGTTTCATTATGATATCTCCATATTATTCAAAGTTGTTGATGTTACGCCGATACTGCAAAGCAAGTGCCGTGCCAGAATTGCTGCATAGTTCGGCTTTATTGCCGAGGTGCATATAAAAACGTAGTCAGTTCAATAAGTTGGGTTGAATGTGTGCGGCATGGCGGGTATTCATGGAAGCCTGGGGCGGGATAGGTAAGTAGTATTGTCGCGGTGGTTATGACGAGATGTTGACAGGGGTTGACAAAGTGCTGACACTTGATTTAGGAGGCTATTTGCGTACCGGCCGCTGGCTGTTGCTGGTGATGCTCGTGTTATTGCACGGCGCGCTGTTGCTCGGTGTTGGTAACCCGTGGGTGCATCCGCTACTGTTGGCGCATCTCGGAGTGTTCCTGCTTTGGCAGCCGATGTGGCGCGGTGAGCGCGAAGTGGGGGGCGGCGCTCTCCTGTTCATCGGGTTGGCGGCCATGATGGCGATGTTCTGGCTAAGCTGGTGGACCATCGCTTTTTGGCTGACGGGCCTGTTCGGCCTGGTCGGCGCACGTGTGTTTGCCTTTCGCGACCGCTGGACGCGCCTGTTATACCTGTCGGTGATGGTCTACTTGCTGGCTGTATTGCTGCTCTGGGTGGTGCCGAATTTATTTGCGGCGCAATCCACCATTGAGACAGGATATATTCTGATATGGTATGTATTGCCGCTGCTGTTGCTGGTTATGGCGGTTCTGCCAATTAACAACGCGCCGTTCGAAAGCACCCAGACGGTAGACTTTATCTACAGCTTGCTGCTGTTCATGTTGCTGACTTTGGTGGTGCTCGGCAGCCTTGCTTTTATGAGTCTGGGGCATTTGGATTACCTCGATGCCCTGCTGCGCACGCTGTTCCTGATCGGGCTGGTGTTGCTGGCGCTCGGCAGCCTGTGGAATCCGCGCTTCGGTTTCAGCGGGCTGCAAGTGATGTTTTCGCGCTACCTGTTGAATGTTGGCACGCCGTTTGAAAATTGGCTTACTCAACTGGCCGAAGCGGCTCAGCGCGAACATGATGCGGCAAGCTATCTGCGCCATGCCATTAACCTGCTGGCGGATTTTCCGTGGTTATCCGGCTTGTCCTGGCATTCACCGGACGGATCCGGGCAGATCGGGCAATTCAGCGAATATGCTGTGGCGGTGCAGGAGGGCGAATTGCGCCTGACGGTATATGCGAAGCAACAGCTCAATCCCGCTGTGCTGCTGCATGTCCATCTGCTCGCGCAATTGATCGGCTATTTTTACCAGGCAAAGCAGCGTGAGCAAAGCCTGCGGGACATCACGCGTTTGCAGGCGGTTTATGAAACCGGATCACGCCTTACTCACGATCTGAAAAACATGCTGCAATCGCTGCTTTCGCTCACCGCCATTGCTCAAAGCCGTGAAGAGCGGGCGCAACAGTTGCTGCAACAACAACTTCCGCTGCTCACCCAGCGCATCGAGCTTACCTTGAGCAAACTCAAACAACCGCTGATCGAGAGCGAAACCCCGCAACTTGCCCTTAATGCATGGTGGGATACTTTGAAGCTGCGCAACCAGTATCAGGCCATCGACTGGCGTTCGCCGGGCAGATTGCCGGACAAAAACATCCCTGCCGCATTGTTCGATTGCGTTATCGATAACCTGATCGATAACGCCCTGAGAAAGCGCCAAACTGAACCGGGCATCATCATTTTTGTAGAAATCGACCCCGAACCGCTGCGCCTGATCGTTTGCGACAGCGGCACACCCATCCATGAAGCTATCGCCGCAAAATTGTTGCGCGTCGCCGTCGTTTCTGAAAATGGTCTGGGGATAGGCCTGTACCAGGCCGAGCGCTGGGCCGAACAGCTGGGCTACCGGTTGACGCTGGTCAGCAATCGGCCAGGAAGGGTTTGCTTCGAGTTAAAGGCAGAAACACCCGCAAGGGGTACGCCGGCGGGTGCCCCGCTGCTGCGCAGCAATTCTTCCGCAGGCAGATGACAGGGGTTTTGTCGCGGCTGTGCCGCGAATTTGATATGACGTACCGCATGGCGGCACACAAAATTCTGTTCTCTGTCTTCTGTCCTCTGCAATGTGATAAGCTCGCCGCCATTGTTATTTATCCGTATTTTATTTCGCTTCATGCCTTCCATTTCTGCATCTTCTCTCGCAGGCGCGCTGCTCCGCCAGGAAGTCCTTGATCTGCACGCTTACCATGTGCCGGACAGTTCCGGCTGCATCAAGCTGGATGCGATGGAGAACCCCTATCTTTTGCCGCCTGCGCTGCGCGGAGAAATCGCCGAGGCGGTAGCAGCGGCTGCGATTAACCGTTACCCCGATCCCGGCGCCGCGTCACTCAAGGAGAAAATCCGTGTCTTGACCGGCTTGCCGCAGGGGATGGATGTGTTGCTCGGCAATGGTTCGGATGAGTTGATCCAGTTGCTGGCGATGGCGGTCAATAAGCCGGGTGCAACGCTGTTGAGCGTGGAGCCGTCTTTCGTGATGTACAGGATGATCGCGACTTTCACCGGGATGCGTTATGTGGGGGTACCGCTTGTAACAAATTCTGGGGTAAACAATTCCGGGGCAGCGGATTTCTCGCTGGATTTGCCGGCGACCCTCGCGGCGATAAAACGCGATCAGCCCGCGCTGGTGTTTCTGGCCTATCCGAACAATCCCACCGGCAATTTGTTTTCGGCGGATGCAGTGACGCAAATCATTGAGGCAGCGCCGGGTTTGGTGGTGGTGGATGAGGCCTACTATGCTTTTGCCAGCGATAGTTTTATTCCGCGCCTGGAGCGCTATCCGAATCTGCTGGTGATGCGCACTTTTTCCAAGCTCGGCATGGCTGGTTTGCGCCTCGGCTTTCTGGCGGGCAGCACGGCATGGCTGGAGCAGTTGGAAAAGCTGCGCTTGCCGTATAATGTCGGCGTTTTGCCGCAGTTGGTTGCCGAAAAATTGCTTGGACATCATGATGTGCTGTTACGGCAAGCGGAACAAATCAAGCAGGACCGGGCCGGATTGTTTCAACAGTTGGGCGAAATCGCCGCTGTGTGTGTTTACCCGAGTGAGGCGAATTTCCTGCTGTTCCGCGTCGCGAATGCAACAGCGGTGTTCGACGGCTTGAAGCAGCGCGGCGTGCTGATCAAGAATTTGAACGGTGGTCACCCGATGTTGAACGATTGCTTGCGTGTGACAGTCGGCACGCCGGACCAGAATATGAAATTTATAGCCGCTTTACAAGAAACCATTACTCAACTCGCATAAGGCGAAGAAATCATGCGTAGCGCGAAAGTTTCACGCAACACACTGGAAACCCAGATCACAGTTGAACTGGCGCTTGACGGTAGCGGCAAGGCCAAATTCGATACCGGTCTGCCGTTTCTCGATCACATGCTCGACCAGATCGCCCGTCATGGCTTGCTGGATATAAACATCCTTGCCAAGGGTGATTTGCATATTGACGCGCACCACACCGTGGAAGACATTGGTATCACACTGGGGCAGGCGTTCAATCAGGCAGTCAACGACAAAAAAGGTTTGCGCCGCTATGGCCATGCTTACGTGCCGCTGGATGAATCCCTGTCGCGCGCGGTGCTGGATATTTCAGGGCGCCCCGGACTGGTGTTCAATTGCGAATTTGTGCGCGACAGTATCGGTGATTTTGATGTGGATTTGATCAATGAATTTTTCCAGGGTTTCGTCAATCACGCCCTGGTGACGCTGCATATCGACAATCTGGCGGGTAACAATGCTCACCATCAGGCCGAGACCATTTTCAAGGCATTTGGCCGCGCGCTGCGCATGGCGCTGGAGCTTGATCCACGCATGGCTGGCGTGATGCCATCAACCAAGGGCGTGCTGTAAATTCAAATGGTAGATGTCGCTATAGTCGACTACGGTATGGGCAACTTGCGTTCGGTCGAACAGGCCTTGCGCAACGTCGCTCCCGCTGCCGGAATTGTCGTCACAGATGACCCTGAGGTGGTTTCCAGCGCCAGGCGTGTAGTCTTTCCCGGACAGGGTGTGATGCCGGAATGTATGCGTGAGCTGGATGCACGCGGTTTGCGCGACGCAGTGCTGCTGGCCGCGCGCAGCAGGCCTTTTCTCGGTATCTGCATCGGCCTGCAAATGTTATTCGAACACAGCGCCGAGGGCGATGTTGCAGGCTTGGGGGTTTTGCGCGGCAAGGTAGTGCGCTTCGACAGTAATATGCATGATGCTCAAGGCAACAAGCTCAAAGTGCCGCACATGGGCTGGAACCAGGCGCATCATGTGAAACACCCGCTGTGGGAAGGCATAGAGCAGGATGCGCGCTTCTATTTCGTTCACAGCTACTATGTGCAGCCGCAGGATGCGTCATTGGTGCAGGCAACCAGCAAATACCCGCAATCATTCGTATGTGCGGTGGCGAAAGAAAATTTGTTCGGAGTGCAATTCCACCCGGAAAAAAGCCACACAGCGGGGCTGAAGCTGCTGCAAAACTTTATGCAATGGAACCCTTGATTTTTTACGTACTGACATGCTGATTATTCCTGCGATTGATTTGAAAGACGGTCATTGTGTGCGCCTCAAGCAAGGTGTGATGGAAGATGCCACAGTGTTTTCTGAAGACCCTGCCGCCATGGCGCTGCACTGGTTGGCGCAAGGCGCGCGCCGGCTGCATCTGGTGGATCTGAACGGTGCGTTTGCCGGCAAGCCGAAGAACGAAGCAGCCGTGCGCAGCATCATCAAAGCGATGGATGGTAGCGATGTGCCGGTGCAACTGGGTGGCGGTATCCGCGATCTGGAAACCATCGAACGTTATCTCGACATTGGTGTCAGCTACGTCATTATCGGCACTGCGGCAGTGAAGGTGCCGGGGTTCCTGCATGAGGCCTGCGATGCATTTCCCGGGCACATCATGGTGGGATTGGATGCCAGGGGCGGCAAGGTGGCGGTGGATGGCTGGTCGAAATTGACCGGGCACGACGTGGCGGATCTGGCGCAACGTTTTGAAGGGTATGGCGTGGAAGCCGTTATTTACACCGACATCGGTCGCGACGGCATGTTGACCGGCGTGAACATTCCGGCGACAGTAGAACTGGCCCGTCCGTTGCATGTGCCGGTGATCGCCAGCGGCGGCATCACTAATCTTGATGATGTGCGCGCCTTGTGCGCGGTGCAATCCGAGGGCATCACCGGCGCGATTACCGGACGAGCGATTTACGAAGGCACGCTGGATTTCCGTGCGGCACAGTTGCTGGCGGATCAATTGACCGAGGCTGCGCTTTAACACATGCTCGCCAAGCGCGTTATCCCCTGTCTGGATGTGACCGCTGGGCGCGTGGTCAAAGGTGTAAGCTTCGTTGAGCTGCGCGACGCGGGCGATCCGGTGGAGATCGCGCGCCGTTATAACGAGCAGGGCGCAGATGAACTCGCTTTTCTGGATATCACCGCCAGTTCGGAAGACAGAGGAATTATTTACCGCATCATCGAGCAAGTCGCATCACAAGTGTTTATTCCGCTGACGGTTGGAGGCGGCGTGCGTGAAGTGGGCGATGTGCGTAATTTGTTGAATGCCGGAGCCGACAAGGTCAGTATCAACACCGCCGCAGTGCTGAATCCGCAATTAGTGGCTGATGCCGCAGGGCGTTACGGTTCGCAGTGCATCGTGGTGGCGATAGATGCCAAGCAAGTTTCGCCGGGGCATTGGGAAGTGTTTACCCACGGCGGACGCAAGGCGACGGGTCTCGATGCGGTAGAGTGGGCGAGAAAAATACAGGACCTGGGTGCGGGTGAGATTTTGCTGACCAGCATGGACAGAGACGGGCAAAAAAACGGTTTTGATCTGGTGCTGACCCGATCCATTACCGACGCATTGGAGATTCCGGTGATCGCCAGCGGCGGCGTGGGCAATCTGCAACACCTCGTTGATGGCGTAAAAAAAGGGGGTGCGGATGCGGTGTTGGCGGCAAGCATTTTTCACTTCGGCGAATACACCGTGCGGCAAGCCAAGCAATTCATGGCGCAACACGGCATTGAAGTCAGATTATGAAAACCCTCCATGCCACTACTGATGGAACAACTAGCCATCTGACTAAGTTGGCAAACTACGCCAACCAAGTCATTGGTTATGCGCTTGGCGATACGTTGTCGAAACCCGGCTCGAAATCCTCATGTATTTACACATACACTCCGGTTTCTCGCCGAGTTTCTTCTAGCCTCACCTGCGCTCGTAACGTTGCAAGGAGGGTTTTGTGAGCGAGGTGTGGTTAAACAGGGTCAATTGGTCCTCAGACGGTCTGGTGACGGCCATTGCACAGGATGCCGCTACCGGCCGGGTGCTGATGGTGGCGTGGATGGATCGCGAGGCATTGAAGCTGACCTGGCAAAAAGGCGAAGCGGTGTATTGGTCGCGTTCGCGCAAGAAACTATGGCACAAGGGCGAAGAATCCGGGCATATCCAGAAAGTAAAAGAGATCCGTCTGGATTGCGACGGCGATGTGATACTGCTGCAAATTGAACAGCAGGGCGGCATTGCCTGTCATACCGGGCGTGAAAGCTGTTTCTACAGCCGCCTGGAAAAGGGGCAGTGGGTGGAAACGGATGCGGTTTTGAAATCGCCCAGTGAGATTTATAAAACAGAAAATCCGATAAATAAAAATCCAAAAAGATGAACCCGGAAAAAATGAATCAGGATATTTTGCAACGACTGACGGAAACGCTGGAGGCGCGCAAAAACGCGTCGCCGGCAAGCTCTTATGTCGCCAGGCTATTCAGCAAGGGCGAAGATGCTATTTTGAAAAAAGTCGGCGAGGAAGCAACGGAAGTCATTCTTGCGAGTAAACAGGGCGATAAAACTCATTTAGTGAATGAAACGGCAGATTTGTGGTTTCATTGTATGGTGTTATTGGCGCAGCATGGCCTGAGCGCGCAGGACGTGTTGAATGAACTGGCGCGCCGCGAGGGTTTGTCGGGCATAGACGAAAAGGAAAGCCGGAAATAAGGACTGACCATGGGCGACTGCATTTTTTGCAAAATTTCACGCGGCGAAATTCCTTGCCGCAAGGTGTATGAAGACGACGAGGTGCTGGCGTTTCACGACACCAATCCGGTTGCGCCGGTGCATTTCATGCTGATCCCGAAGCTGCACCTGGCTTCTCTGGCGGAGGCCGGGGATGTCCACGCCGCCTTGCTTGGCAGGATGCTGGTATTGGCTCCCAGGCTGGCGCGCGAGCAGGGCCTGGAAAATGGCTTCCGCACCGTGATCAACACCGGCAAGGGCGGAGGACAGGAAGTATTTCATTTTCATATCCATATCATCGGCGGCGGCAATATTCCGCCTATGGTACGGCGCGGTTAACTGTTAACTTTCCAAGGGAGAAATCGACATGGGTTCATTTAGCATCTGGCATTGGCTGATTGTCTTGATAGTGGTTTTACTGATTTTCGGCACCAAAAAATTGCGCAACATAGGCAGCGACCTGGGTGGCGCGGTGAAAGGTTTCAAGGAAGGCATGCGTGGCGACGATGAGGCTGCGAAGCAGGTTAAGGAAGAAGGTCTGACCATTGAAGGCGAAGTAAAAGACAAGACCCACACCAAAGTGTGAGAGTGCGGAAGAAATTGCTCCGTACGCCACATTTTTCAATTGGACTATCCATGCAGGCGTTAGACCATGTTTGATTTCAGCCTTCCGGAATTGATGGTAGTAATGGTGGTGGCACTCGTCGTCATCGGGCCGGAACGCCTGCCGAAAGTGGCGCGCACCCTGGGGCATCTGTGGGGACGCGCGCAGCGCTATATCAATACCGTGAAGAGCGACATCGAGCGCGACATGAATATCGAGGAAATCCGCAAATTACAGCAAACCGTTCAAGCCGAAGCCAGCGCGGTCGAACAATCTGCAGAACAAATGATACTGACAGCGGATCAACAAGCGCAACAAATCATTGCGACTGACGCGCAGCCTTCCACGCCTGAACAGGCAATGCCCACACCGGTGCAACCCCCGGTAGAACCATCTTCGGCGCAGCAAAAATCCTGATGGGAACCAGCGAAAGTTTCATTGCCCACCTGATCGAGCTGCGCACCCGTTTGCTGCATTCTTTTGTGGTCTTGCTGCTGGCGTTCATCTGCCTGTTTCCGTGGTCATCCGATCTCTATACCCTGTTGGCACAACCGCTGTTAGCCAAACTGCCCAAAGGCGGGCAGATGATAGCCACCGATGTCACGACCCCATTCTTTGTGCCGCTCAAGGTCGCGATGATGGCTGCTTTCCTCATTGCGCTGCCTTACATTCTCTATCAGATGTGGCAATTCATCGCACCCGGTTTATATGCGCACGAAAAACGTCTGGTATGGCCGCTGATCTTCGCCAGCACGATATTGTTTTTTTGCGGCATGGCATTCGCCTATTTCGGTGTGTTTCCGGTGGTGTTCGGCTTCATCACTGCCTCTGCGCCACAGGGCGTGGCGGTGATGACCGATATCGACAAATACCTGAGCTTCGTTCTCACCATGTTCATGGCATTCGGCATCACCTTCCAGGTACCGGTGGCGGTGGTGTTGCTGGTGCGCATGGGCTTCGTCAGCGTCGGGAAGCTGCGCGAAATTCGTCCCTATGTGGTCGTCGGTGCGTTCGTGGCCGGTGCGATCTTCACTCCGCCGGATGTCGTGTCGCAATTCATGCTGGCGATACCGCTGTGGCTGCTGTATGAGGCGGGGATTGTAGTGGCGGGCTGGTTGAAACCAGTGAAAAAAACTGCTGATGCAGGATAAACGCAGGCTACCGCAGCGTAAACCAGCATTAACAATTATTTACGTCTAAGGAAACGCAGATTTATTCACTCAATCCGTCATTGCGAGCGAAGCGTGGCAATCCAGTTGTTGGATATCAAACGAACTTCTGGATTGCCACGTCGCTACGCTCCTCGCAATGACGATTTAATCTGCGTTTCCCTAACATCTTTGGGCTTGGCAGCCCCACCTGTCCAGTAAACTATCGCCAATTATTGCGCCCTTGGTTTCGGACGTTTGCCGATTTTCAGTTGCAAGCTCATGGCTACCCCATCGCGTACCAGTTTGACCAGGACCATCTTGCCAGGGGGAAGATTGGAAACCGTTTCCAGCATGGTGCTCCAATCGCCGATGGGTTGGTCATCTATCGCGATCAGTATGTCGCCAGTCTTTACCCCGGCCTGTGCTGCCGGGCTGTTGCGTATAACCTCGGTAATCAGCACACCTTTGGTTTCGCCGAGCTTGAATGTTTCAGCCAGTTCCGGAGTCAGTTCCTGTACGCCTGCGCCGATCCAGCCTCGTGTCACCGAACCGGTCTGGATAATCTGTTCCATGGTCTTCTTTGCGGTAGTGACGGGAATGGCGAAGCCGATGCCTAGCGACCCGCCGTTCGGCGAATAAATCGCGCTGTTGATGCCGATCAGGTTGCCATTGTCGTCAACCAGGGCGCCGCCGGAATTACCCGGATTGATCGCCGCATCTGTCTGGATGAAGTTTTCAAAGGTGCTCAGTCCCAGATGATCGCGCTTAAGCGCGCTGATGATACCCATCGTGACGGTTTGCCCGACGCCAAACGGGTTGCCGATGGCGAGCACCATGTCGCCTACATGTGCCTGTTCCGGGTGGCCAAAAGTGATGGCGGGCAGGTTGCCGGGCAGCTCGATTTTAATCACCGCCAAATCGGTTTCCGGGTCAGAGCCGATGACATGCGCTTTCGCCTTGCGGCCATCGGATAGCGCGACTTCAATTTGATCGGCGGCTTCCACCACATGGTGATTGGTAAGAATGTAGCCATCGGGGCTGACGATAACGCCGGAACCCAGGCTGAAGCTGTTTTGCTGTTCGTTATCGTCCGGCTCACCAAAGAAAAAGCGGAAACGCGGATCGTCCATGAAGGGATGGGTAGGGGTCTTGATGACGGTGCTGGTAAAAATATTCACTACGGCGGGCATGGCTTTCTGCGCGGCGGCACTCAGCCCCATGGCACGTGTTTGACCCTCGCCTGTTTGCGCTGCGTTTTCATGCAGAGTAACCACGCCGCTGCGCGCTGCGTTTGGCAGCAGCTCTGGCTTGAGGGTGTGAACAATAAATAGCAGCGCCAGCGCGATGGTGACGGTCTGGGTGAATAAAAGCCAGTGTTTACGCATGGTATGATGAACCCGTTCGTTTCAAACTCAGGAAAAATTCATGTTGCTCAAAGAGCTGTGTGATTATAACGCAAGCCTGTTGCAAGCCGGCCTGTTCAAAGATTATTGTCCGAATGGCATGCAGGTGGAAGGGCGCACGCAAGTGCGGCGTATCGCCACCGGCGTGACGGCTTCGCAACAGGTGCTCGATGAAGCGATTGCATGGGGTGCGGATGCGATTCTGGTGCATCACGGTTATTTTTGGCGCAACGAGGATGCCGCTATTGCCGGCATCAAGAAGCGGCGCATCGCGCAGTTGTTGCGCAACGATGTGAGCCTGCTGGCCTACCATCTGCCGCTTGATGCACATCCCGAACTGGGCAACAACACACTGCTCGGCAGGCTGCTGGGGTTGGTGGAGCAGGGTAGATTCGGCGAGCAGAACATCGCGTGCTTTGGCGCGCTGAAGCAGCCGCAGACACTTGACCAATTTACTCAACAGATCGAACATTGTTTGCATCGCGCCCCGCAAGTTTTCGGGGATGGCGCCAAGAGCATACGAAAAGTAGCGTGGTGCAGCGGCGGGGGGCAGAATTACTTTGAAGCGGCCATCGCGCAGGGTGTGGATGCCTATATCACCGGCGAAATTTCCGAGCAGAATTACCACCTTGCGCAGGAAAGCGGCGTGGCGTTCATCTCCGCCGGGCATCACGCTACAGAGCGTTTGGGCATCCAGGCGCTGGGTGAGCATCTGGCCGGTCAATTCGGTTTGGAGCATCGCTTCTTTGATCAGAATAATCCGATTTAGCCAGTGAATAAAAGTAAAAGTCATGTATTGCGTTAATACAAACGACATGACATGCCAGCGTTGCATTATTAGTGCGCGTTGCGTAGTATTTGCGTTTTGATGTCGATGCGTTTATTGAAAACGCTTATCTGGCCGGCAACATCTTCAGGCTGATCAACTTTTTGATCGTTTAATGCGGACATTTCAGCCTGAATTTTGAGCTTTTAAGGGGCGCAAGCAGAAGTTGACCAGGTAATCTCGGACTTGTTGCTTCGCTTGATGGATGTGTACGAAATTTAAAACAGGGAACGTCAGATTATCGGGGCAGCGCCGTTCCGCTGCGTGTAGTCAGCCTGGCTGCCATAAAGTCAAATTAATTGGCTTTTGCGAGGGCGGTATTTTAAGGGGGCCATATGAAAATTAGAATGTTGCTGTGTGGGGCTGTTCTTGCGGCGCTTTCATTCAACGCACTGGGAACGGGTGAATCAAGTTCAGCAGAGCAGGGGGCGCGTAAAGCGGTGGGGAAAGAAGAAGTCAGCTTCAAATACGATGTCTTCCCGATCATCTATGATCATTGTCTGAATTGCCACCTTCCCGGAGGAAAAGGGTATGAAAAGAGCGGATTGAATCTGAGCACTTATGAAAGCCTGATGAAGGGTACCAAGTTCGGGCCCGTCGTCAAACCCGGTGACAGCGAAACCAGCACTTTTACCAAGCTGCTTGAGGGCACCAATAAGGGCCTCAAAATGCCGGCAGGTTTAAATGCCAGTGGAACTCTGGACAGGCAATATATCCTGACCCTGAGAAAATGGGTGCACCAGGGAGCTAAAAACAACTAGCCACAATTTGTAGCAGCCGCCATTTTATACATCGCTTCATATTTTAAATGTAACGCTGCAAGCAGTTCCGGTTAGTGCTTGCAGCGGATAAATTTGCTATGTAATATCTGCCGGTTGCATCGGGTTTGCTTTTCGGGGAGCCAATCCCTTTTAAGGTGTTAACAAATAAGATATTGGCGGCAACAGGTATTTTCATCTTCATCGGGTCGTCGATTATAAAATAACGCATTACATGGAAGGGATGAGGGGACATGACAGACAATGTAAATCGCAGTAAACGACGGCTATTAATTGCAGCCACTTCGGCGGCGGGTGGTGTCGCTGCGGCAGGAGCCGGTGCGCCGTTCGTGTTGAGTTTGATGCCCAGTGAGCGCGCCAAAGCCGCCGGTGCACCGGTCGCGGTGGACATCAGCAAGCTTGAGCCTGGCATGATGATGAGTGTCGAATGGCAGGGTAAACCGGTATGGATCGTGCATCGCACCAAGGAAATGATCGAGTTATTGTCCAAGCATGATGGTGAATTGGCTGACCCCGGCTCTTCCGTTCCGCAACAACCCGCATACTGCAACAACCCCTTCCGCTCCATCAAACCCGATTATTTTGTGGTGCTCGGCGTTTGTACCCACCTGGGTTGCTCGCCGACCTTTCGTCCTGAAATTGCACCTGCTGATCTTGGTGCGGATTGGGCAGGTGGCTGGTTCTGCCCTTGCCACGGGTCACGCTTCGATTTGGCGGCGCGCGTGTATAAAGGAGCGCCTGCCCCTACCAACCTGATTGTTCCGCAACATAAATATCTCAGTGACGGACGCCTGCTGATTGGCGACGATAGCAAGGGGGCCGCATAATGAAGCTGCTGAATGAACTGATTAGCTGGATCGACGAGCGTTTCCCACTGACATCCATGTGGAAGGAGCACGCTTCCGAATATTACGCGCCGAAAAATTTTAACTTCTGGTATTTTTTCGGTTCGTTGGCGCTGATGGTGCTGGTGATACAGATTGCGAGCGGCATTTTCCTGACGATGAACTACAAGCCGGATGGGCTGTTTGCCTTCGCTTCCGTCGAGTACATCATGCGCGATGTGCAATGGGGCTGGCTGCTGCGCTACATTCATTCCACCGGCGCTTCCATGTTCTTCGTGGTGATTTATCTGCACATGTTCCGTGGCCTGATGTACGGCTCCTATCGCAAACCGCGCGAGCTGCTGTGGATCATCGGCATGATCATTTATCTGGCACTGATGGGTGAGGCGTTCATGGGCTATCTGTTGCCATGGGGGCAGATGTCGTTTTGGGGTGCGCAGGTGATCGTAAACCTGTTCTCGGCAGTGCCGTTTGTCGGCGAGGATTTGTCTATTCTGATTCGCGGCGACTATGTGGTTTCTGATATCACGTTAAACCGGTTCTTTGCGCTGCACGTTATTGCGATTCCGTTGATTCTGGTGCTGATCGTGGTTGCACACCTTTTGGCATTGCATGAGGTCGGCTCGAACAACCCGGATGGTATCGAAATCAAAAAGCACCTGGATGCCAACGGCCACCCGCTGGACGGAATCCCTTTTCATCCTTACTACACCGTTAAAGATGGGGTGGGTGCGATAGGTTTCCTGATGATTTTCTGCGCGGTTATCTTCTTTGCGCCGGATATGTGGGGCTACTTTCTGGAATACAACAATTTTGTCCCGGCTAATCCGATGAAGACCCCCGAACATATTGCCCCGGTGTGGTACTTCACGCCGTATTACGCCATTCTGCGCGCTGTGCCGCCATTGTTCGGTTCGCAGTTCCCGGGTGTAGTGGCGATGGGGGTGGCAACGTTGATCTTCTTCTTCCTGCCTTGGCTGGATCGTGGCAGGGTCAAGTCGATTCGCTATCGCGGCCCGATTTATAAAGTTTTCTTAACGCTATTCGTGATCAGCTTCCTGGGCCTTGGCTTGCTGGGCACTTTGCCTGCCACGGTGCTTTACACATGGATAGCTCGCGTGCTGGCTATAGTGTACTTCTCATTCTTCCTGCTGATGCCATGGTACACAAAGATTGACAAAACCAAGCACGTACCAGACCGTGTGACGTCCCGTTAGAACAATTCAGAAAGGTTCGTTGACATGAATGCAATCAAAAAGTTATGGGTGCTGTTGCTGTTGATACCGGCGATGGCGAACGCCAGCGGGGCTGGCGTTCATCTGGACAAGGCGCCGGTCGATCTGAAGGACAGGGTCTCGCTGCAACGAGGCGCAAAATTTTTCACCTCCAATTGCCTGGCCTGTCACGGTGCTTCCTACATGCGGTATAACCGCCTGAAGGACATCGGTATGACTGATGATGAAATCAAACAGTTGCTACCCGAAGGCAGCAAGCCCGGTTCAACCATGCAGGCTGCCATGGACAGCAACACCGCGAAACTGGCGTTCGGCTCTGCACCGCCTGATCTGAGCGTGATTTCGCGCTCGCGCGGTCAGGATTGGCTGTACACCTTCCTGCGCAGTTTCTATGCGGACAGCAAAAGTCCGAGCGGAGCCGATAATGCGATCTTCCCGAGTGTGGGGATGCCGAATATATTGGCCGGACTGCAGGGTGAACAAGAACTGCGTGTCGAAAATCACGATGGGCACGAAACCAAAAAACTGTTGCTGGTCAAACCCGGCTCCATGGCTCCTGCGGAGTTCGATGCCACAATCGGCGATTTGACCAACTATCTGGTGTTCATGGGCGAACCGGCCAAGTTGGTGCGCTACAAAATCGGCTATATCGTGTTGGGCTTCCTGGCTATATTGTTCGTGTTGGTTTACGCGCTGAAGAAAGAAATCTGGAAAGATATCCACTAAGCGGTTGAATTTTGTGGCTCGCTTGTGGTAGTTTCCTGATTGTTCGTTAAGTGCCATTTATGGCGGGGCCGCTGGCCCCGCTTTTTGGTTTGTGTTAACCAGCTTTTGATTGTGGGCTTACTATTATGATGCGACTATATTCGGGCACCACGTGCCCATACTCCCACCGTTGCCGAATCGTGTTGTACGAGAAGGGTATGGACTTTGACATAATCGATGTGAACCTGATGAACCGGGCTGAAGACATCGCGGTGATCAACCCATACAATAAAGTACCGGTTCTGGTCGAGCGCGACCTGATCCTGTATGAGGCCAACATCATCAACGAATATATTGATGAACGCTTCCCGCATCCGCAACTGATGCCGCCAGATCCCGTCATGCGCGCCCGTGCGAGGTTGTTCCTGTTTCGATTCGAACAGGAGCTATACAGCCAGGTCGACCTGATAGAGCGCGGTGTCGTGAAATCCGCCGACAAGGCGCGTGGCGTGATTCGCGACAACCTGACGCAGCTCTCGCAGATATTGGCCCATCAGAAGTTTTTGATGGGTGATGAGCTATCCATGCTGGATGTGGCGATTGCACCGCTGCTATGGCGGCTCGACCACTACGGCATCCAGATGGGCAAGGATGCAGCGCCGCTGATGAAATACGCCGAGAGGCTGTTTTCCCGTCAGGGTTTCATTGATGCGTTGACTCCATCCGAAAGAGCGATGCGCAAGTGATTTCAACCCCATTTCATCGGTGAAACTGCGTTGGCTACCTCGCACACTCCTAGTCGTGCTTTTAGCACTGCCAGCGTCGGTCGATCGTTGCCGCCGTGGTTGACGTTCGAAATGAGGTTGAAATGAGCGACCTGTCCACGCGCCCGTACCTGATCCGTGCGATTTACGATTGGTGCGTGGATAGCGGCCTGACTCCCTATCTTGCAGTCCGTGTGGATGAGCACACTGAAGTTCCGTTAGCCTTTGTGAAAGACGGCGAGATCGTCCTGAACCTCGGTGCGGGCGCGGTGCGTAATCTGGAAATGGGCAACGAGATGATCACCTGCAGCGGACGTTTTGGCGGCGCGCCATTCGACCTCATGGTACCGGTTGTGGCGGTCATCGGGATATTCGCCAAGGAAAACGGGCAGGGTCTGGTGTTTCAGGGCAACGACCCGCAACAGCCGCCGCCCACAGCAAACGGCGCCGATCAAAAACCCGGGTCCGCGCCGCACAAGCCCCATTTGAAGGTCGTGAAATAAACCCCTGAAATAAATTATTGACCCACCGGGCGACCCTCGCGGATGCCCGTTTTGTGCACATGCGTCCGTTTAACGACAGGGCGACCGCGAGGGTCGCCCCTACGGTTTATTTGGCAGTCAGAGCCAGCGTTGCCTGCATCTTGCCCATCGCCTTCTGCTCGATCTGGCGGATGCGCTCAGCCGACACATTGAATTCTGCGGCCAGGTCATGCAGCGTCGCGGCAGCGCCGTCATCGCACAACCAGCGCGCCTCGACGATGCGGCGGCTGCGCTCATCCAGCTCGCCCAGGGCATTCGCCAGGCCGGATGTTTGCAGGCGCTCGCGCTGCGCCGTTTCCAGTATGCGCGACGGTTCATGCGCCTCGTTGTCGGCCAGATAATGAACCGGCGCATAACTCTCGTCATCGCCGCCGCACGGTTCCAGCGCGACCTCATGTCCGGCGAAGCGCGCTTCCATATCAACCACATCGTGTTCGCTGACATTGAGCAGCCGCGCGATCTCGCTGATCTGTTGCGGCTTGAGCGGTTCCAGCCCTTTCTTCATGCTGCGCAGATTGAAGAACAGCTTGCGCTGCGACTTGGTGGTGGCGATCTTTACCAGCCGCCAGTTGCGCACCACGAACTCATGGATCTCGGCGCGTATCCAGTGCAGCGCAAACGACACCAGCCGCACTCCGCGGTCCGGGTCATAACGCTTTACCGCCTTCATCAGGCCGATATTGCCTTCCTGGATCAGATCGGCCTGCGGCAAACCGTAACCGGCAAAGCCGCGCGCCACGCTGACCACCACGCGCAGATGGGAGAGCACCAACTGGCGGGCCGCATCCAGATCATTCTCGGCCTTGAAGCGCGTCGCCAGCGCAAATTCCTCCTGCTGCGACAGGATGGGGAAACGGTTGACCGATTGGACATAACCCTCCAGGCTGCCAACGGCAGACGGCAAAGCAAAGCTCATAGTTGTATTCATCGTGTTCCCTCCTTAATTTCTATAATTCTAGCACTCGCAACCTGAGAGTGCCAAGCTGCAAAATGGTTCGATGGTTTGAGGAGTAAGCAGAAACTGATAGCAAAACTTTTTGGTTCCGGCTTGTCCGGCTTAGGCTTTTAAATACGGAGTGCCGTAGGATGCGGTGAGGCACGAACCGCATCGATCGCGAATGATGCGGTTCGTGCCTCACCGCATCCTACCGAGCTTACACATGATGAACAGCTTGCGCCACCAGCCGCACGCCCAGCGCTGCGCAGACACGGCTGATCGTGTCAAAGCGCGGCTGCGCATTGGGCCGTAGCGCCTTGTACAGCGCTTCTCGGGTAATCCCCGACGCCTTGGCGATCTCGCTCATACCCCGCGCACGTGCAATGTCGCCCAAGGCTGCTGCCAGCAAGGATGCGTCGTTATCTTCCAAAACAACAGTCAGATATTCAGCAATCGCCTGTTCGCTATCGAGATACTCGGCAGCGTCAAAATCAGGTAGATCGGCAATGCGGATTTTCTTGGTCATGGTCTACTCCTCAATCATCGCCGCAAGTTTCACGGCCTTGGCAATATCGGCAGTCTGTGTGGATTTATCACCGCCGCCCAGCATCACAATCAACACCGCCCCGCGCTGGATATAGTACATACGCCAGCCCGGCCCGAAGTGTTCGCGCATCTCGAACACGCCATCGCCAACGGGTTTGACATCACCCAGATTGCCCAGCGTGGCCTTACGCAAACGCTTCACTAAACGGTGTCGTGTCATGCCATCACGGATACCGTTGAGCCAGTCATTGAATTCGTCGGTTCGCTTGATCGAGAATATGAGCGCACTGTAGTCGAACGATTACAAGACGTCAATATCAATTTGACTATTGATCCGGCACGAATAAATGGTTCGATGGTTCAATGTTACGACTTGGCAGTACGGGCACGGCGCGCCGTGCCCCCTACGTCTTTTCGTCAGCCTACCGCAAGCCCGTATTGACGGGGTATTCAGCGGGATTTGCGTTTAATGCAACACCGCTTTCATAATTGTTTGCATTGTTTGACAAAGCTGTGATATGTTTCTCGGGTGGCATGCGACCAAGCGGTTAGGGGGGCGTTTGTCATCATGAGTTGTATAACGTTAACTGGTTAAATTTTTACAATCACAAAGGAAAAATTATGAAGAAAATCGTCATTTCCCTGGCAGGCGTGTTGGCAGCAACCGCATTTGCTCCAGAAGCGGCCGCTGTACCCGCGTTCGCTCGCCAAGTAGGCATGGGTTGTACCGCTTGCCACGCGCAACACTTTCCAGTTCTGAATTCCTTCGGCCGCGCATTCAAGGCCGGCGGCTACACGATGATGGGCGCTCAGGGCAAGATCGAAGGCGATCACCTGTCGATTCCTGACACCCTGAACGCTTCTATTGTATTGAAGGTTCGTCACCAGAAAGATAACACCCCGGGTGTCACCGGGTCGAAGACCAGCCAGCCCCAAGCACTGGGTGATGGCGAATGGCAATTCCCCGACGAATTCGCGCTGTTGTTCGGTGGTCGCGTGGCTGAAACTATCGGCTTCCTGCTCGAAGGCAACATGATCGGCAGCCCTCTTGCGGCTGGCTTCAAGATGCCGGTCGTGTTCGATATGGGCGCAGTCAAAGTTTCCGTGATTCCGTTCATCACCGACGCATTGAGCGCGCAATACGGCTATGAACAGTCCAGCGGCGGCGTAATGCGTTCCAACCGTTGGTCCGAACACCGCCGTGAAACTTCCGCTATCCAGTACAACGCCGACCGTGGTGGTGACGGTGGTTCGGCAACCGGTGCCGCGCTCGTGGTTGCAAATGACATGGGCTACGTCAACGTGACCAAGTATGCGGCGAACTTTGGCGGCGGCTCAACCTGGGGCAGCACTTATCTCCGCGTTGCCGCAACCCCGACTGTAGCCGACTGGGCGATGGTGGTGGGTCTGGGCAGGATGAGCGGCCAGTCATATAGCGCTGCTGCCACAGCTGCAGTTCAAACCGAACAAACCTTCGCCGACTTACAGATGCAGGGTGAAGTGGCCGGCAGGGAACTGGGTGTGTATGCGCAGTATGCTAAAGCGCCTTCCGGCTCGGGTGGACTGAAAAATGCCTACAACGGCAGCACTAACACAGCTAACCCTGACCGTAAGGCGATGACCATCGGTGCCGACTTCAGCGTGGTGCCTCATGTGCTGACTGTTGGCGCTGCCTATCGTAAAGCCGAAACCGGTGGCGCTGCTGCCACCAATGGCGACGATGCGATGACTTTCACTGTCGTGTATGACCTGTACCAGAACGTGGCGCTGCACCTGAACTACAGTGCCTACAGCGGTACCGCTCACGACGCTGTCAATGCGCAAAAGAACCTGCGCACTCTGATGCTGGAATCCGCTTGGTAATAGCAAACGGGTAATAGCTCGCGTAGGTTGGGTTAGCAAGTTTCATGGTTCGACCGGCTCACCACCGACGGACGTAACCCAACAAACAACAGCAGCAGTTGATGTAATAAACAGGGGAGACTTCGGTCTCCCCTGTTTTTTCGCTGGTCGTTCATGTTTTACGCAGTTCTGTAATCAATCCTTCTTTTTCAGCAGAGCCTGCAAAGCGGCAAATGGATTATGCGTTGCCACGGGTGACTGGTTGCCAGAGCCTCTTACCCGCGTTTCTTCCTCCAGAACGCGCGAGTGCTCATTATCGTGGCAATACAGGCAGAGCAGTTCCCAATTGCTGCCGTCCGGCGGGTTGTTGTCGTGATTGTGGTCTTTGTGGTGTACCGTCAACTCGCGCAGGCGCGCTCCGGCAAACTCGCGCCCGCATCGCCCGCAAATCCACGGGAACAATTTGAGTGCCCGCTCGCGATAAGTCGCTTCGCGCGCATCACTCTGCCGGCGTGCCTCTGCGACGACGCGGTCGAGTCGTTCGTGATCGGGAATTGTGTGTATTGGCATGGCTACAAATGATTCGGCTGTCTTGTGCGCGGATTCCCTGGCAAGTGTGAATAAACACCGTTCGCCCTGATAACCAATGACTTTGCCAGCGTTGTTTGCCGGCTAATGCCATTTCTAAATCAAAAGTAAAATATCGCAGGGTGCGTTCCACGCGCCAATGATTATGGTGCGTGGAACGCACCCTACATAATTATTGTTGTTTTGAAATAGAACCAGATGGGTAGGTTGGGTTAGCGGCTCATAAATCCGCGCCAAACCCAACCTGCATAACTCAGGATTGGCCAGTCACCTTGGCGGGTACCGGCTGCTTCTTGGGCTTCTTCTCTTCCTTGTTTTTACGTTGCTGTCCTTTAGCCATGATCGTTCTCCTTGGTAGTGAAGGCATAATAAAATTTGTGACGGCCGATGTGATCGTGTCACAGAGGTATCCCTGCCGTTGCGCCAACCCTGATTCCGGTCAAACACAACGCGCGCAAATGATAATCCGTTGCGGGAAAATGTGAAACTTTTTCTTCTGAATTTTCAGAAGAAAAATCCGGCCCTGCCGGCCCATAGGATTGAGCGAACCAATCTGGCGCAGCCCGGCTGCACCGGTGAAACCTTCTCTAATAATGGCCGTTCCGATATGATTGTCATACAGAGGGTGGCCTCGTCAGAATTTAAGGTGGAATCGACTATGTTTTCTTTGCACAACATGTTTGACGGGAAGCCGGATCATCCGATGTACGACGTGGCAGAGGCCGGGAAGCTTCTGGCCAAGCTGCCGAAGGGCGATGCCTTCAAGGCTCTGGATGAAATCACCTCCTGGTTGACTTCGGTTAAAGATACACCGGATTTTCGTCCCGAGTTACGTACACAAATCGTCATGCTGCTGGATGAAACCGGGTTGCCGTTATATGCGGAGCTGTTGCAGCTATACCTTGGTGAGCCGCATTTGCAGGACTTCAAGGGTATGCACTTATGGCAGGGCCTCCATGCTTTCAAGAAGACGCTGGCCGAGGCTTATGATGTGTGTGTGCATGACTATCAGCAGGCAGAAAAAAAACCTCCGGGTCTCAGGGAGATCATGCCGGTTATCTGTGTCAGGCTGTTGCGTGCCGTTACCGAGCAAATGAAGCTGGAATTGATGCATTATGTGGATGTTGAGCCGTCAGTGTGGGATCAGTTGTGCCTTTGTTACAACTTCTCCGAAGCCAACCAGTTTGCCGACGCCAAGGTTTTTGCCTATCCAAAACAGGCTATGCATATCAGCCCGCAGCGGGAGCTGGTGAGGGCGATGATGCTTTATCTGTCCTCTCCCGACACGCTGGCGCCGGACCAGATCGAGGTGAGTTTTCGCGTCTCCGGGCGCTTGTCCAGCCTTTTCGATTTTAAAGATGCTCCCGATCCGGATTGTGCCTTCTGCATTGATTTGTCCAAGCCCGGCCCGCCCAGGAGGATGGATGGCCGGGTGGATAGCGATCTCCACGTGACAGCGGCGAAGCGCTTCTTTGGAGCGGCCAGAGCCGTTCCAAAAATTACCGACATTATTAATCAGCATGAGCAAGGCTTGCTTCAGCAGGAACAGCGCTTCGGCACCGAATTCACCCCGGCGGGCAAACTTACCGTGCTCAAGCACCTGCAGATGTATTGGGGAAAGGGTCTCCCGCACCGGCATCATGAACGCAGGGGGATCAATACGGCCATCGACGTGGTGCATGGCTTCGGCACCATCAGCAAACTGGTCACGCATATAGATATTGGCGATGCAGTAAACATTTCCGAAAAGGATGCGGCGGTGTTGAAAGAAAAATCGAAGATCGACCTTGCTGCCGAGGACGAAATCGATTACTCCACGGAAAAATGGACTGTCCTGGACCTGAGTGTAGACGGCATAGGTTGCACGATCCCGAAGAACGCGGGTGCCTGGGTAGTAATTGGCGACCTGTGCGGCATCAAGGCCGGAAACAGCCCGTTGTGGTGGGCCGGTTTGATCAGGCGGTTGCACACCGACCACAATGGTACGGTGCATGTGGGTATCGAAATCCTCGCCAAAAAGCCGCTGTCGGTGTGGCTGCGCTCCCTGGGCAAAGGCGCTGACAGGGTGTCCAACTGGGAATCGAGTTCAGGTTCCTTCGACTACGATTATCTGCCGGTTATCCTGCTGCCCGATGCGAGCAATTCTTATGCGAATGCCACGTTGCTGATGGAAACAGGCAACTATGTGCCGGACAACATCTATCAGATGATGATGGGAGAAAAGAGCCGCGACATAAAATTAACCGGCCTGCTTGCGGAAGGGGTGGACTACGAACAGGTGAAATTCCAGTGGCTGGTGGTGTAGGGCGGGTCACACCCGCCGTGTGTACTGGCATCCGGCGGGTTGGCTCTGCATAGCCATTCGGCTAAGCTGGCAAACAGCCCATCTAACCAGGCTGGCAAACTACGCCAACCAAGTCATTGGTTAACGCCAGCAAGCCGCTGGTTAACCCGCCCTACACGTAAAATCGCTATCAGCCCAACGCCGGATAATCGGTATATCCCTTTTCGCCGGGTGTATAGAACGTGCCGAAGTCGGGTGCATTCAGCGGCGCGCCGTTCTTCAATCGGGCAACCAGATCCGGGTTGGCGAGGAACGGCCGTCCGAATGCAATCAGATCGCCTTTGCCGGCGGCCAGATCGCTCTCGGCGCGCGCAGCATCGTAGCCGCCGGAGAGAATAAGCGTCCCGCTGAAAGTGCTGCGGAACGTCGCTTTCATCGATTCAGGCACCGGCGGCGCGCCCATCGAAGAATGGTCTACAAGGTGGATGTAGACCGGGCTGCGCGCATCGAGCTGTTGCGCCAGCCAGGTGTAATCTGCCTCCATCGCGTCGTACAGCGGCATGTCGTTGAACACACCGAATGGCGACAGGCGTATGCCGACCTTGTCCTTGCCGATCGCATTTATCACCGCATCGGCTACCTCGAGCACGAAGCGCGCCCGGTTTTCGATCGGGCCGCCGTAGCGATCCGTGCGCTGGTTCGAGTTCGGGCGGATGAACTGTTCGAGCAGGTAACCGTTCGCCCCGTGCAACTCAACGCCATCGAATCCCGCAGCAACGGCGTTCTTCGCGGCCTGCGCAAATTCCTCTATCGTGGACTTGATGTCCGCTTCGGTCATCGCTTGCGGCATGCCATTCGGCTTCATGCCTTCGGAATCGGTGTACATGTCACCGGCGGCAGCTACCGCCGATGGTGCAAGCACGCGTGCGCCTGCGGGCAGGTTGAGCGCATGGCCGATGCGCCCGCAGTGCATGAGCTGCATGAACATTTTCGCGCCCTGCGCGCGAACCGGGCCGGTAACGCGCTTCCATCCCGCAATCTGCGCAGCGGAAAATATCCCGGGTATGCGCGGATAGCCCAGTCCATTGGGGGACGGCGACGTGCCTTCGGTGATGATGAGGCCGGCGGTTGACCGCTGCGAGTAATACTGCATCATGAGATCGTTCGGGATATTGCCGGTGGCGCGATTGCGTGTCATCGGTGACATGACCATCCGATTTTGCAGCGTGAGCGGTCCGAGAGTGGCTTTTGAGAATAGCAGCGGCATGATGGCTTCTCCTGAGAAATGATTCGCGTATCTTACTGGTGAGTTGCGGTTTGCGCCACAAGGCGCCAGTTAAAGGTCAATATAACAAAGGGCACCTCTAAAAATTCAGATTTCGTCATTCCGGCCCTTCGTCATGCTCAGGACAGGCTGACCTTCGGTCAGGCCGGAATCCAGTATTTTAGTTGCGGCATAACCTAAGGAAACGCAGATTAAATCGTCATTGCGAGGAGCGTAGCGACGTGGCAATCCAGAAGTTCGTTTGATATCAAACAACTGGATTGCCACGCTTCGCTCGCAATGACGGATTGAGTGAATAAATCTGCGTTTCCCTAAAGGTTAGCCTTCACTGAAACTTCGTTTGCAATGGGCTGGACACCGGCCTTCGCCGGTGTGACGTATTATCAGAGACTCCCTTAAGCCGGTTATTTGCTCAGATCAGCGGGCTTGATTTCCTTGGCGGGTGAAATTGCCGGAGCGGCGGCTTGGGCGATTTCAATCTTCGCTTTCGCCTTCAGCTCGTCAAGCAGTTTTTCCAGGTTCTGCTGCTGAATTTGCTGTTGCAATGTTGACTTGACTTGATCCAATGGTGGAATCGTTTTTGGGCGGGAATCGTCCAGCAAGATGACGTGATAACCAAATTGCGATTTGACCGGATCTTCAGTGAATTTACCTTTCTCCAGCTTTGACACTGCCGCGCTGAATTCCGGCACCATGGCACTGGAATCGAACCAGCCCAGATCGCCGCCGTTAGCTTTCGATCCGGGATCCCTGGATTTTTCCTTTGCCAAAGAAGCAAAGGCCTTGGGATTTTTCCTCAGCTTGGCAATGATGTCTTTAGCGTCAGCTTCTTTATCCAGCAGGATATGGCGCGCCTTGTATTCGCTGCCGGCCATCTGGCCGGTAATTTTTGTGTACTCGGCTTTCAGCATGTCATCACTGACGGTGCTGTTCTTTATATAGTCCTGAATGAAAGCTTTTGCCAGGATGGCTTGCCGGTTGAAATCAATCTGATCAGAGACATCAGGCGATTTATCCAGGCCTTTCTTGGCGGCTTCCTGGGAGAGGATGAATTGCATCGCCAGATGCTCAATAATTTCCTTGCGCAACTCCGGGGTGTCTGGCTGTTGCGCAGTAGCTACCAACATATTCACGCGGGTTTCGCTGATAGTGGTGCCGTTCACAGTGGCAGCAACGGCAGCCTTCGATGCTGCTTTCGGGGTGCCGGTGGGATTGCATGCGCACAGAGTCATTATGGATGCTGCGCCTACCAACAGAATGCGGAATAACTTCATATATGGAATCTTTCAAGAGTAATGTTAATCAAGATCGTGCAGATAAAACTTTGTATTGACAGTAACTATGGCGGGTCACACCCGCCCTACGCTTGCTGACTGCTTATTCCAGGATTACCCGCACGCTCCTATCGTTCCGCAACTGGTGCAAAATTCACAGCCGTCTTTTTTGATCAGCGTGGCGTTGCCGCATTCCTTGCAGACTTTGCCGGTGATCGGTCTGATTCCGGAGCTCTTGTTTTTTGATGCGGGAATTTCCATCACGCCCATTTGCTGAATCGGGTAGCCGTGCTCGTCCAGTATGCCCAGCATGGCGTAGCGGTGAAGGATCAGCCTGGCGACATAGGAAACCGTCGACGGGTAACTTTCCATCTTGACGCTGCCCGGCACGCGCGCCATGAAGTCGCCCAGCGGCTCGCCGAAATTGAGCAGCTTGCGCAGCTTCATGCTTATCCATGCGGGATCGATGACGCGCATATCCAGGCTCAGTATTTTGCACAACCCGTCGAGGGCGCGCGGATAAACTCCTGACAGCCACATCGAGTAGGGACGGCGCTGGCCGTCGGACAGCACCAGCTCCTTCAAGCCCACGACAAAATCATCGCCGGTGCCGGCATTGGAAATGTCCACAGTCCAACTCATCGTGCCATCGGTGCCGGTTTTCGGCTCCTTTTTGGCGAACAGCGCATCCATCATCGGGGTGGTAACGCCTTCGCTGATTTCCAGTGCGCCCAATTCCTCGATGCGGTATTTCAGCAAGTGCGCAAACGCGGCCACCAGACTCGGCATGCGTTTCACTTCACCGTTGGGCGGCATGGGCATGTCGAAGGCATCATCGCCGGCGGTCTTCATCAGCATTTCCAGCTTCATGCGCAACCACACCGGATCACGCGCGCGCATGTCCATCGACAGCGATTTCGCCAGTGCACCCAGACCGCGCGGCTGTTCTGCGCCGTTCACCCAAACTTCGAATGGATGATTGCTGCCATTCGCGGTGTGCGAAACGAAAATCACGAAACTGCCGAGCGGATGCTTCACCACCTGCGAGACCCAGCCCGCGCTGCCGCCCGGGAGCTTGGGACGGCCGGGCCAGCGCAGGGAGGCGAGCGCCGGTTTGGGGGTGGCTTCCAGCACGATGCGCCTGTCCTGGTCGAACACCAGATCCTGCGGCTGTTCTGCTTTCTTTGCCGGGTTGATTTCCGGTGTGATGGATAACACCGATCCCAGCACACTGTTGGGGCGATAGGTCGCCAGTCCTTTCAATCCGGCCTTCCAGGCTTCGGTATAGAGGTCTTTGAAGTCCTCAAAAGGATAGTCGGCGGGCACGTTGACGGTCTTGCTGATCGAGGTGTCGATGAACGGTGCGACAGCGGCCACCATCTTCATGTGGTCGATCGCCGAAATCTCCAGCGCGGTGATGAAGGCGGGCGGCAGCTTGTTCATATCGCCGCCCATTTTTTTGTACAGGCGCCAGGCATGGTCTTCCACCGGATAATCCTTGGTCGTCCCGTCCATCATGCGTTTCTTGCGGGTGTAGAACCAGGAAAAGGCCGGTTCTATGCCGTTGGAAGCGTTGTCCGCGAAGGCCAGCGAGATGGTTCCGGTGGGCGCAATCGACAACAGATGGCTGTTGCGGATGCCGTGCTGGCGTATCTTGTTCTTGATTTCTTCCGGCAGGCGCGAGGCGAAGCGCGGCGCGGCAAGATATTGCCCGGCATCCAGCAGCGGAAAGGCGCCGCGCTCGATGGCCAGATCCACCGAAGCGAGATAGGCATCATCGCGCATGACGCGTGTCAGCTCGGCAGCGAAAGAGCGCGCCTCATCGGTGTTGTAGCGCAAGCCCAGCATCACCAGCGCGTCACCCAGACCGGTATAGCCCAGCCCGATGCGCCGCTTGTTCTGCGCCTCCTGCTGTTGTTCTGGCAGCGGCCAGGCGGTTGCTTCCAGCACGTTGTCGAGCATGCGCACCGCGACCTGCACCAGTTGCTTGAACTGCGCGAAGTTGAAAGCCGCGTGGGCAGTGAATGGATTGTCTATCATGCATGCCAGATTGATCGAACCCAGACAGCAGCAGCCGTAGGGGGGCAGGGGTTGCTCTGCACAGTTGTGGACATATAAGCCATTGGCATCGAAGGCATGAACATCGGCAACGGTCACGTCATACACATCTTCTACACCATCATCTTCCAATGACAACACGGTTGCGGCGAAACGTTCGGCATTCGGCTTGCGCTGATACTTGGCCAGCAAGTCATTCAGCTTGCCCATCTTGTCGCTATCCGCAAAGCCGATCAGTTCGGCATAACGGCCGATGTTCTCGCCGCTGATGATGAGCTCATGCAGTGCCTGGCAGGCATATTCCCTGGAGCCCCCTTTGCCGTCCGGCAATGTTTTCATGCCACCTGAGCGGCGATTTTGATAGATGGTGGAGATGATGCCGAGGCGTTGCAGCATGCGCTGCACGGCCTCCAGGTTGCCGAGGTCGATCTGCGTCAGCCGAACGCTGGTACCTTTTTCCTGCGAGCCTTGCACTGATCCATCGGCATCGAACATGCCGCGCAATACGCCGCGATAGAAGTCGGACGAGCCGGTCTCCATCGCCGCAGTGAATCGCTTGTTGCCGGGAGTCAGGCCCAGCTCCAGTGCCAGCGTGCGTAATGCGCCTGTTGCCAGACGATATTCGCCGCGACCTTCAACAGGTTTTTGCCAGCCGTTGAAATCGGCTCGGTGCGGCAATGAGCGCGCCGCTTGCTCGGCGGCACGCATGACACCGTCAATCCCGACGGAAGGAAGCATGTCCCCGCCATTGGCGATTTTCAACGCAACGGAATCCCAAACGCTAAGCACAGCTTTGTCATTCTTGAGCGTGCCATCACCGATCAGCAAGCCGAGCAGATACCCTTCATTTTCATTGTGCGCGCCGCTCCAAGCCTGCATGGCGCGGTGATCGTGCAATACAATTTTATCGTCGGTATGCAGTTCACCTGCTTTGACCCACTCCGTTTCACGTGTATAGCGCGTCATACGGGAAACGCGCAGCACTGGATGATCGGCAGTGAGGCGCAATGAATGTCCTTCGACAGTTTTCAAGCGCAGCACCGGCTTGGTGCCGGTAAAGAAAAAGCCTTGCGATTCGGTTGGGTAGGACTTGCCGTTGATCAGCGCTATAAAGGGTTTGCCGATCAGGTCGCGCACTTGGCGTGCGCCTAGTTCGGTCATCACCCAGGTGTCGGCGGTGACGCAGGGATTGGTCGCCTCGATCACTTCGATATAGCTGAGATTGTTGTCGCGGTTCATCAGGTCGATGAACAACACCCCGGGCTCGGCGTGATCGTAGGTGCTCTCGATGATCTGCTTCCACAGCTCGGCAGCCTGCACTTTGCGATACACCCATTTGCCGTCGGCGCGTTGCGCCGCACCCTGTTCCTTGAGCGCGGCAGCAGGTGCTGCGGAATGCACCAGTTCGAACTGTTGGTTGTTTTCCACGGCTTGCATCAAGGCATCCGTGACACCGACGGAAATGTTGAAGTTGCGCAGATCGCCCTGGTCCTTGGCATGGATGAATTTCTCGATGTCGGGATGGTCGCAGCGCAACACGCCCATCTGTGCGCCGCGCCGCGCACCGGCCGATTCCACGGTTTCGCAGGAACGGTCGAACACGCGCATGTAGGAAATGGGCCCGCTGGCACGGGAATTCGTGCCCTTGACCTGCGCGCCCTCGGGGCGGATGGACGAAAAGTCATAGCCGACCCCGCCGCCGCGCCGCATCGTTTCGGCGGCTTGTTGCAAGGCGTCGTAGATGCCGGGTTTGCCATCGCTGAAACCGGAGATCGCATCTCCCACCGGTTGCACAAAACAGTTGATCAGGGTCGCCTGGATATTTAATCCGGCCGCCGAATTGATGCGGCCTGCCGGAACAAAACCGTTTTCCTGCGCCAGGAAAAACGCTTCTTCCCAGTAGGCGCGCTGTTCCGGTTTTTCGGCTTGCGCCAAACCGCGCGCCACACGGCGGCGCACGTCTTCTACCGAAGTCTCGCCGGGTTCGGCGTATTTTTCCAACAATACTTCAGTGCTGATTTCTTGTGTCATTGCAGTCGTTCCCTGAATAGCTGATTGATCTTCTGATTTATTGCCTGGTTCGGTAATTGATGGTTGTCCGTAAATGGGAATAGTTGAATATCCCGTTGAGTCGAATTGGTTTGCGGGCTGATTGTTGCGGGGCATCAGGTGCCGTACATCAGAGTGCGTACTGGAGGAAGCGCCTGGTTCGGTATCGAGCATGATGCTACCTCTTTGATAGTACTGGACACGTTAAGTCCCAAAAAGCAAAAAACCACTATATGTAGTGGTTACCCGTTAAATTTTCACTAATTGTAGTGTGAGGGGGGCTTTTTGCAAGAGATATTTTTGGCCAATGTTATTTAACTCTTGCTAACAGAAGGTTAGGTGGTCTGAGTAAAATAAGGCATACAATTTGCTTGAGTGGCAGCAAATTCACCAACCCATCAAGCCCGACGAAATTCACCGTGCAGCTGGCCTGTTCACGCACCACCGGTTTGGCCTGGCGATACTTCTATGCTGAACTTTTGCTTCAGTGCAGTTGTTCCTTCAAGTGCTATTTGGTTACATTACTTTTTTCTTCGCGTGTCTCTTCTTCCTTGGCAAGTTCACTGCGGAACTGCTCGAGTTTGCCATGGAAGTCGTCCGCCTCACCGTAGCCCAAAAAATTGGCATAGCGCGCATGCGCGCTGAGCATTTTGCGCGCGTGCTTGATCGGGCAGAAATATTGCTCGGTGCGGGCAAGTATCTCGCTCGCGTAGCCGATCATCCCAACCGCATACCCGCAGTACATGCAGTCTGCTTTTTCGATGATATTCAGGTAGGCCAGGTATTGACGGTCGATCAGGATGTAGTTGGCGCGCTTGACTCTGGCAATGCCGTAAATGGGAAAGCAGGTCAGCTGATAGAGGCTGATGCACAGATCGAGCAAGGCCAACGGAACGAGCATGCCGTAGATGATCGGCATGGTGAGAAAATTTTGCGGGCGTACGGTAAAAAACCACATTAAAAAGTTCATCTTGGGCTTGAGCTTGCGGTGCGCTTCCTTGATGGCGTTTTCGAACACCACGCGCTTGCCTTCGATCTTGTAGCGCACCCGACTTTCCTGCTCTTCGATGGCTGTGTCCAACTCAGCTTCGAGGGTACTTATCTGTTTCAGAAGCTGGCGTATCTTGTCGTTCATGACTAACCTTTTTATTGTTTTTCGGAATCGCATTCACGTGTCACGGCAACGATCGCCAAGCCGGGGTTCCGGCGAGGCAATGATACGGTTTCGCCAATTGCGGAATTTTAATTAAGACAAATGCTGACTTAACGTTCTGTTACAGAAATAAATTCACCAGCCCGTCCAGCCCGACAAAATTCAGCGCATAGCTGGCCTGCGCGCGTACCACCGGTTTGGCATGATAGGCGATGCTGATGCCGGCCTGCGCCATCATCTTCAGGTCGTTCGCACCATCGCCCATCGCGATGACTTGCTCGTGCTTGAGCTCCAGTTCTTCGCGGGTTTTCACCAGCCAATCGGCCTTGCCCTGCGCATCGAATATCTTGCCCAGCACTTTGCCGGTGAGCTTGCCGTTGGATACCTCCAGGGTGTTGGCGTGGGTGTAATCCAGGCCTAGTCTGGACTTGAGGCGCTCGGTAAAGAACACGAAACCGCCCGACACCAGCAGCGTCTTGATGCCATGTTCTTTCAGCCTGGCAAGCATGGTTTCCGCGCCCGGCGAGAGCCGCAAGCGTTCGTCGTAGACGCGCTGCAAGGCGTGTTCGTCCAGTCCCTCCAATAGCGCGACGCGGCGGCACAGACTCTCGGCGAAGTCGATTTCGCCGCGCATCGCCGCTTCGGTAATCGCTGCAACCTGCGGTTTCAGGCCCTGCATATCGGCGATCTCGTCGATGCACTCGATGGTGATCAGCGTCGAATCCATGTCCATCACCACCAGCCCGAAGCCGGACAGGCGCTTGTCCTGCGCCACGAAACCGTAGTCAAGCTGGTGTTCGAGGCAATAGGCGGCGATGGCATCATGCGGCCTGGCCGCTTCGACAGGCTCAGGACAGGCATCGCGCAGGCGATACACATGTGTCGTGACCTGCTCGATGCGCGTAGCGGCGGAAAGCTTGGCGAGATGCTCGACTTGAGTGGAAGGGATATCGTGGAGGGCTTGGAGGATGAGGTTCATGCGGTCATTTCAATTCGCTGAAAAAATTCTTGATAGCCAGCACGCGCTGGTGCAGGTCGCCGTATTTTAACTCGATGCGCAGTTTGTCCTGTCCCGCCATCTTGATATGGCGTTTGCTCTGGATCATCGTGATGACCTTCATCGGGTCGATCGGCGGGTTAGGCACGAACTGGATCACGATGGCTTCGCTGGACGCGTCCACTTTGCTGATGCCGAGCGGGCGGGCGGCGATGCGCAGGCGGTGGCTGTCGAGCAGTATCTGCGCGGGCTCCGGCAGCAGGCCGAAGCGGTCGATCAGTTCCTGATGCATGTCGTCCAGCTCTTCCTGCGTGGCGCAGTTCGCCAGGCGCTTGTAGATCACCAGCCGCTGGTGGATGTCTCCGCAGTAGTCGCTGGGCAGCAGCGCAGGGGAGTGCAGATTGATCTCGGTGGTCACGCCGAGCGGATGCGCCATGTCCGGCTCTTTGCCCAGGCGCAGCGAGGTGATCGCGGCGTTGAGCATGTCGGTGTATAGCGAAAAACCGATCTCCTGCATCTCGCCGCTTTGCGATTCGCCCAGCACTTCGCCCGCGCCGCGTATCTCCAGATCGTGCATCGCGAGGTAGAAGCCTGAGCCTAACTGTTCCATCGCCTGGATCGCTTCGAGGCGTTTTTTCGCCTGTGCGGTAAGTGCTTCGGTTTCCACCAGCAGGTACGCATAGGCCTGATGGTGCGAACGCCCGACGCGGCCGCGCAGTTGATGGAGTTGAGCGAGCCCGAAGCGGTCGGCGCGGTTCATCAGGATGGTATTGACGGTGGGGATGTCGATGCCGGTCTCGATGATGGTGGTGCACAGCAGCACATTGAAACGCTGCTGGTAGAAATCGCGCATCACCTGTTCCAGATCGCGCTCGCCCATCTGCCCGTGCGCCACGCGGATGCGCGCTTCCGGCAGCAGGCGTTCCAGTTTTTCCGCCATGTTGGCGATGGTCTCCACCTCGTTATGCAGGAAATAAACCTGCCCGCCGCGCTTCAGTTCGCGCAGCACCGCCTCGCGGATAATGCCGTCGCCGGCCTGCGCGACGAAGGTCTTGATCGACAGGCGGCGTTGCGGCGCGGTGGCGATCACCGAAAAATCGCGCAGCCCTTCCAGCGACATCGCCAGCGTGCGCGGGATCGGCGTGGCGGTCAGCGTCAGCACGTCCACCTCGGCGCGCAGTGCTTTCAATTTTTCTTTTTGATGCACGCCGAAACGGTGTTCCTCATCAATGATGACCAGACCGAGGTTGTGAAACTTCACGCCTTTCTGGATCAGCTTGTGCGTGCCGATGATGATGTCGAGCTTGCCATCGGCCATGTCATTCAGCGCCTGCGCCTGTTCTTTCGCGGAACGGAAGCGCGACAGCTCGGCGATCTTGACCGGCAGGTCGGCAAATCTATTGGAAAAGTTCTGGAAATGCTGCTCGGCGAGCAGCGTGGTGGGCACCAGCACCGCGACCTGCTTGCCGTCCATCGCCGCGACAAAGGCGGCCCTGAGCGCCACCTCGGTCTTGCCGAAGCCGACGTCGCCGCAGATCAGCCTGTCCATCGGCTTGCCGGATTGCAGGTCGGCGATCACCGCCTCGATGGCGGCGGCCTGGTCTGGCGTCTCCTCGAAACCGAATCCGGCGGCGAACGCCTCGTAATCGTGCGGCGTCAGCTTGAATGCATGACCCTTGCGCAGGGCGCGCTGCGCATAGAGATTGAGCAGTTCGGCGGCGGTGTCGCGCACCTGCTGCATCGCGCGGCGCTTGGCCTTGTCCCATGCCGCCGTGCCCAGCTTGTGCAGCGGCGCGGTATCAGCCGCACCGCCGCTGTAGCGGCTGATGACGTGCAGTTGCGCTACCGGCACGTAGAGTTTATCGGCGCCGGCATATTCCAGCAGCAAAAATTCGTTCTCGCCTTCGCCGAGGTCGAGGTTGACCAGCCCCCGGTAACGCGCGATGCCGTGCTGCTCGTGCACCACCGGGTCGCCCGTTTTGAGCTCGGACAAGTCGCGCAACATGCCTTCCACGTTGCTCTTCTTCGCGGCACGGGCGGCGCGGCTACGCGGCTGTGCCGCATACAGCTCGGTTTCCGTCACCAGCGCGACCTTTTCATCGGTCAGGATGAAGCCGTTCTGCAGCGGCGCGACGCACAGCATGAAGGCCGCGTTGTTTTGCAGGAACTCCGCATAGTTATCGCACACCGCCGGGGCGAGGCCGTATTCGTGCAGGTAGCCCGCCATGATCTCGCGCCGCCCGAGGCTGTCCGCCAGCAGCAGCGTGCGCCCGGCGTAGCCCTGCAGGAAATTCTGGAACGCCTGCGTGGGAATTTCGGCGCGGCGGTTTACTGCGATGTCGGGAATGGCGGCGGTGGCGCAAAGAATGCCTTTTTGGAGCGCGGGCGTCTCGCCCGCAGGCGGGCAGGATGCCCGCGCTCCCAGTGTGGCGTCTGGGGAGGACGAGGGAGAAATATCTATTCGCGCAAAATCCTTCAAGCGTATATAAAATCGTTCGGCATCCAAAAACAATTCTTTCGGCTCCAGCAGCGGGCGTTGCGGGTCGCCCCTGAGCAGGTTATAGCGCGACGCGGCATCCTTGCCGAAGGTGGCGATGGCCTCGTCGATCTCGTGATGCAGGCACAGCGTGGCGTTCTTCGGCAGGTAATCGAACAGCGTCGCGGTCTTGTCGAAGAACAGCGTCAGGTAATACTCGATGCCCGCCGGCGCGATACCCTTGCTCACGTCCTTGTAGATGCGCGACTTGGACGGGTCACCCTCAAAGCGATCGCGGAAGTTCTGGCGGAAGCGCGCCTGACCGGCATCATCCAGCGGGTACTCGCGCGCGGGCAGCAAACGGATTTCAGGTACCGGATAAAGCGTGCGTTGCGTATCCACGTCGAAGGTGGCGATAGTCTCGATCTCGTTGTCGAACAGGTCGATGCGGTACGGCAGCACGCTGCCCATCGCGAACAGGTCGATGATACCGCCGCGCACGCAGTATTCGCCGGGGGTGAGCACCTGCTGCACATGGTTGTATCCGGCGAGGGTGAGCTGCTCACGCAGCTTGGCGATGTCAAGTTTTTCGCGGCGCTTGAGGAAGAAGGTGTAGGCGGCGAGATGTTCGACCGGCGGCAGCGGGTACAGCGCGGTAGTCAACGGCACCATGAGCACATCGCACGAACCACTGCGGATGTGGTGCAGCGTAGCCAGTCGCTCGGAGATCAAATCCTGGTGCGGCGAGAAATGGTCGTATGGCAACGTCTCCCAGTCCGGCAGCAGGTGCACGCGCAGTGCGGGGTCAAAAAATGGAATCTCCTCCACCAATCGCTGCGCTTCAAGCGCATTGGCGGCGATCACCACCAGCGGAGATGTGTTTTTCGCGTATTGCGCCAACGCCAGCGCGTCGGACGAGCCAACCAACCGGGAGTAGCGCGGACGGGAATGGGAGGACGAGAACAGCATGTGGAGTACGGTTAAGGGTAGCGGCTAACCAGAGGCTTGCATTATAAGTGAAACGATAGCTCACCGTTTTAGCGAAACTCTGCGCCATCAGTTTTAGCGAAACTCGGTACCCTCGTTTTCCATTACAATTCACCCATGTCTGAATTCCACGCATTGGTTCCCGCAGCCGGTTTCGGCGCGCGCATGGGCAATGAGTTGCCCAAACAGTATCTGCCGCTGGCCGGACAGCCGATGATTTTTCACGCGCTGAACACGCTGTGTGCCAGCCCGGAAATTTCCACGGTGTTTGTAGTGCTGACTCCCGGCGACACGCTGTTCCATACCTATGACTGGTCGCGCTTCGGCGACAAACTGCAGCCGTTGTATTGCGGCGGTGCGATGCGCGCAGATACGGTGCTGAACGGCTTGATCGCTTCCGAACTGGAGCCGGACGACTGGGTGCTGGTGCATGACGCCGCACGCCCCTGTCTGACGCAGGCGCACCTGGCCAAGCTGATTGCAGAATTGCGCGACGATGCGGTTGGCGGCATTCTTGCCGTGCCGGTGGCGGATACGCTGAAGCGCGCCGATGCGGATGGCCGCATCTTGCGCACCGAAAACCGCGAGCAATTATGGCAGGCGCAAACGCCGCAGATGTTTCGCGCCGGACTGCTGGCGCAGGCTTTGCAGCAATGCAGCCATGTTACCGATGAGGCATCTGCGATCGAGGCGCTGGGCTTGCGGCCCAGGCTGGTGTTGAGCGAACCGGCCAATTTCAAGGTGACTTACCCGCAGGATTTGTTGCTGGCAGAGCTGTTGCTGCGGGAAAAATAAAGGGCGTCCCCTCACCCTTGCAGGGGGAGGGCTAGGGTGGGGGTAGACAATGTCCAGGTTTACCAAACGTTCTACCCCCATCCTGACCTTCCCCCTGCAAAGGGGGAAGGGACATTTGAATCTGGAAAGTTACATCAAGGGATAACGATGCGTATCGGACAAGGTTTTGACGTTCATCAATTGGTGGAGGGGCGCCGGTTGATTATAGGTGGGGTGGAAATTCCCTGCGACAGGGGTCTGCTCGGCCATTCCGATGCCGACGTGCTGCTGCATGCGATCTGCGATGCGCTACTCGGCGCGGCGGCGCTGGGCGACATCGGCAGGCATTTCGCCGATACCGACGCGAAATTCAAGAACATCGACAGCCGCATCCTGCTTCGCGAAGCGCTGCACCTGGTGCGCGAGCAGGGCTATCGCGTCGGCAATGTGGATGCGACCATTATCGCGCAGGCGCCGAAAATGGCGCCGCACATCCCGCAGATGGTGGCGCATATCGCCGCCGACCTGCGCGTGGAAAAAAGCGCCGTCAACGTGAAGGCAACCACCACCGAGCAGCTTGGCTTCAGCGGGCGCGGCGAGGGGATTGCGGCGCAGGCGGTGGTATTGTTGCTTGCCGATAACTGATGCGCGTTCTTGCTGTAGAAACTTCCACCGAATATTGCTCGGTCGCACTGTGGCAGGATGGCGCGATCATGGAGCGCTGCGAGCTGGCAGGGCAGAAGCACTCCGAAATGCTGATCGCGATGCTCAACGATCTGCTACAGGCAACCGGCTACAAGCTACAGGCTATGGACGGCATCGCGTTCGGCATGGGGCCGGGCTCGTTCACCGGCGTGCGCATCGCGTGCGGAGTGGCGCAGGGTCTGGCATTCGGTGCGAACCTGCCGGTAGCCGGAGTGTGTACGCTGGAAGCGCTGGCGGAGGCTTCCGGCAAACCGCGCGTGATCGCTGCGCTGGATGCGCGCATGGGCGAGATTTATCACGCGGCATATGAAAAGCATGATGGCGGCTGGACGACTGTGAGTGCGCCGTGCCTGTGCAAGCCGCAAGACGCACCATTGTTGTCCGGCGATGGTTGGTTTGGCGCGGGCAGCGGTTTTGCCGCACTAGGCGACATATTAAAGGCGCGCTATGCGGGACAGTTGCAGGGTGTGGATGGAGCCGCCGTGCCGCAGGCTGCCGCAATTGCCGTGCTTGGTGCGGCGCAATTCATGCAGGGGCATGGCATGGATGCGGCGGAAGCCTTGCCGCTATATCTGCGCGACAAGGTGGCTTTCAAAACCAGCGAGCGTGAACAGCAAGCTCGCGCAAGTGCAAATTGTTAATGCGCGCTATGACGCAAGCCGACGTGGATGCGGTGCTCGCCATCGAACAGGCGGTGCAGCGCTTTCCGTGGACGCGCGGCAATTTCATCGATGCGCTGGACAGCGGCTATGTGTGCCGCATTGACGACGAAGGCGGAGAGATTCGCGCTTATGCGATATTGATCCCGGTGCTGGAAGAGGCTGAACTGCTCAACATCGGCGTGGCGGCAGGGCAGCAGCGCAAGAGTTTGGGACGCGCGATGCTGTGCGCGATGCTGGATGAGGCGCGCGAAAGAAACATGCGGCGCGTGTTTCTCGAAGTGCGGTCTTCCAATGCCGCCGCGATCGCCCTGTATCGCAGCGCGGGTTTCAGCGAAATCGGCTTGCGGCGCGGCTATTATCAGAATGCGAACGGCAGCGAGGATGCCATCACGATGGCGTGCGAATTGGTGGAGTGCTCCTCTTTCCCGTATGCGGGATAACCGGCGACTTGGCAGTTTTTCCGCCTGGTCGAATGGCTGGTAGTTTTATCAGAGAGGTCAGGAGAAAGGGCGAATGGATAGAAACGAGGCGGTGCTGCGCGAGTTGAACCTGTATCCGCAATGGGTGCGGCGCGGCAAGCCTGCGTCTGTTGAAACGGCTATTGAGGCTACTCATTCCGTTTCACCTGGTCCATCAGGTAAACCCTCCAGCCTGCCGACAGGATCATTGAAATCCGAGGGCACGGTCGCCGGCGATTCGGCTATCGGAGAGGCGTGTGCGGCAGCGGCTGTCGTTCCCGTGGGGAAAGCCGACAACAGCCGTGCACTACGCATCGGCGAACTCGACTGGCCGCAACTTAAAGCGACGGTGCGCGACTGCACCGCCTGCAAATTGCGCGCCGGTTGCACGCAGACGGTGTTCGGCGTGGGAGACGAGCAAGCCGACTGGCTGTTCGTCGGCGAAGGGCCGGGCGAGGAGGAGGATGCGCGGGGCGAGCCGTTCGTGGGGCAGGCGGGCAAGCTGCTCGATAACATGCTGATGGCGATCAAGCTCAAGCGCGGCGAAAATGTTTATATCGCCAATGTCGTCAAATGCCGTCCACCCAACAACCGCAACCCTGATGCTGAGGAAATCGCGCAGTGTCTGCCGTATATCAAACGGCAGATCGAACTGATTCAGCCCAGGCTGATTGTGGCACTCGGCAAGACCGCATCGACCGCACTGCTGGGTAAAGATGCGCCGCTGGGTACGTTGCGCGGCAAACTGCATGACTTCAACGGCATTCCTCTGGTCGTTACTTACCATCCGGCATATTTGCTGCGCAGCCCGACGGAGAAAGCCAAGGCATGGCAGGATTTGTGTTTTGCGGTGCGGGCGCTCCCGCAGCGGTAGGGTGGCAGCAAAGCTGCCGGGTACACACCGGCGTACTCCTTGCGGGTGCAATCGGCTGGCTGCGCCAGAATCATTGGCGCATGTAATGTATCCTGCTGTTTTATGAACAACACGTACTACAATGCACAGGCATAGGTCATGCTGGCGAATACAAAGGTATGGTGATGACAGACAACAGCGGCAGTAAAAAATTGATGCAGTCATTCTTTTCTCCTGCCGTGGCCCTGATGAATCGTCTGGATGTCACCAGAAAATTCATGCTGCTGGGGTTGATGTCGTTGGCCGCGATTGCGGTAGTGGTGTACAGCCTGTTTGCCAGCCTTGACCAGGACATCAGCTTCACGCAGCGGGAACTGAAAGGTCTGGAGCTGATCAAGCCGTTTACCCGGACTGTACAGATACTCCAGCAACACCGCGGGCTTTCGGCCGGGCTTCTCGGTGGCGACGAGACCATGCGGGACAGTCTTGCCAGCACGGAAAGCGAAGCAGTCGAGGCATTGAACGAGATGTGGGGAAAGCCGTTTCCCGGCATGACATCGAGCGCAGGCTTGCAGCACATCAGGACAGACTGGGAGCGTCTGCGCAAAGAGGGGCTCAATTGGACGGCGGCGGAAAACTTTGCCGCGCACACTCGTCTGATCGACCGGATACAGTCATTCGAGGGGATTGTTGCCGATGAATACGCGCTGACCCTGGATCCCGAGCTCAGCACGTTCTATCTGGGCGACTCCATCATTAACAAGCTACCGCATGCGCTGGAGCATCTTGGGCAGTTACGCGCATACGGCACCGGTATTCTGGCCAAAAAACAGGCCACCCCACAGCAGAAGATGGAAATGAACATCCTGGTTGCCGAACTCGATGATGCGCTTGGGATGCTCAATACCAACCTCGACAAGGCAGGTCGCCATAACCTGACACTACAGCATCTAATTTCGGCTGCGTCCAGAGACATTACCGATTCGGCGCGGCAGATTACCGGCCTGGTGGCAGCGGACATACTCGCCGGTCATTTTGCTGTGCCTTCCAATGATTTTTTTGGGATGGCCACTGCGGCTATCGACAGGAGTTATGCGCAAATATATGAAACACTGCTGCCAGCGGCTGAGACTCTCCTCAAGGCGCGTATCGCGCGGGCAGAAAATATATTACGCACCAGCATCGGCATCGCCTTTCTGCTGTTCCTGACAGTGGCTTATTTCTCGATCGGCATCTGCCGCGTCATTATCGGCAATATCCGGTCGCTTGCCCGTTCGGCACACGCCTTTGCCGGCGGCGATCTGCGCGAGCGGGTCGATCTCGGCGCACGCGATGAGTTCGGCCAGGTGGGCGACAGTTTCAATGAAATGGCCGACGGATTCAGCGCGCTGCTGAAGGCTTCCCGTGAAAATGAAGCACGCCTGCAAGATATGTCGGCGCACCTCGAAGATCGGGTGAAAGAGCGCACCATCGAGCTGGAACGAGTCCATCTGGAAACCGAGATGTTGTTGCGACGCAACCAGGCATTGATGCAGACCTCCATGGATGGCATCCATGTGATGGACATGCAGGGCAACATATTGATGGCCAATGATGCCTTCTGCCGCATGCTGGACTATACCCAGGAGGAGGTGTCCGGCCTTAACGTGGCCGACTGGGATGCGCAATGGTCGGATGAGGAGTTGCGGGCGCGATTCAGGGATATTGCCGGCAAGAGCGCCATGTTCGAGACCCTGCACCGCCGCAAGGACGGCACACTGATCGATGTCGAGATCAGCGTCTCCGGCGTGGAACTGGAAGGGCAGAATTACATTTATGCTTCAAGCCGCGACATCACCAGACGAAAGCAGGCCGATGAGGCGTTGCGCGTTGCAGCGGCGGCCTTCGAGACGCATGAGGCCATCATGATTACCGATGCCAAAGCGAATATCATTCGCGTCAACCGGGCGTTTACCGATGTTACCGGCTATAGCCAGGAAGAGGCATTGGGCAAGAACCCGCGCATGATGAATTCCGGGCGGCACGACAAGGCGTTTTTCGTCGAAATGTGGCAGAACCTGATTCGCACCGGGGTATGGTCGGGCGAGGTTTGGGACAAGCGAAAGGACGGCCAGATTTACCCGCAATGGGTAGACATTACTGCGGTAAAAAATGAACACCAGAAAACCATTCGGTATGTGGCTATATTCAGCGACATTACCGCGCGCAAGCAGGCCGAAGAGGATATCCGCAATCTGGCGTTTTACGATGCGCTGACCAAATTGCCCAACCGGCGTTTGTTTATCGACCGCTTCCACGCGGCTTTGCCTGTTTCCGCACGCCACAATAACTACGGCGCGGTATTGTTCATCGATCTGGACAAGTTCAAGACGCTTAACGACACACTCGGCCATGACTACGGCGATTTGTTGCTGGTTGAAGTGGCTGTACGGATCAAGTCTTGCGTGCGCGAAATGGATACCGTGGCAAGATTTGGCGGGGACGAATTCGTGGTGCTGATCGAGGAAATCAGCAATGACCAGAACGAGGCTTCGCTCAAGGTCGGGCTGGTTGCCGAAAAAATCCGCGAGGCATTGACGCGCCCCTACCGGCTTAAAGAGCACGAGCACCATAGCTCGCCCAGTATCGGCATCAGCTTGTATCGCGGCAACGAAGAGACGGTGGATACACTGCTTCAGAATGCCGACAAGGCGATGTACCAGGCCAAGAGTTCCGGGCGCAATGCAGTACGATTTTTCGATACTGCCATGCAACATGACGTGGCTGCGCATGCCGAACTGGTGAGTGACTTGCGCAGTGCCATAGAACAGCGGCAATTGCATTTGTATTACCAGGTGCAAGTGGACAACGACCATCGTCCGTTGGGCGCAGAAGCGCTAGTGCGCTGGATTCACCCGCAGCGCGGTATGGTCATGCCGGATCAGTTTATCCCGATCGCCGAAGAGAGCGCGCTGATCATCGAGATCGATAATTGGGTGCTGGAAACGGCCTGCCGGCAGCTCGTCTTGTGGGGCGGCAATGCGCAAACGCGCGATTTGCTGCTGACCGTAAATGTCAGCGCCAAACATTTCGTCATGCCGGATTTTGTGGACAAGGTGGCCGGCATGTTAAGGGCGTACCAGGTCAACCCTGCGCGCCTGAAACTGGAACTGACCGAACGCATGGTGCTGGACGATCTGGCCGGTGCGGTGAAAAAAATGCATGCGCTCAAAGCGCTCGGTGTCAGTTTGTCGATGGACGATTTTGGCACCCGCTATTCGTCACTGTCCTACCTGAAACAGCTTCCAATCGATCAACTCAAGATAGACAAAGGCTTTGTGCAGGCTATTACCAAAGGCAGCGATGACGCGCTACTGGTGCAGAACATCATCGATCTGGTGAACAACTTCAACTTGAGCGTGATCGCCGAAGGAGTGGAAACCGAGGCGCAATTGGCTTCGCTCAAACAGCGTGACTGCATAACCTATCAGGGTTTCCTGTTTGGTAAAGCCGTGCCGGTTGAGGAATTTGAAAAGTTACTGTGGTTGTAAGGGCAGCGTATCCCGCTCAGCACATAGAGGGTAAGGATGTGAATTGTTAATTGTCTGGAATATTCCGCTGGTGCTGCTGTCCGTGCTGACCGCGATGATCGGCTCGTTCACGGCGCTTACGCATGCGCAGCGCATGCGCGAGAGCAGCGGCCGTTCGGCGTGGATATGGATGATTGCCGGTGGCGTTACACTGGGCTTGGCGATCTGGTCCATGCACTTCATCGGCATGTTGGCCTTTCATTTGCCCATTCCTCTCGGCTACGATCTGCCATTAACCCTGCTCTCTGCTTTGCCCGCGATTGCCGCAGCCCTGCTCGGTTTTTATGTGCTGCGCGAACCGGACATCAGCACCGTGCGCATCATCGTGAGCGGCCTGCTAATGGGCGTGGGCATCAGCATCATGCACTACACCGGCATGGCGGCCCTCAGGATGTCGCCGCCGATCAGCTATGACCCGCTGATTTTTACCTTGTCCGTGGCAATCGCCGTCATCGCTTCATGGAGCGCGCTGCTGATGATGTATCAGGGCGAGCGCGTCAGACTGCAGCCTATGCTTCGTTTTGTGTTGGGCGGGGTCATCATGGGCTTGGCGATTTCCGGTATGCACTACACCGCCATGCTGGGAGTAAACATCTCGCCCGGCAGCATGTGCCTCGTTGGCGCAACGCAGGTCGCCCCGGGTATGCTTGCCATGCTGGTATCGCTGACTTCCCTGTTTTGGTTTGGCGGCGGCATCCTCGCCGCCTTGTTTGATCAGCGCATGACGCGGCAGAACGCGCAGGCCTTGGCGCAACTCGAACAAGTCCACAGGCAGGCATTGAGGGAGCTGGAGTATCAAAAATATGCGCTGGACCAGCACTCAATCGTGGCAGTTACCGATGTGCGCGGCACGATTACTTACGTCAACGAGAAATTTTGCGCCATCAGCCAGTATTCACGCGAAGAACTGCTTGGGCAAAATCATCGTTTGATCAATTCCGGCACGCACCCGAAAGAATTTTTCCGCGATATGTTTCACACCATTGCTGCGGGGAAGGTGTGGCATGGAGATTGTTGCAATCGTGCCAAGGACGGCAGCCTGTATTGGGTGGCAACCACCATCGTTCCTGACATAGGCAGCGATGGCAAACCGTTGCAATACATTGCGATACGCACCGACATCACCGAGCACAAGCAGGCAGAAGCGGCATTGCGCGAGAAAGAGCATCTTCTGTCGGAATCACAACGAATCGCCCATATGGGCAGTTGGCGCTTCGATTTGACAACAGGCCGGTTATCATGGTCTGACGAAACGTATCGCATTTACGGTGTCTTACTGGACACTTTTACCCCGAACGTCGAGTCTCTTCACAACCTGATACATCCTGATGATCGACTGGCGATGCAGGCATGGATAGGTGCCTGTGTGGCAGATAATAAACCCGACGCATTGGAGTTTCGCATTAACTGGCCCAATGGCACGGTGCGTGTTCTCAGTGGCTACGGCGAATTGCAGTATGACACTGGGAATAGGCCACGCAATTTGATAGGCATCGTGCATGACATCACTGAGCGCAAGCGAGTCGAAGAAGAGTTGCGCATTGCGGCGGCAACTTTCGAGACGCACGAAGCCATCCTGATTACCGATGCCAACGCGAATATCATCCGCGTCAATCAGGCGTTCCAGGACATCACTGGTTATAGCCCGGAAGAGGTGCTGGGAAAGAATCCGCGCATCCTCAGTTCGGGCCGCCAGGACAAGGCCTTTTATGCTGAGATGTGGCGGCAATTGCTGGCTACCGGCACGTGGGCAGGCGAGATGTGGGACAGGCGCAAGAATGGACAGGTTTATCCGAAGTGGCTGACCCTAACCGCCGTAAAAAATGAACAGGGGGAAACGACCGAGTATGTCGCCATCTTCAGCGACATCACCGCGCGCAAACAGGCCGAGGAGGATATTCACAATCTGGCGTTCTATGACGTGCTGACCAGGCTGCCCAACCGGCGCTTGCTGCTTGAGCGCTTCCGCTCAGCGCTGTCGGTGTCGGCGCGCAGCCGACATTACGGGGCGGTGCTGTTCCTCGATATGGACAGGTTCAAGACGCTTAACGATACGCTGGGACACGATTACGGTGACCTGTTGCTGATTGAAGTTGCTGTACGTATCCAGTTCTGCGTGCGCGAAGTGGATACCGTGGCGCGTTTTGGCGGCGACGAGTTCGTGGTGTTGATCGAGGAGGTCGGCACGAATGCACAAGAGGCTTCGAAAAAAGCCGCGCAAATCGCCGAGAAGATACGCGTGGCCCTGTCTGCACCCTATCAGCTTAAAGGGCACGAGTATCACAGTTCGCCGAGCATCGGCGTGTCTCTGTATCGCGGCAATGCAGAGTCGGTGGATGAATTGCTCAAACACGCCGACATGGCGATGTATCAGGCCAAAGACTTTGGGCGGAATGCGGTGCACTTCTTCGATCCCGCGATGCAGCTGGCGGTGGAAACACATGCGGCTCTTGAGGCGGACTTGCGCTGTGCCATACCCGATCGGGAGCTGTGCCTGTATTACCAGATCCAGGTGGACAACGAGCATCGCCCGCTGGGTGCGGAGGCGCTGCTGCGCTGGGTGCATCCAACACGCGGCATGGTTTCACCGGCGCAATTCATTCCCATCGCCGAGGAAAGCTCGCTGATTCTTGATATAGGACATTGGGTGCTGGAAACGGCCTGCCGGCAACTTGAGGTGTGGAGTAAAAACGAGCTGACGCGAGACCTGACCATTGCGGTCAACGTCAGCGGGCAACAGTTCCGCCTGCACGATTTCGTCGACAAGGTTGCGGCAGCGTTGAGCATCCATCAGGTTGATCCGGCGCACCTGAAGCTGGAGCTGACCGAAAGTGTCGTGTTGAACGATGTGGCCGATGTGGTGGCAAAGATGCACGCGCTGAAGGCGCTCGGCGTCAAATTGTCGATGGATGATTTCGGCACCGGTTATTCATCGCTGTCCTACCTGAAGAAATTGCCGCTCGACCAGATCAAGATCGATCAGAGTTTTGTGCGTGATATTGCCACCGACCCGAACGATGCGGTGATGGTGCAAACCATCATCGACATGGCGCAAAATTTCCGCCTGAACGTGATCGCCGAAGGGGTGGAGACCGAGGCGCAACTGGACTTTCTCAAGCAGAATGGTTGCATGGCGTATCAGGGCTATCTGTTCAGCAAGCCGGTGCCGGTTGAGGAGTTTGAAGCGTTGCTGGATAGGGTGATTGATAAACCGTAGGGGCATCCCTCGCGGATGCCCTGCCCTCCCAGATGCCTTGCCGTTGAACGGGCGACCGCGAGGGTCGCCCCTACATATATCGGTCGTGCCCGTGTTTTTTGTACAGCGCGGCCATGATGCCGGACAGCAGCAGGCCGAACACCAGGATAATGAGGTAGATGCTGAAATCAAGTTTTTGCATCACGGCATACAACCCCAGCATCGCGAAGATGCTCAGGTTTTCGTTGAAGTTCTGCACCGCGATGGAGCGCCCTGCGCCCATCAGCAGGTGGCCGCGATGTTGCAGCAACGCGTTCATCGGCACCACGAAATACCCCCCCATCGCGCCAATCGCAATCAGCAGCAGAATGGCCAGCGTGCTGTTGGTCACCGGAATCATCATCAGTACGAAGATACCCATCGCGATGCCGACCGGCAGCACCTTTACCGAATGTTCCAGCTTGATGAACTTTGCCGCCAGCACCGAGCCGATGGCGATGCCGATGGCCACCCAGGCGGTGAGTTTGGCGGCTGCACTGAAGTCGTAATGCAGGGCGATGGCCGCCCAGGCCAGCACCACCAGGCGCAGCGTGGCGCCCGCACCCCAGAACAGTGTGGTGACCGCCAGCGAAACCTGGCCGAGCGGGTCTTTCCACAGCAGCCTGAAGCAGTGCCAGAAATCTTTGGACAGGAAGATGGGATTGCGGCTGAGCGGCTTGTGGTCGATGGCCACATACGGGATATAGAGATTGAAAATTGCGGCGGCGATGTAAATCAGCACGATGATGGCGATGGCCAATTGCGCGGCGCTGTCGATCAGCGGAATATTCAGGGTCTGCAATAGCGGGGTGGCGAGGGTGGGGCTGATGAGGATGCCGCCTATCACCGCGCCGAGCACAATGGCGGCGACGGTCAGACCTTCCATCCAGCCGTTTGCCTTGACCAGCTGGCCGGGCGGCAAGTATTCGGCGAGAATGCCGTATTTGGCGGGGGAATAGGCAGCAGCCCCCAGCCCGACCAGACCGTAAGCAAGCAGCGGATGAACGCCGGCCAGCATCGCGACGCAACCGGCCAGCTTGATGATGTTGCTGATGAACATCACGCGCCCCTTGGGCAGCGAGTCGGCGAATGCGCCGACGAAAGGCGCCAGCACGATGTAGGAAACAATGAAACTCTGCTGCAATACCGGCGTGTGCCAGGCTGGCGAGCTTAAGTCCCGGAGCAGCGCAATCGCGGCGAATAGCAGCGCGTTGTCGGCGAGTGCGGATAAAAACTGCGCCGTCAGGATGATGTAGAAACCGGGATTCATTCAAAATGAGGTAATTTTTGCAGCCCGATTTATATCACGAAAGCATAGCCCCTGCTATCATTCGCGCCTATTAAAATCCTTGCGGTAAGACTGCTTCCATGCATCGCCCCATACAAGCCAACATTGACCCCGGTGCGCTGGAGAACAATCTCCAGGTGGCGCGCCGCGCCACATCTGCACGCCTTATGTCTATCATCAAGGCGGATGGCTATGGGCATGGCATGTTGCGTGTTGCCGAAGCGCTGTCTGCCTCGGACGGTTTTGCGCTGCTGGATATTCAGGATGCGATGCGTTTGCGCGAAGCTGGTTTTCGCCAGACTATCCTGATGCTGGAAGGCTTTTTTGGCGCGGAAGATCTGGCGCTGGTTGCCGAATATGATTTGACTTGCGTGATCCACAGCGCATGGCAGATCGCTTTGCTGGATGCCTATCCGAAAAGCGGGAAGCTGGATCTCTGGCTCAAGGTCAACAGCGGCATGAACCGCCTGGGTTTTGCTCCTCAGCAAGTGGCGCAGGCGATGGAACAACTGCGCCGTCATCGCGCCGTGCGCGAAATTACCCTGATGACACATTTCGCCAATGCCGACGAGGCACGCGGAGTGGCCGGGCCGCTCGCCCTGTTCAACGACATTGCCGCGGCCTACCGCGTGGCACGCAGCCTGGCCAATTCCGCCGCGCTGTTGCGTTATCCGGAAACGCACGGCGACTGGGTGCGCCCCGGCATCATGCTGTACGGAGCGTCGCCATTCGCCGAAGTCAGCGCGCAGCAACTCGGACTGAAACCGGCGATGACTTTGAGCAGCCGCATTATCGCCACACAGGATTTGCGCGCCGGCGACGAGGTCGGTTACGGCGCGCTGTTCCGCGCCGAGCATGCCATGCGCATCGGCATCGTCGCTTGCGGCTACGCCGACGGCTATCCGCGCCATGCGCCGAGCGGCACGCCTGTCCTGGTAGATGGGCAACGTGCGCAAACATTGGGGCGTGTCTCGATGGATATGTTGTATGTGGATTTGAGCAAGTTGTCGCAAGCAGGTGTAGGAAGCCGTGTCGTGTTATGGGGCGAAGGCTTGCCGATCGAGGAAGTGGCGCGTGCGGCGGGAACGGTCAGCTATGAATTGATGTGCGCATTGACAGAGCGCGTGCCGGTTACTAGTTAAAAAAATCTGTCCACGAAAGACACGAAAAGCGCGAAATGAGACGACATTCGAAATGGCCAACGAATGCCCTCGTCAGACGTATATTTCTGACCGGAAGTTTTTTGTATTTTTTCGTGTTTTTCGTGGATGAATTGTTTTTTGCGTTTGGTAGATGGAGGAAAATATGTTGGGAATCATAGGCGGTAGCGGCGTATACAACATCGAGGGATTGGAGAATACCCGCTGGGTAAAGGCGGCATCTTCTTTCGGCGATCCGTCGGATGAAATTCTGATCGGCGAGTTGGCGGGGCAATCAATTGCCTTCCTGCCGCGCCACGGGCGCGGGCACCGCATCCCGCCTTCCGAAATCAACTTCCGCGCCAATATCGACGCGCTCAAGCGCCTCGGCGTATCGGACATCATTTCGGTGAGCGCGGTGGGATCGCTGCGCGAACATCTCATGCCGGGAATGTTTGTCATTGTCGATCAATTCATCGACCGCACCTTCGTGCGGGAAAAGAGTTTTTTCGGCAACGGGCTGGTCGCGCATGTATCGATGGCGCGTCCGGTGTGCCACCGTTTGGGCGATCATCTTTATGCGGCGGCGCAGCAGGTCGGCATTCCGGCAGCGCGCGGCGGCACGTATCTGGTGATGGAAGGGCCGCAATTTTCCAGCCTCGCTGAATCCGAACTGTACCGCTCGTGGGGCTGCGACGTGATCGGCATGACCAACATGCCGGAAGCCAAGCTCGCGCGCGAAGCAGAAATTTGCTATGCCACCGTCGCGATGGTGACCGACTACGACTGCTGGCATCCCAACCATGACGATGTCACGGTCGAGGCGATCGTGAAAGTGCTGCTGACGAACGCCGACAAGGCACGCGCGCTGGTGAAGAACGTTGCGCCGCGCGTGCACGGCGATGCGGCGGCTTGCCAATGCGGTTGCCGCAGCGTGTTGCAGTACGCCATCATTACCGCGCCGGAAGCGCGCGATGCGGCCATGGTGGAAAAATTGTCCGCTGTCGCCGGACGGGTGTTGAATAAATAAACAAAAAAACAGCAAACGTAGGGCGGGTCACACCCGCCGGATGCCAGGCAACCCTCCGGCGGCGGGTGTGACCCGCCCTACGCTCACTTTCGTGTTTTTCGTGGACAAAAATAGTTTTGTAAATCGTTACAAGGAAATCAAGTGCCAATCAAATCCCGTATCCGCACCGTCCCGCATTATCCCCACCAAGGGATCATGTTTCGTGACATCACCACGCTGTTGAAAGACCCGGTAGGGCTGCGTGCCACGATTCATGAAATCATTAACCGCTACAAGGATATGAAAATCGACAAGGTTGCCGGCATCGAATCGCGCGGCTTCATCGTCGGCACGCCAGTCGCTTATGAGCTTGGCCTCGGCTTCGTGCCGGTACGCAAGAAAGGCAAGCTGCCTGCCGAAACGATAGGGCGCGACTACCAGCTGGAATATGGCACCGACCGCATCGAAATTCACGTCGATGCGATCCAGAAGGGCGATCGCATATTGCTGGTGGATGATCTGATCGCCACCGGTGGCACGGCGGAAGCCGCTGTCAAGCTGATCGAGGAAATGGGCGGCATCGTGGTCGAGTGCTGCTTCGTGATCGACCTGCCGGATATCGGCGGCAGGGCGCGGCTGGAGAAGCTGGGGCACAAGGTGTTTGCGCTGTGCGAGTTCGAGGGCGATTAAGGAGTTGCTCAGTTGCGAATTTAACCATTGAAACAAGCCAGGATAATTCATTTTGGCTGAAATGCCATTGTAGGAGCGGCTCCTGGCCGCGATTCGCACGCAGGGCGTGCTCCTGCAAAGCAAGCGGCCTAATGGGTAGCCTTAGATAAAATCGGAATTGCACTATGAAAATCAACGGCACACCTTTTCGCACCATCTGGCCCACGCCCGATAACATGGCAGTGGAAATCATCGACCAGACCAGGCTTCCGCACATTTTTGCCACGCTGCGCCTGAACACGATGCGCGATGCCGAGCGCGCGATACGCGACATGCAGGTGCGCGGTGCGCCGCTGATCGGTGTGACGGCGGCTTACGGTGTGGCGCTGGCGATGAGGGATAACGCCTCGGATGCCGCGCTGGCGGATGCTTGCAGCGTGCTGCTGGCGGCGCGTCCCACCGCGGTGAATCTGCGCTGGGGCGTGGAAAAAATGCGCGCCGCGCTTGTGCCGCTCGGTGCGGGTGAACGCGCCGCTGCGGCATGGCGGGAAGCGGCGCGCATCGCCGACGAGGACGTGGCGATCAATGCGGCCATCGGCAAACATGGCAGCGAAATCATCCGCGCAATTCATCAGAAAAAGGGCAGCACGGTCAACATCCTGACCCATTGCAACGCCGGCTGGCTGGCGACGGTGGACTGGGGCACGGCGTTGGCACCCATCTATACCGCATTCGATGCGGGCATTCCGCTGCATGTGTGGGTGGACGAGACGCGTCCGCGCAATCAGGGCGCCAGCCTCACCGCATGGGAGCTCGGCCAGCACGGCGTGCCGCACACAGTGATCGTGGATAATGCGGGCGGGCACTTGATGCAGCATGGCATGGTGGACATGGCGATCGTCGGCTGCGACCGCGTCACGGCGCGCGGCGATGTATGCAACAAGATCGGCACCTACCTCAAGGCGCTGGCGGCGCACGACAACGGCGTGCCGTTCTATGTGGCGTTACCCACCCCGACGATAGACTGGACGCTGCAGGACGGCGTCAAGGAAATCCCCATCGAGGAACGTGCGGCGGAGGAAGTGACGCATATCGCCGGGCTGTGCGACGACGGGCAGGTACGTACTGTGCAGGTCACCCCGCAGGGTTCGCGCGCGGCCAACTACGGCTTCGACGTGACCCCGGCGCGGCTGGTGACGGCGTTGATTACCGAGCGTGGCGTGGTGCGGGCGGAGGCGGGGGCGATGCGCGCGTTGGCAACGTAAACCGACGTAGCGTGCGCACAGCGCACGCTACGCTTATTGTAGGAGCGCAATTTATTGCGCGATAGCTCTGCCATAAAATCGCCCGATAAATCGGGCTCCTACATTGAAGGTGCAAGCTTCACAGATGTAACGAACATTATTGAAATATCTAAATTTAGCAATCTCAGGCACAAAAATGGAAAACCTCTGGAACGATACAGAAGCAGGCAAGCATATAGACATTCTCGCGGAGCGCGTTTATACCTCGCGGCTGCTCGGCGCTAACCCGAACCTGGTGCTGCACGGCGGCGGCAACACTTCGGTGAAGGGCGTCAGCAAGAACATCTTCGGCGAGGATGTGGCTACTTTATTTGTCAAAGGCAGCGGCTCGGACCTTGCCACGATAGAGGCGAAGGACTTCGTCGCGGTGCGCATGGAAGCGATGCTGAAACTGTCGCGCCTGGAAAAACTGTCGGACATCGACATGGCGCGCGAACTCAAGCTGGCTTCCCTCGATCCGAACGCGCCCGCGCCGTCGGTCGAGGCCATCCTGCACGCGCTGATCCCGCATCGCTTTGTCGATCACACCCATGCCGACGCGATCGTGACGATCACCAATACCAGATCGGGAGAGGCGCGCATCCGCGAGTTGTTCGGCGATGAGGTCATCGTGCTGCCTTACGTGATGCCCGGCTTCGATCTGGCCAAATTGTGCGCCGAGGTGTTCCCCGCACAGGCCACTTCGCGCACCATCGGCATGGTGCTGATGAACCACGGCATATTCAGCTTCGGCGATACCGCGAAACAATCCTATGACCGCATGATAGCCCTTGTTGGCCGCGCCGAGGATTACCTGAACAGGAACGCGCCGCTTGCCCCGGAAGCCGGTATTGAATCCACTGCCAACTGGTTGGGGTTGCCCGGATTGCGAAAAAAAGTTTCCGTTGCCGCCGGTTTCCCGATGCTGTTGCGCAGCAATGCCGGCAGCGCCGCGCTGGCCTTCGCGCGCCAGCCGGACATCGCCGCTATTTCGCAGCGCGGCCCGGCCACACCGGATCACATCATCCGCACCAAGCGCTTGCCGCTGCTCGGGCGGGATGTCGTGGCCTATGTGCAGGCGTACCGAAATTATTTCGAGAAAAACACCAAATCAGCCAAAGCTCCCTTGACGATGCTCGACCCCGCGCCGCGCGTTATCATCGATCCGGAGTTCGGCCTGGTTAGCGCAGGCCGGTCGGCACGGGACACGCAAATCATCGAGGACATTTATCTGCATACGCAGGACATCATCCTGCGCGGCGAAAAACTCGGCGGCTATCAGGCGTTGGGCGAGGCGGATTTGTTCAGCATGGAATACTGGGACCTCGAACAGGCCAAACTGAAAAAAGCCGGCGCCCCGAAAGCGTTTGCCGGTGAAGTCGCGCTGGTGACCGGCGCGGCATCCGGCATCGGCAAGGCCTGCGTGCAATCGTTCCTGAACCGGGGCGCTGCTGTGGTGGGAGTGGACATCAATCCGGCCGTGGAATCCCTGCACGGCGGGCGCGCAGACTATCTGGGCATTGCGGCAGACCTGACATCCACGGAGGCGGTCAAGGGGCTGCTGGAGAAAACCATCCGCCATTACGGCGGGCTCGACATGCTGATCCTGAATGCCGGAATCTTCCCCGGCGGCAAACGGATCGATGCGCTGGCCGACGGCGAGTGGCGCAAGGTGATGGCGATCAACCTGGATGCCAATCTGGCGATCATGCGCGAAGCGCACCCGTTGCTGAAAGCGGCGCCGAACTATGGCCGGGTCGTGGTGATCGGTTCGAAAAACGTCCCGGCGCCGGGACCGGGTGCAGCGGCCTATTCCGCATCGAAGGCGGCGCTGACGCAGCTTGCCCGCGTCGCCGCGCTGGAGTGGGGTGCTGACGCGATCAGGATCAACCTGGTGCACCCGAATGCGGTATTCGACACCGGAATCTGGACTCCAGAGGTGCTGGCGCAACGCGCTGCCCATTACGGCATGACGGTCGACGAATACAAGCGCAACAACGTGCTGCGCGAGGAAGTTACCAGCAAGGATGTGGCGGAACTCACCGCGGAAATGTGCGGTGTTCTATTTTCGAAGATCACCGGTGCGCAAATCCCGATCGACGGGGGCAACGACCGGGTGATATGAGCGATGAATGAAACAGGTTTGTGTTTTTATTTGGTGGTGTCCTCGACAGGAATCGAACCTGTAATTGACCCTTAGGAGGGGCCGGTTATATCCATTTAACTACGGGGACAACTTGACTGCGGAAGCAGCGAGCGCATTCTATCTTAAACGCCGCTCAATCAGAACCTGCTCGTTAGTTCAATCATGAAAAAACATAAATTACCCGGCACCGTCATCGCGCTCGGGCTGGTCAGTTTCCTGAATGACCTGGCTTCGGAAATGGTGACGCCGTTCATCCCGATCCTCATCGCCACCGTGCTGGGCGCGGGGCCGGTGGTACTCGGGCTGGTGGAGGGCGTGGCGGATGCGGCGGCGAGTTTTCTCAAGTTGTGGGCGGGGCGCTATTCGGACAGCAAGCATGGGCGGCGCAAGAAACTGATGGTGTTCGGCTACGCGCTGTCCAATCTGGCGCGCCCGTTGCTGGCGCTGGTGTCGAGCTGGGGAGCGTTGTTGCTGCTGCGCAGTCTGGACCGCGCCGGCAAGGGCTTGCGCAATGCGCCGCGCGACGCGCTGCTGGCGGATAGTGCACATTGCGAAATACACGGTTTTGCCTATGGCTTCCACCGCGCGATGGACAACGCCGGCGCGCTGGGCGGCACGCTGCTCGCCGTTGCCGCATTGAGCTGGTTGAACTGGTCGGTGAGCGAGGTGATTTTGTGGTCGGCATTGCCCGGCGCGCTGGTGCTGCTGGTACTGATTTTCGGCGTGCGCGAGCCGCCGCGCCCGGTTGTGCAGCAGCAGAGGCTGCCAGCGCCGCTGGGGTGGACTGCGCTGCCGCACAATATGCGCCGCTATTTGTGGGTGCTGGTGCTGTTCACCTTTGCGCGCGTCTCGGAAAGCTTCATCCTGCTGCGTGGCAACGAACTAGGCATGAGCGTGGTGCAGCTGCTGCTGTTGTGGGCCGCGCTGAACCTCGTCAAATCGGGGGCTTCGCTGCTCGGCGGGCGCATGGCGGATGCATTCGGCAGGCGCCGTTTGAGCCTGATCAGCTGGTCGGGTTATGCCGTGAGTTTTGTTGCATTCAGCCTGGTCGAACATGGCAACGCATTGTGGGCCTGCACCGTGCTGTATGGCTTGCTGGCCGGCCTGGGCGAAGGCTCGGAACGCGCATTGATCAGCCTGTATGCCAACGAACGCGAGCGCGGTATGGCGTTTGGCTGGTATCATCTCGCTGTCGGCCTGAGCGCCATTCCCGCCGGGGTGTTGTTCGGCACGGTATGGCATTACTGGAATGCCGGGGTTGCGTTTTTGTTTGCCGGGGTATTGGCCTTGCTGTGCGTGCTGTTGCTGCGCTTCTGGAGCTTTAATGATCCGGCGTGATTCTTGAACTAGAAAAAGCATTTAGTCCACAAAAAGCACGAAAGACACGAAATAAATCAAAAGCCAGCAGTGATTCGATCACCCGTCATTTGGTGAACTTCCGTTGCCAGACCTCTTGTTTGAAAAATTTTCGCGCTTTTCGTTAACTAGCCACTTGGCGACCGTTTTCTGGTCGCTTAGTGGAATGGCTAGTAGTTTTATCAGTCTTTCGTGGACCAATTGACTCTTACCAATTAATCGATACATTTCAACAAGTAACTTTCACTTATGCCAATTATTTCATTAGACAAGGCATGCCTTGCATTCGGGCACGTCGCATTGCTCGACCACGCCGATTTCCAGCTTGACGAGGGCGAGCGCGTCGGCCTGATCGGGCGCAACGGCGGCGGCAAGTCGAGCATGATGCGCGTGCTCGCCGGGCAGGGGAATCTCGATGACGGGCTGGTGTGGCGCGCGCCGACCGCGCGGATTTGCTACGTCAGCCAGGAGCCGGTGCTGAATGCCGGTGACACGGTGTTCGATGCGGTGGCGCAAGGCCTGGGCGATTTGCATACGCTGCTCAGCGATTACCACCATGTCTCCCATCAATTATCCGAACCGGATGCGGACGTGGAAGTGCTGCTGGAAGAAATGCAGCACTTGCAGACGCAACTCGAAGCGCAAAACGGCTGGTCGGTGCAGGCGCGTATCGAAACCGTGATTGCGCGGCTGGATCTGGATGCCGACAAGCTCGTCGGCGAGCTGTCCGGCGGGCAGCGCAAGCGCGTGGCGTTGGCGCAGGCATTGGTGGCCGAGCCGGATGTGCTGATCCTCGACGAACCGACCAACCATCTGGATTTTGCTTCCATCGAATGGCTGGAAGGGCTGCTGAATAATTTTATCGGCGGGGTACTGTTCGTCACCCACGACCGGCGTTTTCTGGATAACGTCGCCACGCGCATCATCGAGCTGGATCGCGGCAAGCTGGCAAGTTTTCCCGGCAATTTTTCCGCTTATCAGGCAATCAAGGAACGAATGTTGAGCGACGAGGCGGTAGTGAACGCCAAGTTCGACAAAGTGCTGGCCCAGGAAGAAGTATGGATACGCCAGGGGGTCAAGGCGCGCCGTGTACGCAACGAAGGCCGCGTGCTGCGCCTGGAGCAATTGCGCCGCGACCGTGCGGCGCGCCGTGAAAAAGTGGGCAAAGTCGAGATGACTGTGGACACCGGCGACCGTTCCGGCAAACTGGTTGCCGAACTGGAAAATGTCTGCAAATCGTTTGGCGCGCGCAGGATCATCGACGATTTTTCCTGCCGCATTCAGCGCGGCGACAAGATCGGCCTGCTCGGGCCGAACGGTGCGGGCAAGAGCACGCTGCTCAAGATCATCCTCGGCGCGCTGCCGCCGGACAGCGGGCAGGTCAAACTCGGCACGAAAATTTCAGTGGCGTATTTCGACCAGTTGCGCGAGCAACTGGATGACGAAGCGACGCTGGCCGACACCATCAGCCAGGGCTCGGATTTTGTCGAAATCGGCGGGCAGAAGAAGCACATCATCAGCTATCTCGGCGATTTTCTGTTCGCGCCGGAGCGCGCCCGTTCGCCGGTCAAGAGCTGTTCCGGCGGCGAACGCAACCGTTTGCTGCTGGCAAGGCTGTTCACCCAGCCTGCCAACGTGCTGGTATTAGATGAGCCGACCAATGACCTCGACATCGAGACATTGGAATTGCTCGAAGAATTGCTGGCGAACTATGACGGCACGCTGTTCCTGGTCAGCCATGACCGCGCCTTTCTCGATAACGTGGTCACGCAGGTGATCGCGTTCGAGGGCGACGGCAAGCTGATCGAATATGCCGGCGGTTATGAGGACTGGGTGCGAGTGAAAAAATTCCAGGCATCCAGTTTGTCTGCTGCATCTGGAGCATCTGCCAAGCCACCTGTTTCAACGCCACCGCGTGGGGCAGTTGCGCCGGCAGAAAAATCCAAAGCCATCAGCAAACTCAGCCACAAGGAATCGCGCGAACTGGAAGAACTGCCCAAGCGCATCGAGGCACTGGAGCGCGAGCAAAGCGAGATCGCGGCGCATCTCGCCGATGGCGCGCTATACCGCAGCGATGCCAGGCGCGCCAAGCAACTGCAAGCGCGCAGCGAGGAAATCGAGGCGGAAGTGGCGGTGGCTATGGCGCGTTGGGAAGAACTGGAGGGGCGGTAGTGGATGGGTCATTGCCGGTTATCCATCCGGCATGAGACTGATATAGCTACTGGTGCAGCTGCTAGCCATGATTATCATAGAATACTTTATAGTTATACAGGGCGTATATCAAACGCGTTGCCGGTAAATTACGCGCTTATTTTTTTATATTAAGTGAACCTTTTCCGGAAGAGGGCTATCCTACGGGTTCCATAAATTTCAGGAGTTCATGTTATGAAGCAGTACAGCAAACGCATGGTGATCATTCATTGGCTGGCCTTGGTATTGTTAATCGTCGCCTGGTATTTCGGTCACGAGTTGGACGAGGCACGGCATGAAGAGGGTGCGACGCTGATCGGATACATTGCGCATGCGTTGGTTGGAGGAGCTGTGTTGTTATTGACGATATTGCGTTTGTACTTCCGCCGCAAGGACGGCACGCCGCCAGTTATGGGCGATACGTTGATGGACAAAGTGGCCAAGGGTGTTCATCACGGACTTTATGCTGTGCTGGTGTTGTTACCGGTAAGCGGCATGATGACGGTTGTAAACAGCGATGTCGGCAAGGCGCTGCTGGCCGGCGATGCGGCCTTGCTGCCCAAGAAATTCAGCGGCGTGGTTCCCCATGAGGTGCATGAAATACTGGTGACAGTACTGATCGTGCTGGTCGTCCTGCATATACTGGGCGCGATCAAACACCAGTTCATTACGAAAGACGGTTTGATGGATCGCATGTCATTGCGCAGAAAAAACTGATTTGCGCTGAATCGAATGCAAGGGGCGGGTCCCAAAGGGCGGGTCACAGATCCCGCCCTTATTATTTATACAATCCCGGAACAGAAGCGGTTGTCTGTAACAGCCAGCCTATCCAGCCCAGCGCGCCGAAGAAAATCAATGCGGCCATGTTTGCTCCTTTGCATTGTTAACGTACAGAATTATTGCTATTGCGAATAGTAGCGCGCGAAACAGTATAGCTGCAACGACACGTTACGCTGCCTATAACACCAATTGATTGTTCAGGCAGGTTCTGGCTTGCGCGAGCCGAGCCAGCGCCGGCAGCAGATTCAATCCGGTTGTTTCTTTCAGTGCCAGCGCGCTTTCCTTCAGGTCGTCGAATGATAATTCAATTTGATTGCCTGACGTTGCGAAGGCGATGGCATTGCCGCTCTCGCATGACGGGAACACCAGCGCGCGGTCCTCGAAAGCCCCCGCGATGCGCGCCGCAGTCGCCGCGAAGCCGCGGCTGCGGGTCAGCAGATTGATTGCCACGATCCCGTCATTGCTCAGGCGCGCACGACAGGCCTGGTAGAACGGCAGCGTCTGCAGCGCGCCGGTGCGCGCGTTCTCGTCGAAGCCGTCCACCAGGACCAGGTCGAATTCTTTGTTGCTGTTGAGCATATATTCCGCGCCGTCGCCGATTACCAGATGGATGCGCTTCGGGTCTTCCGGCAGCTTGAAAAATTGCCGCGCCGCGGCGACCACGGCAGGCTCGATTTCCACCACGGTGAGATGCGCGAGCGGATAGTGGCGATAAAGGAACTTGGTCAGCGAAGCAGCACCGAGACCGATCAACAGCACCTTCCGGGGAGCGTCGCGCAACAGCAGCGAGGCCATCATTTCGCGCGTGTATTCCAGCTCCAGATTCCACGGCCGCGCGATGCGCATTGCGCCCTGTATCCATTCGGAGCCGAAGTGCAGCGTGCGCACGCCGGCTTCTTCGCGGATGTCGATTGAAATGGTCATTTTTTGGAGTGATTTTATTGCAAGTTGGCGGTGAACGCGGTCAGTGTAGGGCGGGTCACACCCGCCAATGCAGCATTCGGTATGGTGGCGGGTCCGAAAGACTTATGGCCGGGCACCCGTATGACCCGCCCTACGATTTGGATGCCCATTGGTTCAGCAGCCATCTCGCCCATTCGGTCACTTCCGTCGCGGTCATGCCGATGGCGGCTTGCTGTTCAGTCAGCGCATCGCCCGCCGCGCCGTGCAGGTGCACGGCCAGCAGCAGCGCGTCGTCCGCGCTCAATCCTTGCGCGATAAATGCGGCGATCATGCCGGTCAGCACGTCGCCCATGCCGGCCGCGCTCATGCCGGGGTTGCCGGTCTTGTTCACAAACAGCTTGCCACCGCGCGTGGCGCACAGGCTATCAGCGCCTTTCAGCACCACGCTGCAGGCAAATTTCTGCGCCAGTTGCCGCACCGCCGCGACGCGGTCTGACTGTACCTCGCCGATCTCACAGGCCAGCAGGCGCGCCGCTTCGCCGGGATGAGGGGTGAGCACCGTTGCGCTCTTGCGCGTAAGCAACAGGGTGCGCAGGTCGGGGCGCTGCGCGAGGATGTTCAGCGCGTCGGCATCCAGCACCAGCGCGGCAACGCTGTTCAATGTGTCATACAGCAGTTTCTGCGCGGCCATGTCGCGCCCCAGTCCGCAGCCGATTGCCAGCACGTCAGGATTGAACATGTTTCCCACGTTTGCCCCTCCCCCCGCCGGGATTGAAAAGAGCCTTTCTCGTTCGCCTCCTCGCCCGCTTGCGGGAGAGGATTGAGGAGAGGGGTTATCCACCGGGAGAGTGTTGGGGAGAGGGCTGGTGTGGGAGCCAAGCAGGTCTGCCGCACGATGCAGCATCAATTCCGGTTGCAGAAGGTCGACGCCCGGCGCGTTCTCCGCCAGCAACCCGACATGCACGCAACCCGCGCCCAGCTTGAGCGCGGCGCGTGCCGCCAGCAGCGGCGCGCCGACCATGCCGGACGCGCCGCCGATCACTGCGACGGTGCCGAACATGCCCTTGTGGCTGTCGCGCGGGCGTTTCGGCAGCATGTTGGCGACTTGTTTCTGAGTGATGGCGGGGATGCGTTTGCTCATTTCCGGTCAAGTGCTGTGGGTGGGGCGCATAGTATAATCCCGCCCCGAATTTAATTTCACGGTCTACGCCATGTTTCGAGTTTCTGCCGGCACCCCCGCCTTATCCGCCTTTCGCCTGGAAAAACTGCGCACCGCGCTGAATGATGCCGTGCCCGGTGTCACCGTTGCGGAGACGCGCCACTGGTATTTCAGCGCGCTCAAGGACAAGACGCTGAGCAAGGCGCAAGCCCAGTTGCTGGACAAGGTGCTTGGCCTCGACAGGGCGGCGGGCGAACCTGCGGATGCATTCCAATACCAGCTCCTGCTGGTGGTGCCGCGCCTCGGCACGATCTCGCCGTGGTCCACCAAGGCGACCGACATCGCGCAACATTGCGGGCTGTCCGGCGTACAGCGCATTGAGCGCGGCGTGGTGTATTACCTCTCTACCAAAAGCGGCAAAACCTTGAGCAAGTCAGAGCAGGCCGCAGTGTTGCCGCTGCTGCATGACCGCATGACCGAATCGGTATTAAGCGACCCTTCGCCCTTCGATACCTCAGGAGGGCTCGGGACAGGCCTCGATGGTGCGGCAGAAAAGATGTTCCAGCACGGCAAGCCGCAACCGCTCGCCACGGTGAATGTTTTAAAGGGTGGCCGCAAGGCTTTGGAGAAAGCCAACCGCGAGATGGGCTTGGCGCTGTCGGCGGACGAGATCGACTATCTGGTCGAAAACTTCCGCAAGCTGGAGCGCAACCCCACCGACGTCGAACTGATGATGTTCGCTCAGGCGAACTCCGAACATTGCCGCCACAAGATATTCAACGCCGACTGGGTGATCGACGGCGAAGCGCAGGGTATGTCGCTGTTCGGCATGATCCGCAACACCCACAAGGTCAGCCCGCAGGGCACGGTAGTGGCCTATTCCGACAATTCCTCCGTCATTGAGGGCGCGCGCATCGAGCGCTTCTACCCGCGTGCCGACGGCGGCTATGCATTCAGCGACGAGCTGACCCACATCCTGATGAAGGTCGAGACGCACAACCATCCCACCGCCATCGCACCGTTCGCGGGCGCGGCGACCGGCAGCGGCGGCGAGATCCGCGACGAAGGCGCGACCGGCAGCGGCTCCAAGCCCAAGGCCGGGCTGACCGGTTTCTCGGTGTCCAATTTGAATATTCCCGGCTTCGTACAGCCGTGGGAATCACCGTACGGCAAACCTTCCCGCATCGTCACCGCGCTGCAAATCATGCTGGACGGCCCCATCGGCGGCGCGGCATTCAACAACGAATTCGGCCGCCCGAACCTGGCCGGATATTTCCGCACCTTCGAGGAGAGCGTCAGCGGCGAGATGCGCGGCTACCACAAGCCGATCATGCTGGCGGGCGGGGTAGGCAATATCGCGGCGATCCACACGCACAAGCATGATCTGCCGGTCGGCGCGCTGGTGGTGCATCTCGGCGGCCCCGGCATGCTGATTGGCCTGGGCGGCGGCGCGGCGTCCAGCATGGATACCGGCGCGAACGCCGAAAACCTCGACTTCGATTCGGTGCAACGCGGCAACCCCGAGATGCAACGCCGCGCGCAGGAAGTGATCGACCGTTGCTGGCAGATGGGCGAGAACAATCCCATCCTGTCGATCCACGATGTCGGCGCGGGCGGCATGTCCAATGCGCTGCCGGAACTGGTGCATGGCGGCGGACGGGGTGCTGCCTTCGAGCTGCGCAAGATCCCGCTGGACGAGACCGGCATGTCGCCGAAACAAATCTGGTGCAACGAATCGCAGGAGCGATATGTGCTGGCGATCGCGCCGGAACGCCTGGACGAGTTCCGCGCCTTCTGCGAGCGCGAGCGCTGCCCGTTTGCGGTGGTCGGGGTCGCGGCTGAGGACGATCAACTCATTGTGCACGACACCGAGTTCAACAACGATCCGGTAAACATGCCGCTGGCAGTGCTGCTCGGCAAGCCGCCCAAGATGACACGCAACGTGGTGCGCGAAACTGCACGCCTGACTTCTTTTGACAGCAGCCAGCTTGATTTGCGCGATGCGGTCGAGCGTGTGCTGCGCCTGCCGTCGGTGGCGAACAAGACTTTCCTGATCAGCATCGGCGACCGCACCGTGGGCGGCATGACTGCGCGCGACCAGATGGTCGGCCCGTGGCAGGTGCCGGTGGCGGACGTTGCGGTCACCTTGATGGGCTTCAACACTAATCGCGGCGAGGCGTTTGCGCTCGGCGAGCGCACCCCGCTGGCGCTGGTCAATGCACCGGCTTCGGGGCGCATGGCGGTGGGCGAGGCGCTGACCAACATCGCGGCCGCGCGCATCGACAAGATCGGCGACATCAAGCTATCGGCGAACTGGATGGCGGCGGCGGGCCATCACGGCGAAGACGCCGCGCTGTTCAATACGGTGCGCGCGGTCGGCATGGAGCTGTGCCCGCAGCTCGGCATCGGCATTCCGGTCGGCAAGGATTCCATGTCGATGAAGACGGTATGGCAGGAAGAGGGCGAAACAAAATCCGTCACCGCGCCGCTGTCGCTGATCGTGACCGCGTTCGCGCCCTGCGCCGATGCGCGAGGCACGCTGACGCCGCAGCTCTCCGCCTACCTGGATACCACGCTGTTGCTGATCGATCTGGGGCAGGGCAAGAACCGTATGGGCGGCTCGGCGCTGGCGCAGGTATACAAACAGGTCGGCGACGTCGCGCCGGACGTGGACGATGCGCAGATGCTCAAATCGTTCTTCGAGCTGATACAGCGCCTGAATGGCAGCGGCAAGCTGATCGCTTATCACGACCGTTCCGACGGCGGCGCGTTCGTGTCGCTGTGCGAGATGGCTTTCGCGTCGCACATCGGCCTCGACATCAGGCTCGATGAGCTGCACGGTGACACGCTGCGCGCGTTGTTCAATGAAGAGCTCGGCGCGGTGGTGCAGATACGCAACCGCGATGTGCAGCATGTGCTGCAACTCACCCAAGAACTCGGCCTGAAGAGCGTGCAGAAGATCGCCACGCTGAATGAAACCGGCATGATCGAAATCTCGCGCGGCGGCGAAAAGCTGTTCAGCGACAGCGGCGTGAACCTGCAACGCATCTGGTCGGAGACCACCTACCAGATGCAGAAGCTGCGCGATAACCCGGCCTGCGCGCAACAGGAGTTCGACCGCCTGCTCGATGCCGCCGATCCCGGTCTGCATGTGAAGCTGACTTACGACCCGAACGAAGCTCCGCCACCCGTTCGCGGTGAGCTTGTCGAACCGCATCCTTCGACAGGCTCAGGACGAACGGTTCTGACAAGAGTCCGCCCCAAGATCGCCATCCTGCGCGAGCAGGGCGTGAACGGCCAGGTGGAAATGGCTGCCGCATTCGACCGCGCCGGCTTCGCGGCGGTGGACGTGCACATGAGCGACATTATCAGCGGCCGCGTCAAGCTGGCCGATTTCAAGGGCTATGCCGCATGCGGCGGATTCTCCTACGGCGACGTGCTCGGCGCGGGCGAGGGCTGGGCGAAGTCCATCCTGTTCAACCCGCGCGCGCGCGACGAATTTGCGGCGTTCTTCCAGCGCAGCGACACCTTCGCGCTGGGCGTATGCAACGGCTGCCAGATGATGAGCAACCTGCACGAGATCATCCCCGGCGCGGCACAATGGGCGCACTTCGCGCGCAACCAGTCCGAGCAATTCGAGGCGCGCTTCGCGATGGTCGAGGTGCAGCCGTCGCCGTCGATTTTCTTCAACGGTATGGCGGGCAGCCGCATGCCGATCGTCGTGTCGCACGGCGAAGGCTATGCCGATTTCGGCAGCGCCGCGAAACTGAAGGCGGCGCAGGATATCGTCACGCTGCGCTATGTGGACAACACCGGCCAGCCTACCGAGATCTATCCGCTCAACCCCAACGGCTCGCCGCAAGGCATCACCGGCCTGACCACGCCGGACGGGCGCTTTTCGATCATGATGCCGCACCCCGAGCGCGTGTTCCGCGCCGTGCAGAACTCCTGGTATCCGCGCGAGTGGCAGGAGAACGGCGCATGGCTGCGCATGTTCCAGAATGCAAGGAAGTGGGTGGGATAGAGGCACATAAGGCCTTCTGGGGCAGTCCGTAGAACATAAAGGACCAGTACCGAAGTGCGAGTATCTGCGGCAACCACCGTGTGGTGTTCAACATCGCGGGGAACAAGTATCGCCTGGTTGTGGAAATGCAATATCGAGCCGGAATGGTGTGGGTGAAGTTCGTGGGAACCCATGCGCAGTACGACAAAATCAACGTGGAGAGCGTCAATGAATATTAAGCCGATCCGAAACGACAACGACTTGCGCGCCGCATTCAAGCGGCTGGAACTCGTGTATCAGGCACAAGAGGGAACGCCGCAGGCGGACGAGATGGAAATCCTGGTAACGCTCATTGAAGCCTAGAGCACAAGCATTTCCCGATCGGCGCGGTTGACCCGGTCGAAGCCATCAAATTCAGAATGGAGCAGCAGGGGCTGACGCAAAAAGACCTTGAGCCCTATATCGGCTCAAGCGGGCGTGTTTCCGAAGTATTGAACCACAAGCGTCGGCTCAGCCTGCAAATGGTGAAGCGGCTGCACGACGGGCTGCACATCCCATACGAAAGCCTGTTATCCGCTGCGTAGCTTCTTCGGATTTTCAATTTTTTGAATGGCAGTATCAGTAAGACCAACATCAATAACCGGAGAACATTTATATGACCGCACCAGTTTCGTTGCCAGTCTCGCTAAGGGAAATTCCGCAGCACAACATCTTCCGCAAGGGTGACACCTTCGTGCTGTTCGGCGAGCTGTTCGGCCGGGGTTACGCCAACGGTCTGGTGAACGAGGCGCGCAAGGCGGGCATGACGATCATCGGCATCACGGTCGGGCGCCGCGACGAGAACCACGTGCTGCGCGCATTGACCGCCGAGGAATTGGCCGAGGCCGAGGCCAATCTGGGCGGGCGCATCATCAACGTGCCGCTGATGGCCGGTTTCGATCTGGACGCACCGGCAGGCGAGCCCACGCCGACCGATCTGCTGGGCGGCATGACGCTCAAGAGCTGGCAGGACGACAAACTCGACTGGCCGCACATCGAGAAATGCCGCGCGGTCGGCGTCAAGCGCTTCAGGGATTCCGTCGCGAAAGTGATGGCCGAGCTGGACGGCATGATCGCGGACGGCAGCAACGCGTTCTTCGCGCACACCATGGCGGGCGGCATCCCCAAGGTGAAGGTGTTCCTCGCGATCGCGAACCGCATCTACAAGGGGCGCGGCGAGCGCTTCATGTCCTCGCGCGCGCTGCTCGACAGCGATCTCGGCAAACTGTGCCTGATGAATTTTGACGAAGTCACCGCGAACACCTTCCAGTATCTGATCGAAGGCAGTGCGGCGATCCGCGCGCGGCTGGAAAAGAACGGCGGCCAGGTGCGCTACACCGCCTACGGCTACCACGGCACCGAGATCCTCATCAATGGCGACTACCACTGGCAGACCTATACCAACTATACCCAGGGCTACGCCAAGATGCGCCTCGAACAAGTGGCGCGGAATGCATGGGCGCAGGGCATCAAGGCTACGGTATTCAATTGCCCCGAGATACGCACCAATTCCTCCGACATCTTCGTCGGCGTCGAACTGTCGCTGTTCCCGTTGCTGCGTGCGCTCAAGCAGGAAGGCGGCGGAGCATGGGCCGATGCGCAGTGGCAGGCCTGCCGCGACCTGTTGCAAGATGGCATGTCACTCGAAGCGCTGCTGCAGAAGATCAGCGACTACAACGCCGCCGGTGTGATGAAGGCGTACCGCAACTTCGCCGCGTGGCCGATGGACAATTCCGCAGCACTGGCCGACCTGATGATCGGCACCTCGGATGAGATCACCCAGATGCACAAGGACCGCAAGGCGCTGGTGACGGACATCCTCAGCGCGCTGGTGCTGGAGGGAACCGGGCCGCTGATGTTCATGGAAGCCTCCCATCCGGCGGCTCCGGTGCTGTGGCTCAATCACGACGTCATTGCGAAGCAGCTCAACCTGATTCACGGATGAGGGTAGGGGAGTACCGTTTTCTAAAATGAAAAAGGCGACCATCCGGTCGCCTTTTTAATCATGGCCTAGTTTGTTATGTTATCAGCCTGTAGCCCGGATGAAGCGAAGCGGAATCCGGGTAACAGTGGGTGTAACCGAAAGTGCCCCGGATTCCATTGCATTTCATCCGGGCTACGCTGGCTGTCCCCGTTAGTTCTCGGAAAATTTGTTATTCCCAATTTTAATTGTCCATCACAAGGTTTAAGTCACCGGCTTTAGCCTTGCGAATTCAGCATAAGTGGAACACCGGATCACGTTTCTCCATGATGGTGTTGCGTGTTTAGCTGGGCGCGAGCAAGAGGACTTTAGTCCTCTGCGCCTAACTGCGTTAACCCACCTGCTTTAGCAGGTGGTAGTTCAGCATTAAAGATTACTCTATCGTCTTATAAATTGCCCAATCCCATGGTTCTTCTCCAGTGATTTTTAAGCAGTAATCACACATATCATTTGATAAGCGAACGCTGAGTATGGCTAAGAATTTGATGTACCCCACAACGTCTTTTTTTAGAACCGGAGCAGCAGGCTTGTTTCCATGTGCGAGTGATCCTCGCAACTCAACAAAATCTTTCAATTTTTTCTTTGATGCTGCTGCATTCATTCCTCGCCACCTCCACACCGGGTATGTTTCAGGAAAACCGGTAAGCTCTTTTAGTAAAGATTCGATATTGTGAGGTTTAGGTGTATTGAACGGGCCAATATGTTTCAAAATCATACTTTGTTTGTAATGTTCGGCAACGGTACGCCAGCCATTCCCAGCCAAGTCCCAAATTTTTAGTTCGTTTTTATCGTTTCGCAATGTCTCTGCAATGGACTTCAAAATCGCCTTTGGCAAGGTAGTATGGTCCGTAGATTTCAGTACCAAATGATCGAATGATCTCCTAGCAAGGTCTTCGATAAATGCCTCAAATGAAGCGCAGGCAAACAGCACAGCACTCTTATTGAGAACCTCAACACGATGTTTTCGTCCAGGCCCCGCCCCGGCGAGCACACCATGCATTGCCATAAGTTGATATACCTCTTCAAGGTTATCTTTGAATTTCAGGGAAGGAGAATCAGCCATGCTCTCTAGCAGTTAAACGCAATTAAACGGGTCAGCATCACAATTGTTTTTGAACAGGCATAGCGAGCAGCTTGTAGTGTCTGCGCAAAGAAAATTCGGTGAAATTTGCGGTCAAGTGATTCCCCCTTTGTTGAACAAGTAATGCTGCTGGCGATGCTCCCCGTCTCGGTGCGGGAATCGATCCTTGCGCCAGCTCCTGTTCTGGGGGTTCCGTGGTGTGCCTCGTACCGTGCATGCGGTACGATGTGCGTGGCGCGGAAGTGCAAGTGGGGCGAACTGTATTGGAGTTCGTTGCTGATTGTCAATTCAGTTGCTGGTAGGGGTCATGCGGATGTCTTTGACTGCGAAGCTATTGAGAGTTATCGCCTCATCAATCGCCTCAAAGAATTCGAGCTTAAAAGCCTTGGCTAGAGCCCTCTTTGTTACAACGATGCCCTTCTTAAGCCCGAGATGGTCACTTAGTTGAAAAGTCGGGCTGCTACTGGAATTGGGTCCCGACTGGATGTTGTGAATGATTGTACGCAGTGCCTCGAAGAAGCGGTCAAAATCAGCAAAGAGTTTGTTCTCTTTGATCTCCTCGACGTCTATCAAAATCACATTTTCAAGTGCCGCCTTTTTTTCGACGAACATTTGGCTAATATTTGCTGGCTGATCATCTGCGATCTCCACGTCGCAAATGAGCAACTGCAAGCCACCGGCATATTTCCAAGTAGTGGCTCCTTCCACCATGCGAACTTGCTTGAAGAACTCATAGTCGTCGTAGAACCAAGTTTCACCGGGCAGAGCAATCTCCTTCGGCACGCTCAATGCACCGCGTTCAGAAACCACAGGCTTGGTTTGCGAATACCCAGCAAAAATTAGGTGGAAGTCTTCACCTGTGGCGGCGTGCAGATAGCCTACGTCTTTGATGAGCTGCTCCCCCTCAGGTTTCTGATACCTAGCGAAAACTGCAATGTGAATGACCGACTTGTACGTAACATACTCCGTGCTTCGAACTACTGGTGGATGCACCCCATTGCCTGGAAAGACATCTAGGTGAACGGTCTCACCACCGTCTGGCAAGACAAAGTCTGGTTTGATCTGATCATTTCCGTGCTTGCTGCTTCCGCCACCTGGAATAACTCGCACATCAAAATTTCCCAAATGTTCTGGAGATTCAGAATTCGTTTTTGGCAGACCCTGCCCAAAACCATTATCTCCACTAAAGGGGTTGTCAACACCTAGCTGTTTGTCATCGCCAAACGACACACCACTTTTTTTCATGGTTTTCTCACTTTGTGAAATATCAAGCATTAATGAACAATCAGAATAATTACAATTAAAACGAGTCAGCATCACTTTGCTTTGGACAAAAAACATTGTGATGCTGATTTCATTTCGATTCGGACATGTTCTTCTCTCATGCGCAATTACTCCGCAAGCTGTTTTTCCAAGTCTTTCTTCTTTTTCTCTAGCTCCTTAATTGCAACATCTCTCTTAAGGGCTTCTAATTCCTGATCGACTTTCGCTGCTTCTGCATCAATATCTTTCTTGGCTTTGACCTGTTTTGAAAGTTCATCCAACGATCCTGAAAATGCTGAGGTTGGGATTGGATCAGCCCCAATTTCAACTATTTGAATGCCACCAGAATCAGGCCACAATTTAATTGACACCTTGCCCCCTTTACCTTTGAAACGTGATGTAAGAGCTGCAATCGGGCCATGCTGCGCGATAGTGCGTGTCTCAGTCATGGAGCCTGGAAGAGCTTCCCCTTTTTTATTATTAACTGCAAATTTCACTAGGGATTCTAGTGGTACGCGGTAACGATACCCATTGGCTCCAACAGCCGCTTCCGTTGTGTCCACACTCTTTATTTCTGTTGGCATCGCAACTTCAACCTCATAGAGGCGTGGGCTATTTGCTTGATCTTCCTTTAGCGCACGAAGCAATACGCCCATAAACTTACCGTCGCCCTCAGAAGTTGCAACAACAATGGCCTCATTCGCATTAATCTTCTCAAGAAGTTGAACCGATTTGTTCATTGCTTGCATTTCATCGGGGGCCCCTACTGGAATAGTTATCACAAAAGCAGCTTCTGTAGGCTTCTCTTCAGCTAGGCCATAGACCCCTTTAACTTCATCTAGGTGCGTCTTTGCTTCAGCAATTTTGTCACGTCGAAATGATGCGATTGCCTCGAGTACTTTTGCGTCAGTCTTCTCAAGGCTGACTGATTCAAAAAGCTTCGTAAGATTCACATTGGCTTGGTTAAGGCTATCTTCAAAAGGTTTCATACACCCCTTGATCTGCGATACCAAACTACACATGTCTGGTTGCTTACTGTTGTCAAACCAAGACTTATTTTTTGATCTTTCAGCGACATCGGCCGAAACAGCAAAACAGGAACGACTTGTTGGTTTTCCTATCACAAAAAGTTTTTGTTGCGACGAAAATACGCCTAATATCGATTTTGGAGCCGTAGCGATAATATCTTTCACCAATGTCGAAGCTATGTCGTATGTAAGATTTTGAGCACTGCTATCAGCAGATTTCAAAATGCCAGACTGGTCAATTTCAAATTTCATTGAAAGACTTTGGAATATCTCCGCATCAGCTTGTACTCGATACAACTGACTGGCATCTGGAATAGTGCGGGTTCGTAGTAGAGGTATACCAAATTTCACGCTTGCATCCATCTGGGGGGTACATGCTTCCTTTTTTTGATCTGTTGTCGCACCCGGTGAGCTACACGCCTTTTGACATTCATCCCAGACTCCAGCTAGAGCTCCTCCTTTAGGGATAATTAGCTTAATAGGTTGCACAACATCTAATGTTGTCTTGGGAAGGGCGTATACGATCCCCTCACCATGAACCGCAGTTGATTTCGTGATGTCAATCTTATTTGCACCAATGGTTACACCGCAGCCAGCTAACGAAAGAGATAACAAAATAGCGATTGTCGCGGCATGTAATTTTGCGTTCATGTGATTCCCCTTTTAGAACGAGTAATGCTGCTGGCGATGCTTCCCAATTCCCTCTCCTCAATCCTCTCCCGCAAGCGGGAGCGCAATTAAACGGGTCAGCATCGCAATTGTTTTTTTACAAGCATAGCGTGGCAGCGACTTATTGTGTTTTTGCAGAGAAAACCGGTGAGATTTGAGGTCAAGTGATTCCCCTTTTTGAACAAGTATGCAACTGGCGGTGTTTCCTGTCGGTGCGGGAATTCGGTCTTGCGCCAGCTCCTGTTCTGGGGATTCTGCCGGTAGCCCGGCACCGTGCGTGCGGTGCTGTGTGCGTTGCGGCAGTCGTGCAAGTGGGGTGAACACTACTCCGCTACTTTGTGATTTGTCAATCGATGATGTGCGAGGCAGGCAGGCCTGCGCGCGCTCAATCGATGAAGCCGCATTCGCCTTGGTGACGGATGGCGAGGATGTTGGCAGTTGTTGGCGGGAAGATGCAGCGGCGTGGTCTGTATAATGCGCGCCTTGGTTGTGGCTTATTTTTCATTTTGGAGTTGCCTTGTTCAAGCTCATCGGCGTCATTGCGGGTTATTTCTTTCTCGGATTTTGGGGTGCATTGCTCGGTTTTTTTATCGGGGGATTTTTTGATCGCATGAGGGCGTATGGCTCCGGCGGGATGAACCCGTTGCAGAATGCGCTGCGTCAGACCGTGTTCCTTGAGACGGTGTTCATCTCGATGGGCAAGCTGGCCAAGGCCGATGGGCAGGTATCCCAGGATGAGATCGCTCATGTCGAGCAGTTCATGCAGAAACTGGACATGACTGCGGAGCATCGATCACAGGCGATTGCGTTGTTCAAGCGGGGTGCCGATCCGGCGTTCGACATCGAGCCGACCTTGAAAAGATTCATGGCTGTTTGCGGGCACACCAAGCATCTGAAACAGGTGCTGCTGGTCTATCTGATCGTGATGGCGCTGGCGGATGGGCATTTCCATCCGGCTGAAGAAGCGTTGCTGGCTGACATCGCCGCCCGTCTCGGCTATGACCAGGCCGCGTTCAGGCAGTTGCTGGACATGGTGCTGAATCAATCCCACTTCGCTGGGGGGCAAGCCAAATCCGCCACTGCGCTGGAGGATGCGTACAAGGCGCTGGGGGTAACCAAGAACAGCAGCGACGCGGAGATCAAGCGCGCCTATCGCAAGCTGATGAGCCAATACCACCCGGACAAATTGATGGGGCAGGGCGTGCCGGAAGACATGATCGCGATGGCCACCGAGCAGGCAAAAGAAATCCAGCTTGCGCATGATTTGATCAAGAAGAGCCGGAATATTTGAGCGGTTGCAGGTTCTTGTAGGGGCGAGATTTATCGCGCCCTTTTTTCTGTGCATGAGCAGATCAGGGCGCGATAAATCTCGCCCCTACGTGGTGGTTTGATCTTTGCAATAGTAAATCTAGCATGCGCTGTGCGCACGATCCCGTGCAATGTCGTGCGCACAGCGCATGCTACGTTGGCTACAAAACCGTTAACTGCTTTTTTCAGGATAAATGATGTCCACCACACTCCCCGTTCTCTCCCTCCTTGAAACCCGCATTCTCGGCGTACTTGCCGAGAAGCAGCGCACGGTGCCGGACTCTTACCCGTTGACGCTGAATTCGCTGGTCTCCGGCTGCAACCAGAAGAGCAGCCGCGATCCGGTGATCGAGGCTGCCGAAGCGGAAGTGCTGGTGGCGCTGGATAGCCTGCGCGGGATGTCGCTGATCGTGGAAACCAGCGGCGGAAGGGCGTCGCGTTATGCGCACAACATCGAACGGGTGCTGCATATCCCCACGCAGTCCACCGCATTGCTGGCCCTGCTGATGCTGCGCGGCCCGCAGACGGCAGGGGAGTTGCGCCTCAATTGCGAGAGGCTGCACAAGTTCGCGGATATTTCTTCGGTCGAGAGTTTTCTGGTCGAGCTGGTCGAGCGCGCGGCGGGCGGACTGGTGGTGGAGCTGCCGCGCCAGCCCGGTTCGCGCGAGAACCGCTGGATGCATCTGCTCTCTGGCGTACCGGTCATCGAGGAGCGTGCGCCGGTCAGAGCGGACGTACCCTCGGGTGATGTGACGGTGGGCGAGATCGCCGCGCTCAAGGCCAACGTCGCCAGGCTCGAAGCGGAGGTGAGCGAACTGCGGGCGATGATGGGCAAGCTGTGCGCGGAGCTGGGCGTTTCCGCCGGGTAGCCGCAACAAAGCCATGCATGAACAGGAAACCAAAGGTGCCGGAGTCGATTGCTTTTTCATCCACGCCATCAGTATTTCTCCAGAAACAATTCTATTCCGGTGCTTTGTACCTCCGACACAAAAGAGACGGTTGATCTCCTTAGGAGCGGAAGCTCAACGTCCGAGTTCATCTTGCCATCGTGGTACACGCTTGTTACAGGCAATAAAAAAGCGGGCTGAAAGCAGCCCGCTTATGCACGGCGTGAGGAAAATTACTCGGTCACGCGCACCTTCTTTTCTACCTTGAGCACGGTGCAGATCTCGACACGGCGATTCAGTTCGCGACCTTCGCTGGTCGTGTTGTCTGCCATCGGCCTGGATTCGCCATAGCCGATAGTATCGATGCGATTAGCGGACACCCCCTTCTTAACCATATAAGCCTTGACCGACTCGGCGCGCCCCTCGGACAGCTTCTGGTTGTATTCTTCAGTGCCGGTACTATCGGTGTGTCCGCTCGATTCCAGTTGTGCATCCTTGTATTTCTCGGTGAAGGAGACCACTTCGTTCAGCTTCTTGATTTCTCCGCTGCGCAATTTCGTCGAATCGAACTCAAAGTTGGCCCCTTCTATGCACACCGGCTTGTTTTCCAGCAAAGTCTTCCAGGTTTCGCTGGGGGCTGGGGCTAGTGCCGGAGCTGCTGCCGCAGCCGCAACCACTGGTGCGGCGACATAAGGCTTATCAAAATAATAATTTACGCCGAGGGTCAGGTTGTTGTTTTTCAGCTTGGTTGCACCGCTTTTGCCAGTGCTGTTTGTCCATTCACCGGCAAGGCTCCAGTTCGGCGCGAATTTATATTCAACACCCAGGCCGAGATGCGCCCCACTCCCGCCAACAGCCGAAGCATAAGCATCGCCACGCCCATTGACACGCGCATATCCCAATTTCGCATAAGGCAGCCAATTGCCGTTCGGCAGACCCAGCTTGAAATCCAGCCCATAAACATGGCTGCCATAATTCACGGTGGCTGGAGCTGGCAGAACACCGGTATGGGTCTTTTTGCCGTTAAAGTCCATGAAACCATCCACGCCCAGCAACACACTGTTCATATCCCAGTTATATCCGCCCTCAACACCTGTCGCGAGAGGCGTTTGCCGGTCGACTGCGGTCATGTCGGTGCGGTTTGCACCGATTTTACCGCCCACATACCCACCGCCGAATTCACTGGCTTGTGCGGCGGTCATGCTTAGTAGTGCGGCTGCTATTGCAATTGCTATCGTGCTTTTTTTCATTGTCCTATCCTTTATAAAAGTTAACTTAAGTACCCTCGCACCAACCTGATTCAACAATACTGCGATCCGATATATGGTGAGCGGATTTCACACAGCAAGAACAATTGCAGTTCACCCGTTGCAAAAAATACAACGCTAAAAACCAAGCGCGCTGCCCCGCCAGCAGAATTAAGGAGAATTAAAAGGGGCTGCTTGAGTTGGCAGGCTCACCCTGCACAGTGCGAAGATTGAAGGTGATGTTGTCACCAGTCTGTACGGTAACGAACCTACAAAAACAATCGAACGGAAATCATAGTGCCAGCATCGCTTTATTTTGCCGGAATAAACGCATCGTGATGCTGGCCCATTTAAGCGCCAGAGAATTTCAGCAGCCTGCTAGAACCCGACCAGATCGTCGACCGGCAAGGCGAGCGGCGCGCCAGTGATGCGCTCCAGCGTTCGGCCGATGATTTCGACGTTGTTGTCGAAGCCGCCGTGTGATGCGCTTGCGGTCTTCTCCGGCATGCCGGCGCCGTTGCCGCGCCGGGTGAGGATTTTCTCCTCGTTGTGGATCGTCAGGCGATCCTTCAGCTTGTTGATTTCCACGGCATTGCGCCAGTTGGTCAGGGTTTCGGCGGTGCTTGGCGAGCCATCCCAGCCGGAATACTGCGGATTGTAGACATTCTCCAGACCGAGGATGGGCATGCGCAAATCGGCCTCAAGTGCGTTGGAAACGAAGTAGAGCAGGGACTTCTGGTAGACAAACGCGACGTTGTCATCCTGCTCGCGCTGATCCGCCAGGATGTCCAGGTGCAGTCTGCTCATGATCTCGGCTTGGGTGGCGTAGTGACGGTTGGCAAAGGCGACCGTGCAGGCCGGGGCGTACAGATGGACGGATTTGACGCTGCCGGTCAGGCCTTTATGCGCCAAGTTGTCGAGCAATCTGCCCAGGGCGATGGAGCCGGCGGAATGGCCCATCAGATGCAGTTCGAATTGGTCGCCCCAGCTGCCGGCCAGCGAGCGCAGCGCTTCGGTCAGCAGGTCGCCGCCCCGCCCGTTTTCCGCCGCGAGCTCGGCGTTTTCCTTCATTTCGCTCCACAGCGGGCGGGCGAGCGGGCGTCCGATGGTTTTTTCGACGACGGGGTCGCTGACCTTGTTGGTCAGCCAGCCGCCGATGCCCCCGGCCATGCCTGTGCCGGGGCTGACTTTATCCGCCAGGATGTTGCCTAGCGATTCGAGCAGGCCGCTCTTCCACACCAGGAACAGCGGGTAGCAGCCGTTGCCGAGGAAATAGCGCCCCATTGCCTGGGCGCGCTGGATCGCATCTGCTTCACTGTTGAGGCCGCCGTGCGCGTAGATCACCAGGCGTTTTTTCTCGTGCGGGTTCTGCCGGAACCAGGTGTCCGGCAGAACGCACGCCTGATTCTGCAAGGTGCGAGTGACGCCATCCAGCTTGTCGTAGCGATTGATGTGGCCGTTATTGCCCAGCACGATGCTGTGCCGGTAGGCGGTGCCCTCGTCCCACCAGTTGCTGCGGGCAGCGGCAGCAGCGCCCGCCACTTCTCTGTCGCCAGCTGCGAGGCGGCCCGAGACGACCCCCGGCACGCCCAGCGCGGCGACCCAGACATCCATCGCATGCGCCATCCAATCCGCATAGCTGATCACGGCGAAACCACCGGCGCCCCATTGGCCTCCCCAGGAATTCTGGATCACGAAACCGGCGCGGTTGAAGCCCACCAGCGCGAAGGCGTGGCCACCGCTGCGCGACGGTTTGCCGTCGTAGGCGATCACCGGGAGGGTGGCATGGGACGCCGGCGGTTTGGCGCTGGGTTTGACCGTATCCCAGCCTTTATGGGTATAGGACGAAGCGTAGATCGCGCCGACTTCCAGAATCGCCGCCTGCATGTCGGTGATGGCCTGAGGGTCGATGCGGTAATACACCCCCAGCGTCCGTTCGATGGCGTCGCTGTCCCAGCCCGATGTGGGTAGGGCATTGTCTCCCGCCGCGTATGACCACCGGGATTCGAGGCAGACGCCGTTGTGATACCAGCCCTTGAGCGCGCCCCGGCAGCTTGAGCCGTCGTAATTCTCGCCTTCGTATTCATCGAAACGCCGCGCGAAGTGATACAGCATGCGCGGGCTGACCGACTCGAGTTTCTTCGGCATTCCGGCAGATTGCCAACGCAGGTAGTTGACGACGCAGGCCAGGCCGAAACCGGTGCATGCCCCTTCCTGCCCCTGATCCAGAATGAGTCCGGCCTTGGTATAGGCGCCCATGAAATGCTTGATGTCGTCGTCCGCCGGAAATATCTGCGGCAGCGAGCGCGGCGGCGGCAGGTACTGCCGGTCGCGCAGATCCGCCGGGTCGCGCGTTACATTGAGGGATGCCCGGCGCGCCGCGATCGGGGCTGCCGCCTTGGCCAGTGCACCGACCAGCGGTTTCGCGGCCCAGACTTTCTGCGCGCTGCGGAAAGTGTCGGTAAACCGCTCCAGGCCGTGGCTGCCGCCATTGACTACCTTGCGCGCCGCCTTCAGGTCATCCCTGGCCAGCGCCTTGGCCAACTTGTCCCTGTTCTCATCGAGATAGGCGGCCAGCAGGCAGGCGGCGACTTCCGGCGCGCACGCGCAATCCGGGTTGTCTGCCAGTGCGATGTCGAGAACCTTGCCGTATTTTTCGTAATTGTCGCGCCCGGTCAATTGCACGAAGCCCCGCCCGCGATAGCGCGCGCCATCGCCCGGCTGCTTGTTGCCCAGCTTGTATTCGTAAGCGCTGAAGGCGGCCTGGCCGGGCAGCGTATTGAAATGGGAGGGCATTTCGGCGATCGGCACAAAACCCTCGGTCTCGGCGCGTATCGTGCCCAGCGCGGTGCTGATCATGTTCGCGTCGGTCAGGCCGAAGGCCGCCAGCGCGGCGGTCACATAGGGCAGATTTTTGGCGATATTGGAGGTCTTGGTGTAGGGAAACAACTTGTTCACCAGAGCGGTGTCCACGCTGACGGCCAATTTTGCGGCCGGTGTAATACCCAGCGCGGGCAAGGTGCGCGGCCCGGCGATGCCATCCGCCACCAGGCCGATGCCGGACTGCCAGGCGCGCAGGGCGGTCTCGGTGTCGGCGTCGAATTCATTGCCGGCGGCCAGGCCGGGGTAAGCCGCTGCGCCATCGCCCAAGGCCTTGCGCAAGGCTTTCTTCAGTTCGGCGACTTCCTTGCCGGTGTTGCCCCGCATCAACAGTGATATTTTGATTTTCGCGCTTTCCATTTTATTCGCCTCCCTTGCGGTGGTTGAACAACGATAAGCATTTTTTAATTACATGATCGGGCGGTTTGCGGAAGTCTGGTTGCGGGGCATTCTAGATAGTTGATTTGCCTTATACAATATGCCGAAATGCCTATATATTTTGGCCTAGGGATGCGTGTTTTCTCTTTCGAATGTATCAACCTAAAAAGGCAGTTTAAACCTGTGGGAGCACGATTTATCGCGCGATAGCACCACGGATCAATCGCTCGATGAATCGAGCTCCTACAGCAACGACTTCACCCAAAAGGTGAGTGGTATCGAAGATATAAAAAATAAAGCGCCACGCGTGCTAACGCAGAAATACAAGAGGCTACTGCGGTTTTTAGGATCAAGGTAAACGGGTGCTCTCCCGCGCAGACTATAAGGGAGTAGGCAAGAAGCTCCGCGATATTAAGCGTTTTTGCAATGGCCGATACACGGCTGAAAAATTTTGCCGTCAATAAAAAAGGGGATGCCGAAGCATCCCCTTTTTTGGCTTGTTACCGATTACTCGATCTTGGCCTTGGCGCGCAATTCGTCAATCGCTTTCTTGATCGATTGCTGTTGCAGGCGCTGTTGCAGCTGCGGCTTAACCTCTTCAAACGACGGAACTTTCAGTTCGCGCGTGTCGTCCAGTTTGATGACATGCCAGCCGAATTGCGACTGCACCGGTTCTTTGGTGTATTCGCCCTTTTTCAGGTTGAGCAGCGCATTGGCAAACTCCGGAACGAAATTGCTTGGTACCGCCCAGCCCAATGAGCCGCCTTGCGCCGCAGAACCGGTATCCTTGGATTTTGCGGCGAGTTTCTCGAATTTGGCTTTCTTGCCGAGCTGCGCGATGATGTCCTTGGCCTCGGCTTCGGTTCCCACCAGGATGTGACGGGTGTTGTATTCCTTGTTGCCCAGCTTGGTTTTCAGCTTGTCGTATTCCTGTTTGAGCTGGTCTTCGCTGATCGGGTG
>JAUSMR010000016.1 GCA_030645955.1 Gallionella sp. | reverse complement strand
TGTTGCATGATTTGCTTATCAAGCCGGAATTTTCAAAAGTGTTGATTTTTGGCAGAACCAAACACGGTGTGGAAAAATTGTCGCAGGTTTTGGAGGAACGCGGTTTCAAAGCAACTTCAATTCACGGTAATAAAAATCAGTCCGGAAGACAGCGCGCCTTGGCGGCTTTTAAAGACGGAAAAACTCAGATTTTGGTGGCGACCGATGTGGCCGCGCGAGGTTTGGACATTGTTGGAGTGACGCACGTTATCAACTTTGATATTCCCGCTACCTACGACGATTATGTTCACCGCATTGGCCGAACGGGACGCGCGGGAAAAGCGGGTAAAGCACTTACTTTTATAGACTAATAAAATGGTAATCATTAAACACGGACCCTCAAAAACTTTCCAGAAGGATGGACACTGGATAGAAAAACCGGAACGAACGGTGATTTCCGTGTGCGCCTGCGGAGCGAAATATATTAAGACGCGAATAAACCAGACAGGGTGTCTGCGATGCGCGAAATAGTTTGATAAAAAATTTTAGAAAAAAAATTCCGCCCCGACTTGCGTCGGGGCGGAATTTTTTGTTGTCCACATATTTTTGTTTTTTCCTCTTGTACTTTGAATTACGAAATGCCTTTTTTCACCGTAATTTCATGCGCGCAGAAACCGCCCGCTTTTGGAGCAGAAGCGATTTTCCATATTGTTAAAACAAAAAGTTTCAAATACGATTGATAATCAGCGAAGCATGCACGCGAGAATGGAGTAGATGTAATTGCCGAGATAGCCGTTGATTGAACGAGGAAGCGACGTTTCAAGGCCGAAGAATAGTTTGAGGTTTCGGAAATTCAATTCAATCAACATGCGGGTGTCATAGAGTTTCGATTGCAGAGAGGTCATTAGTTTTTTCATATTCGCTCTCGGTTTGGCGAACAGGATTCGTTTGTGTTCCTGAAAAAACTCTTTCTCTAATTTCTCCGAAGTGTATCCGGCGTCAGCCACAAACACTCCCTCCAAATCCTTGTTCAATTTCATAAATTGCTCGCGGTCGGAGCCGTTTGCCGATGTGATGGAAAACGATAGGATATTCCGTTTCAAATCAGTGGTTAAATGCAGTTTAAGCCCATAGTAGAAGCCTTTTCCGGAATGTCCCCATGACGCGAGGCCGTACATCGTCTTGTGTTTTTTGGCATTTTTGTTGAGACAAACAGGAATATCGGTTGCATCGGTGTGTTTGACGATGTGTGCGTTTGTCCGATTCAATTCTCGGAGTTTAAGAGCGATGATTAACGCGAGCAGAACGCATTTGTTTATGTTGACCACCAGAGTTTTGTAACAGCATTTCAGATATTTCTTGAGGTCGTTCCAAAGAGATTTCTTTGTCTTCCGAGTGCTCGATTGTTTGTAAAGCGCGAGCGTGATGGTATCAATCGGCGAGATGGCCAGTTTCCGACCTTTGGTTTTTTCGTATTTGCTAAATTGAAGCTTTTTGTAGAAGAACGTGACTTTTTGTTTTAATTCGTTGTATACTTGCAGGGTTAGTTTCATGATTAAAGGTGGCCTTTCGGCCGCCTTTAATTTTACCTCATTTTAGGCATTTCGTAATTCAAAGTATTATAACCAATCAATCCTCCGGCGTAGGCCGCGCCTCCCACACCGGCAAGCTTGCCGGCAACGGCCGCGGTGCCGGCTTGAGAGGCTCCCGTTGCCGTACCGCCGTTAGCGCCGTTAGCGCCCGCGCCACCGGCGCCACCCGTAGAAGTGGCGTTACCGGTGGCATAAGAACCGTCTTGAATAAGACCGTAATTATAATTATAGCCAACCAAACCGCCGGCAAGAGCCACGCCGCCGGAATTAGTCGCGGCACCGGTGGCCGTGCCTCCGCCAGATCCAGCCGCGCCCGCGCTTGAACCCGAACCGCCGTCTCCGCCGGCGCCGTCCAACCCGCCGGCGCCGCCTACGGCGATAGCATTACCCGTGGCATGACTATCAGAAACAGTTCCATAATTTAATCCAACTAATCCGCCGGCCGAACTTGTGGCGCCGGTCGTACCGGCCGCGCCAGCGCCGCCGGCCGCGCGGCTACCACCGGCTCCGCCGGCGCCACCGGCGCCACCACCACCCGAAGTCGCGGTCACAGAAATCTCCGCGTAGGAGTCGGATTGGATAACTCCTGTATTGGTATTGTATCCGACCAGCCCGCCGACATAGGCCGTGCCACCGACCGCGGCCGCTCCGGCCACTCCTCCCGTACCGGCTACTGCCGTACTGCCGCCGGCCGAACCGGCTACGCCGGTGCCGCCGGCGCCGCCGCTTCCCGCAATCGCGGAAACGGTATTGAGTTCATTGTTATTATATGAAGAGGAAATAGTTCCGGCATTATAACCGGCAAAACCGCCCGTATAAGATAAACCGCCGGCGCCGCCGGCGC